>NZ_CP141608.1:0-690000 GCF_035581345.1 Pseudomonas sp. JQ170C
GTTGCTGCACCGGCAGTTGCCGCGGTCGAGGATGCGCCTTCGCGCGACAGCTTTGATTCGATGGGCGAGGCTAATGCCGCCCCGGCTCCGAGCGGTCGTACTGAGCAACGCACCGTACAGGTCGAAGGTGCGCTCAAGCACACCAGCTACCTGAACCGTACCTTTACCTTCGAGAACTTCGTCGAGGGTAAGTCCAACCAGCTGGCCCGCGCGGCCGCCTGGCAGGTCGCCGACAACCCCAAGCATGGCTACAACCCACTGTTCTTGTACGGCGGCGTAGGCTTGGGTAAAACGCACTTGATGCATGCTGTGGGTAACCACCTGCTCAAGAAGAATCCGAATGCCAAGGTGGTGTACCTGCATTCCGAGCGTTTTGTCGCCGACATGGTCAAGGCGCTGCAACTCAATGCCATCAACGAATTCAAGCGCTTCTACCGTTCGGTAGATGCCCTGCTTATCGATGACATTCAGTTCTTCGCCCGTAAAGAGCGTTCCCAGGAAGAGTTTTTCCACACCTTCAACGCCTTGCTCGAAGGCGGTCAGCAGGTCATCTTGACCAGTGACCGTTACCCGAAAGAGATCGAAGGACTGGAAGAGCGTCTGAAATCGCGTTTCGGCTGGGGCCTTACCGTAGCGGTCGAACCGCCGGAGCTGGAAACCCGCGTCGCGATCCTGATGAAGAAAGCCGACCAGGCCAAGGTAGACCTGCCGCATGACGCGGCCTTCTTCATTGCCCAGCGCATTCGCTCCAACGTCCGTGAGCTTGAAGGCGCGCTGAAGCGAGTGATCGCCCACTCGCACTTCATGGGACGCGACATCACCATCGAGCTGATTCGCGAATCGCTCAAGGATCTGTTGGCACTCCAGGACAAACTGGTGAGTGTGGATAACATCCAGCGCACTGTGGCCGAGTACTACAAGATCAAGATTTCCGACCTGCTGTCCAAGCGTCGTTCTCGTTCAGTGGCTCGACCGCGTCAAGTGGCGATGGCACTGTCCAAGGAACTGACCAACCACAGCTTGCCGGAAATCGGTGACGTCTTTGGCGGTCGCGACCACACCACGGTGTTGCACGCGTGCCGCAAGATCAACGAACTCAAGGAATCCGACGCGGATATCCGCGAGGACTACAAGAACCTGCTGCGGACCCTGACGACGTGATTGGCGTCAGCGCAGTTTATTAAGGCAAGGGACTAGACCATGCATTTCACCATTCAACGCGAAGCCCTGTTGAAACCCCTGCAACTGGTCGCAGGCGTCGTCGAGCGCCGCCAGACCTTGCCGGTATTGTCCAACGTATTGCTGGTAGTTCAAGGTCAACAACTGTCGCTGACAGGTACTGACCTGGAAGTGGAGCTGGTTGGCCGTGTGCAACTGGAAGAGCCCGCCGAGCCAGGCGAGATCACCGTTCCTGCGCGCAAGCTCATGGACATTTGCAAAAGCCTGCCGAACGATGCCCTGATCGATATCAAGCTCGACGAGCAGAAGATCGTGGTCAAGGCTGGCCGTAGCCGTTTCACCCTGTCGACCCTGCCGGCCAACGACTTCCCGACCGTGGAAGAAGGCCCGGGTTCGCTGACTTGCAGTCTCGAGCAAAGCCGCCTGCGCCGCCTGATCGAGCGCACCAGCTTTGCCATGGCTCAGCAAGACGTGCGCTACTACCTCAACGGCATGCTGCTGGAAGTGTCCACCGACACCCTGCGCGCCGTAGCGACCGACGGTCACCGTCTGGCCATGTGCTCCATGCGGGCTGACATCGGCCAGGCCGACCGCCACCAGGTCATCGTGCCGCGCAAGGGTATCCTGGAGCTGGCGCGGCTGCTCACCGAGCCTGATGGCATGGTCAGCATCGTACTGGGTCAGCATCACATTCGTGCCACTACCGGTGAGTTCACCTTCACCTCCAAGCTGGTCGATGGCAAGTTCCCGGACTACGAGCGCGTACTGCCGAAAGGCGGCGACAAGCTGGTGATCGGCGATCGTCAGGCGCTGCGCGAAGCGTTCAGCCGTACTGCCATTCTGTCCAACGAGAAGTACCGCGGCATTCGTCTGCAGTTGGCCAATGGCCAGCTCAAGATCCAGGCGAACAACCCTGAGCAGGAAGAAGCAGAAGAAGAAATCAGCGTCGACTACAACGGTAGCTCGCTGGAAATCGGCTTCAACGTGAGCTACCTGCTGGACGTATTGGGTGTCATGACTACCGAGCAAGTTCGCCTGATCCTGTCGGATTCCAACAGCAGTGCCCTGCTCCAGGAAGCTGACAACGACGACTCCGCTTACGTTGTCATGCCGATGCGCCTGTAACTTGTCCAGCAGACTCTAGATGTCCCTCAGTCGCGTTTCTGTCACCGCGGTGCGTAACCTGCACCCGGTGACCTTCTCTCCCTCCCCCCGCATCAATATCCTGTACGGCACCAACGGCAGTGGTAAAACCAGTGTGTTGGAAGCCGTTCATCTGCTGGGCCTGGCCCGCTCTTTCCGTAGCACCCGCCTCACACCCGTCATTCAGTACGAGCAGTTGGCTTGTACGGTGTTCGGTCAGGTCGAGCTCAACGAAGGCGGTACCAGCAACCTGGGGATTTCGCGGGATCGGCAAGGTGAGTTCACCATTCGCATTGACGGGCAGAACGCCCGCAGTGCCGCACAGCTGGCGGAAATTCTGCCGCTGCAATTGATCAATCCGGACAGCTTTCGCCTGCTCGAAGGCGCTCCAAAAATTCGCCGACAGTTCCTCGATTGGGGTGTGTTCCACGTGGAACCACGCTTCATGTCCACTTGGCAACGCCTGCAGAAGGCTTTGCGGCAGCGGAACTCATGGTTGCGGCATGGTACACTTGACGCTGTTTCGCAAGCGGCCTGGGACCGGGAACTGTGCCTGGCCAGCGCTGAAATAGATGAATACCGCCGAAATTACATCAAGGCCTTGAAGCCAGTCTTTGAGCGAACCCTGAGCGATTTGGTCGAGCTCGAAGGGCTGACCCTGAGCTATTACCGTGGCTGGGACAAGGATCGGGAACTCAGTGAAGTACTCGCCTCCTCCCTGCAACGAGATCAGCAGATGGGCCATACCCAGGCCGGACCACAACGAGCTGATTTGCGCCTGAGACTCGGCGCTCATAATGCCGCCGATATTCTTTCTCGGGGCCAGCAGAAGCTTGTGGTTTGCGCGTTGCGCATCGCCCAGGGACATTTGGTCAGCCAGGCTCGGCGCGGCCAATGTATTTATCTAGTGGATGACTTGCCGTCTGAACTGGACGAGCAGCACCGTCGCGCACTTTGCCGCTTGTTGGAAGACTTACGCTGCCAGGTGTTTATCACCTGTGTAGACCACGAATTATTGAGGGAAGGCTGGCAGACGGAAACGCCAGTTGCTCTGTTCCACGTGGAACAGGGCCGTATCACCCAGACCCACGACCATCGGGAGTGAAGGCATGAGCGAAAATCAAACGTACGACTCCTCCAGCATTAAAGTGCTGAAAGGGCTAGATGCCGTGCGCAAGCGTCCCGGTATGTACATTGGCGACACCGATGATGGTAGCGGCCTGCACCACATGGTGTTCGAGGTGGTCGATAACTCGATCGACGAGGCACTCGCCGGCCACTGTGATGACATCACCGTAACTATTCACCCGGATGAATCCATCAGTGTTCGCGACAACGGTCGCGGCATTCCGGTCGACGTGCATAAAGAGGAAGGCGTATCCGCCGCCGAGGTCATCATGACCGTCCTGCACGCTGGCGGTAAGTTCGACGACAACTCCTACAAAGTATCCGGCGGTCTGCACGGTGTAGGCGTGTCGGTAGTGAACGCCCTGTCCGAGCAGTTGATCCTCACCGTTCGCCGCAGTGGCAAGATCTGGGAACAGACCTATGTTCACGGTGTTCCTCAAGCCCCGATGAAAATCGTTGGCGAAAGTGAAACCACCGGTACCCACATCCACTTCAAGCCGTCGGCTGAAACCTTCAAGAACATCCACTTCAGCTGGGACATCCTGGCCAAGCGAATTCGTGAACTGTCATTCCTCAACTCCGGCGTTGGCATCCTGCTCAAGGATGAGCGTTCGGGCAAGGAAGAGCACTTCAAGTACGAAGGTGGTCTGCGTGCCTTCGTTGAATACCTGAACACCAACAAGACGCCAGTCAACCAGGTGTTCCACTTCAGCGTTCAGCGTGAAGACGGCGTGGGCGTGGAAATCGCCCTGCAGTGGAACGACAGCTTCAACGAGAACCTGTTGTGCTTCACCAACAACATTCCGCAGCGCGACGGTGGTACTCACCTGGTCGGTTTCCGCTCGGCGTTGACCCGTAACCTGAACAACTACATCGAGCAGGAAGGCCTGGCCAAGAAGAACAAGGTCTCGACTACCGGTGACGATGCCCGTGAAGGCCTGACCGCGATCATTTCGGTGAAGGTCCCGGATCCGAAGTTCAGCTCCCAGACCAAAGACAAGCTGGTGTCCTCGGAAGTGAAAACTGCCGTGGAACAGGAGATGGGCAAGTACTTCTCCGACTTCCTGCTGGAGAACCCGAACGAAGCCAAGGCGGTTGTCGGCAAGATGATCGACGCTGCGCGTGCCCGTGAAGCCGCGCGCAAGGCACGGGAAATGACTCGCCGCAAAGGCGCGCTGGATATCGCCGGCCTGCCAGGCAAACTGGCGGACTGCCAGGAGAAGGACCCAGCCCTTTCCGAACTGTACCTGGTGGAGGGTGACTCCGCAGGTGGTTCGGCCAAGCAAGGTCGTAACCGCAAGACCCAGGCCATCCTGCCGCTCAAGGGTAAGATCCTCAACGTCGAGAAAGCACGTTTTGACAAGATGATCTCGTCCCAGGAAGTGGGCACCCTGATCACCGCCCTGGGCTGTGGTATCGGTCGCGAAGAGTACAACATCGACAAGCTGCGTTATCACAACATCATCATCATGACCGATGCTGACGTCGACGGTTCGCACATCCGTACCCTGCTGCTGACGTTCTTCTTCCGTCAGTTGCCGGAGCTGGTCGAGCGCGGCTACATCTACATTGCCCAGCCGCCGCTGTACAAGGTCAAGAAAGGCAAGCAAGAGCAATACATCAAGGACGACGAGGCCATGGAAGAGTACATGACCCAGTCGGCCCTGGAAGATGCCAGCCTGCACCTGGACGAGTCTGCGCCACCGGTTTCCGGCGTAGAGCTGGAGCGCCTGGTCAACGAATTCCGCACCGTGATGAAGACCCTCAAGCGTCTGTCGCGCCTGTACCCTCAGGAACTGACCGAGCACTTCGTCTACCTGCCTGCCGTGTCCCTGGAGCAACTGGGTGACCACGCGGCCATGCAGGAATGGCTGGGCAAATTCGAAGAGCGCCTGCGCACCAGCGAGAAGTCCGGCCTGCTGTACAAGGCCAGCCTGCGCGAAGACAAGGAACGTAATGTCTGGCTGCCGGAAGTGGAAATCACCTCCCATGGCCTGGCCAGCTACGTCACCTTCAACCGCGACTTCTTCGGCAGTAACGACTACCGCACCGTCACCGCCCTGGGCGCGCAACTGAGCACCCTGCTCGGCGAAGGTGCCTATGTTCAACGTGGTGAGCGCAAGAAAGCCATCAACGAGTTCAAGGAAGCACTCGACTGGCTGATGACCGAAAGCACCAAGCGCCACACCATCCAGCGATACAAAGGTCTGGGCGAGATGAACCCTGACCAGCTATGGGAAACCACCATGGACCCAACCGTGCGCCGCATGCTCAAGGTGACCATCGAAGACGCGATCGCTGCCGATCAGATCTTCAACACCCTGATGGGCGACGCTGTTGAGCCTCGTCGTGAGTTCATCGAAAGCAACGCCCTGGCGGTCTCGAACCTGGACTTCTGATCCGGTTCAAACGCTGCAAAAACAAACCCCGGCCTAGGCCGGGGTTTGTTGTTTCTGCGGGCTTACAATCCAAGCTCACGCAAACGCCGGTACAGCGTGCGCTCACTCAACCCCAGATGGTGCGCCAGCTCACTGCGAGAGCCATTGAAGCTCTCAAGCGCCTGCGCCAGTTGTCCGAGGTTGTCCTTGCTGCGTCGCCGTCCAGGTTGTGCAAGCCTGCCCTCTTCGCTTCCCAACTCCGCTGGCAAGTGCTCGGGGCGGATGACACCGTCATCGGCAAACAGCCGCGCGCGCTCAAGGATGTTGCGCAGCTCTCGGATGTTGCCGGGGAAGCTGTGCAGGCTGAGCTGCCTCATCGCCTGGCTGTCGACCTGCGGTGCTGACTTGCCGGCCATGCGTTGCAGCAGGCTTTCGACCAGCAATGGCAAGTCGTCCACCCGCTCCCGTAACGCCGGCAGGCGGATGGGGAAACCACTGATGCGGTAGTAGAGGTCTTCACGGAAGGTGCCGGCGGCGGCCATTTCCTTGAGCGGTTTGTGGGTCGCCGAGATCAGGCGGAAGTCCGAGTGAACGGTGCGCAGGCTGCCCACCGGGCGAAAGCTCCCGGACTCGATCAGGCGCAGCAGTTTGACCTGGATGGCCAACGGCACTTCGCCAATCTCATCGAGGAACAAGGTACCGCCGTGCGCGGCCTCGGCCAGGCCGATCTTGCGCTGCAAGGCTCCGGTGAAGGCGCCCTTCTCATAGCCAAACAGTTCACTCTCGAACAGCGACTCGGTCAGACCGGTGCAGTCGACCACGACGAGAGGACCATTGGCCCGGGGGCTACCCAGGTGCAAGGCGCGGGCAAAGAGCTCCTTGCCGGTCCCGGACTCGCCCTGCAAGAGCACAGGAATCTGCGCGGGTGCCGCTCGCTGCAAGCTGGCCAGCGATTCCTGGAATGCCGGAGAGCGCCCTACCAGACCTTGCTGCTGCGGTTGTGCCGAGGCAACGGCAATGCTGGTCAGCCGCTCGACAAAGGCCACCACTTCACCCTGTTGATCGAGGATCGGCCTCAGTTCAACATCCACATGCTCAGGCCCACGCGGGGTGTGATGCACATGCAGCACCCGCTCCGGCGTGCGGCTCTCCCAGGCTTTGCGCATCGGGCACAGCTCGCCCGCCTGGTCACAGGGCACGGCGTAGTGATGGGAAACCCGATGGCATTTACCGCCCACCGGGGGCTGGCCTTGGACACCGAACTGGCGTTGATAAGCTGCGTTGGCCGCCAGGATGTTGTAGTCGGTATCCAGCACGATGGTCGGTTGTGCGTCATGCTCAAGGTAGGACACCAGGGCCTGGACGGCAGGATCGGGTATTGCTCGCGAAGAATAAGACATAAGGCACCAGGAAAAGCACCCGAGCAGCTTAACTGAAGGCTGGAGCGACTGCCAAAAACTGCCAGGGACTGCCATGACCTGACTGCCAGAACGGCAGTCTGTCACGTGACACTCCATGAGCCGCCAATGAAACCGGCGTTTCAGCGCTGCCAAGGCCAGCTTGATCGGTGGCACACATCTTGATGACAGCTTGGCCAATGTCCACACACGGCTCGAAGCCATGGCACCTGGAAATTCTGGAGAGCGGTAATGATCATCGGCGGCAAATTGTATGTGGAAGCGTTGTTCGACGACGCGACTTCGACCATCAGTTACCTGGTGATGGATCGGGGCAGCAGTCAGTGTGCGTTGATAGACAGCGTGCTGGACTACGATCCCAAGTCAGGCCGTACCAACACCGCGTCGGCCGACAAACTCATTGCCCGGGTCAAGGCGCTGGGTGGCCAGGTGCAGTGGATTCTGGAAACCCATGTGCACGCCGATCACCTGTCGGCAGCGGCTTACCTCAAGCAGTCTCTGGGCGGCCAGGTTGCCATCGGCAATCAGATCACCCAGGTGCAAAAGGTATTCGGTGCCCTGTTCAATGCCGACCAGGGTTTTGCCCGGGACGGTAGCCAGTTCGATGTGCTGTTCGAGGACGAGCAGGTATTTGCCATCGGCGCCCTGGGCGCCCGCGCCTTGCACACACCTGGCCATACACCGGCCTGCATGACCTACGTGGTAGAGGTCGCCGGGCAGTGCATCGCGTTTGTTGGCGACACCTTGTTCATGCCCGACTACGGCACCGCTCGCTGTGATTTCCCCGGCGCCAGCGCCCGCACCCTGTACCGCTCGATCCAGCGCATCCTTGCCCTGCCCGCCGAGACACGGCTGTTCATGTGCCATGACTACCTGCCTGGCGGTCGCGAGCTGCGCTACATGACCACGGTGGCCGAACAACGCGCCAGCAACATCCATGTGCGAGAGGGCATCAGCGAAGACAGCTTCGTGGCCATGCGCGAAGCCCGTGATGCCACCCTCGACATGCCGGTGCTGATCCTGCCGTCCGTCCAGATCAACATGCGCAGCGGCCAGCTGCCAGAGCCTGAAGAGAACGGTGTGCGCTACCTGAAGATTCCGCTCAACGCACTCTGAGCAACACCCCAGAATTATTATTAAAGGAATACCTTGCCATGCCTGCCTGCACTACCCCATCGCCCAAAGGCGATCATCACAAGGTCCTGATTGTCGGCGCAGGGGCTGCCGGCATCGCTGCCGCCTCCAGCCTGATCTGCCGCGACCCGTCGCTGGATATCGCCATCATCGATCCGGCCGACACCCACTACTACCAACCTGGCTGGACCATGGTCGGCGCGGGCATCTTCAACGCCCCCAGCACAGCGCGCAGCATGGCCTCGACCATTCCCTCCGGCGTTCGCTGGATCAAGGCGCGTGTCGAAGGTTTCGATCCCCAGGCGCAGACCGTCAGCCTGGATGATGGCCGCCTGCTCAGTTACGAACAGTTGGTGGTATGCCCGGGGCTGAAGCTCGACTGGAACGCTATCGAAGGTTTGAGCGAAACCTTGGGCCGCAATGGCGTGACCTCCAACTATCGCTACGACCTGGCGCCTTACACTTGGCAGCTGGTGCAGAACCTGCGCGAGGGACGCGCCGTGTTCAGCCAGCCGCCCATGCCGATCAAGTGCGCCGGCGCGCCACAGAAGGCCTTGTACCTTTCGTGCGATCACTGGTTGCGCACTGGTCGTCTGGGCAACATTCAGGCGCAGTTCTTCAACGCAGGGGCCGTGTTGTTCGGCGTGCCGGACTATGTGCCGGCCTTGATGGAGTACATCGACAAGTACGCCGTCGACCTGCAGTACGCCCATCGCCTGGTGGCGGTCGACGGTCCGGGCAAGCAGGCCACGTTCATTCGCACCCTGCCCGATGGCAGCAGCGAAACCCATGTGCAACCCTTCGATATGCTGCATGTGGTCCCGCCGCAGATCGCCCCCGACTTCATTCGCAACAGCCCCCTGGCTGATGCTGGCGGCTGGATCGATGTCGACCCGGCCACCCTGCGTCATCGCAAGTTCTCCAACATTCACGCGCTGGGGGATGGCATCAACACCACGAACGCCAAGACCGCCGCGGCCGCGCGCAAGCAGGCGCCGGTGGTTGCCAACAACGTGCTGGTGGCCCTCGGCCGCTTGCCGAACCTGGCGCACTACGACGGCTACGGGTCATGCCCGTTGACCGTCGAGCGCGGCAAGATCGTACTGGCTGAATTCACCTACGGCGGCAAAGTAGCACCGAGCTTTCCGCGCTGGCTACTGGATGGTCGTCGCCCGACACGCCTGGCCTGGTTGCTCAAGGCGCAGGTCCTGCCGCCGCTGTATTGGCGCTGCATGCTCAAGGGACGGGAGTGGCTGGCCAAGCCCCAGGCAGCTCCGGTCGAGGTTCGGCAGTGATCGAACAGCCTTTTGTAGCGACTGGGTTGGGGGCAATCATTGGTGCTGTGCTGGCGTTGACCGGGGCCGGAGGCGGCATTCTGGCTGTGCCGCTGCTGGTCTTCGGCCTTGGCTTGTCGATGGTCGAAGCGGCGCCGGTGGGCTTGTTGGCCGTCGGTATGGCCGCGGCGGTTGGCGCTGTGCTGGGGCTGCGTCAGGGGGTGGTGCGTTATCGGGCGGCGGCCTTTGTCGCGCTGATCGGTATCGTCGCCGCCCCCTTTGGCTTGATGCTGGCGCACCAGCTGCCAAACGGGCCACTGGCCCTGGCCTTCGCCGCCGTGCTGGTGTACGCCTGCGGCCGCATGCTGCTCAAGGCGCACCGTGAGCTGCGCGGTGAACCGCCCCTGGGCGAACGCAGCCTGATGCCCTGCGTGCTCAACCCCTTGCAGGGGCGTTTGCGCTGGACCCTGCCCTGCGCCCGGGCGCTGGCGTTCACCGGGCTGTTGTCGGGGTTGCTTTCCGGGCTGCTGGGTGTGGGCGGCGGCTTTGTGATTGTGCCGGCCTTGAGCCGCTACACCAACCTGCCCATGAAGAGCATCGTCGCCACCTCGCTGGCGGTGATTGCGCTGGTATCCACCGGCAGCGTGGTCAGCGCCAGCATTGGTGGTGTGATGCATTGGGCGGTGGGTGCGCCGTTTGCCATCGGTGCTGTGCTGGGGCTGCTGCTGGCCCGTCCACTGGCGAGCCGCCTGGCCGGGCCGCGTCTGCAGCAGCTGTTTGCAACGGTGGGAATCTGCGCTGCGTTGCTGCTGGCGGCCAAAGCCCTGGGTTATTGAAGGCTACTCCGCCAGCAAGGCGCCCTGCTCTTCAGCGCACAGCGCCAGAAGGAAATCCCAGACCACCCGCAGGCGGACTGACTTGTGCAGTTCGCGGCGGGTACAGATCCAGTAGCTGCGCTGGATGGTCTCACTGGGCAGCACCCGGACCAGCGCCGGGTCATGCCGGGCCATGTAGTTAGGCAGCACGGCAATGCCCAGTCCTGCCCGAGCGGCCTGCTGCTGGGCAATCACACTGGTGCTGCGAAACACCACATTCGGCGCCCGGCAGAAGCTGTTGAGAAACAGCAGTTCCTGGCTAAACAGCAGGTCGTCCACGTAGCCAATCCAGCTGTGCTTGGCCAGGTCTTCGCGGTGATGGAGCGCTGGCGCCTTGGCCAGGTAGTCGGGGCTGGCGTACAGCGCCAGCCGGTAGTCGGTGAGTTTGCGGGTTATCAACAGGTCTGCGTTGGGCCGTTCAAGGTGGATGCTGATTTCCGCTTCACGGTTGAGGATGCTGACAAACCGCGGTACCGCCACCAGCTCGACCTCCAGCCCCGGATAACGCTCGAACAGGCTGCCCATGCGCGGGGTGAAGAACATGATGCCGATGCCTTCGGTCACCCCCAGGCGAATCTTGCCCAGCGGGGTGATGGCCTGGGTGATTTCTTCCTGCGCCAGCAGGGCGACGTTTTCCATGGCTTCGGCGTGCTTGAGCAGGGCCTGGCCGGAAGGCGTCAGTTCATAGCCCTGGGCGTGCTGGACGAACAATGCAGTGCCCAGGCTCTGCTCGATATTGTCGATATGCCGGGCCACGGTGCTGTGGGTGGTGTTGAGGCGCTTGGCCGCGGTCAGCAGGCGACCGCTACGCTGCAACTCGAGAAAAAACCGCAGATCATTCCAGTCGAACATGCTTTTCCTTGTGAATGAATCGTTCACGAGACGTTGTTCTAAAACGCACAGCACTTGAGTGAAATCTAACGTTTTCATCTCGAAATTAATCAATAACATGGGTGGGGACAAGAATAATAATCAGGCGCGAGGTTGCCCATGCCATCAGCCGATCCTGTCTACGACTATGTGGTCGTGGGTGCCGGCCCAGCCGGATGCCTGCTGGCCAATCGTTTGTCCGCCGACCCGGGCTGCCGGGTGCTGCTGCTCGAAGCGGGCGGTCGCGACAACTATCCCTGGATTCACATTCCTGTGGGTTACCTCTATTGCATTGGTAATCCGCGCACCGACTGGTGCTTCAAGACCGAAGCCCAGCCCGGCCTCAACGGGCGCGCCCTGGGTTACCCGCGGGGCAAGGTGCTCGGTGGCTGCTCCTCCATCAACGGCATGATCTACATGCGCGGCCAGGCTGGCGACTACGACCGCTGGGCCGAGCAAGGCAATGCCGGCTGGGCCTGGAAAGATGTCCTGCCCTTGTTCAAGGCCAGTGAGAACCACTTTGGCGGTGCCAGTGAGGTCCACGGCAATGAAGGTGAGTGGCGGGTTGAACAGCAACGCTACTCCTGGGCCATTCTCGATGCCTTCCGCGATGCCGCGGCACAAAGCGGCATTGATACCGTTGCCGACTTCAACGGTGGCGATAACCAGGGCTGTGGATACTTTCAGGTCAACCAGCGCTCCGGCATTCGCTGGAACTCGTCCAAGGCTTTCTTGCGGCCGGTACTCAAGCGCCCCAACCTGACCGTCCTGACCGATGTATTGGTGGATCAGGTCATCCTCGACAACGGCCGCGCTTCGGCGGTGCGGGCACGCTGGCAGGGTAACTGGCAGCACTTCAGTGCCCGCCGGGAAATCATCCTGTGTGCAGGGTCGGTGGGTTCTCCCGGCATTCTGCAACGCTCGGGCATCGGCCCGCGTGGCCTGCTTGAAAGCCTGGGGATCGCCGTCCGTCATGAGTTGCCCGGCGTCGGCGGCAACCTGCAAGACCACCTGCAACTGCGGCTGATCTATCAGGTCAGCCAGGCGCGCACCCTCAACCAAGTCGCCAACAGCCCCTGGGGCAAATTGGGCATGGGCCTGCGTTACCTGTACGACCGCAGTGGCCCGCTGGCCATGGCGCCAAGTCAGCTGGGTGCATTTGTGCGTTCAGGGCCGGAACAGGCCTCAGCCAACCTGCAATACCACGTGCAGCCGCTGTCGCTGGAACGTTTTGGCGAACCGCTGCACCGCTTCCCGGCCTTTACCGCCTCGGTGTGCAACCTGCGCCCGGCCAGCCGGGGGCGCATCGATATCCGCTCGGCCAACCCGGACGATGCCCCGCTGATCGACCCCAACTACCTGAGTGACCCGCAAGACCTGCGCGTAGCAGCCCAGGCCATCCGTATCACCCGCAAGATCGTCCAGGCCCCTGCCCTGGCTGCGTTCAGCCCGAAAGAGTATTTGCCCGGGCCGGACCTGCAAAGCGAAGAACAACTGCACGAGGCCGCTGGCCAGATCGGCACCACCATCTTTCATCCGGTGGGCACCTGCCGCATGGGTAACGGCCCGCTGGATGTGGTCGATGACCAGCTGCGCGTGCATGGCGTGCCGGGACTGCGCATCGCCGATGCTTCGATCATGCCGCAGATTGTCTCCGGCAATACCTGCTCACCCACCTTGATGATTGCCGAAAAGGCGGCGCAATTGATTACCCGGGGGATGTTATCCACAACCCGAATCGACGAAGAAAACGCAGTACCGACGCCCTGACCAGGGTGCGTGGCAGTAACGACGCCGGACGCGGTCTGCCGGTGTCGACAGTGGAACAACAAGAATAATCACTGGGGCCTTCAGGCCGAGGACAGCAACGATGTCGGATTACATTCAGGAGCAGGGCGCGGCTACGGTCACCAACAGCCGCCGTGAAGAGCGCAAGATCATTTTTGCGTCATCCCTCGGGACGGTGTTCGAGTGGTATGACTTTTTTCTCTATGGGGCACTGGCGGCGGTCATCAGCAAGCAGTTCTTTGCCGGCGTGAACGACACCACTGCCTTTATCTTTGCCTTGATGGCCTTTGCCGCCGGTTTCCTGGTGCGCCCGTTCGGCGCGCTGGTGTTCGGGCGCCTGGGGGACATGATCGGGCGCAAGTACACCTTCCTGGTGACCATTGTGCTGATGGGCCTGTCGACCTTCGCGGTCGGTCTGCTGCCGACCTACGCCAGCATCGGCATCGCCGCGCCAATCATCCTGGTGATACTGCGCATGCTCCAGGGCCTGGCCTTGGGCGGTGAATACGGTGGTGCGGCGACCTACGTGGCCGAGCACGCGCCACCGGGCAAGCGTGGCTTTCACACCGGCTTCATCCAGTCCACTGCCACCCTCGGTTTGCTGTTGTCGCTCCTGGTCGTTCTGGGCAGTCGCTACATCAGTGGCGATCAGTTTGAAGTCTGGGGCTGGCGCCTGCCGTTCCTGCTTTCGATTGTGCTGCTGGCGATCTCGACCTGGATCCGCATGAGCATGCACGAGTCGCCTGCCTTCGTGAAAATGAAGGCCCAGGGCAAGGCCAGTAAAGCGCCGATCCGTGAGTCCTTCGGCTCGTGGGCCAACCTCAAGGTGGTGCTCACTGCGCTGTTCAGCATCAACGCGGGGCAAGCGGTCACCTTCTATACGGCCCAGTTCTACGTGCTGTTCTTCCTCACCCAGATGCTCAAGATGGACCCGGCCCAGGCCAATACCCTGTTGATCATCAGCGTGGTGATCGGCGCGCCGTTCTTCGTGTTCTTCGGCTGGCTGTCGGACCGGATAGGGCGCAAGCCGATCCTGATGCTCGGCCTGTTGCTGGCTACCCTGCTCTACTTCCCGCTGTTCAAGGCCCTGAGCCATTACGCCAACCCGCAAATTGATGCTGCCAGCCGTCAGGCCCCGATCGTGGTCATGGCCGACCCACAAGGCTGCACCTTCCAGTTCGACCCAGTGGGCAAGGCGCGTTTTGACAGCCCTTGCGACAAGGTCAAGACCTTCCTGGTCAAGCAAGGCCTGCCTTACAGTTCCGAGTCGGTTGCCCCAGGTAGCGAAGTCGTGGTGACCGTGGGTGACCAGCGCATTAATGGTTTCGATGAAGTGGCGCTGCGCGCGGCCATCGAGAAAGCGGGCTACCCGGCCAAGGCCGATCCTGCTGCTGTGAACGAAACCATGGTTGTGGTGCTGATCGTGGCGATGATCCTGATCGCGACCATGACCTACGGCCCGTTGGCGGCGGTGATGGTCGAGCTGTTCCCGACGCGCATCCGCTACACCTCGATGTCGCTGCCCTATCACATCGGTAACGGCTGGTTCGGTGGCTTCCTGCCCACCGTGTCGTTCGCCCTGGTGGTGTACACCGGCGATATCTTCTATGGGCTGTGGTACCCGGTGTTGATCACCGGGGTGAGCCTGGTGGTGGGGCTGTTCTGCCTGAAAGAAACCCGCGATGTGGATATCGACAAGGTCTGAGGTTTTCACGGGTACAAAAAAACCGGCGCAAGCGCCGGTTTTTTTATGCCGCGAGAAAACTTATGCACGATTTTCAGAAAACAGTCATAAAGCTAAATAAGTAACTAAATTAATAACTTAGCGAATTTTCTGGCAAGAAATCCAAATACTGTACACAAGTTATCCACAGAACGTCAGGCAACGCCTTCAGCGGCGTTTGGTGCTGCTGCTGGCAACGAACCCAGGTCGCGTTGGGTTTGCTCGTTCCAGGCGGCTGCACGGTCATTCAGAGCGGCGATAGCCCTGGGACCGGTGCCTTCGGCATACATAGGCTCGCCAATGACCACCTCGATGGTACCGGCGCGCTTGCCCCAACCTTGCTTGGGCCAGAACTTGCCGGCGTTGTGCGCAATCGGCAGCACGGGCAAGCCGGCATTCACCGCAAGGGCAGTACCGCCGCGGGAGAACTTGCCGATCTGGCCGAAGGGCACACGGGTGCCTTCCGGGAAGATCAACACCCAGACCCCGTCCTTGAGCAGCTTGTCGCCTTCACTGGCGACTTGCTTGAGGGCGGCCTTGGGGTTGTCGCGGTCAATGGCGATCGGCCGCAGCATAGCCATCGCCCAGCCGAAGAACGGCACGTAGAGCAATTCGCGCTTGAGCACCTGGCTCAGGGGCGAGAAATAGGCGGAGAGGAAGAAGGTCTCCCAGGTGCTCTGGTGGTTGGACAGAATCACGCAGGGGGTTTTGGGAATGTTCTCGGCCCCGCTGACCTTGACCTTGATGTTGAGAAACACCCGCGCCAGCACCAGCGCAAAGCGGCACCAGTAGACGTTGATGAAGCGATAGCGTGCGCTGAAAGGCAGAAACGGCGCGATGAAAAAGCTCAGGGTGCACCACAGCAGGGAGCTGGTGCCCAGCAGCAGGTAAAAAAGAAAAATTCTGATCGCCTGCAGGATCGACATAGCGGCATGTACCGTTGCGGGCTTGCCCGCCTAGTAAAAGTGCGCCTGGTTCGCAGACGCGCTATTTGTGGATAAGTTCTCTGGCGATGGCTGCCAGATCATCGAAAATCAGCGTGTTCTCTGGAATGCCCTTGCTCAGGGTCTTCTCGCCTTTTCCGGTTTTTACCAGAATCGGTTGAGCATCGACGGCCAAAGCGGCCTCCAGGTCACCCTTACTGTCACCGACAAACCATACACCGGCCAGATCGACCTGGTAGTGCGCGGCGATGGTCCGCAGCATGCCCGGATTGGGCTTGCGGCAATCGCAGCCTTCATCCGGGCCATGGGGGCAATGGACAATCAGACCGACCTCGCCACCCTGCTGCGCCACCAATTCACGCAGGCGCGCATGCATGGCGTCGAGGGTGGACAGCGGGTAGTAGCCGCGAGCGATGCCGGACTGGTTGGTGGCCACTGCCACCGTCCAGCCGGCTTTGCTCAACTGCGCGATTGCCTCGATGGAACCAGGGATCGGTATCCACTCGTCCAGCGACTTGATATAGGCGTCGGAGTCCTGGTTGATCACACCGTCCCGATCGAGAATCAGCAGCTTCAAGACTTACCCCAGCAGCGAAATGTCGGCCACGCCCAGGAACAGACCGCGCAGGCGGCTGAGCAAGGCATAACGGTTGGCCCGTACATTGGCGTCGTCGGCGTTTACCATCACCGCCTCGAAGAAGGCGTCGACCGGTTCACGCAGGGCAGCCAGGCGTGCCAGCGACTCACTGTACTGACGGGCAGCGGCCATTGGCTGTACAGCCTGATCAGCCTGCTGGATCGCCGAGTACAGGGAGAACTCGTTGGCATTGTCGAAGTACTTCGGCTCGACCGTGGCGGCAACCGTGCCTTCGGCCTTGCTCAGCAGGTTCGATACACGCTTGTTCACCGCCGCCAGGGCAGCCGCTTCAGGCAGCTGACGGAAGGCTTGTACGGCCTGTACGCGCTGGTCGAAGTCCAGTGCCGAACCCGGCTTGAGCGCGCGCACCGAGAGGTAGGTGGCAACGTCGATGCCTTCATCTTCATAACGCGCACGCAGGCGGTCGAAGACAAATTCCAGCACCTGGTCGGCCAGGCCTGCGGCTTTGACCTTGGCGCCGAACTGGGCAACGGCGAACTCCACCGCTTCGTTCAGGTTCAGGTCCAGCTGCTTCTCGATCAGGATACGCAGCACACCCAGGGCCGCACGGCGCAGGGCGTAGGGGTCTTTACTGCCGGTAGGCAGCATGCCGATACCGAAGATGCCGACCAGGGTGTCGAGCTTGTCGGCGATGGCCACGGCCGCGCCCGTCAGGGTCGATGGCAACTCGGCACCGGCACCGCGCGGCATGTACTGCTCGTTCAGGGCCAGGGCGACGTCTTGTGGCTCGCCGTCGTTGAGGGCGTAGTAGTAGCCGGCAACGCCCTGCATTTCAGGGAACTCGCCGACCATCTCGGTGGCCAGGTCGCACTTGGACAGCAGGCCGGCACGGGATGCGCGCTGGGCGTCACCACCGATGCGCTGGGCGATGAAGGCAGCCAGTTTGGCAACCCGCTCGGCCTTGTCGAAGACACTGCCCAGCTGAGCCTGGAACACCACGTTCTTGAGGCGCTCGTTGAAGGCTTCCAGCGGCTGCTTCTTGTCTTGCTTGAAGAAGAACTCGGCGTCGGTCAGGCGTGGGCGTACCACCTTCTCGTTACCTTCGATGATCTGCTTCGGATCGCGGCTTTCAACGTTGGCGACGGTGATGAAGCGTGGCAGCAGCTTGCCGTCGGCATCCAGCAGGCAGAAGTACTTCTGGTTGTCCTGCATGGTGGTGATCAGCGCTTCCTGCGGTACTTCAAGGAAACGTTCTTCAAACGAGCACACCAGCGGTACCGGCCATTCGACCAGGGCGGTCACTTCATCGAGCAGTGCCGGCGGCACGATGGCGGTGCCTTCCTGCTGCATGGCCAGCTCGGCGGTGCGCTTGCTGATGATTTCGCGACGCTCGGCGAAGTCTGCCAGCACGTAGGCGCTGCGCAGGTCTTCGAGGTAGTTCGCCGGGGCGCTGATGCGAACGTCTTCCGGGTGGTGGAAGCGGTGACCGCGCGAGTCGCGGCCAGCCTTCTGGGCGAGGATGGTGCAGTCGATGACATTGTCACCGAGCAGCATCACCAGCCACTGGGTCGGACGTACGAACTCTTCCTTGCGCGCACCCCAACGCATGCGTTTGGGGATCGGCAGGTCGTTGAGCGAGTCCTCGACGATGGTCGGCAGCAGGCTGGCTGTCGCCTTGCCTGGGATGTGCTGGGAGAAGCGCAGCTTGGGGCCGCTCTGGTCGATTTCGTCCAGTTCGACGCCACATTTCTTGGCAAAGCCCAGGGCAGCCTGGGTCGGGTTGCCTTCGGCGTCGAAGGCGGCCTGGCGTGGTGGGCCGTCAAGGTTGACGCTGCGGTCCGGCTGCTGGGTGTCGAGCTGACGGATCAGCACGGCCAGGCGGCGCGGTGCGGCGTAGACGTGCTTGGCGGTGTAGTTCAGGCCAGCGGCCTGCAGGCCTTTCTCGATACCGGCGAGGAAGGCATCACCGAGGCTGCTCAGGGCCTTGGGAGGCAGTTCTTCGGTGCCCAGTTCTACCAGGAAATCTTGAGCACTCATTGTGCAGCCTCCAGCTTGGCCAACGCTTCATCACGCAATTCAGGGGACGCCATCGGGAAGCCCAGCTTGGCACGGGCTTGCAGGTAGCTTTGCGCCACGGCCCGGGCCAGGGTCCGTACACGCAGGATGTAACGCTGGCGCTCGGTTACCGAGATGGCGCGACGGGCGTCCAGCAGGTTGAAGGTGTGCGAGGCCTTGAGGACCATTTCGTAGGTCGGCAGCGGCAGTTCCAGCTCGATCAGGCGGTTGGCTTCGCTTTCATAGAAATCGAACAACTCGAACAGCTTCTCGACGTTGGCGTGCTCGAAGTTGTAGGTCGACTGTTCCACTTCGTTCTGGTGGAACACGTCGCCGTAGGTCACCTTGCCGAACGGACCGTCGGTCCAGACCAGGTCGTAGACCGAGTCGACGCCCTGCAGGTACATGGCCAGACGCTCCAGGCCATAGGTGATTTCACCGGTGACCGGCATGCACTCGATGCCGCCCACTTGCTGGAAGTAGGTGAACTGGGTGACTTCCATGCCGTTGAGCCAGATTTCCCAACCCAGACCCCAGGCGCCGAGGGTTGGCGATTCCCAGTTGTCTTCGACGAAGCGAATGTCATGTACCAGTGGGTCCAGGCCGATGGCCTTGAGCGAGCCCAGGTACAGTTCCTGGAAGTTCGCCGGGTTCGGCTTGAGTACCACCTGGAACTGGTAGTAGTGCTGCAGGCGGTTGGGGTTTTCACCATAACGGCCATCGGCAGGGCGACGGCTAGGCTGCACGTAGGCAGCGTTCCAGATTTCCGGGCCGACGGCGCGCAGGAAAGTGGCGGTATGGAAAGTGCCGGCGCCTACTTCCATATCGTAGGGCTGAAGTACCACACAACCTTGCTCGGCCCAGTAGTTCTGCAGGGCGAGGATCAGGTCTTGGAAGGTACGCACGGCTGGCGTAGGCTGGCTCACGAAATTCACCTGTTTCTAGGGCTGCGAATATAAAGAGCGGGAGTATAACCCGATTCGCGCAGGCCTCTACCCTTGGAGCCTTATGCCACGCTGCTTTTGGTGTACCGACGATCCACTTTATCAGGCTTACCACGATGAGGAATGGGGTACGCCGCAGCGCGACCCGGCGCAGCTGTTCGAGATGCTGCTGCTCGAAGGCTTCCAGGCCGGGCTGTCGTGGATCACCGTGCTGAAAAAGCGCGAGCGCTACCGCCAGGTGCTGTTCGGCTTTGATCCACAGCGCCTGGCGCAGATGAGCGACGAGGAAA
This sequence comes from Pseudomonas sp. JQ170C, assembly GCF_035581345.1. Lineage (NCBI taxonomy): Bacteria > Pseudomonadati > Pseudomonadota > Gammaproteobacteria > Pseudomonadales > Pseudomonadaceae > Pseudomonas > Pseudomonas sp. JQ170C. Next base: position 19,742 of record NZ_CP141608.1, read on the forward strand.
TCGAAGAGCGCATGCTCGACCCCGGCATTATCCGCAATCGCCTCAAGCTCAATGCCGCACGGCGCAACGCCCGCGCCTGGCTCGAGCTGGAAAACCCGGGCCCGTGGCTGTGGTCCTTCGTGGGCGGCGCACCGAAAATCAATCATTTCACCCAGCGCAGTGACGTGCCGGCCGTTACCGACGAAGCCAAGGCAATGAGCAAGGCCCTGCAGAAAGCCGGGTTCACCTTCGTCGGCCCGACCATCTGCTACGCCTTCATGCAGGCCACCGGCATGGTCATGGATCACACCACCGACTGTGATCGCTACGCCGCGCTGCTGCGCTGAGGGGTACAATGGCCGGCTTGCAGAAAGAGGAACCAGCCTGTGGATAAATTCAAAGGCGCCTTGATGGTCGGGGCGTTGCGGTTGTTTGCCAAGCTCCCCTGGGGCGCGGTGCAGCGGGTCGGAGCAGCGATCGGCTGGATCATGTGGAAGGTGCCGAACAGTTCACGCAACGTGGTACGCATCAACCTGGCCAAGTGTTTCCCGGAGATGGACCCGGTCGCGCGGGAAAAACTGGTCGGCCGCACCCTGATGGACATCGGCAAGTCGTTTACCGAAAGCGCCTGCGCCTGGATCTGGCCAGCCCAGCGCTCCATCGACCTGGTTCGCGAAGTCGAAGGCCTGGAAGTCCTGCACGCCGCGCTGGCGTCGGGCAAGGGCGTGGTCGGTATCACCAGCCACCTGGGCAACTGGGAAGTGCTCAACCACTTCTATTGCAACCAGTGCAAACCGATCATTTTCTACCGCCCGCCCAAGCTCAAGGCGGTCGATGACCTGTTGCGCGAACAGCGTGTGCAACTGGGCAACCGCGTGGCGGCATCGACCAAGGAAGGCATCCTGAGCATCATCAAGGAAGTGCGCAGAGGCGGTCAGGTGGGCATTCCGGCTGACCCTGAGCCGGCCGAGTCGGCTGGGGTGTTCGTGCCGTTTTTCGCTACCAAGGCGCTGACCAGCAAGTTTGTGCCCAACATGCTGGCTGGTGGCAAGGCGGTCGGGGTGTTCCTGCATGCCCTGCGCCTGCCGGACGGTTCCGGGTTCAAGGTGATCCTGGAAGCGGCGCCCGAAGCCATGTACAGCGAAGACACCGAGACTTCGGCTGCGGCCATGAGCAAGGTGGTCGAGCGTTACGTGAGTCAGTACCCAAGCCAGTACATGTGGAGCATGAAGCGCTTCAAGAAGCGTCCGCCTGGCGAGGCGCGCTGGTATTGAGGCTGCTGTCGCGGGACATGCCCGCTCCTACGCGGTAGGAGTGGGCTTGTCCCGCGATGCTTTATCGAGCTTCTTGAGAAACACCGTCATCTCTTTCTCGGCCTGCTTGTCACCATGAGCCTGGGCCGCCTCCAGCCCCTGCTGCCAAGCCCGCCGCGCCCCTTCCAGGTCACCTTGCAGCTGATGGGCCTTGCCGAGCAGCTTCCACGCCGCCGAATACTTCGGATCAAACTCGACGCAGCGCTGCAGGTGCACCGCGGCCTCGGCGCCATTGCCTTCATCCAGCCAGGCTTTGCCCAGACCGAAACGCAACAGGGCGTTATCCACACCCTTGGCCAGCATCTTTTCCAGTGATTCGCGCATGTGCTGCTCCTTCAGAAGAAGCTCAACCCTACATGGAACAGCTTCTCGACGTCCCGGATGTACTTTTTATCCACAACGAAGAGGATCACATGGTCGCCCGCCTCGATCACGGTATCGTCGTGGGCGATCAGCACTTCTTCGTCGCGAATGATCGCGCCGATGGTGGTTCCCGGCGGCAGGGCGATGTCTTCGATGGCCTTGCCGATCACCTTGCTCGATTTCGAGTCACCGTGGGCGATGGCCTCGATGGCTTCCGCCGCACCGCGGCGCAGCGAGTGCACGCTGACGATATCGCCGCGGCGCACGTGGGCCAGCAAGGTGCCGATGGTCGCCAGTTGCGGGCTGATGGCGATGTCGATATCGCCGCCTTGCACCAGGTCGACATAGGCCGGGTTGTTGATGATGGTCATCACCTTGCGGGCACCCAGGCGCTTGGCCAACAGCGAGGACATGATGTTGGCCTCGTCGTCGTTGGTCAGGGCCAGGAAGATGTCGGCCTCGGCGATGTTCTCTTCAAGCATCAGGTCGCGGTCCGAGGCGCTGCCTTGCAGGACCACGGTGCTGTCCAGGGTGTCGGAGAGGTAGCGGCAGCGCGCCGGGTTCATCTCGATGATCTTGACCTGGTAACGGCTTTCGATGGCCTCGGCCAGGCGCTCACCGATCTGCCCGCCACCGGCGATGACCACGCGCTTGTTGGTTTCGTCGATGCGGCGCAGCTCGCCCATCACCGCGCGGATGTGGGCCTTGGCAGCGATGAAGAAGACTTCGTCATCGGCCTCGATCACGGTGTCACCCTGGGGCAGGATCGGCCGGTCGCGGCGGAAGATCGCTGCCACCCGAGTGTCGACGTTGGGCATGTGCTCGCGGATCTGGCGCAATTGCTGGCCCACCAGCGGGCCGCCGTAGTAGGCCTTGACCGCCACCAGCTGCGCCTTGCCTTCGGCGAAGTCGATCACCTGCAGGGCACCGGGGTGCTCGATCAGGCGCTTGATGTAGTGGGTCACCACCTGCTCGGGGCTGATCAGTACGTCGACCGGGATGGCTTCGTTGTCGAACAGCCCGGCGCGGGTCAGGTAGGCCGACTCACGCACACGGGCGATCTTGGTCGGGGTGTGGAACAGGGTGTAGGCGACCTGGCAGGCGACCATGTTGGTTTCGTCGCTGTTGGTCACCGCCACCAGCATGTCGGCGTCATCGGCACCGGCCTGGCGCAATACAGTCGGGAACGAGGCGCGACCCTGGACGGTACGGATGTCCAGGCGGTCGCCGAGGTCGCGCAGGCGGTCGCCATCGGTGTCGACCACGGTGATGTCGTTGGCTTCGCTGGCCAGGTGCTCGGCCAGCGTACCGCCGACCTGCCCTGCGCCCAGGATGATGATCTTCATCCGCTCTTCCCTTCTCTTGTTATCCGCGCGCGGCGGCGATTTTGATCAGCTTGGCATAGTAGAAGCCGTCGTGTCCGCCTTCCTGGGCCAGCAACTGGCGGCCATGGGGCTGGCGCACGCCGGCCTGGGTCGCCAGGTCCAGCTCGCGGGCACCGGGAGTTCGGGCGAGGAACGCCTCGATGACGTCGGTGTTTTCCGTCGGCAGGGTCGAACAGGTGGCATAGAGCAGGATGCCGCCGACCTCCAGGGTTGGCCACAAAGCGTCGAGCAGCTCGCCCTGCAGGCTGGCCAGGGCCGGGATATCGTCGGCCTGGCGGGTCATCTTGATGTCGGGGTGACGGCGAATCACGCCGGTAGCCGAGCACGGCGCATCCAGCAAAATGCGCTGGAAGCCCTTGCCATCCCACCAACTGGCGGTGTCGCGGGCATCGCAGGCAATCAATTGGGCATCCAGACCCAGGCGGTCGAGGTTTTCCCGCACGCGGGTCAGGCGCTTGGCTTCCAGGTCAATGGCAACGACGGCCTCGAGACCGGCCTGGGCTTCGAGCAGGTGGCAGGTCTTGCCGCCTGGGGCACAGCAGGCGTCGAGCACGCGCTGGCCGGGGGCGAGATCAAGCAGGTCGGCGGCCAGTTGCGCCGCTTCGTCCTGGACGCTGATCCAGCCCTGATCGAAACCGGGCAGGCTGCGAACGTCGCAAGGCTGGGCGAGCAGAATGCCATCGACGCTGAACTGACACGGCGCGGCTTCAATCCCCGCCTCGCTCAGCAGTTGCAGGTAGGCGTCACGGCTGTGATGACGACGGTTGACCCGCAGGATCATCGGCGGATGCGCATTGTTGGCGGCGCAGATGGCTTCCCATTGCTCGGGCCAGAAGGCCTTCAGCGATTTCTGCAACCAGCGCGGGTGAGCGGTGCGCACCACGGGATCGCGTTCGAGCTCGGCGAGGATGTCGTTGCTCTCGCGTTGCGCGCGGCGCAGCACGGCGTTGAGCAAGGCCTTGGCCCAGGGCTTTTTCAGTTTGTCGGCGCAACCCACGGTTTCACCCAGGGCGGCATGGGCCGGAATGCGGGTGTAGAGCAACTGATACAGACCTACCAGCAACAACGCCTCGACATCGGCATCGGCCTTCTTGAAAGGCTTTTGCAGCAGGCGTTCGGCCAGGGCCGACAGCCGTGGTTGCCAGCGTGCGGTGCCGAATGCCAGGTCCTGGGTCAGGCCACGGTCACGCAGCTCGACCTTGTCCAGTTGCGCAGGCAGTGAGCTGTTCAGCGAGGCTTTGCCGCTCAGAACGGCCGCCAGGGCGCGGGCGGCTGCCAGACGTGGGTTCATTGGCCGAGCACCGTGCCGGTGGCGAATTTCTCGCGGCGGCTGTTGAACAGGTCGCTGAAGTTCAGCGCCTTGCCGCCGGGCAGTTGCAGGCGGGTCAGGCACAGGGCCTGTTCACCGCAGGCGACGATCAGGCCGTCCTTGCTGGCGCCGAGGATCTCACCCGGCTGGCCTGCACCTGTGGATAAAGTGGCCGCCAGCACTTTCACTGCCTCACCTTGGAGGGTGCTGTGGCAGATCGGCCAGGGGTTGAAGGCACGGATCAGGCGCTCCAGCTCAACGGCTGGGCGGCTCCAGTCCAGGCGGGCTTCGTCCTTGTTCAGCTTGTGTGCATAGGTGGCCAGGCTGTCGTCCTGCACCTCGCCTTGCAGCGTGCCAGCGGCCAGGCCAGCAACGGCTTGGAGCACGGCGGGCGGGCCCATTTCGGCCAGGCGGTCGTGCAGGCTGCCACCGGTATCGGTGGCGCTGATTGGCGTGGTCACTTTCAGCAGCATCGGGCCGGTGTCCAGGCCGGCTTCCATGCGCATCACGGTCACGCCGCTTTCGCTGTCCCCGGCTTCGACGGCGCGCTGGATCGGCGCAGCACCGCGCCAGCGCGGCAGCAGTGAGGCGTGGCTGTTGATGCAGCCCAGTGGGGGAATATCCAGTACCGCCTGCGGCAGGATCAGGCCGTAGGCGACCACCACCATAAGGTCGGGCTTGAGCGCGGCGAGTTCAGCTTGCGCCTCGGCATTGCGCAGGGTCGGCGGTTGCAGCACCGGGATGCCGTTATCCACAGCCAGTTGCTTGACGGCGCTGGGCATCAGTTTTTGCCCGCGGCCGGCCGGACGGTCCGGTTGGGTGTAGACCGCCACCACGTCATAGGGGCTGTCGATCAGGGCCTTGAGGTGTTCGGCGGCAAACTCTGGGGTGCCTGCGAAGACAATGCGCATGGAGTTCTCGCTTAAAAAGAAAAAGGCTTGCCGGAGCAAGCCTTCTGGAAGAGGGGATCAAGCTTGCTGGCGATGCTGCTTTTCCAGCTTTTTCTTGATGCGGTCGCGTTTGAGCGTCGACAGGTAATCAACGAACAATTTGCCGTTGAGGTGATCGCATTCGTGCTGGATGCAGACGGCCAGCAGGCCCTCGGCGATTTCCTCGAACGGCTTGCCGTCGCGGTCCAGCGCCTTGATCTTGACCCGCACCGGGCGGTCGACGTTCTCGTAGAAACCCGGCACCGACAGGCAACCTTCCTGGTACTGGTCCATGTCGTCGGTCAGCGTCTCGAGCTCGGGGTTGATGAACACCCGTGGCGCGCTGCGATCTTCGCTCAGGTCCATGACCACGACGCGCTTGTGCACGTTGACCTGGGTCGCGGCAAGGCCGATGCCAGGGGCTTCGTACATGGTTTCAAACATGTCATCGACCAACTGGCGGATGCTGTCGTCGACTTCCGTCACCGGTTTGGCGAGGGTACGAAGGCGCGGGTCCGGGAATTCGAGAATGTTCAGAATGGCCATAAGCGTATGAGCTGCACTGTGCGATGAAATACAAACATGAACACACATAATAAAGGGATTCGCTGGATTCGGCACCTGGCAAAGGTCGGCTAAGGTGTTTCAAGGCACCCGCGCCCCTGTTTCGACAAGCCTGAAAGGCTGCCGCTCAGGGAAATCCTTCAACCGGTTGTCAAAGTATTATCAACAGAGTTATCCACAGCTTGTGCAAGGCGTGGATTCCCCCTCGATCAAGGATGATCGTCATGGCGCAGTTACCTTCCCCGGGCTGTTCGCCCGCCGAACTCGAGGCGCGCTTGCGCCTGCACCGGATGCCGGCACTCGGCCCGCATCGCTTTCACGTACTCCTTCAAGCCTTTGGCAGCGCCTCGGCAGCGCTGAGCGCGCCGGCCGGTGCCTGGTATTCCCTGGGCATTCCGGCGGCCAGTACCGAATCGCGCCGCAGCCCCCAGGTGCGCGAGGGCGCTGCGGCTGCATTGGCCTGGCTAGAGCGGCGCGACCAGCATTTGTTGATGTGGGACGACCCCGCCTACCCCGCCTTGCTGGCTGAAGTGGATGCCGCCCCGCCGCTGTTGTTCGTGGCCGGTAACCCCGCCCTGCTGGAAAAACCGCAGTTGGCGATTGTGGGTAGCCGCCGGGCTTCGCGACCGGCACTGGACACCGCCGCCGCCTTTTCCCGCAGCCTGGCACGGGGTGGCTTTGTCATCACCAGCGGCCTGGCCCTGGGCGTCGATGGCGCTGCCCACCAGGGGGCGCTGGATGTCGAAGGGCACACCATCGGGGTGCTGGGCACCGGCCTGCAGAAATTTTATCCACAACGTCACCGGGCCCTGGCCACGGCGATGATCGAGCGCGGCAGCGCGCTGGTTTCGGAGTTTCCACTGGATGCCGGGCCGGTGGCGGGTAATTTTCCCAGGCGTAACCGCATCATCAGTGGCCTGTCGCTCGGTGTGCTGGTGGTCGAGGCCAGCCTGGCCAGTGGTTCGCTGATCACCGCGCGGCTGGCTGCCGAGCAAGGCCGCGAGGTGTACGCCATTCCGGGGTCGATTCATCATCCGGGGTCCAAGGGTTGCCATCAGTTGATTCGCGATGGCGCGTTGCTGGTGGAAAGCGTGGAGCAGATCGTTGAAACCCTGCAGGGCTGGCAGCGGCTGCCGCCTGAACCTGACGGCGAAACGACCGGCGCCCGCCATGTTCTGGAAGAACTGCTGCTGGCGGCGCCACAAACCAGTGAAGGGCTTGCCAGTAGCAGTGGCTGGCCGCTGCCCAGGGTGCTGGCGGCGTTGACCGAGCTTGAGGTGGCTGGCCGGGTCTGTAATGAAGCTGGGCGTTGGTTTGCCCGGCCGGCCTAAGTACACTGCTCATCAGCCTTTACGCGGAGTGATATCAATGGTGAGCAGTTGGCGTGTGCAACAAGCCGCGCGTGAAATTCGAGCCGGTGCGGTGATTGCCTACCCAACCGAGGCTGTCTGGGGCCTGGGCTGTGACCCGTGGAACGAAGAAGCGGTGGACCGTCTGCTGGCGATCAAGTCGCGCTCGGTCGACAAGGGGCTGATCCTGATCGCCGACAATATCCGCCAGTTCGACTTTTTGTTCGATGACTTCCCGGAAGTCTGGCTCGACCGCATGGGCAGTACCTGGCCTGGGCCGAACACCTGGCTGGTGCCACACCAGAACATGTTGCCGGAATGGATTACCGGGGTGCACGACACGGTGGCCCTGCGGGTCAGCGACCATCCGGTGGTACGTGAACTGTGTTCGCTGGTCGGGCCGCTGGTATCGACCTCGGCGAACCCACAGGGACGGCCGGCGGCACGTACCCGGTTGCGGGTAGAGCAGTACTTCCGTGGCCAGCTGGACATGGTCCTGGGCGGCGCCCTGGGCGGGCGGCGCAATCCGAGCGTGATTCGCGACCTGATGACGGGCGATATCGTTCGGGCGGGTTGAGAAGGTAAAAACAATCGCGGGGCAAACCCGCTCCTGCACCAGTAGGAGCGGGCTTGCCCCGCGATCAGTTCAAGGCAACAACACCGTAGAGCCCACCGTGCGCCGCGCCGACAGCTCAGTCTGTGCCTTGGCCGCGTCACTCAGCGCATAGCGCTGCTGGATATCCACTGTCACTTTGCCGCTGGCGATCATTGCGAACAGGTCATCGGCCATCGCCTGGGTGTTGGCTGCGTTGTTGGCATAGGAGGCCAGGGTCGGGCGGGTGACATACAGCGAGCCCTTCTGCGCCAGAATCCCCAGGTTGACCCCACTCACTGCGCCCGAGGCATTGCCGAAGCTGACCATCAAGCCACGTGGCGCCAGGCAATCGAGCGAGGTCAGCCAGGTGTCCTGGCCGACGCCGTCGTACACCACCGGGCACTTCTTGCCGTCGGTCAACTCCAGCACCCGCTGCGCCACGTCTTCACGGCTGTAGTCGATGGTTGCCCAGGCCCCCAGCGCCTTGGCGCGCTCGGCTTTTTCGGCACTACTGACGGTGCCGATCAGTTTGGCGCCCAGGGCCTTGGCCCATTGGCAGGCCAGTGAGCCGACACCGCCAGCGGCCGCGTGGAACAGAATGGTGTCGCCAGGTTGCACCGCATAGGTCTGCTTGAGCAGGTATTGCACGGTCAGGCCCTTGAGCATCACCGCGGCGGCTTGTTCAAAGCTGATGCTGTCGGGCAGCTTCACCAGGTTGGCCTCGGGCAGCACATGCAGTTCGCTGTAGGCACCCAGCGGGCCGCCGGCGTAGGCCACGCGATCGCCCACCTTCAGGTGCGTCACCTGGTCGCCCACGGCTTCGACCACCCCGGCGCCTTCGGTGCCCAGTCCGGAGGGCAAGGCCGGGGGGGAATACAGCCCGCTGCGAAAGTAGGTATCGATGAAGTTCAGGCCGATGGCCTGGTTGCGTACGCGCACTTGCTGCGGGCCGGGGGCTGCAGGCTCGAAATCGACCCATTGCAGGACCTCGGGGCCGCCATGCTCGCTGAACTGGATACGCTTGGCCATCTGCACTCTCCTGTCGGGTTCGCAAAACCCCTATCGGACGCCTTTGCTTGATCGCCGTCAACTGCGGCCCGCCTGCAGCCGGTGGTATGCTACGCGCCGAATTTGTTCATGCCCGCTCCAGGTGACCTGATGACTAGCCGCACCGAGGCCGTGAAAGCCTACCTGCTCGACTTGCAAGACCGTATTTGTGCCGCCCTCGAAAACGAAGACGGCGGTGCCCGCTTTGTCGAAGATGCCTGGACGCGTGAAGCCGGTGGCGGCGGCCGCACCCGGGTAATCGGCGATGGCAAGGTCATCGAAAAAGGCGGCGTGAACTTCTCCCACGTTTTTGGCAGCGGCCTGCCGCCCTCGGCCAGTGCCCATCGCCCGGAATTGGCCGGCCGTGGTTTCGAGGCATTGGGTGTGTCGCTGGTGATCCACCCGCATAACCCGCATGTACCGACGTCCCATGCCAACGTGCGGTTCTTCATCGCCGAGAAAGAAGGTGAAGAGGCCGTCTGGTGGTTCGGTGGCGGTTTCGACCTGACGCCCTACTACGGCAACGAAGAAGATTGTCTGCACTGGCACCAGGTGGCCGAGCGCGCCTGTGCGCCGTTCGGTGCCGACGTCTACCCGCGCTACAAGGCCTGGTGCGACCGCTACTTCCACCTCAAGCACCGGGGTGAGCCGCGCGGCATTGGCGGGTTGTTTTTCGACGACCTGAACGAGTGGGACTTCGATACCTGCTTCGCCTTCATGCGCGCCATTGGCGATGCCTATATCGAGGCCTACCTGCCGATCGTCCAGCGCCGCAAGGCCCAGGCCTACACCGCCCAGCAGCGTGAGTTCCAGGAATTCCGCCGGGGCCGCTACGTTGAGTTCAACCTGGTCTACGACCGTGGCACCCTGTTCGGCCTGCAGTCGGGCGGCCGCACCGAGTCGATCCTGATGTCACTGCCACCGCAAGTGCGTTGGGGGTACGATTGGAAGCCTGCACCGGGCAGTGAAGAGGCTCGCCTGACCGAGTACTTCCTGCAGGATCGCGACTGGATTGGCGAGGCCAAGCCCGTTCGCTGAAACCGTTGTGGATAACTTTCCGGCCTGACCGGCCCCGACCCAGGAACCGCGTGAATGGACCAGTACGTTGTATTCGGCAACCCGATCGGCCACAGCAAGTCGCCGCTGATCCACCGGCTGTTTGCCGACCAGACCGGCCAGCAGCTGGAATACAACACCCTGCTGGCGCCACTGGATGATTTCACCGTGTGCGCCCTGGGGTTCTTCAAGCAAGGCCTGGGTGCCAACGTCACCGTGCCGTTCAAGGAAGAAGCCTACCGCCTGGTCGACAGCCTGACGCCACGGGCCAAGCGCGCCGGGGCGGTGAACACCCTGAGCAAACTGGCCGACGGCAGCCTGCAAGGTGACAACACCGACGGTGCCGGCCTGGTGCGTGACCTGACCGTCAACGCCGGGGTGCAGCTCAGCGGCAAGCGTATCTTGCTGCTGGGCGCCGGTGGCGCTGTTCGCGGCGTGCTGGAGCCGCTGCTGGCGCACAATCCCGCCTCGCTGGTGATCGCCAACCGAACCGTGGAAAAGGCCGAGCAACTGGCCCGTGAGTTCGCCGATCTTGGCCCGGTGGCGGCCAGTGGTTTCAGCTGGTTGCAGGAGCCGGTCGACCTGATCATCAACGCCACCTCCGCCAGCCTGGCCGGTGAGCTGCCACCTATTTCAGCCCAGCTGATCGAGCCGGGCGTCACCGTCTGCTACGACATGATGTATGGCAAGGAGCCGACGCCGTTCTGCCAATGGGCCAGCACACACAAGGCGGCCAAGGTACTGGATGGCTTGGGTATGCTCGCCGAGCAGGCTGCCGAAGCGTTCTACATCTGGCGTGGCGTGCGGCCTGAAACCGGGCCGGTGCTGGATGAGCTTCGTCGTCAGTTGGCGCGGGGTTGAGTCGCTGAATCGCGGGGCAAGCCCGCTCCTACTGTAGGAGCGGGCTTGCCCCGCGATGGCTTCAGTCCTCGAAACGAATCGGGCAGTTCGCAGTCCCTTCCAGCTTGTACAACTCCTCAATCACCTGCGGCCGCGCCCGATGCAGCGTCAGGCTGCCCCCTGCCCGGCTCAAACGCCGGGCTTCGCGGTGCAGCATGTCGACTCCGGAATAGTCGATGAAGTTGATCTGCCGGGCGTCGATGATTACGTCAGGCCCCTGGCATCGTTGCAGGCGCACCTGCAGGTAATGGCTGGCGCCAAAGAAGATCGAGCCCCCGACGCGCAGCACATCGGCATCACCTTCCCGTGTCTGCTGCACCCGTGGACGCGAGGTGCGCTTGAGGTAGAAGAACAGCGACGCCAGCACGCCTGCGTAGATGGCAGTCTGCAGTTCCAGCAGCAAGGTAGCCCCCGCGGTCAGCGCCATGACCAGGAACTCGGAGCGGCTGACCCGCCACAGGGCACGCATGCCCCGGTGATCGATCAACCCCCAGCAGATCAGCAGGATGCTGCCGGCCATGGCCGGGATCGGAATGTGCGCGATCAGGCCGGCGCCCGCCACGGCAAACAAGGCGACCCAGAGTGCCGAGAACACCCCGGCCAGCGGCGAACGAGCCCCGGCGTCGTAGCTGAGCCCCGAGCGGGTGAAAGAGCCTGAGGACAGGTAGCCGGAGAAAAAGCTGCCTACCATGTTCGACAGGCCCTGGGCACGGATCTCCTGGTTGGCATCGATCAACTGCTCTGAACGTGACGACAGCGAGCGGGCAATCGACAGGCTGGTCACCAGCCCCAGCATGCCCACGGCCACCGCACTGGGCAGCAGACGCAGGATCAATTCCAGGTCCCATAACGGCAACGGGCTCAAGGGGGGGAGTTGGCCGACAAACCCGGGTACCAGCAGCACATGGCCAAACGCGCCGGGTAGCAGCCAGACCAGCACACTGGCGATGGCCAGGGTTATCAACAGGCTCGGCCAGCGCGGACGCAGCAGTTTGAGGGCAATGCCAAGCACCAGGGTGCCAAGCCCGAGTGCAAGGGAAGGCCAATTCACCTCGCCTGCATGGTCCATCAGGCTTTCCAGGGTTTTCAGTGCGGTGGCCTGGCTGGGCAAGTCGAGCCCCATCAGGTTCGGCAGTTGTCCCAGTGCAATGACCACGGCGGCGCCGAGGGTAAAGCCCAGCACCACCGAATGAGAGACGAAGTTCACCAGTGCGCCGAAGCGCAACAGCCCCAGCAACCACTGAAAGACCCCACCCAGAAACGTCAGCAGCAGAATCAGGGTGATGTAGTCGTCACTGCCGCTGATGGCCAGCGGGCTGACGCTGGCATAGAGGACGATGGAGATCGCCGCGGTCGGCCCGCAGATCAGGTGCCACGACGACCCCCAGAGGCAGGCGATCAGCACCGGAACAATGGCGGCGTACAGCCCGTATTCAGCGGGCAGGCCGGCGATCAGCGCGTAGGCGATCGACTGCGGCAGTGCCAGGATCGCGCCACTCAAGCCCACCAGCAGGTCGCGGCGCACACTGTCCCGGGTCTGCCGGGGCAGCCAACTGAGGAACGGCAACAAGCGGTGGCGATCAGGCCGGGCCATGAGCAGTCTCTATCGCAAGCACAAGCTGCACAGGGTGCGATGTCTGCTGCGCCGGTGCAAGTCGCCACGCCATTACAGGCTGGCTTTCACGGCTGACAGCGCATCGCCGCCATCGAGGCGGGTCACCCCTTCGAGCCAGTTGTCGAGCTGGGCCGGGTGCGCTTTGACCCAGGCCTTGGCCGCTGCTTCGTAGCTGACCTTGTTATCCACAACCTGCGCCATGATGGAGTTTTCCATGTCCTGGCTGAATTTCAGGTTGTCGAACAGCCGCGCGACGTTCGGGCAGGCCTGTGGATAACCCATGCGGGTCAGGGTATAGACGCTGCCGTTGCTGCCGAACCACTGCTCGCCCCCGCTCAGGTACCGCAGCTTCATCTGCACGTTCATCGGGTGCGGTGTCCAGCCGAGGAAGGCGATGAACCGCTCGCGCTTGGCCGCCCGATGGACCTGGGCGAGCATGGCCTGTTCACTGGACTCCACCAGCTTCCAGTCGCCGAGGTTGAAGGCATTCTTGTTGATGATGTCCTTGAGTGACAGGTTGGCCGGTGCGCCTGCGCCGATGCCATAGATCTTCTGGTCGAACTGATCGGCAAAGCGTTGCAGGTCGGCAAAGTCCCGAACCCCGGCCTCCCACACGTACTCGGGCACTGCCAGGGTGAACTGGGTGCCTTCGAGGTTGCGGGCCAATTGCTGTACCTCGCCGCTGGTGACGAACTTGTCGTGAAAGCCTTGCTGGGCCGGCATCCAGTTGCCGAGGAAGACATCCACCAAGCCATCCTTGAGCCCGCCATAAATGATGGGCACCGCCAGGCTGTCGACCCGGGTCTTGTAGCCCATGCCTTCGAGCAGCAGGCGGGCCACTGCATTGGTGGCGGCGATGTCGCTCCAGCCGGGGTCGGCCATCTTCACGGTGCTGCAATCGCTCTGGGCGCGGGCGCCGAGGCTGGCAAGGCTGAACAAAACCGCAATGACGCTTGTGGATAACCTTTTCATGGCAGCCTCGCAGGATAGTTACTGGGCGGGTTGTGGATAACGTGCCTTGCGTTCCAGGTCGTCGAGATCGATGTGATTGCGCATGTACTGCTGGCTGGCGTCGACCATGGGTTGGTGGTCCCAGCTTTTGAGTTTGCCGATCGCCAGGGCCTCGGCCACCAGGCGGCGGCGACGCTGGCTGTCCAGTACTTGCTGGCGCAGCGCCGGGATGTCCCAGCGGTGCCGGGCTTCATCGAGCATTGCCTGCATCAGCGCCTGGTGATCAGGGCTGCCCGCCAGGTTTTCGCGTTCCTGGGGGTCATGGTCAAGGTCGTACAGCAGGCAAGGGTCGTCTTCGCTGTAGATGAATTTGTAGGCGCCGCGGCGAATCATCATCAGTGGCCCGACGGTGCCTTCGGCCATGTATTCGCCGATTACTTCATCGTGCCCGCCCTGCCCTTGCAGGTGGCCCAGCAGCGAGCGCCCATCCAGCGGCAATTGAGGTTCCAGGCTGCCACCCGCGAGTTCTACCAGGGTGGGTAACAGGTCGCAGGTGGAAACCGCAGCGCTGACCCGCGCCGGCTTGAACTGCCCGGGCGCATGCACCAGCAGCGGTACCCGGGCCGACATGTCGAACCAGTGCATCTTGTACCAGAGGCCACGCTCGCCAAGCATGTCGCCGTGATCGCCGCTGAACACGATCAATGTGTCGTCCGCCAGCCCGGTTTCTTCCAGGGTCTGCAGCAGCTTGCCGATGTTGCTGTCGATGTAGCTGCAGGCGCCGAAATAGGCACGGCGGGCATCGCGGATCTTATCCACAGGCAACGGCTTGTCCCATAGGTCGTAGACCTTGAGCAGGCGTTGCGAGTGGGGGTCCAGTTCGTCCTGGGTGCAGTGCGGGCTCGGCAATGGAATCTCGTCGTCCCGATACAGGTCCCAGAAGGCTTTGGGGATGGTGTACGGGTCGTGGGGATGGGTCATCGACACGGTCAGGCAGAACGGCTGGTCGCCGGCTTCGCGGACGTGATCGAACAGGTATTGGCGGGCCTTGAACACCACCTCTTCATCGAAATCCAGCTGGTTGGTGCGTACGCAGGGCCCGGCCTGCAGTACCGAGGACATGTTGTGGTACCAGCTGGGGCGTTCATCGGGTGCATCCCAATTGACCGCCCAGCCATAGTCCGCCGGGTAGATGTCGCTGGTCAGCCGCTCTTCGTAGCCGTGCAGCTGGTCTGGCCCACAGAAGTGCATCTTGCCCGACAAGGCGGTGCGGTAGCCGAGACGGCGCAGGTAATGGGCGTAGGTGGGGACGTCGGCAGGAAAGTCTGCAGCGTTGTCGTAGGCGCCGATCTTGCTCGGCAATTGACCGCTGACCAGGGTGAAGCGGGACGGCGCGCACAGCGGGCTGTTGCAGTAGGCGGCATCGAACACCACGGCTTCGGCGGCCAGGCGGCTCAGGTGCGGCATCTTGATCGGCGAGGGGGCGTAGAGGGGCAGCATCGGCGCAGCCATCTGGTCGGCCATGATGAAAAGAATGTTCTTGCGCTTCATGGAGTCACCGCGTTCCATAGGTATTCGTTATGGGGAACTGCTGTGATCGAGCATGCGGTTGTGGATAACTGCGGTAAAGCCCATGGCGGGCAATGACTGGGATTAGCAGCGCTTATGTTTGAAAGCCTTGATGGTTTGTCGCTGGATACGTTGCGGGTGTTCGAGGTTGCGGCCCGCCAGCGCAGTTTCACCACGGCGGCGGTCGAGTTGGGTACCACCCAGCCAGCCGTCAGCCAGCAGATCAAGCGGTTGGAACGGCAGCTGGGCGCGCGTTTGTTCGATCGCATCTATCGTGGCATCGAACTGACCGAGGCCGGCCAGGCGCTGTTTGAGCAGGTGCATCAGGGCATGGCGTGCTTCGACGATGGCGTGGTGCAGGTCAGCGGCCGTGATCAGCATGAGGTGCTTCAGGTCGCTACCGACTTTGCCTTTGCCGCCTATTGGTTGATGCCGCGACTGCAGCGCTTTCACCAGGCCAACCCGCAAGTGGATGTCAGCCTGGTGACCAGTGAACGCAGCCACGCCATGCTGCGGCCGGACATCGATGTGGCGATCCTGTTTGGTGATGGGCGCTTTCATCAGGGCGAAAGCCACTGGCTATTCGACGAGGAAGTATTCCCGGTGTGCAGCCCCCGCCTGGTGGAGCAGCAAACACTGCCCATGCCAGCGCACAGCCTGCTGCAAATGCCCCTGCTGCATCTGCGCGGCGAGAGCGCCAGCCGCTGGTTCGACTGGAGCGGCGTATTTCGCCAGTTGAACATCGCCAGCCCGCCGGGCCCCGGCCCGTTGCGTTTTGACAACTACACCCTGCTTATCCAGGCCGCCATCGCAGGCCAGGGCGTGGCGATTGGCTGGCGCCATCTGGTGGATGATCTGCTGGAGCAGGGGTTGCTGTGTCGGCCGATCGGCGAAAGGGCCCACTCTTCGCGCGGCTATTACGTGGTGCTGCCACCGCGCAAGCGCCGGGGCGCGTTGATCGAGCGCTTTGTCGAGTGGTTGCGCGACGAATCTTCCCGCTAGAGCACAAAGTTCACATGCTCGCCCTGGTGCAGCTTGAGCTCCAGGGTATCGATCATCCCGGCGGCGATTCGGGCCAGGCGCTGCAGGGGCTCGGCCAGGCCCGGTTCGAGGGTGCCGTGGGTGTGATGAAAGTGCTCGATGCCGAGCCCGGCCACTTCAACCGGGGCGTTGATCAGCGTCCATTGCAAGGTACTGCGTTGCAGCAGATCGACCATATGGCCGATGCATTGCTGGTGTTGCTCGTTATGCTCGTCGGGATGCTCGAGCACACTGAAATCGCCGACCAGCAGGAGCCGGCGTATAGTCGTGCGGGACATGCCATCGACCAGGGCGTGGACATAGTGCAGTTGTGCACGATGGTCGTCAGGGGCCAGCGCGGGTAACAGGCAAATCACCGCTGAGCTTCCTGCCACACCCTGCTCGGCCTGGTCGGTGTCGTCCAGCCCACCGTGCTTGCAGTGCAAGCCCGGGCGAGGCGCCAGGCGGTTGAGGTCGTCGACAATCACGATCACTTCATGCTGGCGCTTGAGCAGTTCGGCCATCAGCGCGCTGCCCAGGCTGCTCAAGGCGCCGAACAGGGTGACCTTGAGGGCGTAGGTTTCGGCGTTTTTCACGTCATCACTCCGTTGCGTACGGGTGATTGTTTGACTCCCGGATGTAGGCCGGGGTTCGCATAGATTCAGGAGTTTTCGTGCAGAGGATCAAGGGATATCACGCCCACGTGTACTACGACGCCAGCACCCTGGAGCAGGCCCGGCAGTTGTGTGAAGAGGCAGCGAAGCTGTTTCCGGTGACCATGGGACGCATGCATCAGAAGCCAGTCGGGCCGCATCCGGACTGGAGCTGCCAACTGGCGTTCGGGCCTGAGGTAGTGGGGGTGGTGTTGCCTTGGCTGGCGTTGTACCGGCGGGGGCTGGTGGTGTTCTTGCATCCGCTGACCGGGGATGAAATGGCGGACCACCGTGATCATGCGATCTGGATGGGGGCTGTGCGGCCTCTGGATCTGTCGATCTTTGAATAGTCATCGCGGGGCAAGCCCGCTCCTACCGGTTCGGATTTGAATCTACGGTAGGAGCGGGCTTGCCCCGCGATCAGGCCTCACGCCTTGCGCGCACCCCGCACACCCTGGGCCAGTGCCGAGCACAGCTCAAGCACATCACCCACGGCCTGCTCGGCAGTCTTAGCGTTGGCGATCTTGTCGACCAGCGCCGACCCGACCACCACGCCATCGGCCAGCGTGGCAATTGCGGCCGCCTGTTCTGGCGTACGAATACCAAACCCAACGCTGATCGGCAGGTCGGTATGCCGACGCAGGCGCTCGATCGCGCCGCTGACGTGTTCGGTGGTCGCCGAACCTGCACCGGTCACGCCCGCTACCGAGACGTAGTAGACGAAGCCGGAGCTGCGCTCCAGCACGCGCGGCAGGCGCACGTCGTCGGTGGTCGGGGCGGTCAGGCGAATGAAGTCGATGCCGGCAGCCTGGGCCGGGGTCGCCAGTTCGGCGTCGTGCTCGGGCGGCAGGTCGACGATGATCAGGCCATCCACACCGGCTTCCTTGGCCTGGGCCACGAAGGCCTCGACGCCAAAGCGGTGGATCGGGTTGTAGTAACCCATCAGCACGATCGGCGTGGTCTGGTTGTCGACGCGGAACTCGCGAACCATTTGCAGGGTTTTGGCCAGGGTCTGGCCGGCTTCCAGGGCGCGCAGGGTTGCCAACTGGATGGCAACGCCGTCGGCCATCGGGTCGGTGAACGGCATGCCCAGTTCGATCACGTCGGCGCCGGCAGCCGGCAGGCCCTTGAGGATCGCCAGGGAGGCGTCGTAGCCCGGGTCGCCGGCAGTGACGAAGGTAACCAGTGCGGAGCGGCCTTCGGCCTTGAGCTCAGCGAAGCGTTGTTCAAGACGGCTCATGCCTGTTTCTCCTGGGCGGCCATATGGCTCATCACGGTTTGCATGTCTTTGTCGCCACGCCCGGACAGGCACACCACCATCAGGTGATCCTTGGGCAGGGTCGGGGCGCGCTTGATGGCTTCTGCCAGCGCGTGGGAGGTTTCCAGCGCAGGAATGATGCCTTCCAGGCGGCAAGTGGTGTGGAACGCGGCCAGGGCTTCGTCGTCGGTAATGCTGACGTATTCCACGCGCTTCACTTCATGCAGGAAGGCGTGTTCCGGGCCGATGCCAGGGTAGTCCAGGCCTGCGGAAATCGAGTGGGCGTCGGTGATCTGGCCATCGGCATCTTGCAGCAGGTAGGTGCGGTTGCCGTGCAGTACGCCCGGTACACCACCGTTGAGGCTGGCAGCATGCTTGTCGGTGTCGACGCCATGGCCACCGGCTTCGACGCCGATGATCTGCACGCTGGTGTCATCGAGGAAGTCGTGGAACAGGCCCATGGCGTTGGAGCCGCCGCCGACGCAGGCGATCAGGCTGTCAGGCAGGCGCCCTTCCTTGGCCTGCAACTGCTCGCGGGTTTCCTTGCCGATGATCGACTGGAAGTCACGGACCATGGCCGGGTACGGGTGCGGGCCGGCTACGGTGCCGATCAGGTAGAAGGTGTCGTCGACGTTGGTGACCCAGTCGCGCAGGGCCTCGTTCATGGCGTCCTTGAGGGTGCCGGTGCCCGCCGTGACCGGAACGATCTCGGCACCCAGCAGCTTCATGCGGAACACGTTTGCCTGCTGGCGCTCGATGTCGGTGGCACCCATGTAGATCACGCAAGGCAGGCCAAAACGCGCCGCCACGGTGGCGGTGGCCACGCCGTGCATGCCGGCGCCGGTTTCGGCGATCAGGCGTTTTTTGCCCATGCGCTTGGCCAGCAGCACCTGGCCGATGCAGTTGTTCACCTTGTGGGCGCCGGTGTGGTTGAGTTCTTCACGCTTGAAGAAAATCTTTGCGCCGCCGCAGTGCTCGGTCAGGCGCTCGGCGAAGTACAGCGGGTTCGGGCGGCCAATGTAGTCACGCTGGAAGTAGGCCAGCTGTTCAACAAACTCGGGGTCGGCCTTGGCTGCTTCGTATTCGCGGGCCAGGTCGAGCACCAGTGGCATCAGGGTTTCAGCCACGTAGCGGCCGCCGAATGCGCCAAACAGGCCATTGGCATCAGGGCCGGCGCGGAAGTTGGTCTGAGTCATGGGTCGCTCCAGGGCGTTATCAAGACGGGAATGGCTTTACTGTAACCACGACACGCGCGGCTGAAAACCGATAAGATTGCGACAACATGTCAGGAAAACTCACACGTCATGCGCCAGGACCTCCCTCCCCTCAATGCCCTTCGGGCGTTTGAAGCCACTGCCCGGCTCGGTAGCGTCAGCCAGGCGGCCGAACAGCTACACGTGACACACGGGGCGGTAAGCCGGCAGTTGAAGGTGCTCGAAGAGCACCTGGGCGTGAGTCTGTTCGTCAAGGAAGGGCGTGGCATTAAACTCACAGATGCCGGGCTTCGGCTGCGTGATGCCAGTTTCGACGCCTTCGACCGCTTGCGCAGTGTGTGTACCGAGTTGAGTCAGAGCGGCGCCGATGCGCCTTTCGTGCTCGGTTGCTCCGGCAGCTTGCTGGCGCGCTGGTTCATCCCGCGGTTGGGTCGGCTCAAGGCGGACCTGCCTGAGCTGCGCTTGCATTTGTCTGCTGGGGAAGGCGACCTGGACCCGCGACGCCCGGGGCTGGACGCTCTGTTGGTATTCGCCGAGCTGCCGTGGCCAACCGACATGCAGGTGCATGTGCTGGCCGAGGAACGTATCGGCCCGGTCCTGAGCCCGCACTTTGCCGGGTTCGCTCGCCTGCAACAGGCGCCAGCCAAGGCCCTGCTGGAAGAAACCCTGTTGCAGACCACCTCACGCCCGCAAGCCTGGCCGAGTTGGGCGCGGCAACAAGGTATCGACCCCGAGGCGCTTCGCTACGGTCAGGATTTCGAGCACCTGTATTACTTGCTGGAAGCGGCAGTGGCGGGCTTGGGCGTGGCGATTGCACCACAGCCCCTGGTGGCCGATGACCTGCGCGCCGGGCGGCTGGCCGCGCCGTGGGGCTTTTGTCCGACCCAGGCGGCGCTGGCGTTATGGGTGCCGCGACGCGCCGCAGACGGGCGCGCCGAACAATTGGCCGGGTGGTTGCGCGCCGAGTTGGCGCGCCAGGTCGCTTAGTTGCCGCGTTTGCACAACAAGTACGCGGCCAGCAGGCCGAGGGCACCGACGGCTACGCCTGCGGTGGTCCAGGGGTGTTCCTGGGCATAGTCGCGGGTGGCAAGGCCAGTCTCGCGAGTCTTGGTTTTCACTTCTTCGTAGGCATCGCTGAGCAGGCTGCGCGAGTGACGCAAGGCGTTCTCGGCGTTGCCCTTGAGCGTCTTCAGGGTTTTGCGCGACTCGTCCGAGGCATCGTCCTTGAGGCTTTCCAACGACTTGAGCAGGCTTTCGATCTCCGCTTCCATGCTTTGCAGCGACGCTTTACGCAGCGAATGGTTGGCCATGGTGACTCTCCTTCGAGGTGTGAGTGAGCTGTTCAGGTTCCGACTTCGCGGGCGCCGGAAAGTGCAGTCGAACTTTCCCCGGTGTTTACCCCTCGCAGGTAAAACAGCCCTGCACTGCTAGGCTCAAAGCTCACACCCGAAAAGGAGACTGCTCATGTCCGATCACCACACTTACAAGAAAATCGAACTTGTCGGCTCGTCGCCCACCAGCATAGAAGACGCCATCAACAATGCACTGGCTGAAGCCGGCAAGAGCATCAAGCACCTGGAGTGGTTCGAGGTGATCGAGACTCGCGGCCATATCAAGGACAACAAGGCAGCACATTTTCAGGTAACCCTGAAGGTGGGTTTCCGTATCGCCAATAGCTGATCCGTGCCACTGGCTTGTGCGGATCAATTGGGTTACACAGTCCTGAGGCAGCCGGACGTGCGCCGGCGCCCCTCTCTACTTTGATCTGAACAAGGAAAGCGATCGATGAAGAAGTTGGTAGTTGCACTGGGATTGATGACGCTGGCAGGCACTGCGCTGGCGGCGGGCAAGCCCTGTGAAGAATTGAAGAGTGAAATAGCCGCCAAGATCGATGCCAAGGGCGTCAGTGGTTATTCACTGGAAATCGTCGACAAGGGCGCTGCCACTGGCGGCAAGGTCGTAGGTACCTGCGAAGGCGGGACCAAGGAAATCGTCTATAAACGTTGAAAATATCGCGGGGCAAGCCCGCTCCAGGTAGGAGCAGGCTTGCCCCGCGATCAGTTCTTCAATTGCCCTGCATCACCTGCGCCAGCAGCTCATAGGACCGGATCCGGTCCGCATGTTCGTACACATCACAGGTAAAGATCAGCTCGTCGGCCTGGGTCTGCTCCAGCAGCACCTCCAGCTTGGCGCGGATCTTCTGTGGCCCGCCCACCATCGCCAGCCCCAGGAAACTCCCGACCGCCTCACGTTCATGGGGCAACCACAGGCCGTCCATGGTCTGCACGGGCGGGCGCTGCACCAGGCTCTGGCCGCGCATCAGGGCGAGGATGCGCTGGTACACCGAGGTCGCCAGGTAGTCGGCCTGCTCGTCGGTATCGGCAGCGACCAATGGCACGCCGAGCATCACATAAGGTTTGTCGAGCACTGCCGAGGGCTGGAAATGGTCGCGGTAAATGCGGATGGCCTCGTGCATGTAGCGCGGGGCGAAATGGGAGGCGAAGGCATAGGGCAGCCCGCGCATTCCGGCCAGCTGGGCGCTGAACAGGCTCGAACCCAGCAACCAGATCGGCACTTGGGTGCCATGGCCCGGCACGGCGATGACTTTCTGGTCCGGGGTGCGTGGTCCCAGGTAGCGCACCAGTTCCTCCACATCTTCGGGGAAGTCGTCAGCGCTGCCGGAGCGCTCGCGGCGCAAGGCGCGGGCAGTGATCGGGTCGGAGCCCGGCGCGCGGCCCAGGCCCAGGTCGATCCGGCCGGGATAGAGGCTTTCCAGGGTGCCGAACTGCTCGGCAATCACCAGCGGGGCATGGTTGGGCAACATGACGCCGCCCGCACCGACGCGGATGGTCGAGGTGCCGCCGGCCAGGTAGCCAAGCAGTACGGCTGTTGCCGAGCTGGCAATACCGTCCATGTTGTGGTGTTCAGCGACCCAGAACCGGTTGTAGCCGAACCTTTCCACATGCTGCGCCAGGTCCAGCGAGTTGCGCAGGGACTGCGCCGGGCCGCCATCTTCGCGAACCGGTACCAGATCGAGGGTGGAAAATTTGATGTCTGCAAGTCGCGTCATGGGCTGCTGAGCCTCCTGGACAGTCGTGCGGCCGGCTGTACGCCGGGCCTTTACAACTCTGTATGGGCAGATCCCGAGGAATCAATGCCTGGGGTGAAATCGGGCTGAACTTGCCCGCCGGGGTGGCCTCTGAACTTTAGGCAGCGCATGACAGCGCACCGTCTAGACACCCAGGAGGCATTATGAAAAAGACAGCATCAGCCATATGGCAAGGTGGCTTGAAGGATGGCAAGGGCCTGCTCTCTACCGAAAGTGGCGCACTCAAGCAGAATCCCTATGGGTTCAACACTCGTTTTGAAGGTATGCCAGGCACCAACCCGGAAGAACTGATCGGCGCAGCCCATGCCGGCTGCTTTTCCATGGCCCTGTCGATGATGCTGGGTGAGGCGGGTTTTACGCCTGATCGCATCGACACCATCGCCGAGGTCACGCTCGACAAAAAGGACGATGGCTTTGCCATCACGGCGGTGCATTTGATACTCAAGGCCAAGGTCCCCGGCGCCAGCCAGGAGCAATTCATTGAAGTGGCGAACAAGGCCAAGGCCGGTTGCCCGGTCTCCAAAGTGCTCAATGCGAAGATCAGCCTGGATGCCACCTTGGTGGGTTAAGTCAGAACCGGGGCGTGCTTCTTGTGGTCAAATGAGCGTCGGCAAACATGTGCCGCCACAAGGAGCTGTCCCATGATTCGTGTCGCAATCGCTGTGCTGGCTTCACTGCTGGCGACTACTGCACTGGCTGCGCCAAAACCCTGCGAAGAACTCAAGGCCGAGATCGAGGCAAAGATCCAGGCCCGCGGGGTAACCTCCTACACCTTGGAAATCGTGCGCAACGACGAAGTCCATGACCAGAACATGGTGGTGGGCAGCTGCGACGGTGGCACCAAGAAAATCATCTACCAGAAGAATGATCGCTAGGCGTCAGGGGATGCAGAAAATGTCGTTGTCTTCTTCGGCAACGACCTTGCGCTGCGGGTCGTAGAGATAGGCGCTGGGCTGCATGGCTGGCGCCCTGGCTTCGAGGCGGTAGCGTTTGCCGGCTTCAAAATGGTCGTAGCGCACTTTCAGGTAGCACGTGCGCTCGACCGGATCGACCGAGAAGCCACCGGCATACACCTCGTAGTCGAAGCGCACCGTCAGCTCGTGCTTGCCGGGGGTGACCTGGAAGAAACGCCCGTCGTTCAGGCGCTCACCGTCAAGGCGGTCGGCCATCAACAGTTTGCCGGGCGTCATGGTGTAGAGGTCGATCCAGGCCTGCTTGCTATCGACTGGGGGCAAGGGGCTGGCGCAAGCCCCCAGGGTACTGAGGGCGATCAGCATCATTGGCTGGCGCATGGCAAACTCCCGCTTGCAAGCTACAAAGCACAAGCATAGCGCCATTCGCACTATCAGGTGCGTTGGCAGCCCGCCGGTAGCCCTTTGCCCACCAGTTTCCCTTCACCGTCGAACAGCCTTGCCCAGGGCCGGAAACCAATGCTGCCGGCTTCCAGGTGATAGCGTTGCCCGGCATTGAAATCCTTGTACTTCACATTCAGCTGGCAGTCGCGCCACAGCGTTTCGCTGTCGGGCCCGATATTGCTCGGCGTGACCGGGAACAGGTAACGCACGGTCAGCTCGTGGCTGCCCGGTGGCACTTGGAAGTAGCGCTTGTCGACCCAGTCACGATCATCCACCTGCACGGCGTGCAAGGCTTCATCCGGGCTCGGGGCGAGGTCGATCCAGGCCTGGTTGGGATCGGGGGCGGGTAACCCGGCACAGCCGGACAACAGCACAAAACCGCTAACGACAAGCAGTGTACGCATGGCAAAACTCCAGCCGGGCAAGATAGTCTTTAAGCGGATAAACACTTGAGCGAGAAGACGGGACGCGGATGCTTCGACTATTTCTTTTGTTGCGCTCAAGTCACCGGGCACTCGACCGCATTTTTCGCTGTTTGGTTCCCCTGTCGCTGGGCGTTCTGCTGAACGGTTGTACCAGTGCTAGCTACTACGGCCAGCTGGCCAGTGGCCAATGGGAGCTATTGCAGGCCCGCAAGCCCGTAGCGGAGGTGGTGGCTGATCCTGCCACCGCACCACAGCTTCGCGAGCATCTGCTGAAGGCCGAGCAAGCCCGGGCGTTTGCCAGCTCACAGCTGAAACTGCCGGATAACCGCAGCTATCGGGTGTATGCCGACCTCAAGCGTCCGTTCGTGGTCTGGAATGTTTTCGCCACCCCGGAGTTTTCCCTCGATCCGCAAACCCATTGCTTCCCGATTGCCGGGTGTGTCGCCTATCGCGGTTTTTACAGCCAGGGCGCGGCGCGAGGGGCGGCGGCGTTGCAAAAGCAACAGGGGCTGGATGTGTACATCGGTGGGGTGGAAGCCTATTCGACCCTGGGCTGGTTCGATGACCCCATCCTCAACACCATGTTGCGCTGGGGGGATGAGCGCCTGGCCACGGTGATCTTCCACGAGCTGGCCCATCAGCGGTTCTATGTGGCAGATGACACGGCGTTCAATGAATCCTTCGCCACGTTCGTCGAGCAGGAAGGCACCCGCCAGTGGCGCGCGGCTCGCGGTTTGCCAGCGCAAACGCAGAACCAGAACCTGCAACGCGATCAGTTTGTCGAGTTGGTGCTGGCCAGCCGGGAGCGGCTCAAGGCGCTGTATACGTCACCGCTGACCGTGCCTGCGATGCGGGCGGGAAAGCAGGCTGAATTCGAGCGTTTGCGCCGGGAATATCGGGCGCTGCGTGATAGCCAGTGGAAGGGCGTTGGACGGTACGACGGCTGGATCAACTCACCGATGAACAATGCCAAGTTGCTGCCGTTCGGTTTGTACGATCAATGGGTGCCGGCGTTTGCCGGGCTGTTTGCCGAGGTAGATGGGGATTGGCAGGCGTTTTATGGACGTGTCGAGGGGTTGGGGCGGTTGTCGCTGGAGCAGCGTCGGCAAGCCTTGGAGAGCATCGCGGGGCAAGCCCGCTCCAGGTAGGAGCGGGCGTGCCCCGCGATAAGGCCATCAGGCCCGCATGAATGCCCGGTGCAGCTCACTCAGCGTGGCAAAGTGATAAGCCGGTTGCTCCGCCGTCAGTTCCTCGTGGCTGCCAAATCCATACCCCACGGCAACCGCCTGCAGGCCATTGCTGCGTGCACCGATCAGGTCGTGTTTGCGGTCGCCGATCATCAGCGTTTGCGCCGGGTCCAGTGACTCTTCAGCCAGCAGATGGGCAATCAGCTCGACTTTGTTGGTGCGGGTGCCATCGAGCTCGCTGCCGTAGATCACCTTGAAGTGATGATCGAATTCAAAGTGGCGGGCGATTTCACGGGCGAATTCCCACGGCTTGGAGGTGGCGATGTACAGCGTCCTGCCCTGCCCGTTCAGGGCTTCGAGCAGTTCGTTGACGCCGTCGAATACCTGGTTCTCATAGAGCCCCGTCACCTTGAAGCGCTCGCGGTAGAAGTTCACCGCCTCCCAGGCCTTGGCCTCATCGAAGTGGTAGAACTGCATGAAGGCTTGCAGCAGCGGCGGGCCGATGAAGTGTTCCAGGCGAGCCAGGTCTGGTTCGTCGATGCCGAGCTTGGCCAGGGCGTACTGGATCGAACGGGTGATGCCCAGGCGCGGGTCGGTCAGGGTGCCGTCGAGGTCGAAGAGGATGTTTTGTTGGTGCATGGCAATCTCGATAAGGGCGTCAGGCAGGTTTACTCAGGCAGGTGGTAGCCTTCGGCCAGGTGCTGGTCCTTGAGTTTGACGTAGTTGCTCGCGCTGTAAGGGAAGAAGGCGCGTTCCTTTTCGGTCAGGGCGCGGGCCTGTTTGACCGGGCTGCCGACGTACAGAAAACCGCTTTCCAGACGTTTGCCCGGCGGCACCAGGCTACCGGCGCCAATGATCACATCGTCTTCGACCACGGCGCCGTCCATGATGGTGCTGCCCATGCCGACCAGTATACGGTTGCCCAGCGTGCAGCCATGCAGCATGACTTTGTGACCAATGGTTACCTCGTCACCGATCAGCAGGGGGAAACCATCGGGGTTGAACGGTCCGGCATGGGTGATGTGCAGCACGCTGCCGTCCTGCACGCTGGTACGCGCACCGATGCGGATACGGTGCATATCGCCGCGGATCACGGTCAGTGGCCACACCGAGCTGTCAGCACCGATCTCGACATCACCCAGCACCACCGCGCTGCGGTCGACGAAGGCGCGTTCGCCCAGGCGGGGTGTGTGGTTCTGGAAGCTGCGGATGGCCATGATAGGAAGTCTCTTTGGTATTGATAGGGCTGCGGTCGGCGTCGATTGTAATTAAGATGGTCCGGTGTTTCTTCTGCCAAGGTGTTTAACCGTGAGTGCGACCAACCCGCTTCTGCAGTCTTATGACTTGCCGCCCTTCTCGGCAATCCGTGCCGAGCATGTGCAGCCGGCGATTGAACAGATCCTGGCCGACAACCGTACCGCTATTGCCCAGATTCTCAAGACCCAGGGCCAGCAGCCAAGCTGGGCCGGCCTGATCCTGGCCATGGACGAACTCAACGACCGCCTGGGCGCCGCCTGGAGCCCGGTCAGCCACCTCAATGCCGTGTGCAACAGCGCCGAACTGCGCGAGGCCTATGAGGCCTGCCTGCCGGCATTGAGCGCCTACGCCACCGAAATGGGCCAGAACCGCGAGCTGTTCCAGGCCTATGAGGCACTGATCGCCAGCCCCGAAGCCGCAGGCTTCGATGTGGCGCAAAAGACTATTCTCGAACACGCCCTGCGTGATTTCCGCCTGTCGGGTATCGACCTGCCGGCCGACCAGCAGCAGCGTTATGCCGAAGTGCAGAGCAAGCTCAGCGAACTGGGCAGCCGCTTCTCCAACCAACTGCTCGATGCCACCCAGGCCTGGACCAAGCACGTCACCGACGAAGCCGCCCTCGCCGGCCTGACCGAGTCGGCCAAGGCGCAAATGGCCGCCGCTGCGCAAGCCAAGGGGCTTGAGGGCTGGTTGATCAGCCTGGAGTTCCCAAGCTACTACGCGGTGATGACCTACGCCGAAGACCGCGCCCTGCGCGAAGAAATCTACGCCGCCTACTGCACCCGTGCCTCCGACCAGGGCCCCAATGCCGGCCAGTTCGACAACGGCCCGGTAATGTGCGAAATCCTAGACTTGCGTCAGGAGCTGGCCAAGCTGCTCGGTTATGCCAACTACGCCGAGCTGAGCCTGGCGACCAAGATGGCCGAGTCCAGCGATCAGGTACTGAGCTTCCTGCGAGACCTGGCCAAGCGCAGCAAGCCGTTCGCCCAGCAGGACCTGGCCCAGCTCAAGGCCTATGCTGCCGAACAGGGCTGCCCGGACCTGCAAAGCTGGGACAGCGGTTTCTACGGTGAAAAACTGCGCGAGCAGCGCTATAGCGTTTCCCAGGAAACCCTGCGCGCCTACTTCCCGATCGACAAGGTGCTGTCCGGCCTGTTCGCGATCGTCCAGCGCCTGTACGGGATCGAGATTGCCGAAATCAAGGGCTTCGACACCTGGCACCCGGATGTTCGCCTGTTCGAGATCAAGGAGCACGGTCAGCACGTGGGCCGCTTCTTCTTCGACCTTTACGCCCGCGCCAACAAGCGTGGCGGTGCCTGGATGGACGGTGCCCGCGACCGTCGTCGCGCCGCAGACGGCCAACTGCAAAGCCCGGTGGCCAACCTGGTGTGCAACTTCACCCCGGCCGCGCCTGGCAAGCCGGCGTTGCTGACCCACGATGAAGTCACCACCCTGTTCCACGAGTTCGGTCATGGTCTGCATCATCTGCTGACCCGCATCGAGCACGCCGGTGTTTCCGGTATCAATGGCGTGGCCTGGGATGCCGTGGAGCTGCCGAGCCAGTTCATGGAAAACTGGTGCTGGGAGCCTGAAGGCCTGGCGCTGATTTCCGGTCACTACGAAACGGGTGCGCCGCTGCCTCAGGACCTGCTGGAGAAGATGCTGGCGGCGAAGAACTTCCAGTCCGGCCTGATGATGGTTCGCCAGCTGGAGTTCTCGCTGTTCGACTTTGAGCTGCATGCCAGCCATGGTGATGGCCGCAGTGTGCTGGAAGTGCTTGAAGGCATCCGCGACGAGGTATCGGTCATGCGTCCCCCGGCGTACAACCGCTTCCCCAACAGCTTTGCGCATATCTTCGCCGGTGGGTACGCAGCCGGTTACTACAGCTACAAGTGGGCTGAAGTGCTCTCGGCCGATGCTTTCTCGCGGTTTGAAGAAGAAGGTGTGCTCAACGCCGACACCGGTCGAGCCTTCCGCGAAGCGATTCTTGCCCGTGGTGGCTCTCAGGAACCGATGCTGCTGTTCGTCGACTTCCGTGGCCGTGAGCCTTCAATCGATGCACTCTTGCGCCATTGTGGCCTGAGTGAGGAAGTGGCGGCATGAGTGATGCGCCCGTGATCAAGACGAAAAAACGCTTTATCGCCGGGGCCGTCTGCCCGGCGTGCAGCGAGCCGGACAAACTCATGATGTGGAGCGAAGACAGCGTTCCGCACCGTGAGTGCGTGGCCTGTGGGTTCTCCGACACGCTCAACGAACAGGGCTTGTCGGTACCCAAGGAACTGGGGACCCGTGTCAACAAGGTCGAGCCAAAGCCGGCCGAGGCCAAGGTACAGACCGTACAGTTCTTCCCCAATCCGAAGCTGAAGAAGCCAGCCGACTAAGGCGGACGCCCGGCGGTACTGGCATCGCACAAACGCCCCGTGTACTGTATATAAAAACAGTATTCGGGGCGTTTTCATGTCTACACCTCAAGGCCCGGTGCGGGGGCGTGGTACCACAAGCAATCCGCATAACCGCTTCGCCCCGAACCGTTCGGTGGCCGAGGACGATGGCTGGTATCAGGAAGTGCCCCTGACCCAGGGCACCGAAGTGCGGATCGAAACCGCCAAGACCATCATCACCCGCAACAACTCGCCCGACCTGCCTTTCGACCGCTCGATCAATCCTTATCGTGGTTGTGAGCACGGCTGCATCTACTGCTATGCGCGGCCCAGCCATGCCTATTGGGATCTGTCGCCCGGGCTGGACTTTGAAACCAAGTTGATCGCCAAGACCAACGCGGCGGCGGTGCTTGAACAGCAATTGAGCAAGCCGGGGTACGTCTGCGCGCCAATCAACCTGGGCTCCAATACCGACCCCTACCAGCCCATAGAACGGGAACAGAAACTGACCCGGCGCCTGCTTGAAGTGCTACTGCGTTACCGCCACCCGGTCACCATCGTCACCAAGGGTTCGCTGATCCTGCGCGACCTAGATCTGCTGGCCGAATTGGCCCAGCAACGGCTGGTTGCCGTGATGATCAGCCTCACCACCCTGGATGACGAGCTCAAGCGCACCCTTGAACCCCGCGCCGCAGCACCCAAGGCGCGACTGCGGGCCATCCGTGTACTGAGTGAGGCAGGCATTCCTGTTGGCGTACTGTGCTCACCCATGATCCCGATGATCAACGACAGCGAGCTTGAGCATCTGCTTGAGGCGGCCAAGGCGGCGGGCGCGCTCAGTGCGGCCTATATGATGCTGCGTCTGCCCCTGGAAGTAGCGCCGCTGTTTGAGCAATGGCTGCAGGACCATTACCCGCAGCGGGCCAATCATGTCTTGAGCCTGATCCGCCAAAGTCGTGGTGGCGAGTTGTACGACAGTCGCTTTGGCGCACGGATGCGCGGTGAGGGTGTGTTTGCCGAGTTGCTGGCGCAACGCTTCAGCAAGGCTATTCGTCGCCTGGAGCTCAACCGGCGCGAAGGCTATGCCCTTGATTGCAGTGCGTTTTGTCCGCCGGGTGGGCAGATGTCGCTACTGTGAAAAGCAATAATGGGTATTGGCCATTAATGTTTTTTTGATACTATCCGGTGCACTTGTTTCATAGCCTGGAACGCCCGTTCTAGAGCCTCTGAATTCAGTTTGAGTTAAGTTTCGCCGAGTAGCGTAGGAATTCAGCCAACGAATTAAGTGATTATTGGCTGGCACTTGTCATCTAATTGCCATGTGCTGTTCCAATCATCAACCCGGTAAAATGGACTTAACCTAAACCGTCAAAGAGGATGAAACATGCCCGTAAAGGACCCATCCAAGGCTGTCCCGGAAGTTCCTGCCGAGAGTGCCGATGCCGCCCTGAAGCATATCGTCGACGGCTTTCTGCGGTTTCACCATGACGTCTTCCCTGAACAGCAGGAGCTGTTCAAGAAGCTCGCCACCGCGCAGACGCCCCGTGCGATGTTCATCACCTGTGCCGACTCACGCATCGTGCCTGAGCTGATCACCCAGAGCTCGCCGGGCGATCTGTTCGTCACGCGTAACGTCGGTAACGTCGTGCCGCCCTACGGGCAGATGAACGGCGGCGTCTCCACCGCCATCGAATATGCCGTCCTGGCACTGGGCGTACACCACATCATCATCTGCGGTCACTCCGACTGCGGCGCCATGCGCGCGGTGCTCAACCCCAATAGCCTGGAGAAGATGCCGACGGTCAAAGCCTGGTTGCGCCATGCCGAAGTGGCTCGCACCGTGGTTGAAGACAATTGCTCATGCGGCAGCGAGCACGAAAGCATGCAGGTGCTGACCAAGGAAAACGTCATCGCCCAGCTGCACCACCTGCGCACCCACCCTTCCGTCGCCTCGCGCCTGGCGGCTGGCCAGTTGTATATCCATGGCTGGATCTATGACATCGAAACCAGCCAGATCGAAGCGTACGACGCCGGCAGCGACAGCTTCCTGCCCCTGGCCGCAGGCCAGCCAATTCCCTGCGCAACACCCAGAGGCCGCTACTAAGCGTCCCAGAAACCCCGCGACACGCTGATTGATGGCCGCACCTGCAAGGTGCGGCCTGGTCATCGGCTGCCTTGAATTCCCCTGATTGCCTGCCGGCTCGTCTGGCGGTCTGCGCCTGCGCGTCTGTCAGGGGGTGTGCCATCGGCCATCGGAATGGCTGTGAAACGATAAAGAAGGAGTGACACGGTGAACAAGACACAAGTCAAAGCGGCTTTGCCGCGTGAGCTGCTGGCCTCGGTGGTGGTATTTCTGGTGGCCCTGCCGTTGTGCATGGGCATTGCCATTGCTTCCGGCCTGCCGCCGGCCAAAGGCCTGATCACAGGAATCATCGGCGGCATCGTGGTGGGCTGGCTGGCCGGTTCGCCCTTGCAGGTCAGTGGGCCGGCGGCAGGCCTTGCGGTATTGGTATTCGAGTTGGTGCGCGAGCATGGCGTGGCCATGCTGGGCCCCATCCTGCTACTGGCCGGATTGCTGCAGTTGCTGGCGGGGCGCTTGCGCCTGGGCTGCTGGTTTCGGGTTACGGCGCCGGCCGTGGTCTATGGCATGTTGGCCGGCATTGGCGTGCTGATCGTGCTGTCCCAGGTGCACGTGATGTTCGATAGCGCGCCGCAGCCCTCGGGGCTGGCGAATCTGATGGGTTTTCCGGCCACGGTGCAAAAGGCACTGCCGTTTGAAACGGCAGGGAATGGCTGGCAAGCGGGTGCATTGGGGCTGGGTACCATTGCCGTGATGTGGGGGTGGGAGCGCTTGCGGCCGCAAGCCTTGCGCTTCGTGCCCGGGGCCCTCTTGGGCGTTGCCCTGATGACAGCGATCAGCATCTGGCTGGCGTTGCCGGTGAACCGGGTGCAGGTGCCAGCTGACCTGAGCCAGGCCATCGACTGGTTGCGGCCGGCCGACCTGCTCAATCTTGCTGATCCCACGTTGTTGGTTGCCGCCTTTGCCCTGGCCTTCATTGCCAGTGCCGAAACCTTGCTGTCGGCGGCGGCGGTGGACCGGATGCACAACGGCCAACGCTCGGATTTTGACCGCGAACTTTCCGCCCAGGGTATTGGCAATATGCTCTGCGGGGTGCTGGGTGCGTTGCCAATGACCGGCGTGATTGTGCGCAGCTCAGCCAATGTACAGGCCGGCGCCCGCACACGGTTTTCGGCGATTCTGCATGGGGGGTGGTTGCTGGCGTTTGTGGTAGTGCTCAGCAGTGTGCTGCAGCAAATACCGGTGGCGAGCCTGGCGGGGGTGCTGGTCTATACCGGGATCAAATTGGTCGACTTCAAGGCGTTTCGCGGTTTGAGCCGGTATGGTCGGATGCCGATGTTCACCTATGCCGCGACGGCGCTGGCGATCATCTTCACTGACCTGCTGACCGGCGTTCTGCTTGGCTTTGCCCTGACGCTGCTGAAGCTGGCGCTCAAGGCGGCGCGCTTGAAGATCAGCCTAGTCAGCCTCACTACGCCTGGGCATATGGAGCTCAGGTTGAGCGGTGCGGCGACCTTTCTCAAGGTTCCGGCGCTGGCTCAGGCGCTGGAAGGTATTGCGCCCGGTACCACGCTGAATGTACCGCTGGCCAATCTCAGCTACATCGATCATTCGTGCCTCGAATTGCTTGAGGATTGGGGGCGGGCCAATGCGGGCAAGGGGTCAAGGTTGGTGATCGAACAGCGTCGACTGAAGCGGCGGGTTGAAGGGCGGGTGCGCACGACTGTCGGCTTGGGCGTTTGAGCTAAGCAATCGCCGGCAACACCGGCTCCCACAAGGTCTGTGGGAGCCGGTGTTGCCGGCGATTGATGTCAGGCCGACTGATCTAGTTCCAGCCCTACGCCCAGTTGGCGCGACAGGCACGGCCAGCGCTTCCACGCGGCGCCTGTTTCCGGGCTGCTCAGCTTCTCGCGGTACTGCTCCACCGACTCCAGTGCGAAGCTCTCTTCATTGAGCATTTCGTCCACCGAGTGGTGCACCACTTCGTCCAACTGATTGGCGAACTCTTCACCGATCAGCTGGTGGGCGATCAGGTTGGCCACGGTGGTGTCCAGAGGGATCAGCGGCTGATTGAAGTGCTTGATGTACAGGTCGTTCACTTCTTCCACCAGGCGATGCGCCAGGTAGGCTTCGTCCAGCAAACATCCCAGGCCCAGGTGGGTGTTGGTGATGGCGGGCGGTTGCAGGAAGTACTGCTCGGCGATTTTCAGCACCGGCTTGATCTGCGATTCGATTCCGGCCTCGCGGGCAACGGAATTGGCGGCTTCCAGCATTTCTGGAACCTGCTCGATATAAGCACCGACGAAGCGGGCCAATGCACCTTGTGCGTCGATTTCAGGTAGCTGGATCGAGGGGTGCAGGTGTGGCAGTTGTTGGACGAGTTGCTCTTTCAGTTGGCCGGTTTCGGTCTCATGTTGATGGGCACGGGTAATCTGCTCGCGCAAAGCGGCGATGTTCATGACAACTCCAGGGTAAAGGCGTGACAAACGGAAGACACTAAGTTAGCTCTATTCTGAAAATGGCTAAGACGTATTTGGCATAAATCGACGCCACTTGTAGTCAGACGATTATATTGAAATGCCATCATTGTGCCGTACGCCAGGCAATCCGCGGGCTGGCGCGCAAACGTTCAACCTGTTGCCTTTGATTTCCTGAGTCGCGTTGCGTGGTCGAGGTCGCTGTCTATACTCCGGTTTGAAAGTGATTCGCTGATGAGGCCCGACTGCAGTTCGCAGGGGCTCGGTCGTCGAAGTTCGCAGTCTTGGCCGCCGTACCCTTAGCCGTAGGTCCACGCCTCCGGGATAACAAGAACGATAAGGGGAACCCGCAATGATGCGACATCCACATGTCTGGATGGGCCTCCTGTTGTGGTCGGTATTCGGTCAGGCCAACGCCGCCTGGACCGTGAACATGGCGCCAGGGGCGACTGAAGTCAGCAACGCAGTGTTCGACCTGCACATGACCATCTTCTGGATCTGCGTGATCATTGGCCTGGTGGTCTTTGGTGCGATGTTCTGGTCGATGATCATCCACCGTCGTTCCACCGGCCAGCAGCCTGCGCATTTTCACGAGCACACCTGGGTCGAGATCATGTGGACGGTGGTGCCGTTCCTGATCCTGGTGGCCATGGCCATTCCGGCGACCAAGACCCTGATCGACATCTACGATGCCAGTGAGTCGGATGTGGACATCCAGGTCACCGGCTATCAGTGGAAGTGGCACTACAAATACCTGGGCCAGGACGTCGAGTTCTTCAGCAACCTGGCCACTCCCGCCGACCAGATCCACAACAAAGCCCCCAAGGATGAGCATTACCTGCTCGAAGTCGACCAGCCGCTGGTGCTGCCGGTCGGGGCCAAGGTGCGTTTTCTGGTCACGGCTGCCGATGTCATCCACTCCTGGTGGGTGCCGGCCTTCGCGGTCAAGCGTGACGCCATCCCGGGCTTCGTCAATGAGGCCTGGACCCGGGTCGAGAAGCCCGGCATCTATCGTGGCCAATGTACCGAGCTGTGCGGCAAGGACCACGGCTTCATGCCGGTGGTGGTCGAGGTCAAGTCCAAGGCCGACTACGACACCTGGCTCGGCGAGCGCAAGGCCGAAGCCGCCAAGCTCAAGGAGCTGACCAGCAAGGAATGGACGCTGCAGGAGCTGGTCGAGCGTGGCGACAAGGTCTATCACACCACTTGCGTGGCCTGTCACCAGGCCGAAGGCCAGGGCTTGCCGCCGATGTTCCCGGCTCTCAAGGGCTCGAAGATCGCCATCGGACCGAAGGAAGATCACCTGAGCATTGTCTTCCATGGCAAGCCGGGCACCGCCATGGCCGCCTTCGGCAAACAACTGTCGGAAGTGGATATCGCCGCGGTAGTGACCTACGAACGTAACGCCTGGGGCAACAACAAGGGCGACATGGTCACGCCAAAAGATGTGCTGGCGCTCAAGCAGGCAGAAAGCAAATGAGCCGGCTTGACGCGTGTACCCGCACCAGCCACCGGACTGCAGGAGACAGGACATGAGCGCAGTGATCGACGACCACAGCCACGGTCATGACCACGCCCACGGACCGGCCAAGGGCCTGATGCGTTGGGTGCTGACCACCAACCATAAAGACATCGGCACGATGTACCTGTGGTTCAGCTTCATCGCCTTCCTGCTCGGTGGCTCCTTCGCCATGGTGATCCGCGCCGAGCTGTTCCAGCCGGGCCTGCAGATCGTGCAGCCGGAATTCTTCAACCAGATGACCACCATGCATGGGCTGGTGATGGTGTTCGGTGCGGTCATGCCGGCCTTCGTCGGCCTGGCCAACTGGATGATCCCGCTGATGATCGGGGCGCCGGACATGGCCCTGCCACGGATGAACAACTTCAGTTTCTGGCTGTTGCCGGCGGCCTTCCTTCTATTGGTCTCGACCTTGTTCATGCCCGGTGGCGGGCCGAACTTCGGCTGGACCTTCTACGCGCCGCTATCGACTACCTACGCGCCGGAAAGCGTGACCTTCTTCATTTTTGCCATTCACCTGATGGGCATCAGTTCGATCATGGGCGCGATCAACGTGATCGCCACCATTCTCAACCTGCGTGCCCCGGGCATGACCTTGATGAAGATGCCGTTGTTCGTCTGGACCTGGCTGATCACTGCATTCCTGCTGATTGCCGTGATGCCGGTACTGGCCGGGGTGGTAACCATGATGCTGATGGACATCCACTTCGGTACCAGCTTCTTCAGTGCCGCCGGTGGCGGTGACCCGGTGTTGTTCCAGCACGTGTTCTGGTTCTTCGGCCACCCCGAGGTGTACATCATGATCCTGCCGGCGTTCGGCGCGGTCAGCTCGATCATCCCGGCGTTCTCGCGCAAACCGCTGTTCGGCTATACCTCGATGGTCTACGCCACCGGCGCAATTGCTTTCCTTTCCTTTATTGTCTGGGCGCACCACATGTTCGTGGTGGGTATCCCGGTGGTCGGCGAGTTGTTCTTCATGTACGCCACCATGCTGATCGCGGTGCCCACCGGGGTGAAGGTGTTCAACTGGGTCAGCACCATGTGGGAGGGCTCGCTGACCTTCGAGACGCCGATGCTGTTCGCCATCGCCTTCGTCATCCTGTTCACCATCGGCGGATTCTCCGGGCTGATGCTGGCCATCGCGCCGGCGGACTTCCAGTACCACGACACCTACTTCGTGGTTGCCCACTTCCACTATGTACTGGTGCCCGGTGCGATC
Organism: Pseudomonas sp. JQ170C; assembly: GCF_035581345.1. Taxonomy (NCBI): domain Bacteria; kingdom Pseudomonadati; phylum Pseudomonadota; class Gammaproteobacteria; order Pseudomonadales; family Pseudomonadaceae; genus Pseudomonas; species Pseudomonas sp. JQ170C. The sequence goes on from NZ_CP141608.1 coordinate 55,820, forward strand.
TTCGGCATCTTCGCCTCGGCCTATTACTGGCTGCCGAAGTGGACCGGGCACATGTATGACGAAACCCTGGGCAAGCTGCATTTCTGGCTGTCGTTCATCGGCATGAACCTGGCGTTCTTCCCGATGCACTTTGTTGGCCTGGCCGGCATGCCGCGGCGGATCCCGGACTACAACCTGCAATTTGCCGATTTCAATATGGTCTCCTCGATCGGTGCCTTCACCTTTGGCGCCACGCAGATCTTCTTCCTGTTCATCGTGATCAAGTGCATCCGCGGGGGCAAACCTGCGCCGGCCAAACCCTGGGATGGCGCCGAAGGCCTGGAATGGTCGGTGCCGTCACCGGCGCCCTATCACACCTTCCAGACACCACCGGAAGTGAAATGAACGGCCAGCGCCGGAGGAGAGAGCCATGAGTGAAGGGACTTCGCTCAAGCGCCTGGTCATGCGGCTGATGCTGTTGACCGTGGTGATGTTTGCCTTCGGCTTTGCCCTGGTGCCGATCTACGACGTGATGTGCAAGGCCTTCGGTATCAACGGCAAGACCGGCGGACAGTACGAGGGGACGCAGGTCAGTGATCCGAACCGCACGGTAAAAGTGCAGTTCATGTCGACCAACGCCAGCGACATGGTCTGGGAGTTCCATTCCACCGCTGACCAGATCGACGTCAATCCCGGTGCGGTCAATCAGATGGTGTTCATTGCCCGCAACCCGACCGACAGACCCATGAGCGCCCAGGCCATCCCCAGCATTACCCCGGCCGAGGCGGCGGCGTACTTCCACAAGACCGAATGCTTCTGCTTTACCCAGCAGGTGCTGCAACCGGGAGAGCGTATCGAAATGCCGGTGCGCTTTATCGTCGACCGCGACCTGCCCAAGGATGTGAAACACCTGACGCTTGCTTACACGTTGTTCGATATCACCGCTCGCCACCCGCCAGTTGCACAACTGGCGGGCCAGGACGCACAGGGCGCCCGATAAGGAGAACACTCAATGGCTTCGCATGAGCACTATTACGTACCGGCGCAAAGCAAGTGGCCGATCATTGCCACCATCGGCATGTTCATCACGGTGTTTGGCCTGGGCACCTGGTTCAACGACCTCAAGGCCGGACGACCTGACTCTCATGGGCCATGGATTTTCTTCCTGGGTGCGTTGTGCCTGGCCTACATGATGTTCGGCTGGTTCGGCGCGGTCATCAAAGAGAGCCGCGCCGGGCTCTACAGCCCGCAACTGGACCGCTCGTTCCGCTGGGGCATGTCGTGGTTCATCTTCTCCGAGGTGATGTTCTTCATCGCCTTTTTTGGTGCCCTGTTCTATGTGCGCACCCTGGCCGGGCCGTGGCTCGGTGGGGAAGGCGCAAAAGGCGTGGCGCACATGCTCTGGCCGAATTTCGAGTTCGCCTGGCCGCTACTCAATACGCCGGACCCGAAACTCTTTCCGCCCCCCAAGGACATCATCGACCCCTGGCACCTGCCACTGATCAACACCATTCTGCTGGTCAGTTCCAGTGTCACGGTGACCATCGCCCACCACGCCCTGCGCAAGAACCACCGGGGGCCGCTCAAGTTCTGGCTGGCACTGACCATCGTGCTGGGGATCGCCTTCCTGATCTTGCAGGCCTACGAGTATCACGAGGCCTACACCGAGCTCGGCCTGACACTGGGCTCAGGCATCTATGGCGCGACCTTCTTCATGCTCACAGGTTTTCATGGTGCTCACGTGACCATGGGCACGCTGATCCTGTTCGTGATGCTGATGCGGATCATGCGCGGGCACTTCAACGCCGACAAACACTTCGGTTTCGAGGCGGCCAGTTGGTACTGGCACTTCGTGGACGTGGTCTGGGTGGGGCTGTTTATCTTCGTGTATGTGCTGTAGCGGTGTTCAGAACGGCGCGTGGGAGACCAGCTGTCCGCTGTAGAAGCCCCAGGTAATCAGCGCCAGGGTCAGTGCAGCGAGGGTCACCCGCACCGTCAGGGCCTTGAGCAGGCGCGTGGAGTGTCCGTCGTCCTTGACCAGAAAGAACAGGCCACTGAACAGGCTGGCGATGGTAGCCAGCAGCATCAGGACAATCGCGGCTTTAAGCATGGCGAAACTCCGGGGGGATGCATCGATGACCTTAAGTATAGCGATTGACCATGGGGTGACCGGGTGAAGCCATTTCGCCCGGGCTGGGTGCCGACCCTGGTGGTGCTGATGCTGCTGCCCGGCCTGATCGCCTTGGGCTGCTGGCAATTGGGGCGCGCCGAGCAAAAACGCGCCCTGCTCGCCAGCTATGCCGAGCGCCAGGCCAGTGAGCCGCTGGGCGTAGCACAGCTGTCGCAGTTACCAGACCCGGCGTATCGCCGGGTGCATTTGTTTGGCCATTTCGATCCCCAACATAGCTTGCTGCTCGATAACCGCATGCGTGAGGGCAAGGTCGGCGTCGAGCTGCTGCAACCTTTTCTCGATCAGGCCAGTGGCCTGTGGCTGCTGGTCAACCGCGGCTGGCTGCCCTGGCCGGATCGGCGCAATCCCGTGCAGTTCAATACGCCAGAGCAGACACTGAGCCTGGACGCCTGGGTGTATGTGGCGCCCGGCGCCACCTTTCAACTGCACGCCGACCCTGAAGGCGGCACCTGGCCGCGGTTGCTGACAGCCATCGACGCCGGGCACCTCTGGTCGCAGTTGTCTCGCGAAGGTTTTGTCCATGAACTGCGCCTGGAACCGGGCCCGGCCAGCTACCGGCTGGACTGGCCGGTAGTCGCCATGGGCCCGGAAAAACACCTGGGCTACGCCGTGCAGTGGTTTGCCCTGGCGCTGGCACTGGTGCTGCTTTACCTCTACTTCGGCTGGCATAAAAACAAGGAGAAACAGCATGGGAGTCGTCACGAGTCCACTCAACATGTCTGAAGGCAAGACGCCGTCAGGGCGCGCCCGCGGGCGCCTGCAACTGGTGCTGATCCTGCTGGTGGTGATCGGCCCGATGCTGCTGGCGACCGGCATGTACAAGTTCCAGTTCTGGGTGCCGGACAGTCGCAGCTACCACGGGGAGATGATCGGCAACGGCCAGAACCGCGCCGACTTGGGTGTGAGCGCCGACGAGCAGCGCTGGCAGTTGCTGGTCAGTGCGCCCAAAGACTGCGGCCTGGACTGCCAGCAACTGGTGTACCTGGCGCGGCAGATCCAGATCGGACTGGGCCGTGATGCCAGCCGTGCCAGCCACGCCCTGGCCACTGCGCAACCGGTGAATGCCGACTATCAAGCCCGCCTTGAGCGTGAATACCCGCAGTTGCAGCGTTATCCGCTGGACCTGGGCAAATACGACGCGGCGAGCCAGGGCAAGCAGGATGCCCAACTGTGGATCGTCGATCCCCACGGCAACCTGGTGCTGCGCTACGACGCCAGGGTCAAGGGCAAGGACTTGCTCAATGACCTGCGCCATCTGCTGAAACTGTCCAATATCGGGTAGGACTTCACCATGGCCAGACCTGGATTTCGCCTCGCTGTGTTCGCCACCTTGCTGGCACTGGTGGTCGTCCTGCTCGGTGCCTACACCCGCCTCACCCATGCCGGCCTGGGTTGCCCCGACTGGCCCGGGTGCTACGGCTTTATCAGCGTACCCAAGACCGAGGCGCAGCTTGCCCATGCCGAGTTGCACTTCCCGGACACGCCGGTGGAAGCCCACAAGGGTCGTAACGAGATGGTCCACCGCTACTTCGCCGGCACCCTGGCGCTGGTGATTACCCTGCTCGCCTGGCAAGCCTGGCGTCGCCATGGGCGAGACGGCCAACCTTATCGCCTGCCCCTGATGCTGCTTGGCGTGGTGTTCACCCAGGCGGCCTTCGGCATGTGGACGGTGACGCTCAAGCTGTGGCCGCAGGTGGTCACTGCACATCTGTTAGGGGGCTTTGCCACCTTGAGCCTGCTGTTCTTGTTGAGCGTGCGCCTGTCGCGGGCATTTCCGCCCTTGCCCCGGCTGCCCTTGAGTGTACGGCGCATTGCGGCCCTGGCCTTGCTGGTGGTGATCGGGCAGATCGCCCTGGGCGGTTGGGTGAGCGCCAACTACGCGGCCGTGGCCTGTATCGACCTGCCCACCTGCCATGGCCAGTGGTGGCCCGAGGCCGATTTCGCCAACGGATTCCATCTGACCCAGCACATCGGCCCCAACTACCTGGGCGGGCAACTGGACAGCGATGCACGCACCGCCATTCATATCAGCCATCGCCTGGGTGCGCTGATGGTCACCGGTGTGCTGTTGCTGCTGAGCTGGAAACTGCACCGCCACGGCCTGAGCAAATTGGCGCGGCTGGTGCTGCTGGCGCTGGCCGTGCAGATCGGCCTGGGCATCAGCAATGTGCTGTTCCACCTGCCGCTGGCGGTCGCCGTGGCCCATAACGCCGGGGGCGCCATGCTGTTGCTGTGCATGGTGCTGGTCAATTACCGCATTCGCGTGGTGGCCAGGGCCAAGGCGCGACGGGTCAGCCAGGGCTGGCGCCTGACACCGCTCAGCACGGGCGGTGCAGGTCATTATCTGGGAGATAACGCATGGCGACGCTTCTGAGTGAGCGCAGGCTGCAGGCGGGCTGGCGCGACTACCTGGAGCTGACCAAGCCCAAGGTGGTGGTACTGATGTTGATCACCTCGCTGGTGGGCATGTTCCTCGCCACCCGCGCCGGCGTGCCGTGGACGGTATTGCTGTTCGGCAACCTGGGCATCGCCTGCTGCGCGGGCGCGGCGGCGGCGGTCAATCATGTGGTCGACCGGCGCATTGATGCATTGATGGCCCGCACCCATAAAAGGCCCCTGGCCGAAGGGCGGGTAGCGCCCGCTGCGGCGTTGATCTTTGCCTTGTTGCTGGCGCTGTCGGGCATGGCCTTGTTGCTGGTGTTCACCAACGCCCTCACCGCCTGGCTGACGCTGGCCTCGTTGTTGGGTTATGCGGTGATCTACACCGGCTTTCTAAAACGTGCCACGCCCCAGAACATCGTCATTGGCGGTCTGGCCGGTGCGGCGCCGCCACTGTTGGGCTGGGTGGCGATCAGCGGGCACATCAGTGCCGAGCCATTGCTGCTGGTGCTGATCATCTTTGCCTGGACACCGCCGCACTTCTGGGCCCTGGCCATCCACCGTAAGGAAGAGTACGCCAAGGCGGATATCCCGATGCTGCCGGTGACCCATGGCGAGCACTACACCAAGGTGCATATCCTGCTGTACACCCTGGTGCTGCTGGCGGTCAGCCTGCTGCCCTTCGTCATTCACATGAGCGGGTTGCTGTACCTGGCCTGCGCCGTGGTGCTGGGCGCGCGCTTCCTGCAATGGGCCTGGGTGTTGTACCGTGGCAGTCGGCCGCACGCGGCGATCAAGACCTTCAAGTACTCTATCTGGTACCTGTTCCTGTTGTTCATCGCGCTGCTTGTAGACCACTACCTACTGTTGAACCTATGACTCGAACCCAGAAAACCGTCTTCATCCTCGTTGCCCTGGTCGCCGTGATCCTCGGGCTTACCGTCAACAAGGTGCTCAATGGCCGCAGCGAGGGCAACCCTACCGAACTGATCGACGCGGGCATCATTCTGCTGCCGCAAAGCCGCACCGTGCCGAGCCTGGAAATGACCGACGAGAAAGGTCAGGCCGTGGCGGTGGATGAGCTCAAGGACAAGTGGTCGCTGCTGTTCTTTGGCTACACCTTCTGCCCGGACATCTGCCCGACCACCCTCGCCCAGTTGCGCCAGGTGAAAAGTGAATTGCCCAAAGAGGCTGCCGATCGGTTGCAGGTCATTCTGGTCAGCGTTGACCCCAACCGCGACACACCGGCGCAGTTGCAGCAGTACCTGGGCTATTTCGACAAGGATTTCCGTGGGCTGACCGGCTCACTGGAGAACATTCAGAAGTTGGCCAACGCGGTGAGCATCCCGTTCATTCCGGCCGATACCAGCAAGCCGAACTATACGGTTGACCACAGTGGCAACCTGGCGGTCATCGGACCGGACGGCAAGCAGCGCGGGTTCATTCGTGCGCCCTTCAACAACCAGAAGCTGGTTGCTCAGTTGCCAGGGTTGGTGAAGCGGGACTAAAAGCATCGCGGGGCAAGCCCGCTCCTACGCGGTAGGAGCGGGCTTGCCCCGCGATCGGTTCGGGATCAGAACGCCGGCTTGACCGCGCCTTTGTACTTCTCTTCGATGAACTTCTTCACTTCCGGGGTGTGCAGGGCTGCGACCAGCTTCTTCACTGCCTCGGCATCCTTGTTGTCTTCCCGGGTTACCAGAATGTTCACGTAAGGCGAGTCGCTGCCTTCGATGACCAGTGCGTCCTTCTCAGGGCTCAGCTTGGCTTCCAGCGCGTAGTTGGTGTTGATCAGCGCCAGGTCGACCTGGGTCAGCACACGCGGGATGGTCGCCGCTTCCAGTTCACGGAACTTGAGGTTCTTGCTGTTCTCGGTGATGTCTTTGACGGTGGACAGAATGTTGGTGTTGTCCTTGAGCTTGATCACACCGGACTTGTCCAGCAGCAGCAGGGCACGGCCGCCGTTGGTGGCATCGTTGGGAATGACCACGGTGGCGGTCGACGGCAGCTCGTCGAGCTTCTTGTACTTGCTGGAGTAGGCGCCCAGAGGCTCCAGATGCACGCCGGCAACGCTGACCAGGTGGGTACCCTTGGCCTTGTTGAACTCATCCAGGTACGGCTGGTGCTGGAAGAAGTTGGCGTCCAGGCGCTTTTCGGCAACCTGTACGTTCGGCTGGATGTAGTCGGTGAACACTTTCACCTTCAGGTCCACGCCTTCTTTGGCCAGGGCTGGTTTGACGAACTCGAGGATCTCGGCGTGCGGCACCGGGGTGGCGGCCACGGTCAGGGTCTCGGCCTGGGCCGAGAAGGCCGCGACGGCGGCAACAACAGCAAGCAGCTTTTTCATCAAATCACTCCTTGTGAGGGCCGGTCCGGCCCCCGGTGCGTCGGCGTCGCCGACCCATGGGGTTACTTACGGGAAAAATGCACAACCAGTTTGTCGCCCACGCTCTGCAGTACTTGAACCAGGATCAGCAGCAGGACCACGGTGACAATCATGACGTCGGTCTGGAAACGTTGGTATCCAAAGCGAATCGCCAGGTCGCCCAGGCCGCCCGCGCCCACCACACCGGCCATGGCGGTGTAGGACACCAGGGTAATGGCGGTAACGGTGATGGCCGCGAAGATACCCGGACGGGCTTCTGGCAACAGGGCATTCATGATGATCTGGCGAGTGGTGGCGCCCATCGACTGGGTTGCCTCGATGATGCCGCGGTCGACCTCGCGCAGGGCGGTTTCCACCAGGCGGGCAAAGAACGGCGTAGCACCGACCACCAGCGGCGGGATAGCCCCGGCGACACCTAGCGAGGTGCCGGTGATCAGCACCGTGAACGGGATCATCACGATCAGCAGGATGATGAACGGCAGCGAGCGCAGGATGTTGACCACCAGCGACAGCAACGCATACACGCCCTTCTGCTCGAACAACTGGCGCGGGCCACAGAGGAACAGCAGCACGCCCAGAGGCAGGCCCAGCAGCACGGTGAAGAACAGCGAGCCGAACAGCATGATCATGGTATCGACGGTGGCCAGCCAGATTTCGGCCCAGTCGACGTTGGCAAAGAAACTCAGGAATTCCATTAACGCAGTACCTCCATATGAACATCAGCCGCTGTGAAGCGGGCGAATGCCGCTTCCATGTCGCCGCCGGTGACGGCCAGGGTCAGCTGCCCATAAGGGGTATCTTTGATGCGGTCGATGCGGCCTGCGAGGATGCTGTAGTCCACACCGGTTTCCCGGGCCACGGTGCCCAGCAGCGGCGCGTAGGTAGCGTCGCCCTGGAAGGTCAGGCGGATGATCCGGCCTGGCACGTGGGCGAAGTCGTCGCGCTGTTCGGCTTCGTCGACCTGCTCGTCTTCCTGGACGAAACGCTTGGTGGTCGGGTGCTGCGGGTGCAGGAACACATCGGCGACCGGGCCCTGCTCGACGATCTTCCCGGCGTCCATGACCGCCACGCAGTCGCAGACCCGGCGGATCACGTCCATTTCATGGGTGATCAGCACGATGGTCAGTTTCAGCTCGCGGTTGATCTCGGCCAGCAATTGCAGCACCGAGGCCGTGGTTTGCGGGTCGAGCGCACTGGTGGCCTCGTCGCACAGCAGGATCTTCGGCTTGGTAGCCAGGGCGCGGGCGATGCCGACGCGCTGCTTCTGGCCGCCGGACAACTGCGCCGGGTACTTTTTGGCATGGTCCGCCAGGCCGACACGGGCCAGCAATTCGCTGACGCGGGCGTCGATGTCCTTGCGCGACAGCTCGCCGGCCAGGATCAGTGGCAGCGCGACGTTGTCGGCGACGGTCTTGGAGGCCAGCAGGTTGAAGTGCTGGAAGATCATCCCGACTTGCTGGCGGAAGCGACGCAGGTCGTTGGCGTTGAAGGCGGTGACGTCTTCACCGTCGACAATGATCTTGCCGCCGCTTGGTGCTTCCAGGCGGTTGATCAGGCGCAGCAGGGTACTTTTACCGGCACCGGAATGGCCGATCAGTCCGAACACCTGGCCGTCTTCGACACTCAGGTTGGTCGGGTGCAGCGCGGGGATGTCCCTACCGGCGACGCGGTAGGTTTTATGTACATTTTGAAACTCGATCACGTAGCGAACCTTGTGGGGCGCATGGAAATTTGGTCAGCGGTTAGCCGGGCGCGCATTTTAGCCTGTTCGTATAGAGGTTCTTAGCATTTATTTCGTAAGAGACCAATGCTACGGGAATAACGCGATCAGTGGTCAATCCGAATGAACGCTCGCCGCGCCCGGCCAGTCACTACTGAAAGGGCCCGCCGTGGGGTCGAACCGAGACTGATCGAGGAGAGCGTTCCAATGCCCAGCAAGAAGAATCCGCCCAAGGAAAGTCAACTGGCCGGCACCCAGACCCCGGACCGGGCCAACACCAATGCCAAGCTGCAGAGCCTGGAAGCCTTTCGCAGCGACGCCACCGGCCAGGGCTTGCGCACCAATCAGGGAGTGAAGGTTGCCGACAACCAGAACACCCTGAAGGCCGGAGACCGCGGCCCATCGCTGCTGGAAGACTTCATCATGCGTGAGAAGATCACGCACTTCGACCACGAGCGTATTCCCGAGCGCATCGTCCATGCCCGGGGAAGCGGCGCTCATGGCTACTTCCAGGCCTACCAGTCCCATGCCGCGCTGACCAAGGCCGGGTTCCTGCAGGACCCCGAGAAAATCACCCCGGTGTTCGTGCGGTTCTCCACCGTCCAGGGCCCACGCGGCTCCGGCGATACCGTACGAGACGTACGTGGTTTTGCCGTCAAGTTCTTCACCGAGGAAGGCAACTTCGACCTGGTGGGCAACAACATGCCGGTGTTTTTCATCCAGGACGCGATCAAGTTCCCGGACTTCGTCCATGCGGTAAAACCCGAGCCCCACAACGAAATGCCTACGGGCGGCTCGGCCCATGACACGTTCTGGGACTTTGTCTCGCTGGTGCCGGAGTCGGCGCACATGGTGATCTGGGCGATGTCCGACCGGGCCATCCCGAAAAGCCTGCGCACCATGCAGGGCTTTGGCGTGCACACCTTCCGCATGATCAATGCCAAGGGCGAGTCGCACTTCGTCAAGTTTCACTGGAAGCCCGTGGCGGGTGTCTGTTCGCTGCTCTGGGATGAAGCGCAGAAGCTGGCCGGCAAGGACACTGACTATCACCGCCGAGACCTTTGGGAAGCGATTGAAACCGGCAATTACCCGGAATGGGAGTTCGGCGTGCAGATCGTTCCGGAGGCGGACGAGCACACATTCGACTTCGACCTGCTCGACCCGACCAAGATCATCCCCGAAGAGCTGGTGCCGGTGACGCCCCTGGGCAAGATGGTGCTCAACCGCAACCCCGACAACTTTTTCGCCGAAACCGAACAGGTCGCCTTCTGCCCCGGGCACATCGTCCCCGGTATCGACTTTTCCAACGATCCGCTGTTGCAGGGCCGGCTGTTCTCCTACACCGATACCCAGATCAGCCGCCTGGGCGGGCCCAACTTCCACGAAATCCCGATCAACCGCCCGCTGGCGCCCAATCACAACGGCCAGCGCGACGCGCAGCACCGGGTGACGCTGGACAAGGGGCGCGCTTCGTATGAACCCAATTCGATTGATGGCGGTTGGCCGCAGGAAACGCCGCCGGCGGCCAGCGACGGTGGCTTCGAGTCGTACCCTGAGCGGATCGAGGCCCACAAGGTGCGGCAGCGCAGCCCCTCGTTCGCCGACCACTTCTCTCAAGCGCGGTTGTTCTTCAACAGCATGAGCAAGACTGAGCAGGAGCACATCATCAGTGCCTACAGCTTCGAGCTGGGCAAGGTGGAGCGTGAGCACATCCGTGCACGGGAAGTGAACGAGATCCTTGCCAATATCGACCTGACGCTGGCCAAGCGGGTGGCCGAGAATCTCGGGCTGCCCGCGCCGAAGAAAGGCACCGTGCAAGTGCCTGAGACCCAGTTGAAGAAATCCCCTGCCCTGAGTCAGTTGAACCTGCTGGGCAAGGGCATCAGGGGGCGCAAGGTGGCGGTGCTGGTGGCCGACGGGGTGGATGGCGACAGTGTCGATGCGCTGGTCAAGGCGCTGGAAGCCGAAAGTGCCCAGATCAAGCTGCTTGGCCCGACCTCGGCTGCGGTCAAGACCGCCCAGGGGCAAGCGCTGGCGGTGGATGCCTCGATGGAGGGGCTGCCGTCGGTGGCATTCGATGCGCTGTGGGTGCCGGCCGGCAAGGCGTCGTTGCAGGCGCTGTCGGGCAACGGCGTGGCGCTGCACTTCCTGCTCGAAGCCTACAAGCACCTCAAACCGATGGGGTTGGCCAAAGAGGCCCAGGAATTGCTCGACACCTTGGGATTGAAAACCGATAGCGGCTTGCTGTTGGGCGACGACCCGAGTACCTACCAGGCGTTCATCAAGGCCATCAGCAAGCATCGGGTGTGGGAGCGGGAGGCTGCAGCCCAGGCGATTCCGGCCTAGGGCGGGATAAGGGTGCCCGTGCGGGCACCCGTTCACTTATGGACGGCGGGGTACCAGAACCGCCTGGGCAGGCTGGTCGCGGTGGATCTCGTGGGACTGCTTCAGGGCAAACCCGCTGTCGAGCTTGCTCACGCGCTTGCTCAGCAGGGTCTTGAGCCACGGTGCGTCATCCTTTCGCGGCACCTGGAACACCACGTCGCACTGATAATTCACCACGTCGGCGGCGATGTCATCGAGTTGCTTGCGCATCTGCGCAATGTTGCGCGTTTTAAGCGCGACGACCGTGCTCGGTGCGGTTGGGTCGATGACCCGGGCCTTGGGCCGGGCTTCGGCAGCCTTGAGGGCCGCTTCGGCCTTTTCCAGTTCCGCCTTGCGGGCCTGGGCAATGGCACCGTTGACCCCGCCGGTGAGCGCTGGGGCTTTGGGCATAAGCGCCCGGGCACGGCTCAAGGCCGTGGCGGCTGCATTGACATCACCCTTCTGCAGAACGATCTGGCTGCGTTGCAGATAGGCTTCGGCCAACTGGCGCTGGTATTGCTCGACACGGCTGTCGTTGGGCGACTGGGCCTGCAGCGCGGCCAACTGATCTTCAGCGGTGGCCAGCTCGCTGCTGGCAATGCTTTGCTCCAACTGCTGCCAGGCATCGGCCTGAACAGGGGCTGCGGCGTTGTCGGCCGGGGTGCTGGAGCACGCAGCCAGGATCAGGGAAAACGCGGCAAGGAGCAGATAACGGGAGGCGAACGGCTTCATTCCTGCGACTCTCTATTTGCGCAAAAAGCGAGCAAGTCTACACCCAGTCTGCAGACTCGAAAATAATTCTTGAGGCCCTGCATGATTTAGAGGCTACAGGGTGCAACCGCCGGGGCTGCACCCTGCGGGTCAGCGCCGGGGCCAGGCCAGGCTCAGCAAGAATAGCACTGCTGCACAGACCACGATCGAAGGTCCGGCCGGGGTGTCCTTGAACCAGGACAGCGCCAGGCCTGCACACACCGCGGTCACCCCCAGCAGGCTGGCGCCCAGGGCCATTTGCTCGGGCGAGCGGGCGTGACGCTGGGCCGCAGCAGCCGGGATGATCAGCAGCGAAGTGATCAGCAGCACACCGACGATCTTCATCGCCACGGCGATCACCACAGCAATCAACAGCATCAGTGCCAGGCGCAGCGCCGCCACCGGCAGGCCTTCGACCATGGCCAGCTCTTCGTGCACGGTGACCGCCAGCAGCGGCCGCCACAGCGCCACCAGCAACAGCAGCACCGCGGCGCTGCCACCCAGGATCCAGGCCAGGTCGCCCGGACTGATCGCCAGCAGGTCACCGAACAGGTAGGCCATCAGGTCAATGCGCACATCGTGCATGAAGCTCAGTACCACCAGGCCCAGCGACAGGGTGCTCGGGGCGAGAATCCCCAGCAGGGTGTCGGAAGCCAGCGGTTGGCGTTGTTGCAGGGTCACCAGCAGGATCGCCAGCAGCAGGCAGCCGACCGTGACCGCCAGCGCCGGGCTGATATCCAGCACAAAGCCCAGGGCTACGCCCAGCAGTGCGGCGTGAGACAGGGTGTCGCCAAAATAGGCCATGCGCCGCCAGACCACGAAGGAGCCCAGGGGACCAGCAACCACGGCAAGGGCCAGGCCTGCGAGCAGGGCATAAAGCAGAAAATCAGCCATGCTTGCAGTGTTCTCCGTGTACGTGCCCGCCTTGGGCCGGGGTAACCACCGACCCATGCAGGTCGTGGTCGTGGTCGTGATGGTGATGGTAGATCGCAAGGCTTGGCGCATTGCTGCCGAACAGCTCGACAAAGGCCGGGTCACCGCTGACCTGTTCCGGGTGCCCAGAGCAGCAGACGTGGCGGTTCAGGCAGACCACCTGGTCGGTGGTGCTCATGACCAGGTGCAGGTCATGGGACACCATCAGCACGCCGCAGCCATGGCGGTCGCGCAGACGGGTAATCAGGCTGTACAGCTCGGCCTGGCCGGCCACATCGACACCTTGCACCGGTTCGTCGAGCACCAGCAGTTCAGGTTCGCGCAGCAGGGCGCGGGCCAGCAGCACGCGCTGCATTTCACCACCGGAAATCGTCTGGATCGGGCTGTCGATCACTTGCTCGGCGCCGACCTCATTGAGTGCCGACAGCGCTGCGGCCCGATCGACACCCGGTACCAGGCGCAAAAAGCGCAGTACCGACAGTGGCAGGGTCGCATCCACTTGCAGTTTTTGCGGCATGTAGCCGATGCGCAGACGCGGTTTGCGCCAGACTTTGCCGGTATGCGGCTTGAGCAGGCCGAGTACGGCGCGCACCAGGGTAGTCTTGCCGGCGCCGTTAGGACCGATCAGGGTAACGATTTGCCCGGGCTCCACTGCCAGGTCGATGCTGTCGAGCACCGCCTGGCCGGAGAAGGCCACGCCAACCTGTTCAAGGCGAATCAACGCATTGTTCATCAGGCGCTCCGGCAGTTGCCGCACAGGCCGACGACTTCGACGGTCTGCGTCTCGACGCTGAAGCCGACATCCTTGGCGCTGGCAACAATGGCGTCGCTGATGCTGGTTTGCTCAAGCTCGATCGCCACATGGCACGCGCGGCAGATCAGGAACTGGCCCTGGTGGGCATGTTCCGGGTGGCTGCAGCCCATGAAGGCGTTGAGCGATGCGATACGGTGCACCAGGCTGTTTTCCAGGAGGAAATCCAGGGCGCGGTAGACCGTCGGCGGCGCTGCCCGGCGACCGTCCTGCTCGCTCAGTACGGCGAGGATGTCGTAGGCGCCCAGTGGCTTGTGGCTCTGCCAGACCAGCTCCAGCACACGGCGGCGCAAGGCAGTCAGGCGCAGGCCCTGGCGCGCGCACAGGGCATCGGCCTCGGCCAGGGCGCTGTGGACGCAATGGGAGTGGTCGTGGGGGCGGTTGGCCAGCGGGGTTTTAGGCATGGGCGGCGACGGTTCTGATTAGAGACGTTATTATGTTACCTGTTCCTGCCCCTTTGAGTGGTCATCGTGTCCCGATTTTTTGCCCTATTTGTCGCTTTTATCGCCACCCTGGTGATGGCCCAGGCACAGGCCGAAGTCCGTGTCCTGACCAGCATCAAGCCGCTGCAACAGATCGCTGCGGCGGTTCAGGATGGCGTAGGCAGCCCTGAAGTGCTGCTCCCGCCGGGGGCGTCCCCGCACCATTATGCGCTGCGTCCTTCCGACGTACGGCGGGTCAATGATTTCGATCTGCTGTATTGGATCGGGCCGGACATGGAAGGATTCCTGCCACGGGTGCTCAAGGGCCGCAGCAAGCCGAGCATTGCCGTGCAGGGCCTGCCGGGCTTGCAGTTGCGTCACTTCGGTGAAGACAGCCACTCCCACGATCACGACGACGATGCCGACGAGCATGATCACGATCACCGCCCTGGCAGCCTGGATGCTCACCTGTGGCTGTCGTCGGTCAATGCCCGGGTGATCGCCGCGAAGATGGCCAGCGACCTGAGCGCTGCCGATCCTGCCAATGCGGCCCGCTACCAGAGCAACCTGAAGGCCTTCGGCGAGCGTCTGGATGCCCTGGATGCGCGCTTGAAGAAGCGCCTGGCCGGTATCAGTGGCAAGCCCTACTTCGTGTTCCACGAGGCTTTCGATTACTTTGAATCGGCCTACGGCTTGAAGCACACGGGCGTTTTCAGCGTGGCGGCTGAAGTGCAGCCGGGTGCCCAGCATGTGGCGGCCATGCGCAAGCGCCTGCAGGAGGTGGGCAAGACCTGTGTGTTCAGCGAGCCGCCGCTGCGCCCGCGGTTGGCCGAGACGTTGACGGCCGGGTTGCCGGTTACCTTGGCTGAGCTGGATGCGTTGGGCGGGATGGCACCGGTCAGTGCGCAGGGGTATGAGCAGTTGCTGGAGAAGCTGGGGAACGATTTGGCGGGGTGTCTGGAGAAGCTCTAGCGCCTTGATCGCGAGGCAAGCCCGCTCCTACAACATTGGTAGGAGCGGGCTTGCCCCGCGCTGGTTTTACAAGGCGAACGGCAAAGCAGTCTCTACGTGCTGGCGTGCTGCCAGGCGCACTTCAAAATCGGCCGGATCGTGGATCAGCACGTCCATTCCGGCGAACGACTCCGCCGCAATCAGACGCGACAGCCAGAACCGCACGCAGGCAATGCGCAACATCACTGGCCACAGATGGGCCTCGGCCGAGGTGAACGGCCGCAGCGCAGCATAAGCCCCCAGCAGCGCCCGAGCCCGTGGGCCGTCGATCTTCCCGGCATTGTCGCAGCACCAGTCGTTGAGGGTGATGGCCAGGTCATAGAGCATTGGCCCGGAGCAGGCGTTGTAGAAGTCGATCAAGCCGGTCAGGTGGGTGCCTTCAAACAGCACGTTGTCGCGGAACAGGTCGGCGTGCAGGTTGGCACGCGGCAGGGCCATGATCTGCGCCTTGTGTTCCTCGATTTCGCCCAGGCAAGCCTGCAGCAGCTGGCGTTGCTCCGGGTTCAGGCGCGGCATCAGCTCGGCGCCGGTCTCCAGCATCCAGTCCAGGCCACGGTCGGTCTTGCGCTCCAGCACCTTGTCGCGGGTGGCCAGGTGCAGATGGCCGAGCAGTTCGCCGATCTGTACACAGTGCTGGTTGTTGACGACCTTGATGTGCTTGCCCGGCAGGCGTGGTTGCAGCAGCGCCGGTTTGCCGGCCAGCTCGCGCAAGGCCACGCCGTCGTTGCCACGCAAGGCATAGGGCACCGGCAGGTCTGCTTCATGCAGCACGTCGAGCAGTTCGATGAAGAACGGCAGGTCCTGGATCGGCCCGCGCTCGACCAGCGTCAGCACGAACTCACCCTGTTCGAGGCTGACGAAAAAATTGCTGTTCTCGGTTCCGGCGGCAATGCCCTGGAAGTCCCGCAGGCGACCCAGGCCGTACGGCGCCAGAAAGGTTTCCAGCTCAGGCCGGGTCAGGGGGGTGAAGACTGACATGATCAAAAATTGCCCATACGGGCACTTCTGCAGGGAAGTGCCAGGTTGATATTAGGGGTACGCGTTACCACTCGAAGATTTTCCACGAGGGAATCAGCATGTCCGGCTGGTCGGAGCGAATGAAGTTGCCCTCCGAACCATCGGCGCGTACCAGGAAGTAAGGTTTGCCGCCTTTCGGCGTGACCTTGATGGCATACAGAAAACCATTCTGGCGGTATTCCTGAATGGTCTTATCGCCTTCCGTGCGAATGGTTACATCTGGATCGGCCGTTGGCGCGTCATCCGCAGCCAGTGTGACGACTGGCGTGACCGCCAACAGGCCGAGCAGCAACAGGCGATTTAGTGTACGCATGATAACCTTGTCCCTTTGTCGTCAATGTTCCGGACATTCTAGCGCCGGGCCCGTCGAAAAGGTTGATTCTGCACATGAGCCAAGCTCCCCTCGTCCTGGTGGACGGTTCCTCATACCTCTACCGTGCCTTTCACGCGCTGCCGCCGCTGACCACTTCCAAGGGCATGCCGACCGGTGCG
Organism: Pseudomonas sp. JQ170C; assembly: GCF_035581345.1. Classification (NCBI taxonomy): domain Bacteria; kingdom Pseudomonadati; phylum Pseudomonadota; class Gammaproteobacteria; order Pseudomonadales; family Pseudomonadaceae; genus Pseudomonas; species Pseudomonas sp. JQ170C. The sequence goes on from NZ_CP141608.1 coordinate 72,272, forward strand.
GTCAAAGGCGTGCTGAACATGCTCAAGAGCCTGCGCAAGCAATACCCGGACAGCCTGTTCGCCGTGGTGTTCGACGCCAAAGGCGGCACGTTCCGCGATGAGATGTTCGCCGAGTACAAGGCCAACCGCCCGAGCATGCCCGATGACCTGCGGGTGCAGATCGAACCACTGCATGCCAGCGTTCGTGCCCTGGGCTACCCGCTGCTGTGCGTCGAAGGTGTCGAAGCCGACGATGTGATCGGCACTCTGGCCCGCAGCAGTGCCGCTGCTGGACGCCCGGTGATCATCTCCACGGGTGATAAAGACATGGCCCAGCTGGTCGACGGCCACATTACCCTGGTCAACACCATGACCGGCACTGTGCTGGACGTGCCTGGCGTGCATGAGAAATTCGGTGTCGGTCCTGAGCACATCATCGATTTTCTCGCCTTGATGGGCGATAAGGTCGACAACATTCCGGGCGTACCGGGGGTGGGCGAGAAGACCGCGGTGGGCCTGCTGACCGGCATCGGTGGCGGTCTGCGTGACCTCTATGAAAACCTCGACAAGGTGCCGGGGCTGGCCATTCGTGGCGCCAAGACGCTGCCGGCCAAGCTTGAAGAGCACCGCGATGCGGCCTTCCTCTCCTACGAGCTGGCAACCATCAAGATCGACGTGCCACTGGACGTGGAAGTCGACGCGCTGGTGTGCGGTGAGCCGGACCGTGAGGCACTGCTCGAGCTGTACTCGGAAATGGAGTTCAAGAGCTGGATCGATGAAGTCCAGCGCGAGGCGAAACGCGCAGGCCAGGAGATCGTCGCCGATGAGCCTGAGCCTGTCGTCGAAGCCCGGTATGAGACCATCCTCGATCAGGCGCGTTTTGATGCGTGGCTGGAAAGGCTGCGCCAGGCGCCGCTGTTCGCCTTCGACACCGAGACCACCGGGCTGGATGCGCAACAGGCGCAGTTGGTCGGTCTGTCGTTCGCTGTGCAGGCCCATGAAGCCGCCTACGTACCGCTGACCCATTCCTACATGGGCGTGCCCGAGCAGCTGGACCGCGACAGCGTGTTGCTGGCGCTCAAGCCGCTGCTGGAGGACCCGACCAAACTCAAGGTCGGGCAAAACGCCAAGTACGACATGAACATCCTGGCCAACTGCGCCATCGGCGGCGATATCGCCAACGGCATTCTGATGCAGGGTGTGGCCTACGACACCATGCTCGAGTCCTACGTACTCGACTCCACGGCCACCCGTCACGACATGGACAGCTTGGCGCTCAAGTACCTGAACCACACCACCATCGGTTTCCAGGACATTGCCGGCAAGGGCGCCAAGCAGTTGACCTTCGACCAGATCCCTCTGGAACAGGCCGGCCCGTACGCTGCCGAAGACGCCGACGTGACCCTGCGCCTGCATCAGGTCCTGCAGCAGAAGCTGGCCAAGGTACCGAGTGTGCTGCCGGTGCTGACCGACATCGAAATGCCGCTGGTGCCGGTGCTGGCCAAGATCGAACGCCAGGGGGCGCTGGTGGATGACAAGCTGCTGGGCATTCAGAGCGTGGAGCTGGGCGACAAGCTGGTTGAGCTGGAGCGCGAGGCGTTCGAGATCGCCGGTGAAGAGTTCAACCTGGGGTCGCCCAAGCAGCTCGGCGTGATCCTTTACGACAAGCTCGGCATGCCAGTGCTGAGCAAGACCGCCAAAGGCCAGGCCTCGACCGCTGAAGCGGTGTTGGCAGAGCTTGCCGAGATGGACTTCCCGCTGCCCAAGGTGCTGATGCAGTACCGCTCCTTGAGCAAGCTGAAAAGTACCTACACCGACCGCTTGCCCGAGCAGATCAATCCGCGCACCGGGCGTATCCATACCTCTTATCAACAGGCGGTGGCCGCAACGGGCCGTTTGTCGTCCAGCGACCCGAACCTGCAGAACATCCCTATCCGTACCGCCGAAGGCCGGCGTATCCGCCAGGCGTTCGTTGCCGCGCCGGGCTACAAGCTGCTGGCGGCGGACTACTCGCAGATCGAGCTGCGCATCATGGCCCACCTGGCCAAGGACGAAGGTTTGCTGCATGCCTTCCGCAACGACCTGGACGTACACCGCGCCACGGCGGCCGAGGTGTTTGGTGTTGAGCTTGCCGATGTCACTTCCGACCAGCGGCGCAGCGCAAAGGCGATCAACTTCGGTCTGATCTATGGCATGAGTGCCTTTGGTCTGGCCAAGCAGATTGGTGTCGATCGCAAACAGTCCCAGGCTTACATCGACCGCTACTTCGCCCGTTACCCAGGCGTGCTGGCCTATATGGAGCGCACGCGTGCGCAGGCTGCCGAGCAAGGTTTCGTCGAGACGCTGTTCGGTCGTCGTCTGTACCTGCCGGAGATCAACGCCAAGAACCCGGCCCTGCGCAAAGGCGCCGAGCGTACGGCGATCAACGCGCCGATGCAGGGCACCGCAGCCGATATCATCAAGCGCGCCATGGTGGCCGTGGATAACTGGCTCACCGAGTCAGGTCTTGATGCCCGGGTGATCCTGCAGGTGCACGACGAACTGGTGCTCGAGGTGCGTGAAGACCTCATCGATCAGGTACGCGAACAGATACGTCCGCACATGAGCAATGCCGCTCAACTGGATGTTCCGTTGCTGGTTGAGGTCGGAGTGGGGGCAAACTGGGACGAAGCGCACTAAAAACGCGGCGAAAATCGGAGAAAAGCTGCGGCATATCGTCGCGGCTTTTTAGGGTTTATGACCCGGCAGGGAGAGAAATTTCTCTCTTATCGCAAATAGTTTTTAAACGTCCGGAACTAAACCGGTGAACTGCGACTCAGAGTAACTGAATGGCTGGTGAAGCCCTTCGATGCTCCTATGTTGTGTTAAGTGTTGGCAGATATCTGGACCCCGCCCTAGCGGTCCGGAACTTGAACCCCGAACTTCCCCCTCCCCATACGAAGTCCGGGGTTTTTTTTGCCCGGCGTTTACCGGGCAGCCCTTATTCTGCGGGCTTGTCGGCCAGTTCCATCCACTTGGCCAGCACGCCGTAGGCTTCTTCCAGGCCCTGGCGCTTGGGCGCCGAGAATAGCTGGATGGTCACGGCCTCACCCCAACCCTTGCGGATTTCCGACTGCACCTTGAGCAGGGTGTTCTTGGCTGCGCCGAAGGTCAGCTTGTCGGCCTTGGTCAGCAGGATATGCATCGGCATGCCGGCAGCCTGGGACCAATCGAGCATCATCTTGTCGAAGTCGGTCATCGGGTGGCGCACGTCCATCATCAGGATCAGGCCCTTCAGGCACTCGCGGCTGCCCAGGTAGGCCTCCAGGTGCTTCTGCCAGTGTTGCTTGAGCGGAATCGGCACTTTTGCATAACCGTAACCCGGCAAGTCGACCAAACGCCGTTCATCGTCCAGACTGAAGAAGTTCAACAGCTGGGTGCGCCCTGGGGTTTTCGAGGTGCGCGCCAGGCTGGCGTGGGTCAGGGTATTCAGGGCGCTGGACTTACCGGCGTTGGAGCGGCCGGCGAAGGCCACTTCATAGCCCTGGTCATCCGGGCATTGGTCGACCTTGGCAGCGCTGAGGGCGAATTTGGCCTGTTGGCAGAGACCGAGGATGGGGTTTTTGACTTGCATGGGATATCCGGTGTGGGTGTTGCCAGAGGCTGGCTCGGCAAGCGGTGTCGTTTCCGTTTCAGTAACGGGAGTATATAATGCCCCAGATTTTGTGTGCGCATTATCCCAGCGTAGGAGGATGTGCACGGGGGCTTCGGATTCAAGCTTGCGCATTAGAACGCAGTGCAGCCCCCAACCCTGAAAGGTCGTTCGCATGACGAAATGGCTGCTTGTTGTCGGTGTCTTGATACCGTTTTTCAGCGCTCAGGCTACACAGGATCCCGAGGCGTTGTACAACCGCAGTTGTGCGGCTTGTCACGCCGGGCAGCTGCCACAGGCACCGAAGGTGGGTGACCGTGGAGCCTGGGAGCCAAGACTGGCGCAGGGTATGGAGGTACTGGTGGTGCATGTCACCCAGGGTTTCAAGGCTATGCCGCCGCGTGGATTGTGCATGGACTGCAGTGCCGAGGACTACCAGGCGATCATCCAGTGGATGAGCCAGCGTCCCGATACATAACTCTTTCACCCTTAGCCGTAGTTGGATTAGCTGATGAACAAACTACTCGTGAGTCTGCTGTTGACCTTGGGCATCACCGGTGTCGCCAATGCCGCAGAGCCTATCAAAGGGGATGCCGCTGCTGGTCAGGCCAAAACTGCTGTATGTGGCGCCTGCCACAATCCGGACGGCAATAGCCTGGCGCCGAACTTCCCTAAACTTGCAGGCCAGGGTGAAAAGTACCTGGAAAAACAATTGCACGACATCAAGTCGGGCAAGCGCACCGTGCTGGAAATGACCGGCATGCTGGCCGCCTTCAGCGACCAGGACCTGGCCGACATCGCCGCCTATTTCTCCAGCCAGAAAGGCAGCGTGGGTGCGGCTGATCCGAAGCTGGTCGAGCGTGGCCGCGCACTGTTCAACGGCGGCGACGTCGAAAAAGGCCTGCCATCGTGCACCGGCTGTCACTCGCCTAACGGCGCAGGCATTGCCCTGGCCGGCTTCCCGCACCTGGGTGGCCAGCACGCCAGCTATGTCGCCAAGCAACTGACCGACTTCCGCGAAGGCAACCGCACCAACGATGGCGACGCCACCACCATGCGGACCATTGCCTCCAAGTTGAGCAACAAGGACATCGAAGCGCTGTCCAGCTACATCCAGGGTCTGCACTGATCCGCGCAGTAACGTTAACGCAGGGTTAATACTGCGGCGTGAAGATGAAAAGGGTGGCTTTGGCCGCCCTTTTTTGTGCCCGCTGCCGTTACACTAACGAACTCGGGCCCGCCTCGACCTGTCTTAAGACAGGTCGCGTCGAGGCGACCAAATTGACTGCTCAGGAGTGAAGCATGCGTAATCTGATTCTCAGCGCCACGCTGGTCGCCGCCAGCGTATTCGGTATCACTGCCCAGGCCGCAGAGCCTATCGAAGCCGGCAAGCAGTACATCGAGCTGAGCAACCCGGTACCGGTGTCGGTGCCTGGCAAGATCGAAGTGGTCGAGCTGTTCTGGTATGGCTGCCCGCACTGCTACAGCTTTGAGCCGGTTGTGAATCCGTGGGCCGAGAAGCTGCCCGCCGACGTCAACTTCAAGCGCATTCCGGCCATGTTCGGTGGCCCATGGGATGCCCACGGCCAGATGTTCCTGACCCTCGAGGCGATGGGTGTCGAGCATGACGTGCACGCCGCCGTTTTCGATGCCATCCAGAATCAGCGCAAGCAACTGACCAAGCCTGAAGACATGGCCGCCTTCCTCGCCACCCAAGGCGTCGACAAGGACAAGTTCCTCGCGACCTTCAACTCCTTTGCCATCAAAGGCCAGGTGCAGAAAGCCAAGGAACTGGCCAAGAAGTACGAAATCACCGGCGTTCCGAGCATGGTCGTCAACGGCAAGTACCGCTTTGACCTGGGCACAGCCCAAGGCCCACAAGGCGTGCTGAATGTCGCCGACCAACTGATTGCCAAGGAGCGCGCCGCCAAGTAAGCGGCGACTACCATGCGCCGGTGGAGAACTGAGCGAGGCGTTGGCTTGCACGATCCGCGAGTCAACGAACATCACCTGCAGGCCAACGGCCTGCCAGAGGATGGCCGGCTGCGGCTGCTCAGTTTCAATATCCAGGTCGGCATCAGCACCGAGCGTTACCGGCACTACCTGACCAAGAGCTGGCAGCACCTGCTGCCGCACAATGGGCGTGCCGGCAACTTGCAGAAAATCGGCGAGCTGTTGGGCGACTTCGACCTGGTGGCGCTGCAGGAAGCCGATGGTGGCAGCCTGCGTTCCGGGTACGTCAATCAGGTCGAACACCTGGCCCAACTGGGTGCCTTCCCCTACTGGTACCAGCAGCTCAATCGCAACCTCGGGCGATTTGCCCAGCACAGCAACGGCGTCCTCAGCCGACTCAAACCCCAACTACTCGAAGATCACCCCCTGCCCGGCCCGGCCGGTCGCGGTGCGATCCTGGTGCGGTTTGGCGAAGGCGAAGATGCGCTGGTAGTCGTCATGATGCACCTGGCCCTGGGGTCCAAGACCCGTGCCCTGCAGTTGGCCTACATCCGTGAGTTAATCGGCGGCTATCGCCATCAGGTGCTGATGGGCGACATGAATACCCACGCCAACGACCTGCTCCAGCACTCGCCACTGCGCGACCTGGGCCTGGTCGCTCCCCAGGTGCAAGCCACCTTCCCCAGCTGGCGGCCGCAGCGCTGCCTTGATCATATTCTGCTCAGCCCGAGCCTGACCCTGGAACGGGTCGAGGTGCTGGCCCAGCCCATTTCCGATCATCTTCCGGTCGCGGTTGAGATTCGTTTGCCTGATGCCCTCGCTGTGGATACGCTGCCCGCTTTGAGCTAATTGCCATCACCCCTCTGCGGACCCAGGCATGACCGACGAAGCCCAGCGCTGGAAAGAAAAGTACCTCAAGAGTATCGAACAGCAAGAAAAGCTCGAGCGCCGTTGGGAAGCCCGTCTCGACCTCTTGCGCCGTGGCCTGGTGCGCAGCACCCTGGCCGCTGAAGGCAGCGACCGCGCGGTAGACCAGTGCATGAAGGAAATGCGCGAGGTCATTCGCACCGACAACATGGACGCGGCCCTGGCCGGCCTGATCCCGCGGCTGGAAAAAGCCGTGCTCGATTCCGAGCAGCGCCGCGAAACCCGAATCGCCCAGGTCGGCACTGCACTCATGGCACTGGTGACCCAGTTGCAGCGCATGCCCTTGCCCAATGAGGTCAGCCGCGCGCTGAAGAAGTTCGCCAAGCAAGTCGAGGTCCGCGCCAGCCAGTCGCGTGAAATGCCTTTGCTGTTGGGCGAGTTGAGCAGCTTGCAGGATCAGGCACTCGCTGCCCTGGATCGGCCGGAAGAAGCGCCGCGTCCAGGCTTGTTGCAGCGGTTGTTTGGTGCCCGCGAAGCAGAAGCTGAAATGCTGCAACCGGCGATGGCCGGGTCAGTACCTGAGACCATCGTCCATCCCGCATCGACGCTGCAGGCTCAGGGTGATGCCGAACTCAGGGCCGCCACTGCCGACGTAGATGCGCTGCAACCCCTGGAGCCACTGCATGAGGCGACTGCGGAGCCGCTGAGTGAGCCGCAGCTGGTCCCCGACCTTGAGCCAGTACCGCCTCTGCCCGAGCCCGATCCAGTCGCAGTCGTGGATGCAGCGCCGGCAGTGCCCGAACACGACCTGCACGCACAACCAGACACTCAGCCCGACAGCCTCGAACCCGAGGAGGTTGCGGATCACTTCGAGCTGCCTGACGGTACCGAGCCCACCTACAGCTCGGTCGCCACGCACATTGAGGAAACACTGCTCGGCCTGCTCGACGACCTGACCTTGCCCGAACGCTACAAGGCACAGGCGCAATCCTTGCGCGAACGCCTGGAGCACGGGTTGAACTGGTACGAACTGTTGCCGGTGCTCGATGACCTGGCAGTGCTGATGCTGGCCATCAACGACAGCGGCCAGCACGAATTTGAACGTTACCTGCAGCAACTCAACGAACGCCTCGAATCGTTCCAGAGCCATTTGCACGAAGCCAGCGAAGGCCATGCCGACAACACCTGCGCCGCCCGCGACCTGGATAACCAATTGCGCGAGCAGGTCGATGGCCTGCAAAGCAGCGTGCAAGGTGCTGCCGACCTGGACAGCCTCAAGCACGTCCTGGAAAGCCGTCTTGAAGGTTTGCTTGGCACCATGGATGCCCACAGGCACCAACGCGATCAGCGTGAGCAGGAAATGGCCAGCCGCCTGCACGGCCTGGCCGAGCGCGTGGCGAGCATGGAGCAGGAAGCCATGGGCTATCGCGAACACCTGGAAGAGCAGCGGCAAAAAGCCTTGATCGACCCCCTGACCGGCCTGCCCAACCGCGCGGCCTGGTCCGAGCAGGTCGATCAGGAGGTTGCGCATTGGCAGGAACAGGGTGGGCACCTGCTGATGGCCATTCTCGACCTGGACCATTTCAAGCGAATCAACGACAGCTATGGCCACCTAGCCGGCGACAAGGTGCTCAAGATTGTTGCCAATGTACTGCGCAAGCGCCTTCGCCCCAGGGATTTCATCGCCCGCTTCGGCGGCGAGGAATTCGTGATGCTGGTGCCGCAGACAACCCTGGCGGCGGGCTGCCAGCTGGCCGAAGCCCTGCGCGCGGCGATAGAAGCCTGTCCATTCCACTTCAAGGGCGAGCGCGTCACCATCACGCTGTCGATCGGCATCAGTGCTTTCCGTTCGGGCGAGCGCAGCGACATCGTGCTCAAGCGCGCCGACGAAGCGCTGTACCGGGCGAAACATCTGGGTCGAAACCGAGTCGAACAGGGATAAGTGGCATCAGCGCGGATACGTTATGCTATTGCATTGCAGATCATCACATGTGCCCTTCTCCATGAAAGCCTTTATTACCGTGCTCCTGCTGCTGACCCTGGCAGGTTGCAGCAGTGGCCTGCGGATCGACCGTAGTCACCCTTCGGCCAACCAGGACGGACGCATACAGTTCGTCGTGCTGCACTACACCAACGCTAACCTGGAGCGTTCCCTGCAACTGCTGACCCACGGCGAGGTCAGCAGTCACTACCTGGTGGGTGATTCGCCGGCGACCATTTATCAGTTGGTCGATGAAAACCGCCGTGCCTGGCATGCCGGCGATAGCCAATGGGACGGGCGAACCTGGCTCAATTCCAGCTCGATCGGCATCGAGATCGTCAACCCAGGCTTCACTGACACGCCGACCGGACGCGTCTGGCATCCGTACACCGAGGAGCAGATCCAGGCCCTGATCGCCTTGCTCAAGGACATCGTCCAACGCAACAACATCCAGCCCCGCTACATCATTGGCCACAGCGATATTGCCCCGCTGCGTAAGCTCGACCCCGGTCCGTTGTTCCCCTGGAAGCGCCTGGCGGATGCGGGTCTGGGCGTTTGGCCCGATGCCCGGGCAGTGGCCCAGCAGCAAGCCCGCTTCAGCGTCAACCTGCCCAGCATCACCTGGTATCAGCAGCAATTGGCCCGCTTCGGCTATGCCATCGAGCAGACCGGCGTGTACGACGTCAGCACCAAGCATGTGCTGGCAGCGTTCCAGATGCGCTTTCGTCCCCAGCGTTTTGACGGGGTGCCAGACGCCCAAACAGCGGCCATGTTGCAGGTGCTCAACAACCGTCGATGAAAGGCGCCGCCCAACGGACAGGCTGACTTGATCGCCAGTTGCTATACCTCTTGGTATTCAACGGGATGATTCTTGATGTCAGCCGCTCTGTCCATGCTGCGCCATTTGTTCTACCGCCCCTGGTTACTGGCCTCACTCGCGGCTTCGGCCAGCGCAATCCTGTTGCTTATTGCCAGCGTCGGCGTGGCCATGCATCAGATGCAGCAGAGCGAAAGTGAGCAGATGAACGCCAGGGGCGAGCGATTTCTCGAGCGCCTCGAGCAGGTTTTCGGACAACTGCGCGAAGGGGTCGACGAGCTGCAGGCCCAACCTGTACGCGGCTGTGATGCCCCGATGCTACGGACGCTGCAGGAGATCGCGTTCCGCTATCGCTTTGTCTACGAAGCCGCCTATGTGGATGGCACGGTTGCCTGCTCCAACCGCATTGGTGAGCGCATCATCAATCCGCTGCGCCCACCGGACATCCAGGGCCCGACCTACAGCTACTGGCTCAACACCACTACCGAACCCGACGATAACCTTGCCGCGTTGATGCTCGGGCGTGGCAGGTTCCTGGTCGCGACGTCCCGCGGCCATATCACCGATGTGGTCGATTTGCCGCCGGAGGGCAGCCTCCTTGTTGTGCTGGACAACGGTACGCGGGCAGTCCCGGTGCTGGGCCCGCCGCAGGCCTGGCCACCGTCCGCGCATTGGCCACCCACATCCAAGGAAGCACTGCTGGAGCTACCCGATCGGCTGATCTACCGCATGCCGACCAAATCGCCGGACTATCAACTGGTGCTGATCGCGCCACGGGCCAGCATGCCGCTGAAAATGAACGGGGTGCTTTGGCTGTTGTTCCCCGGCAGCCTGGTATTGGCCTGGTGTATCGGCTGGCTGGTGCTGCAGATGGTCCGCCAGCGCCGCTCCATGAGCTCCGAACTGCAGATGGCCTTGCGCCGGGGCGAGCTGCAGGTGCTGTATCAACCCATTTTCGAGCTCAACAGTCGTCGCTGTGTGGGGGCGGAAGCCTTGGTGCGCTGGCGCCGGCCGGATGGCACCCTGACCAGTCCCGATTTGTTCATCCCTTTGGCGGAGAACACTGGCCAGATCCGGCAGATCACCGATTTTGTCCTGCAACGCGTGCTGGAGCAGCTCGGTCACCTGCTGCGCTCCAACCGACAGCTCTATATCTCGGTCAACCTGGCAGCATGCGATGTGATGGTGCCCAGGATTGGTCGGGTCGCGGCACGATTACTGGCCTTGCACCATGTTTCCGCCAGTCAGATCGCCTTCGAGGTGACTGAGCGCGGCCTGATCGACGTGGTGGTTGCCCGTGACAACCTGCAAGCCCTGCGGGCGGTGGGCCACCAGGTGCTGATCGACGATTTCGGCACCGGCTACTGCAGCCTGGCGTACTTGCAGACGCTGCCGGTGGACTGTTTGAAGATCGACAAGGCGTTCATCGACGCCCTGGGGCATGACGCCGCCAGCAGCGGCGTGGCGCCGCACATCATTCGCATGGCTCATGCCCTGCAGCTGAGGGTGATTGCCGAAGGCATCGAGTATGAAGACCAGGCCCTGCTGCTCAATAGCGAGGGGGTCAACTATGGCCAAGGCTGGCTGTTTGCCCATCCGCTCAGTGCCCGTCAGTTCGTGGAGCTGATCACCCGGGGCCGACGCATGGCGCCGCGGCGCATCGATGACGAGGCCTGAGGCCCGTCGCCTTCAGACCGGCAAGGCCATGTAGAACTGGGTGCCTTGCCCCGGGCGCGAATACACACCCATGCGTCCGCCATGCAGTTGGACGATTTCCTTGCACAGTGCCAGGCCAAGGCCTGCCCCGCCTTTCTTGCGTCCGACCTGGACGAAGGGCTCGAAGATCCGTCCTTGTTGCCCGTAAGCAATCCCCTCGCCGTTGTCCTCAATGCTGATGATCACCCGCTCGTCATGGCGCCTGGCGTGCAGGCGAATGTGGCCGGCCGTGGGTGTATGGCGCACGGCGTTGTCCAGCAGATTGTCCATCACGCGGTCGAGCTGCAAGGGGTCGGCCTGGATGCGTGGCAGGGGCGTATCCAGCTCGATCTTCAGCTCGATCTGCTTGTCGGCGGCCGGTCCTGCAAAGCGCTCGCATGCACGGGCCAGCAAGTCGTCGACGGCGCAGGGGGTCAGCTCCAGCTTCTGTTGGCCGCTCTGGTAGCGCGAGAAGTTGAGCAGGTCGTTGATCAACTGGGTCAGACGCTGCATTTCTTCACCGATGGTGTCGAACAGGTCGGTCTCTCTTGATTGCGGTGGGAATTTCAGGCGTTCGCGCAACAGCCCGAAGGCCATGTGCATCCCCGTGACCGGTGTGCGCAGTTCATGGGAGGCGCGTAGCACAAACTCACTGCGCACCCGCTCGAAGGTGCGCTGTTCGGTGACATCGTGGAGGACCATGACGGCACCAAGAATCTGCCCCCCGGGATGGCACATGGGCGTCAGGCTGTAAGCCAGCAAGCGCGGCTCTTCATCTATTTCCAGGTCCAGGTCTTCCGGCGGGCGGTCCAGGCTTGCGCCACGCAACACCAGGCGCAGTTGCTCGTCCAGCTCCGGGCGCTTCAGCGCTTCACCCAGGCCACTGCCCAGGCGGCTGTCATCCCAGCCCAACTGGCGTTGGGCTACAGGGTTGATGTGCTCCAGGTGTCCCTGGCGGTCGATGATCAGCAGGCCGTCATCAATGCTGTCGAGTACCGCTCGCAGGCGCTGCTGGCCAGCGAGCAGTTCATCGACATTGGTTGCCTGATGTTTGCGCAGGGCTTCGGCCATCAAGCCGAAGCGACGGGTCAGCTGGTTCATTTCCAGGGCCTGGACCACGGGCAGGGTTACATCAAAGTCGCCCTGGCCGATCTGGTCGGCAGCTTTTGCCAGCGCCTCGATGGGGTGACCAAAGCGCCGGGCGATGCCGTGGGCGGTCACAAATCCAAGGATCAGCACGGCCAGGCCCACCAGGCCGAGCAGGCTGGAAATCAGCAAGGCGCGGTCATGGGCCTGCTGCTGGCTTTGATTGATGTGCTCCAAGGCATGCTTGTGGGCGTTGACCAGGTCAGCACGCAGGGTATTGAAAGCCTGGCCCAGCGGATGGTCGGCGCCGAGGCTGCGCGCCGGTGCGCTGCTGGTGCGAAAGGCCTGGAGGTACTGCTGGTAATGCTGATTGGCCTGGGCAAACCCTTCATTGGCCGCGTTATCTGTCTCATGGCTGGTGCCCTCGTCGAGCAATTGCTGGAACTGCGTTTGCAGGTCCTCCAGCGCCTTGGCATTGGCGGAGTCATCAAGCATCAACGTCAGTTGTTCACCGAGGTTCTGCCGCAGTTTCAAGCCAAGGTCGAGGGTAACGGCGTTCTCGCGGATCGATGCCTGTTGTGTGCTGGACATCTGCAGCACGCTGACCAGGCCCAGCAGCAAGCCGAACAGGGCCACGGTGATCAGAGCCGAAATGCTGAGAAAAAGCCGCGTGCGCAGCTTCATCGTCCATTTCATAAGTTGTACTGCTTGCGCTTGCGGTACAGGGTCGAGGCGTCGATGCCGAGGGTCTTGGCGGCCTGGTCGAGGGTATCGCTGGTCGCCAGCACCGCCCCGATGTGTGCCCGCTCCAGCTCATCCAGGCTCAGCGCGGCACCGATACGTGGCGCATTGCTGGCCGGTTGCTCGGCCATGCCCAGGTGGCTGACCTCTACCCGCTCCTGGGCACAGATGATGCTGGCCCGCTCGACCACGTTGCGCAACTCGCGAATGTTGCCCGGCCAGCGGTAGTTGAGCAGCGCTGCACGGGCTTCATCGCTGAAACCACGGGCCGGGCGTGAGTACTCTTTGACGAAGCGGGCGAGGAAACGATCGGCCAGGGCCAGGATGTCTTCACTGCGTTCGCGCAAGGGGGGCAGGTGCAGGGTGATGACGTTGAGGCGATAGAGCAGGTCTTCGCGAAAGCGCCCGTCGCGAACCATGTCTTCCAGGTTGAGATTGGTCGCCGCCAGGATGCGCACATCGGCGCGGCGGGTCACCGGGTCGCCGACCCGCTCGTATTCCTTGTCCTGGATAAAGCGCAGCAGCTTGGGCTGAAGCGGTAGTGGGAAATCGCCGATTTCGTCCAGGAACAAAGTACCACCATCGGCCTGGTTGACCCGGCCCAAGGTGCTTTCGCTGGCCCCGGTAAAGGCGCCACGGCTATGGCCAAAGAGCTCGCTTTCCATGAGCTCGGCGGTCAACGAGGGGCAGTTGATGGTCACGCACGCCTTGCGGGCGCGTTTGCTCCAGCCATGAATGGCCCTGGCCAGCTCGCCTTTGCCGGTGCCGGATTCACCGAGAATCAGGATGTTGGCATCGGTACTGGCCACCTGGCGGGCGGTTTCCAGCACCACCATCATGGCCGGGCTGTGGGAATCCAGGCCGTCCTTGGGTTTTCGCACCTCGTCTTCCAGTGCTTCCAGGCGCGCAGACAACTGGCGCACTTCAAGCTGCTTGGCCGTGGCCAGGCGCAATTGGTCGGGGCTGCACGGTTTCACCAGGTAGTCGGCAGCGCCGGCCTGGATGGCATCGACGGCAGTGTCGACCGCCGAGTGGGCGGTGACGATCACCACGCGCATCCAGGGGGCCTGAATGCGCATCTGCGCCAGCACATCCAGGCCGTTGTCCTCGCCCAGGCGAAGGTCGAGAAAGCACAGGTCGAAGACCTGGCGCTGCAGCAGGGTTTCGGCCTGGGCGGCGCTGTTGGCGGTGGCCACGCTGTAGCCTTCATCCTCCAGGCAGTAGCGGAAGGTACGCAGGATGGCAGTCTCATCATCGACCAACAGAATGCGGCCTTGATGTTCCTGGGCTGATTCCATTTTCCTGCGCTCCTTTGAGATTGATCTTGGTTAGTGTCAGAAAAATCGGGCAAGTTGCATGATTCGTTCTGATTCTTTCCTGCTCCTGCATGGTAGTCCTTCGCCTGGTACATATCTAACCGGCTGAATAAAGGGCGGTTGTATGTGCAGTAGGACCTTGGCGCGATGGATGCGGTCCAATGACTCTCTGGCCTATCGGAGGTTATCCCATGCCCGTTCCGCATCCCTTGGTAGTCGCCGCTACCGTGCTTCTATTGTTGCCGGTCGCTGCGTCTGCCGCCGATCCACAACCCACCGCGCGGCAGGAGGCGCGACTGGAAGGCGCATTGCAAACCGCCCTGGCGCTTAACCGGCTGCTCAATCCGTTCAAGATCGAAGTCGAGGTGCAAGGGGGAACGGCACGTCTGCAAGGCCAGGTCGAGAACGAGGTCGAACGGCAACTGGCCGAGCAAGTGGCGCTGGCGACCCGAGGTATCGACAAGGTGCAGAACGACCTGCAAATCAATGCCGACCTGGTCGAACAGCCGCTGGAGCGCCGCGCCTATGCCCAGCGCCTGGAGGACGCGACCCTGGCGTCGATCATCCGCGCCCGCTTGCTGTGGAGTACCCGTACCCAGGCGTCAGCTATAGAAGTGCAAAGCCGTGAAGGTGTGGTAACGCTGCGTGGCCAGGTCAACAGTGCCGAGGCCAAGGAGTTGGCTGGCGTGCTGGCAGGTTCGACCGAAGGGGTCTTCCTGGTGAACAACTTGATCAGCCTGAGCGCCGCCGACATGGCCAAGCTGCGAGAAGCACAGCAGGAGGTCAGGAGCGATCCGCAACTGAGCGACGCCTGGATCAACAACAAGGTCCAGACCAGCTTCATGTACAGCCGCAACCTCGATGGCCCGAACATCAAGGTCGCTACCCAGGAGGGCGTGGTGAGGCTGTCGGGTGAGGTGGTCAGCGATGAACAGAAAACCATCGCGGTCGAAGTTGCGCGACAGATTCGCGGTGTCAGGGGCGTGGACGCAGACATGCTCAAAGTGGCGACCAAGGTGCAGGGCTGATCATGCAAAACGCACGAGGCGACCGGGGCCATCGTGCAGGATACGTCCTACAGTTGATCGCCTTGTTTTATAACTAGCTGATAAATAAAGAGATTTTTAATAAAGAAAGAATGGCATGCGCTCTGCAATGACTACTGCAAGTCAACAACAAATGCAGCAGGAGGAGCACGGCATGAACCGCCATCCCGCCACCCTAGTGCAGATATCGCCACTTCAGCTGCGCCAGGGGCTGTTTTTCAGCCTGGCCCTGCTGCTGACCCTGATTGCCGGTCAGCTCTATCACAACTGGCAAGTTGCCCAGGATGCCCGGGCCATCCCAGCCCGCGCCGCCCTGATGGTTAAAGCGCCGACCCCCGCCTCCGCCGTGCTGACGCAAGCAGCGCCCGCCGCAGCCAACGCCGCCACGGTCGAGACCAGAACCCCTCGTGAACGCTGGGTGTTCTGAGCCAGAGGAACTCTTTCTAAAACGGTAAGGAGAATCACCATGTTGAGCTGGGCTATCACCTTCCTGATTATCGCCATTGTCGCTGCCGTGCTGGGCTTCGGTGGTATCGCCGGCGCCGCTACCGGTATCGCGAAGATCCTCTTCATTGTCTTCCTGGTGCTGTTCGTGGCTTCTTTCTTCTTCGGTCGTCGCGGTAGAGGTTGAACATGAAAGGGACGCTATACAGAGCCCTGGCTACCGCCCTGCTCATGGGCGGCAGTACAGCGGCAATGGCGGCCAATGACGGCCAGGTCCGGGTCAACCAACTGTTGGCCTCGGACCCCGAATACCGGGAAACCTGGCAAGAGGCTGTCGAAAAAGAGGAGCGCCTGCCCGAGTGGGTGCTCAACCTCAGCGGGGTTTCCGAACAACAGATGTCGGCCGTGGAGGAAGACGGCGACAAGTACCTGGTCGGCCCGCTCTGCGAGACCGAGCAGAAATGCCTGAACAAGCGTCTGGTCGTAGCCTTCAGCTGGGACAAGGATGACGCCTACGGGATGCTGGTCGAAGTGCCCGAGGGCTTGCCGGGCGACAAGTCGCCTACCCGCCATGCCGATTACCGCTGGTTGGGCAAGCCGGACCCAGGCATGCAGAAGTTGCTGATGGAGCAGCTCAAACGTGATCCGAACTGGTACTGAATGCCGCCGGGCTATTCACGTACATATATAGAAGCTGAACCTTTCGCCGTTTCCAGTTTCTATGATGCGCCCGCCTGAGGAAGGCTGGCGCATGACCAAGGGGCCGGGCTGCTCTGATTGTTACAGGATCGGAGGGGCCTAGGGGTACAGGGAGTGCCCCCGATGAGGGCCGGGTCAGGTGAAGCAGCAACGGAAGTTTCAGGTTGGGCGACCCGCTTCAGGGGACATGCCTGACCGAGCTTCCGTAGCGCTTTGACGAACTGTCGAGATTCCTTCCAGGTTTACTTCCGTTTTCCTACAAAGTACGTCGACGCATATTTTCGCTCGACCGTATATCTATATTTTTTCGTCCTGTTTCAACCTTCACGCCTGAGCCTTTTCACGCATTCGGATTGTCGAACAATGGCCTTTTGCATTCAGGTGGATACGTCCAAATCGGCCGGAATATGGCGCTTTGGCCATCGTCGGAATTCCGAACGCCCCGTTCGCAACCCCTTGGGACGCTCGTTTTAGAGCAGAAAGGTCATGCCGATTCGGCATAGGGTAGTCGTTTACGGCATTAGACGGAGACTCCCAGCGTGGGAATAGTTGCGCCTTTTTTCGCTGGCCTGAGCGTTCAAACGCTCGCTCGCGGTGACCTTCTACGGAGTCGCCTGCCGATAGCCACCACCGACCATTTGATGCTGGAAACAGCTCTGGGTCGCGGTTATCAGCCTGGTGCCCGTGTCCACTTCAAGAAAAGGTAACGACATGAAGAAGGCAAAGCTAAGCCTCGCCTGGCAGATCCTCATCGGTCTGGTACTGGGGATTGCCATCGGCGCTTTACTGAATCATTTCAGTGCAGAAAAGGCATGGTGGATCAGCAACGTCCTGCAACCTGCCGGTGACATCTTCATTCGCCTGATCAAGATGATCGTCATCCCGATCGTGATTTCGTCGCTGATCGTGGGTATCGCCGGGGTAGGCGACGCGAAAAAACTGGGCAGCATTGGCCTCAAGACCATCATTTACTTCGAGGTGGTCACCACCATCGCGATCGTGGTCGGCCTGGTTCTGGCCAACCTGTTCCACCCGGGCGCCGGCATCGACATGAGCACCCTGGGTACCGTGGATATCTCCAAGTACCAGGCCACGGCGGCCGAGGTTCAGCATGAACATGCGTTCATCGAGACCATCCTCAACCTGATCCCGTCGAACATCTTCGCAGCGCTGATGCGCGGTGAAATGTTGCCGATCATCTTCTTCTCGGTGCTGTTCGGCCTTGGTCTGTCGAGCCTGCAGGCCGACATTCGCGACCCGCTGGTGAAAACCTTCCAGGGCGTCTCCGAAGCCATGTTCAAGGTCACTCACATGATCATGAACTACGCGCCAATCGGTGTATTCGCGCTGATCGCCGTGACCGTTGCCAACTTCGGCTTCGCCTCGCTGCTGCCGCTGGCCAAGCTGGTGCTGCTGGTGTACTTCGCCATCGCCTTCTTCGCCTTCATGGTGCTGGGCCTGATCGCTCGCCTGTTCGGCTTCTCGGTGATCAAGCTGATGCGCATCTTCAAGGATGAGCTGGTGCTGGCCTACTCCACCGCCAGTTCCGAGACCGTACTGCCGCGCGTGATCGAGAAGATGGAAGCCTACGGTGCGCCGAAAGCCATCTGCAGCTTCGTGGTTCCGACCGGCTACTCGTTCAACCTGGACGGCTCGACCCTGTACCAGAGCATCGCGGCGATCTTCATCGCCCAGCTGTACGGCATTGACCTGTCGCTGAGCCAGCAACTGCTGCTGGTACTGACCCTGATGGTTACCTCCAAGGGTATCGCCGGTGTTCCGGGTGTGTCCTTCGTGGTGCTGCTGGCCACGCTGGGCAGCGTCGGTATCCCGCTGGAAGGCCTGGCCTTCATCGCCGGTGTAGACCGTGTGATGGACATGGCACGTACCGCCCTGAACGTGATCGGCAACGCCCTGGCTGTATTGGTCATCGCTCGCTGGGAAGGCATGTACGACGACGCCAAGGGTCAGCGCTACTGGAACTCCCTGCCGCACTGGCGCAGCAAAGAAGCTGCACCTGCCGGCAAGACTGCCAACCACTAAGGTGCAGTCTGGCTAAACAAAAAGCCCCGACCTGGTCGGGGCTTTTTGCATTGTGCGAGACGGCTTTTGTAGCCGCTGCCGCCAGGCTGCGATCGGCCGCGAAGCGGTCGTACTACTCAATGGCGCCTGCCATGCAGGCGATCGCAGCCTGGCGGCAGCGGTTACGACACCTTAAGGACACCGCGCTCGCCGGGGTGTAGCTGTGGCATCATTTGCCGCAACTTTGTGGGGGGAACATCGGATGCTCAACGGCCTTTGGCTTGGTTTTTTCGTGGTCGCGGCCATCTCCGCGCTGGCGCAATGGCTGGTAGGCGGCAACGCCGGAATTTTTGCCGCAATGGTCGAGAGCATTTTTGCCATGGCCAAGCTATCGGTCGAGGTCATGGTGCTGTTGTTCGGTACGCTGACGCTCTGGCTGGGCTTTCTGAAGATCGCCGAGCAGGCCGGTATCGTTGACTGGCTGGCCAAGGTCCTGGGGCCCCTGTTCGCCAGGCTGATGCCCGAAGTGCCGCCCGGTCACCCGGCCCTGGGCCTGATCACCCTGAACTTCGCGGCCAACGGCCTGGGCCTGGATAACGCCGCTACGCCTATTGGCCTGAAGGCCATGCGTGCGCTGCAGGAGCTCAACCCCAGCTCCACCACCGCCAGCAATGCGCAAATCCTGTTCCTGGTGCTCAACGCCTCGTCCCTGACCCTGCTGCCGGTCACCATCTTCATGTACCGCGCCCAGCAAGGCGCCCCGGACCCTACCCTGGTTTTCCTGCCCATTCTGCTGGCGACCAGTGCCTCCACCCTGGTCGGCCTGCTGTCGGTAGCCGTCATGCAGCGCCTGCGTCTGTGGGACCCGGTGGTGCTGGCTTACCTGATTCCCGGTGCGCTGCTGCTGGGCGGTTTCATGGCGTTTCTCGGCACCTTGTCGGCCACCGCGCTGGCCGGGCTGTCGTCGATCCTGGGCAACCTGACCCTGTTCGGCCTGATCATGCTGTTCCTGGTGATTGGCGCCTTCAAGCGTGTGAAGGTGTACGAAACCTTCGTGGAGGGCGCCAAGGAGGGCTTTGACGTCGCCAAGAGCCTGCTGCCGTATCTGGTTGCCATGCTCTGCGCGGTCGGGGTGCTGCGCGCCTCAGGGGCCCTGGAGCTGAGCCTGGACGGGATCCGTCATGTGGTGGAGTGGCTGGGGATGGATACGCGCTTCGTCGAGGGGCTGCCCACCGCCCTGGTCAAGCCGTTCTCGGGTAGCGCGGCGCGGGCCATGCTGATCGAGACCATGCAGACCCACGGCGTCGACAGTTTCCCTGCCCTGGTGGCGGCGACCATCCAGGGCAGTACCGAAACCACGTTCTATGTGCTGGCGGTGTACTTCGGCGCCGTCGGCATCCAGCGCGCCCGCCATGCAGTCGGTTGCGCCTTGCTGGCCGAGCTTGCCGGGGTGGTCGCGGCCATCTTCGTCTGCTACTGGTTCTTTGCCTGAACCTGCACCTGGTTGGCCTGGGCCAGGGTCCAGGCCACCAATTGCATCATCAACTGGTCAGTGGCGGCGCCGAAGCCGTTGACCACTGCCGGTACCTGCTTGTCGCTGACGGGCTGATGCACTTCAAAGCGCCGGCTGGCGAGAATACGCTGGGTGCGTCCTTCAACCAGCCGCGCGTCGTAGCGAATCAGCACCTGTAGACCATTGGCGCTGTATTCGCTCTGAAAGGCCTGCAGCTCCCCTGCCAGCTCATAGTCGGCCTGCAAGTTGCTGTCATCGGCACTGAGCCGCGGCACCCGGCCATCACGCTGGAAGGCATCGAGCATGCGGTTGCGCAGCAGCAACGGCGCCGGGTCGCTCCAGCGTGCGCCTTTATAGGTGCTGATCAGGTTGCCTTCCGGCACCACGGCAATTTTCGGGCTGTTGAGCACATCACTGGCCAGGGGCTTGTTCAGCCGCAGTGACCAGTTGGCCAGCGTGCCCTGTGTTGCCGGCCGGTTGGCTTGGGCCGACGGCAGGCGATAGACGTCGGCAGGTTCGGCCTCTGGCAGGATCGAGCAGGCACTGCCCAGGCTCAGCGCTGCAGCCAGGGCCAGGAAGCGGCAGGTACGACTCATGGCGTGAACTCCTTGTTTGTGTCACGGCCGAGCAGGTAGCCGCTGGGGTTGGCTTCCAGGCGTTGGGAGATCGCCTTCAGCGAATTGAGCGTTTCGCGCAGCTCGCGAATGGCCGGGGCCAGCTGGTTCAGCCCTTGGGCGCCGCCATCCAGGGCGTCGCGGTTGTCGTTGAGCAGGCTGTTGATGGTGGCTGTGCTCTGGGCCAGGTTCTGCATGGCCAGTTCCGCGCTGCCGAAGGCTTGCTTGCCCTGGCTGTTGAGCAGGCCATTGGCGTTGCGCATCAGCTCGCTGGTTTGCTGGAGCATGGAGCTGGCCTGGTTGCCGACCTGGGCCAGTTGCTGGATTGCCGTACGGATATCACCGCGCTGCTCGCTGAAGGCTGCAGTGGTCTGCTCCAGGTTGGCCAGGGTCTTGCCCAGGCTGGTGGCGTTGTCTTCGGAGAACAGGGCGTTGGCGTTGTGCACCAGCATGTTGATGTTGGTCAGCAGGTCGCTGCCGTCATCGAGCAGGCGGGCAATGGGAGACGGCGAGGCATAGATCACCGGCAGCTTGCCATCCTTGCCCTTGAGTTCCGGGCTTTGCGGTGTGCCGCCGCTGAGCTGGATGAAGGAGGTACCGGTGATGCCGGTCAGGGTCAGTTTGGCCCGGGTATCCTCTTTCACCGGGGTGTCGGCGCTCAGGCGCACTTGCGCCAGTACCCGGCGCGGGTCATTGGGATCGAGCCGCAGGCTGGTAACGTCGCCCACCTTGATACCGCTGTACTGCACCGAGCTGCCGCGGGACAGCCCGGACACCGCTTCGTTGAACACCACTTCGTAATCCTTGAAGGTGCTGTCGACGCTGGACTTGGTCAGCCACAGGCCGAACAGCATGGCGCCGGTGACCACAATGACTGTGACCAGGCCGATCAGCACGTGATGTGCGCGGGTTTCCATCTCAGAGCTCCTTTGCCACTGTGGCGGCCTGATACGCCGCGCGGCCACGTGGGCCGTGAAAATATTCGTGAATCCAGGTGTCGTCGGTGTCTTCGACCTGGGCGATGGGACCTGCCACCAGCACTTTCTTCTGCGACAGCACCGCCACCCGGTCGGTGATGGTGTAGAGGGTGTCCAGGTCGTGGGTGATCAGGAACACGCTCAGGCCCAGGGCATCGCGCAGGGTCAGGATCAACTGGTCAAATGCGGCGGCACCGATAGGGTCCAGGCCGGCGGTGGGTTCATCGAGAAACAGAATGTCGGGATCAAGGGCCAGGGCCCGGGCCAACGCAGCGCGCTTGATCATGCCGCCGGAGAGCGACGAGGGGTATTTGTCGGCGGCGGAAATCGGCAGGCCGGCCAACGCCAGCTTGACCCCGGCCAGGTGCTCGGCATCGGGGCGGGACAAGCCCGCGTGCTCGATCAGCGGCAAGGCGACGTTCTCGGTGACGGTCAATGAAGAGAACAGCGCGCCCTTCTGGAACAGCACGCCAAAGCGGCGTTCGACCTTCGAGCGCTGCTCGTCATTCAGGCCCGTGAGGTCTTGGCCAAATACCTTCACCTGCCCTTCGTTGGGTCGCCGCAACCCGACGATGCTGCGCAGCAGCACCGACTTGCCACTGCCCGACCCGCCCACCACGGCCAGGATTTCGCCCCGGTACAGGTCCAGATCCAGTTGCTCGTGCACGCTCTGGGTGCCGAAGCGGTTGCAGATGCCCCGGGCCTCGATCACCGCCTCGCGGCTGTTGGGGGTTGTCTGACTCACCAGCCCATCTCCATGAAGAACAGTGCGGCGATCGCATCCAGGACGATCACCACGAAAATCGACTGCACCACGCTGGAGGTGGTGTGAGCGCCCACCGACTCGGCACTGCCGCTGACCTTGAAGCCTTCCAGGCAGCCAATGGCGGCGATCAGGAAGGCAAAGAACGGTGCCTTGGCCAGGCCGACCAGAAAGTGCTGCACGCCGATATCGCTTTGCAGCAGCGACAGGAACATGGCGGGCGAGATATCCAGCGACAGCGCGCAGACCACGGCCCCGCCGATGATCCCGCAGATCATTGCCAGGAAGGTCAGCAGAGGCAGTGCGATCAGCAGCGCCAGGACGCGCGGGACCACCAGCAGCTCTACCGGGTCCAGGCCCAGGGTGCGGATGGCGTCGATCTCTTCGTTGGCTTTCATCGAGCCGATCTGCGCGGTAAAGGCACTGGCGGTGCGGCCGGCCATGAGGATGGCGGTCAGCAAAACGCCGAATTCACGCAAGAAGGAGAATGCGACCAGGTCGACGGTGAAGATACTGGCGCCGAACCCGGCCAGTACCGTGGCACCCAGGAAGGCCACCACGGCGCCGACCAGGAAAGTCAGCAAGGCGACGATGGGCGCGGCGTCCAGGCCGGTCTGTTCGATATGGGCGACCACCGCCGTGACGCGCCAGCGCCGGGGCTGGAAGAGGCGAACGAAAATGGTCTGCAGGATCAGGCCGACAAAGCCCAGGATCTGCAGGGTGTCCTTCCAGAGGGTGTCGACCGAGCAGCCAATGCGGCTGAGCAGCTGGATCAGTACCGATTGCTCGGGTTGCTTTTCCGGGATGCAGAAGTTCTGAACCGAGCAGTAGACCGTCTGCAGCAGGGCGCGGCTGGCGTCGGGCAATTGTGCTGATTCGGTCAGGTGGGACAGTCGTTCGGGCCCCAGCAGTTCAACCAGCAAGGCGGCGCCGGCGGTATCGAGCTTGCCCAACTGACTGAGATCGACTTCGGTTTGCTGGTCGTACTGCCCTTTCAAGCTATCGCTGTGCTGCTTGAGCTCGGCGTAGTGGGCCAGGGTCCAGTCACCGACGATCTGCAGGCGTGACGGTGTGCTTGTGGTGTCCAGGGTTGCGCCAGGCGAGTTGATCATAAGCTCCATGCTGTCTGGCGGCGCGGTAATGCGCCGCCACAGAGCATAGCGTTACTGGCTGGCGGTTGCTTGACCATCGTCAATCACACGAAAGCGCAGCACGCCGATGACCTGGCCATCTTCGGTCAGCACCCTCACCTGCCAGCGGCCCACCGGATTGCCGGGGAAGTTCTGCTTGTGGGTCCAGGCCCGGTAGCCTTCCTTGCGCCCGCCATGAATATCCAGGGCGATGCGGTCGACCTCTTTGCCGTCGAACTGCCACACATGGTAGATCCGCTCGTTCAGCCCGCGGGGTGCGTTGATGGCGGTAAAGGCGTAGAGGCCGCTGCTGCGAATCTGGCTGGCCTTGATTTCGTCGAGGCTCTTGCCGGGGGTGCGGTTCTCGACCTGGGTACTGACCGCCACTTCGGTCATCCACAGGGTTGCCGGCGGCACCCAGGATCGCAGCATCCAGCCGCTGGCGCCGACCGCCAGGGTCATGACCACCAGCATCACACCGCGTCGCCAATGGCTGATCGGAAAGCTGCTGGCAAGGCTCGGGAACGAAAGCAGCATGGCAATACCCAAGGCCAGCTTGAAGCTCTGCGAGGTGGTCAGGTGCAGGATGATCGGCAGCGCGGTGAGCAGCGCGGCGAACAACGTCAGGGTATGCAGCGCGAGGAACAGCCAGCGCCGCGGGGCCAGCCATCTGTAATACAGCGGGTCGATGATCGAAATCAGCCCGGCAGCGCCCAACAGGCCGGTAAACACCAGCTGGCCACTGTTCCAGGTGGTGGTGACAAAAAAGAACGGCAAGACAAAGAACAGACTTTCCTGGTGGATCATCTGCGTGGCGTAGCGCAACAGCGGCTGGGGAATCTCGCGCTTGAAGACCTTGGCGAACAGTTTGGTGAAGGTGTTTTCCATCATCAGCCAGATCCAACTGATCAGCATGACGATGGCGATCCAGCTCGCCAGACCTTCCTGGCGGTCGACCAGCATGAAACTGGCAATACCCGAGATGAAACCGCCGAGGGCGATTACGCCGGGATAGCGCTTGATCAGCTCGATCAAGCGCTGGAGATACTGAGGCATTAGAGGGGTTCGCAGGGTGAGGTAATAAATGCTTACAGGATTTTAACCCATTCCCTGTAGGAGCGGGCTTGCCCCGCGATGGCATTCTGATTCTTTCCTGCCATCGCCAGGCAACCCCACCCTTACCGGTGCCTGCGGTGTCTTATCCACAGCAGGATGCCCGCCAGGATCAGCCCCAGCCCCAACGCGATGAGCCCGGTCAGCTCGTTGTAGCTGAACAGGGGTCGCTCGATACGCACATACCCAGGCTTGGCCAGCAGTTGCTTCAAGGCCAGGTTGGCATCCTCCAGGCTCACCCGGCGCAGGGTTCGCGCCGGATCAGCGAAGCGGCCGTCGAGATAATCGTTCAGCGCACCCCAGTAGTAGTCCGCCAGGGCCGAGTTGCCTTGAGTGGTCCAGGCTTCGCGGTCGATCGCCGCCTGTTTGATCCGGGCGAAGGTGGTCGGGTCCAGGCCGTGCTTGCGCAGGCGGTCGAGCATGTCGCCCAGGGCCTGTTCGGCTTCCTTGAGGTCGGCACGGTCCACGTCGGCATTGAGGCTCATCATCCCGGTGTCGCCAAAGGTCTCCCGTTGGGTGTAAGGCCCGTACGACACGCCGTGCTTGAGACGAAGCTCTTCATACAGCGCCCAGTCCAGGTAGCGCTGCAGCAGATCGAAGGTTTGCCCGTGGTCGTTGTCCAGTACCGGCTCCAGGAACAGCCAATGCAACTTTGCACTGTCGCCCAGCCAGCCCCGGTCCAGCTCGCGGCGGAATTCGGCTTTTTGCGTGACACCGTCCAGCGCCCGGCGCTCACCCGGTTCGGCGGGCGTGAGTTCGCCGTAGGAGCGTTCCAGGTAGGCCGGCAGCAGCCGGTCAAGGCCGCCGACCACGATCAGGCTCATGTTGTTGGCGGCATACCAGTGCTGGCGCAGGTCATTCACCTGCTTGAGTGTCATCTCGTCGATCGCCGAACGTTCGGCGCATTTGAGCCCCAACTCCACCGCCAACTGATCGCTGGAGCGGTGGCCGATGTCCTGGCGGTCGAGCCAGCGTTGCAGGTGGGTGTAATGTCCGCCGTCCTCGCGCTCGACAATCCGCTTTGACAGCGCCAGATCGTCTTCATCGATCTCGGTGTCCTTGATCACCGCCAGCAACAGGTCCAGCACCTTTCGCTGGTTGCGGGCGGGGGCTTCGATCACAAACGTGGTGTCGGCACTGCTGGTATAGGCATTCCATTCGCCGCCCAGCGCTTGCATGCGCTTCTCAAGACCGCCTTCGCCGCCTTCGTCGATGCCGCTGAACAACAAGTGTTCGAGAAGATGCGGCAGCTCCTGCTGCTCGCACGGGAAGTCGTCGAAGCCGACGCCGACCACCAGGCGAATTGACACATGGTTGCGTTCATAGCCTGATTTGAGCAGCACCTGCAGCCCGTTGGGCAACAGATAACCTTCGACCTGCGAGCGGTCGAAAGCAAAGCAGGGTATGGCGCCCAATAACAGGCACAGGAACATCAGGCAACGCATGGCGAGCTTCCTAGCGGGCATTCTGGAGGGGCGCAGGTCAAGGTGAATGGGCATCATCCGGCACGCTGTCGAGCAGCAGACCGCCGGTATCGGAGCCACCCAATACCACATAGGCACTGCTGCAGAACAAGGAGTTCAATCGTTTCATATCGGCAATCAGTTCCAGGTGCAAGGCACTGGTCTCGATACTTTGCACCACTCTACGTTGCAATCGGCTGACATGGGCGTGGGCCAGGCGCCGCTCCTGGGCTCGGAAGCGGCGCTTTTCCCGCAGCAGCTGCCGGGCACTTTCCGGGTCGGCGCTCAGGAACACCGACAGGCCCAGGCGCAGGTTGGCAATCAGTTGGCCGTGAAGCCCGGCCAGTTCTTCCAGGCCAACGTCGGAAAACTCACGGCGTTGCGAGGTCTTCTGCTCCTGCACCTTGCGCAGCATGCGCTCTATCAGGTCGCTGGCCAGCTTGAGGTTGATCGCAAGCTCGATGATTTCCGCCCAGCGCTTGCTGTCCTGGCCGCTGAGGTCTTCGCGGGGCATTTGTGCCAGGTACAGCTTGATCGCATTGTTCAGGGCCTCGACATCCTCACCCAGGCTGCGTACCTGCTGGGTCATCGCAGTCTGAGTACCACGCAGGACGCCTTGCATGGCTTCGAGCATGTTGTCGATCAAGTCGCCCACGCGCAGGGTTTCGCGCACCGCGTTGGCCAGGGCCAGGCTCGGTGTGCCGAGGGCGGCGGGGTCCAGGTGGCGTGGGCGGGCGCGGCCATTGGTTTCGGCGCGCTCCGGCAGCAGCCAACTGCACAGCCGGGCCATCGGGGTGACGGTCGGCAGCATGATCAGGCAGCGCAGGCTGTTGTAGAGCAGGTGGAAGCCGATCACCAGCTCCTGGGCGCTGAAGGTCAGGCTGTCCATCCACTTCACCAGTGGGTCGAGCACCGGGATGATGAGAATCAGGCCGATCAGTTTGTACAGCAAGCTGCCCAGGGCCACCTGGCGTCCGGCAGCGTTCTGCATGCTGGTGGAGAGAAAGGCCAGCAGGCCGCTGCCAATGTTGGCGCCAATGACCAGGCCAATGGCCACCGGCAGGCTGATCAGCTCGGCGCCTGCCAGGGTCGCGGTCAGCAGCACGGCGGCCAGGCTGGAATAGGAAATCAGGGCAAACAGGGCGCCGACCAGGGCGTCGAGCAGAATGTCGCCGGTCAGCGAGGCGAACAGCACCTTCACGCCCTGGGCCTGGGTAATAGGGGCTGCGGCTTCGACAATCAACTGCAACGCCAGGATGATCAGGCCCAGGCCGATACCGACGCGGCCCAGTTGCCCGGCGCGGGTCTGCTTGCGCGAGAGGAAGAAAATCACCCCGAGGAAGATCAGCAAGGGCGACAGCCAGGACAGGTCGAAAGTCAGTACCCGTGCCATCAGGGCGGTACCGACGTCGGCACCGAGCATGATCGCCAGCGCCGGGGTCAGGGTCATCAAACCCTGGCCCACGAAGGAGGTCACCAGCATCGCCGTGGCGTTGCTGCTTTGCACCATGGCGGTCACCAGGATGCCGGCGACGAATGCCAGCGGTCGCTTGGACATGTTCTGGCTCAACACCCGCCGCAGGTTCGATCCATACACCCGCAGGATGCCGGTACGCACGATATGGGTGCCCCAGATCAGCAACGCCACGGCGGAAAGCAGATTGAGCAGGGTCAGCATTGAATAGGCCCCCTGTTGAAGCGCCCCAGCGGGGCAAATGGATGGTGCCGTGAGCCTGGCCTGATCGCAGGCGGTTTTTCCCAGTGCTCACTTAAGCTGTAGTCGGCTAGCGGCCGGGGCGCCAGCATCGCATAGCCGGCAGAGCCTTTGAAACAAAACCGTCATGAAGGCGCATGAAAAAAGGGCCCCGAAGGGCCCTTTCTATTGACGCTCAGGGTTACTGACCCGGAATGTCCTTGCGAAGTTTCACGGGCTCGCCCTGCTCCTGGTTCTTCTTGCGGGCCATCGCAGTGCGCATCTTGATGTTGATGGCTTCGACGGCCAGGGAGAAGGCCATGGCGAAGTAGACGTAGCCTTTCGGTACATGCACTTCAAACGCTTCGGCGATCAGTACGGTACCGACCACGATCAGGAACGACAGGGCCAGCATCTTCAGCGACGGGTGCTTGTCGATGAAGTTACTGATGGCGCCGGCGCAGAGCATCATCACCAGCACGGCCACGACAATCGCAGCGATCATCACCGGGACGTGAGAGACCATGCCGACCGCAGTGATCACCGAGTCCAGGGAGAACACGATGTCGATGATGGCGATCTGGATGATGGTGTAGAGGAACTTGCCGCCTTTGCCGGTCGGCTCTTCGTGGGTTTCGTCCTCGCCTTCCAGGCCGTGGTAGATCTCCTGGGAGCTTTTCCACAGCAGGAACAGGCCACCGAAGAACAGGATCAGGTCGCGGCCGGAAATACCCTGGTCGAACACTACGAACAAGTCGGCCGTCAGGCGCATGACCCAGGTGATCGACAGCAGCAGGAGGATACGGGTAACCATGGCCAGGGCCAGGCCGAAGATCCGGGTG
Source organism: Pseudomonas sp. JQ170C (assembly GCF_035581345.1). Classification (NCBI taxonomy): domain Bacteria; kingdom Pseudomonadati; phylum Pseudomonadota; class Gammaproteobacteria; order Pseudomonadales; family Pseudomonadaceae; genus Pseudomonas; species Pseudomonas sp. JQ170C. Next base: position 100,657 of record NZ_CP141608.1, read on the forward strand.
CGCTGCTGCATGTGCTTGGGCATGCGGCTGACCAGGATCGAGATCATGATGATGTTGTCGATGCCGAGAACGATCTCAAGGGCCGTCAGTGTAAAAAAGGCAACCCAGATCTCTGGGCTGGTCAGCCATTCCATGTGTATTCCTTCGTGCGGTATTTGCAGGGCGCCCGGGCAAGGAGCGCCACTGCGATTGGATGAATCTGTTGACTTATAGGCTACTGAACACTGGGAAAATTCCCATGAGCAGCGCGGCGAACATTATGCACAGGCAGACCAGCACTGCCCACTTCAGGGTGAAGCGTTGGTGGTCGCCGAAGTCGATGCCGGCCAGGGCTACCAGCAGGTAGGTAGAGGGTACCAGCGGGCTGAGCAGGTGCACGGGCTGGCCGACGATCGACGCGCGGGCCATCTCTACCGGCGAGATACCGTAGTGGCTGGCGGCCTCGGAAAGTACCGGCAGGACACCGTAGTAGAAGGCGTCGTTGGACATGAAGAAGGTGAACGGCATGCTGACGATGGCAGTGATTACCGCCAGGTACGGGCCCAGGGCTTCCGGAATCACGGCCAGCAAGCTCTTGGACATCGCCTCGACCATGCCGGTACCGGACAGAATGCCGGTGAAGATACCCGCGGCGAAAATCAGGCCGACCACGGCCAGCACGCTGCCGGAGTGTGCCGCAACGCGGTCTTTCTGCATTTGCAGGCACGGGTAGTTGACGATCATGGCGATACTGAAGGCGACCATGAACAGCACCGGCAGTGGCAACAGGCCTGCAACCAGGGCAACCATCAAGGCAGCGGTCAGGGCGCCGTTGAACCAGATCATTTTCGGCCGGCGGGCGTCGGGGAACTGCGACACGCTGATTTCGCTGTGGTCGATTTCGTCGCCCGGCAGGTGCAGCTCACCCAGACGGGCACGCTCACGCTTGCCGTACATGTAGGCAATGGCAAGGATCGCCACCACACCGGCGAGCATGGCCGGGATCATCGGGACGAAGATGTCCGAAGGATCGACATGCAGGGCGCTGGCGGCGCGTGCGGTCGGGCCACCCCAGGGGGTCATGTTCATCACCCCGCCGGCGAGAATGATCAGGCCGGCCATGATGCGTGGGCTCATGCCCAGGCGGCTGTACAGCGGCAGCATGGCTGCCACGCAGATCATGTAGGTGGTAGCGCCGTCGCCGTCCAACGACACGACCAGGGCCAGCACGGCGGTACCCACCGAGACTTTCAGCGGGTCACCCTTGACCATCTTGAGGATCTTGCGCACCGCAGGATCGAACAGGCCGGAGTCGATCATCAGGCCGAAATACAGAATGGCGAACATCAACATGACCCCGGTCGGGGCCAGCTTGGTGATGCCTTGCAGCATCATTGGGCCGATATCGCCCGAGAAGCCACCGAACAGGGCGAACAGGATCGGTACCAGGATCAGGGCAATCAAGGCCGACAGGCGCTTGGTCATGATCAGGTACATGAAGGTGATGACCATGGCAAAGCCGAGGAAGGTCAGCATGGGAGTACTCCAGGCGTATCGCGTCGATTAAAGAAACGGGTCGGGCGGATCAGCGCGCGAGGCGCGGCGCATGGAATAGCGGAGGGGTTGCAGCAGGGAGGCGGTTGAAAGCGGACATCAGAATCACCATTGTTGTTGTTAATTGGGCCAGGCGACTGTGGAAAATTCAGACGCTCTGACTGACCGGTCTGTGCCGGAAGTGGGATTCATCCTAAATCCACAAGCTTTCAGCCAGCTTTCGCTGGCCCAATGGCGACGAGAGGTGCATTGTTTGCTATCGGCCAATGGCCGGGAGGAGGATGCGATGACCGAAACGTACCAAGGTGGCTGCCATTGCGGCGCCCTGCGTTATCAGATCAAAGGGCCATTGAGCGACGTTGCCCATTGCCATTGTTCGGTTTGCCGACAGGTCAGCGGCGGTTTGCTGATCACTTGGCTGACCCGCCCGTGCACCGACTTTCAATGGCTCAGTGGTACGCCCCAGCGCTACGACTCCTCACCCAGCTGTGTGAGGTACTTCTGCAGCCGCTGCGGGGCTCATGTGGCGTTGACCACCGACTTGAGCCCGGAAACCATCGACATCACCGTCAGCACCCTGGACAACCCGGAGCTGGCCCAGCCCAAGCGGCATATCTGGACGGAAAGCCGCCTGCCCTGGCTGCACCTGGATGAACACCTGCCAGGGGAGCCGCACGAAACCCTTTAGGGTTCAGGGGAGCTGCAGGCCACCCGCCGCCTTGTGCAGGGCGCGCAGGTGCTCGCCCACCTGCTTGATGTTGGCCTCTACGGCGGCGATTTCGGCGGCGCGTGCCGGGCCCAATAGCGCCCGCACTTCCTTGTCCAGGTCGGCACTGAGGGATTGCAGCTGCTGTTGTCGCTGGCTGGACTCGCTGATCAACAGCGCCCGCTCACTTTCCTGCGGTAACCCATAGCCCTTGCTGCCAAGCAGCTCGGCCGGACGACTGAGAAAGCCGCTGTTGGCCAGAATCTGCTGCAGGGTGCCGTTGGCCTTGGCGACGCTCGCATCGTTCTCCGCCCTCCCGGTCAGGTAACGCTGCTTGACCTCGTCCTGGGCCAGCAGCAGTTGCCGGCGCAGGCTGGCCTGCTCCAGCAGGAGCAAGGCCGCGCTGGTGCGCAGGTCGGCCTGCGTGAACCACTGCTGGCGCTGCTGGGCCGATTGCTCCAGCCACGATTCGACGCTGTCCTGGGGAATCGGCAATTGCTGCTTGAGGACCAGGAACATGGCCTGGTAGCGGTCGCGGTAGGAGTCGAAGCGGTAGCCCAGGCGCAGCGCCTCCCGTGGGTCATCGAGGACACTGACATCGGCCAGGCCGCGGCCTTGCAGCACTTCCAGCAAGCCATTGGGCATGATGCTGTCCAGGTCGGTCAGGCGCGGGTTGGCGGTGCCGCTGCGCAGCAGCTTGAGGGTTTCCACCGCGCAGTTGTTGGACAGGAAGTAATAGTTGCCGTCGTAGCTCCAATGCATCTCCGCTGCCTGGCGAACCAGGCTTTCAAGCTCGGTGCGATCAAGCTTGAGCGGGATCGACGCCAGGCTGCGCAGCTCGGTCTTGGTGTACTCATCAATGACCTGGGCCAGCGGTAGAACGAACAGGCGCGAGGGGTAGGCGCCGGTCAGGCCGTCCCAGCTCGATAGCTGCAGATCATTGACGAAAGCCCGGTATGAGAGCACCAGGTGCTGGTCCAGGTCGAGGCGGCAGTCAGGCCCGCGCGGACGCCCCGGTGCGCAGATCACCAGGCGCAGCATGCTATGGCCCCAGCGGCTGACCCAGTTCTGATTGGCCTCGGCCAGCAGGTAATCCACGGCGTAGACACGTTCGGGATCGATTTCACCCAGCGGTGCCTTGGCGAAGTCGTTGCCGGCATTGAGGAATGGCAGTGCCTGTGTGCACGCCGGCTGATCCGGTGCCCAGTCGAAGTGGGCCTTGAGGTAAGTCTGCAGGGCGGGCCGACGGCAGGCGAAGCTTGGGTCAAGGAGGAAGTACTCCATGTTGACCGCAATGAATTCCTTTGGGCTGCTCAGCTCGTAGCTGTCCGGGCTGCGCGCGACCTGGCGGTTATGCTGCTCGCGCTCCCCTCGCCTGCCTACATATTGCTGCCAGCCAGCCAGGTCGAGCAGGCGCGGATCATCGCTGAGCGTGAAGCGTCGGTCGGTTTGTCCGCGGCATTGCTCGGGCAGGCCAACCTTGCCCTGGCTGCTCATATGGCGCGTGCACTGGGTGATCAGACGCCGGTCAGCACCTTGCCAGAGGCGTGCGCGGTCGTAGATGTGGGTCAGTTCGTGCAGGACGGTGGCCAGCAGCTCGTTGCGAACCGTGCCGTGGGGGCGCCCGGTCTTTTGGCTGGCAGCGCTGCCGTCGGTCAGGCTTGGCAGCAGTTTTTGGTTCAGTTCGAGGGTCGAGACCAGCGATGCCTGGCCGTAGGCATCCGCCGGCATCTTCCCGCTCCAGCTGACCTGGATGCGTCGATCCAGGCGCACCTTGAAGCTGGGCGGCAGCGCCTGCATGGCTTCATCAAGCAGCGCCTGGCTGGCCTGTTGCTGGGCAGGCGTCAGGCCGTCGGTGTTGAGCTGCAGCTGCAAGTCCGCCAGTGCAGGCATGCCCAGCAGTGTCAGCAGGCCGCCCAGCAGCCAGGCGCGCAGGTTTTTCACAGGGCGAGAATGGCTTCGGCCAGGTCCTGGTCGCTGGCCTGGCGTGCTTCAGGCACACGCTGGCGCAGGGTGTCGAAGGCGGCTTCGAGCTGGGCACCACGGATGTCACCGTTGCTGGCGACGTAGCTGGCCGCATCGTCACGGGCTTCGCGCACGACTTTGGAGTCGCGGATCGAGGTGGTGGTGTCGGATGTGAAGTCGATCGAACGACCGAAAGCGCGCACGATGATGTTGCTGGTGGCCACCAGGGTTTGCGCCTGGGCGATATCGGCCAGCAACAGAAGGCCAAGGGTGGCGGCAATCAGCGGTTTACGCATGGAGCATCTCCGGAAGAACAGGGGTAATCATTGGACGAGAATTGCCTGCGCCAGTTCAAGGTCGTCGGCATGAAGTTCGGGGTTGGACTGGCGCAGGCGATTGAGCGCCGCTTGCAAGCGGGCGCCCCGGAGCTGGCCATCGCTGGCGACAAACGCCGCTGCAGCATCCTGGGCATCGAAGAGCAGTTTGCGATCGAAGGGTGCCGAGGTCACCTTGCTGGTGACGTAGCCACTGATGACAAGGTTATTGGTGGTGAGGTCCAGTGCCTGGGCAGAACCGCCCCAGCACAGCCCAAGCAACAGCAATGACAGATAACGCATGAGTCTCGGTAGGCTGGTAAGTCAGCCGGCAAGGCTATCCCAATGCGCTGGCAAGAACCAGCGTAGGGAACCCGGCTTCGTTGCATGTTGTTACATGCGCGAAGCCGGAATCAGGCGGCCTCAGATCGCCAGGATGGCCTGGGCCAACTGCGCGTCGCTCGCCTGCAGGGTTGGAGCCTGCTGACGGATGTGGGCGAAAGCGCTCTCGAGCTTCACACCGCGGATTTCGCCGTGGCTGGCAACGAAGCTGGCAGCGTCGTCACGGGCTGCGCGCACGATCTTGTCGTCACGGAACGAGGAAGACACATCGGAGGTGGCGTCGGTGGAAGCAGCTACGCCGCGAACGATGGTGTCGGTAGTCACGACGAAGCTAGTGGCGTTGGCGGTGGAAGCCAGGGCCAGCAGCAGTGCGGCGCCAACAAAGCGTGAACGGAACATGGTCGATCTCCTGAAAAAGGCTGGTACTTGTGTCAGACGCACGCTCAGCTTGTTGTGCTACTTATCGTTTCCAAGCTGGGTGCATTAAGCGTATCACGCGATCAGCGTCCGTGAGTTAGACAGGATACCAGTAAGATTTATCAACTGTACCTGTAAAAAATAACTCTTCGTAAACTGTATCTGTCGAGCCCGTAGCCGCTCTATTCCGCGGCTTCAGAACGACAAAACCCGTCAGCAGTCACCTGCGACGGGTTTTGTGGAATTCGAGGTGCCGGCGTTGGCCGGCGAGCCTTGCATCAACGCCAGAACGGCTTGCTCAGCTCTTCGTAGCGTTGTGCCTCGCTGATGCCGGCGTCGGCAAGCAGGCGGGAGTCCAGGCGGGCCAACTGGTGGCGGCTGGCGATGCGGCGTTGCCACAGCATCAGGTTAGCCAGAGCGCGCAGTGGCAGCGCAGCCTTGGATTGTTTGGCGGTGTTTTCGAAAACCAGGCCGGAACTGAGGGTACGTTCCATGATGTCATCCTTCCGCTTGTGGCGGCATTAGGTAGTGATTTAACTGATGCCAATGATCCTCCTCTGTCGTCCATAACAGTAGATACAGTTCACCTAGATTGTGATGGTCCAGTTAACTGTTTAAGTGCACTGTTGCACTCGAAATAGGCGTAACTGTACTGGTCAGCACTCAAATGGTGCATTTATCTGCAGAGTAAGGAGGTTGGAGCGGAAATGCGGGGTGAAAATACCGGTACAGTAGAACAGTTTTTGCAAATGTATAGGTGGTAACTGTTCAGCCGGTGAGCATTGCGCATCACCGGCTGAATTACAGTACGACTCAGCTGGCGAGCATACGGCCGGTTTCTTCCAGGTTTTCGTGCCAGGCCAGGGCTTCACGCAGGATGTGCGGGGTATGACCGCCGCGCTCGCAAGCGCGGGTGAAGTAGTCATTCAGCGCATCGCGGTAGTCCGGGTGCACACAGTTGTCGATGATCACCCGTGCGCGCTCGCGCGGCGCCAGGCCACGCAGGTCGGCGAGGCCCTGCTCGGTGACGAGAATGTCGACGTCGTGCTCGGTGTGGTCCACGTGGCTGACCATTGGCACTACGCTCGAGATCGCACCGCCCTTGGCGATGGACTTGGTGACGAAGATCGCCAGGTGCGCATTGCGGGCGAAGTCGCCGGAACCGCCAATACCGTTCATCATCCGCGTGCCGCAGACGTGCGTGGAGTTGACGTTGCCGTACAGGTCAAACTCAAGGGCGGTGTTGATGCCGATGATGCCCAGTCGACGGACCACTTCAGGGTGGTTGGAGATTTCCTGTGGGCGCAGGACCAGTTTGTCCTTGTAGCGCTCAAGGTTGCCGAACACGTCAGCGTTGCGGCGAGTCGACAGGGTGATCGAGCTGCCCGAGGCAAAGCTCAGCTTGCCGGCGTCGATCAGGTCGAAGGTCGAGTCCTGCAGTACTTCGGAGTACATGGTCAGGTCTTCAAACGGCGAGTCGATCAGGCCGCACATCACCGCGTTGGCAATGCTGCCGATGCCGGCCTGCAGCGGGCCGAGCTTGTTGGTCATGCGCCCTGCTTCCACTTCCTGCTTGAGGAAGTTGATCAGGTGGTTGGCGATGCCTTGGGTTTCGCCATCCGGCGGGAGTACGGTGGACGGCGAGTCCGGCTGCTCGGTGATGACGATACCGACAATCTTGGCCGGGTCGATCGGGATCGCGGTGCTGCCGATGCGGTCATCGACTTTTACCAGCGGGATCGGCGTACGGGTTGGACGGTAGGTCGGGATGTAGATGTCGTGCAGGCCTTCGAGGTTGGCGTTGTGCGCCATGTTGATCTCGACGATGACCTGTTTGGCGAAAATCGCGAAGCTGGCCGAGTTGCCCACCGAGGTGGTCGGTACGATGTGGCCTTGCTCGGTGATGGCTACCGCTTCGATGACCGCGATGTCCGGCAGTTTCAGCTGTTGGTTGCGCAGCTGTTCAACGGTTTCCGACAGGTGCTGGTCGATGAACATGACCTTGCCATCGTTGATGGCCTTGCGCAGGGTGCTGTCGACCTGGAATGGCATGCGACGGGCCAGTACACCGGCCTCGGTCAGTTGTTTGTCCAGGTCGTTGCCCAGGCTGGCGCCGGTCATCAGGCTGATTTGCAGCGGCGACTGCTTGGCGCGTTCGGCCAATGCATGGGGTACAGCCTTGGCTTCGCCGGCGCGGGTAAAACCGCTCATGCCGACGGTCATGCCGTCCTCGATCAGGCCAGCGGCATCAGCCGCACTCATTACCTTGCTGTGCAGGGAGGACAAGCGGATACGATCACGGTACATGGATTGTTATCTCGGGCTACTAAAGCTAGATGCGCAGTCTAGTGTTTTAGCAACGCGCCGTCCCGCGACCAAGGTCGAATGCTAAGCCCTGAATTAGAGCCTTCTGTCGGCTGGCCGGGCATGAAAAAGCCCCAGCCGGTACAGCGCTGGGGCTATTTGTCACAGCCTGGAAAAGGCTTAGTCGACGGCTTTGACCATGTCTTCGATGACCTTCTTGGCGTCACCGAAAACCATCATGGTCTTGTCCAGGTAGAACAGCTCGTTATCAAGCCCCGCGTAGCCACTGGCCATCGAGCGCTTGTTGACGATGATGGTCTTGGCCTTGAAGGCTTCGAGGATCGGCATGCCGGCGATCGGCGATTTCGGATCGTTCTTGGCGGCCGGGTTGACCACGTCGTTGGCACCGAGCACCAGCACCACGTCGGCCTGGCCGAACTCGGAGTTGATGTCTTCCATCTCGAACACCTGGTCGTACGGCACTTCGGCTTCAGCCAGCAGTACGTTCATGTGACCTGGCATGCGGCCTGCCACCGGGTGGATCGCATACTTCACGTTCACACCGTTGTGGACCAGCTTCTCGGTCAGTTCCTTGAGCGCGTGCTGGGCACGGGCCACCGCCAGGCCGTAGCCCGGGACGATGATCACGGTATCGGCATTGCTCAGCAGGAAGGTCGCATCATCAGCCGAACCGGATTTCACCGGACGGGCCTCTTGTGCGCCGGCCGGGCCACTGACGTCTGTTGCACCGCCAAAGCCACCGAGGATCACGTTGAAGAACGAACGGTTCATCGCCTTGCACATGATGTACGACAGGATGGCACCGGACGAACCGACCAGGGAGCCGGCAATGATCAGCATCGAGTTGTTCAGCGAGAAGCCGATACCGGCCGCCGCCCAGCCCGAGTAGCTGTTGAGCATCGACACCACGACCGGCATGTCGGCGCCGCCGATCGGGATGATGATCAGCACACCCATGACGAACGCCAGGATCAGCATCAGGGCGAAGGCGCTCAAGTTGCCGGTGAAGGTGAAGACCAGCCCCAGGCCGATGGTTGCCAGGCCCAGCACCAGGTTCAGTTGGTGCTGACCGCGGAACTGCACAGGTGCGCCCTGGAACAGGCGGAACTTGTACTTGCCGGAGAGCTTGCCGAAGGCAATGACCGAACCCGAGAAGGTGATCGCACCGATGGCTGCGCCGAGGAACAGCTCCAGGCGGTTACCGGTGGGGATCGGGTCGCTGATGCTGGAGACGATGCCCAGCGACTGCGGCTCAACCACTGCTGCAATTGCGATGAACACCGCGGCCAGACCGATCATGCTGTGCATGAAAGCAACCAGCTCAGGCATTTTGGTCATTTCAACGCGCTTGGCCATGATCGAGCCGGCAGTGCCGCCGACCAGCAGGCCGACAATGACATAGCCGATGCCGTCAGTGGCCAGCTCTGCACCCAGCTTGTAGATCAGGCCGATGGTGGTGATGATCGCCAGGGCCATGCCGAGCATGCCGAACAGGTTGCCGCGCCGCGACGACGTCGGGTGCGACAGGCCCTTGAGCGCCTGGATGAAGCACACCGAGGCGACGAGGTAGAGAAGTGTTACCAGGTTCATGCTCATGTTTACTGCTTCCCCTCAGCCTTTGCGGCTTTCTTCTTGAACATCTCCAGCATGCGCCGGGTGACCAGGAAACCACCAAATACGTTGACCGCTGCCAAGGCCACCGCCAGGGTGCCCATGATCTTGCCGAACGGTGTCACGGTCAGGGCGGCGGCCAGCATGGCGCCGACGATGACGATGGCGGAAATGGCGTTGGTAACCGCCATCAGGGGGGTATGCAGTGCCGGGGTGACGTTCCACACCACGTGGTAACCGATATAGATCGCCAGCACGAAAATGATCAGGTTATAGACGCCGTGAGAGATCAGCATGTCTTCCATTGTCTAGCTCCTTATCCGTTCTTGCGGATGATCTGGCCGTCGCGGCACATCAGGCACGCGGCGACGATATCGTCTTCGAGGTTGATCACCAGCTGACTGTCCTTGTCGAACAGCAGCTTCATGAAGTCGAGCAGGTTGCGGGCATAGAGCGCCGAAGCATCTGCCCCGACCTGCGCGGGCAGGTTGGTCGGGCCGACGATGGTCACACCATTCTCGATCACTACCTGGTCGGCGACGGTCAGCGGGCAGTTGCCGCCCTGGGCTGCGGCAAGGTCAATGACCACGGAGCCCGGCTTCATTTGCGCAACGGTCTCGGCGCTCAACAGCGTCGGTGCCTTGCGGCCCGGGATCAGCGCGGTGGTGATGACAATGTCAGCCTGCTTGGCGCGCTCGTGCACCGCCTGGGCCTGACGCTGCATCCAGCTCGCAGGCATTGGGCGGGCGTAGCCACCAACGCCTTCGGCACATTCGCGTTCTTCGTCGGTTTCGTAGGGCACGTCGATGAACTTGGCGCCCAGCGACTCGATCTGCTCCTTCACCGCCGGACGGACGTCCGAGGCTTCAATGACGGCGCCCAGGCGCTTGGCCGTGGCGATCGCCTGAAGTCCCGCCACACCCGCACCCAGAATCAGTACACGAGCGGCTTTGACGGTGCCTGCGGCAGTCATCAGCATCGGCATGAAGCGTGGGTAGTAGTGAGCCGCCAGCAGCACCGACTTGTAGCCGGCAATGTTGGCCTGCGAAGACAGCACGTCGAGGCTCTGCGCCCGTGAGGTGCGCGGCGCCGCTTCGAGGGCGAACGCGGTGACGCCGCGTTCGGCCATCTTGGCAATGGTTTCGTTGTTGAACGGATTGAGCATCCCCACCAGGACGGTGCCGCTGTTGATCTGGGCCAATTCGCTGTCGTTGGGTGCTACGACCTTCAACACCAGCTGTGCACCAAACGCATCGGCAGCGCTGCCAATAGTGGCGCCTGCTGCTTCATAGGCACTGTCCGGAACGCTGGCGTTGATGCCGGCGCCGCTCTGGACGGTGACCTGATGCCCCTGACCAATCAGTTTCTTGATGGTTTCCGGGGTTGCAGCAACCCGTGTTTCGCCCGTCTGCGTTTCGAGTGGAACACCAATGTGCACGTCAAATCTCCTGCGTGATCTTTTGTTGGAAAACCAGCGCACTGCGGATGGTGCGTCTGGGGCGGCCGATCAGCACGATCCCGCCGAATTCAGGCGGGGCGCGGCATTTTGCAGGTGATTACAGAGTCGCTTCAACCAGTTTTGAAGGGTGACGGCAATCAAACTACAAGTCACCCTGTGACCGAATGTCGCAATAACTGACCTGGAGCCCGCCAATCACGGGCTTCAGGGAGATTACGGTAAATTTTGAAATAATTCCGCCGAATTCTCTGAATGCGCTGTTCAAAACGCGATTTATGCTGTGAAAGCCGCATAAATAGGAGGGTTAAGGGCTGTCGGAGGGGGTGGAAAAACAGTTGTGGTAATTGCGACATTTCCGTACATCTGTAGGGTTCCAGTTTTACTGACTACGGGGTCGAGTTATTGCTGTGATCCTTGTGGGTAGCGGTATAGCGGCCGGCTTCGGCTACTAGCCAGTCGCGAAAAGCGCGCAAAGATGCAGATTCCACCTTTCGCTCCGGGATCATCAGGTAATACGCCTTGATGCTTGACAGCGCATGCCGGTTGGCGACAACCAGGCGCCCTTCTGCCAATTCGCGCTGGATCAGGAACGGTGGAATCAGCGCCACCCCCATCTCATGCATGGCCGCCTGCGCAAGCATCGAGAATAGCTCATAGCGTGGGCCGGTCATGTCCCTTGGGACGTTCATGTCGAGGCTGTTGAACCATTGGCGCCAGGCGTAGGGGCGTGTGGTCTGTTGCAGTAGAGGCAGTTGTGCGAGCTGTTCGGGGTCTAGCTCCCCTGCTCCACCCAGCAGCGCCGGGCTGCAGACCGGTACCGGATTCTCCCCCATGAGTCGATGGGACTGCGTACCCGACCAGTCGGCATCGCCAAAATAGATGGCGGCATCGAAATTGGTGTCGGCAAACAGGAACGGTCGGGTGCGGTTGGTGAGGTTGACGGTGACCTCGGGGTGACGCAGCTGGAAGTCCTTGAGCCTGGGCAACAGCCATTGGGTGCCGAAGGTCGGTACCACGGCCAGCTCGATCACATTGGCGCCCTGCTGGCCCATTACCGACAAGGTGTCGCGCTCTACGGCGTCCAGTTGTGCCGCTACGCGACGGCTATAGGAAAGCCCTGCCTCGGTGAGCTTTACCCCGCGACGCGAGCGACGGAACAGCTCGACGTTGAGAAACTCCTCCAGGCCGGCGACTTGCCGACAGACGGCGCCCTGAGTCAGGGACAACTCCTGGGAGGCCTTGGTAAAGCTCTCGTGCCGGGCTGCGGCCTCGAAACATACCAGGGCTGCGGTACTGGGGATCTTGCGTCGCATGTACGTCAACCTCACTAATAAGGCGCAAAGAGTGGCGTTGCTGGTATTACGGAGTGAGAAATTATCACAGGACGTTGCGCATTCCTCGTTTGTCTCGTCGGTTGAAGGGGCCTAGGATCAATGCATAACAACTCTGGTCCCATCTTTCGAGGATTCGCTCATGGCCGGTAAAGCAAGCTTCAACTGGATCGATCCGCTGTTGCTCGACCAACAGCTCACTGAAGAAGAGCGCATGGTGCGTGACAGCGCTTATCAGTTCGCCCAGGACAAGTTGGCCCCGCGCGTGCTGGAGGCTTTCCGTCACGAGCAGACTGATCCTGCGATCTTCCGTGAGATGGGCGAAGTCGGCCTGCTCGGCGCCACGATCCCTGAGCAATACGGCGGCAGCGGCCTGAACTATGTGTGCTACGGCTTGATCGCTCGTGAAGTGGAGCGCATCGACTCCGGCTACCGCTCGATGATGAGTGTGCAGTCCTCCCTGGTGATGGTGCCGATCAATGAGTTCGGCAATGAAGCCACCAAGCAGAAGTACCTGCCCAAGCTGGCCAGTGGTGAATGGATTGGTTGCTTCGGCCTGACCGAACCTGACCACGGCTCCGATCCTGGCTCGATGATCACCCGCGCGAAGAAGGTCGAAGGCGGCTATCGCCTGACCGGCAACAAGATGTGGATCACCAACAGCCCGATTGCAGATGTGTTCGTGGTCTGGGCCAAGGACGATGCTGGCGATATCCGCGGCTTTGTGCTGGAAAAGGGCTGGGAAGGTCTGAGCGCCCCGGCGATTCACGGCAAGGTCGGCCTGCGGGCTTCGATCACCGGTGAAATTGTCATGGACAACGTCTTTGTGCCGGAAGAGAACATCTTCCCTGAAGTGCGTGGCCTCAAAGGTCCGTTCACTTGCCTGAACTCTGCCCGTTACGGCATCTCCTGGGGTGCGCTGGGCGCCGCTGAGGCCTGCTGGCATACCGCTCGCCAGTACACCCTGGACCGTAAACAGTTTGGCCGCCCACTGGCCGCCAATCAGCTAATCCAGAAGAAGCTGGCTGACATGCAGACCGAGATTACCCTGGCTCTGCAAGGCTGCCTGCGCCTGGGGCGGATGAAGGATGAAGGCACTGCGGCGGTCGAAATCACTTCGATCATGAAGCGCAACTCCTGCGGCAAGGCGCTGGATATCGCTCGCCTGGCGCGTGACATGCTGGGTGGCAACGGCATCTCCGACGAGTTCGGTGTGGCCCGTCATCTGGTCAACCTGGAAGTGGTCAATACCTATGAAGGTACCCACGACGTGCATGCGCTGATCCTGGGTCGTGCGCAAACTGGCATCCAGGCCTTCTATTAATAAGGAGCCAGCCCATGGGCGCGCTATCTCATCTGCGGGTGCTGGATTTGTCGCGAGTGCTGGCCGGGCCGTGGTCCGGGCAGATCCTTGCCGACCTTGGAGCGGAAGTGATCAAGGTCGAGCGCCCGGGCAGCGGCGATGATACGCGTGCCTGGGGCCCACCCTTCCTCAAGGACGCCTACGGCGAGAACACCAGCGAAGCGGCCTATTACCTATCGGCCAACCGCAACAAGCGGTCGGTGACCATCGACTTCACGCAGCCTGAAGGCCAGCGTCTGGTGCGCGAGCTGGCGGCCAAGTCGGATGTGGTCATCGAGAACTTCAAAGTGGGCGGCCTGGCCGCGTACGGGCTGGATTATGAAAGCCTGAAGGCGATCAATCCGCAGCTTATCTATTGCTCGATCACGGGCTTCGGCCAGACCGGGCCGTATGCCAAGCGTGCAGGCTACGACTTCATGATCCAGGGGTTGGGTGGGCTGATGAGCCTTACCGGCCGCCCCGAGGGTGATGAAGGTGCTGGGCCGGTCAAGGTTGGTGTTGCACTGACCGATATTCTCACGGGCCTTTACTCGACCGTGGCGATCCTGGCCGCCCTCGCCCATCGAGACCATGATGGCGGTGGTCAGCATATCGACATGGCCTTGCTCGATGTGCAAGTGGCCTGCCTGGCCAATCAGGCGATGAACTACCTGACTACCGGCAACCCGCCCAAGCGGCTGGGCAATGCTCACCCCAATATCGTGCCTTACCAGGACTTCCCTACTGCCGACGGTGATTTCATCCTCACGGTGGGCAACGATGGCCAGTTCCGCAAGTTCGCCGAAGTGGCCGGGCAGCCGCAATGGGCGGATGACCCGCGCTTTGCTTCTAATAAGCAGCGCGTCGCCAATCGGGCCGAGTTGATTCCATTGATCCGCCAGGCAACGGTATTCAAAACCACCGCCGAATGGGTCTCTCAGCTGGAAAAGGCTGGCGTGCCGTGCGGGCCTATCAATGATCTGGCGCAGATGTTTGCCGATCCACAGGTGAAAGCCCGGGGACTGGCAATTGAAATCCCGCATCCCCTGGCCGGGGTTGTGCCGCAAGTGGCAAGTCCTATTCGGTTGTCCGCGACGCCGGTGGAGTATCGCAATGCGCCACCTCTGCTGGGGGAGCATACTGAGCAGGTCCTGGGTGAAGTGCTGGGGATGGCGGCCGCGGAGATCGGGCGGTTGCGTGGAGCGGGGGTGTTGTAAGGTTTCTTCCCTTCTATATAGAAGCGGCGCGTCAGGGGCTTATTGTCATAAGTTTGAAATAAAGCATTGACGTGCCGTTTTATCTCTCTATAATTCGCCCCACTTCCGGCGTGGTCGGAATCGAAAACTCCTTGAGTTTCAAAGAGTTAGCGGTTCAAGGTAGTGCTGGAGGGGCTTCGATCGAAAGATCGGCAGCGGTGAAAAGGCAGTTGACAGCGACTTGAAACGCTGTAGAATTCGCCTCCCGCTGACGAGAGATCGCAGCGAGTTAAGCGGTTGAAGTTGAAAGAGAAATTCTGAAAAACTTCAAAATGAACGCTTGACACACTCTGAGGAAGGCGTAGAATGCGCGCCTCGGTTGAAGCGAAAGACTTCAGCCACCGCTCTTTAACAATCGAATCAAGCAATTCGTGTGGGTGCTTGTGAGCTCAGACTGATAGTCAAAAAGATTATCAGCATCACAAGTGACTACACGAGAAGTCGAAAGATTTCAAAGAAGTCATTTGAGATTGCTGAGCCAAGTTTAGGGTTTTCTCAAAACCCAAGCAGTATTGAACTGAAGAGTTTGATCATGGCTCAGATTGAACGCTGGCGGCAGGCCTAACACATGCAAGTCGAGCGGATGAGAAGAGCTTGCTCTTCGATTCAGCGGCGGACGGGTGAGTAATACCTAGGAATCTGCCTGGTAGTGGGGGACAACGTTTCGAAAGGAACGCTAATACCGCATACGTCCTACGGGAGAAAGCAGGGGACCTTCGGGCCTTGCGCTATCAGATGAGCCTAGGTCGGATTAGCTAGTTGGTGAGGTAATGGCTCACCAAGGCGACGATCCGTAACTGGTCTGAGAGGATGATCAGTCACACTGGAACTGAGACACGGTCCAGACTCCTACGGGAGGCAGCAGTGGGGAATATTGGACAATGGGCGAAAGCCTGATCCAGCCATGCCGCGTGTGTGAAGAAGGTCTTCGGATTGTAAAGCACTTTAAGTTGGGAGGAAGGGCATTAACCTAATACGTTAGTGTTTTGACGTTACCGACAGAATAAGCACCGGCTAACTCTGTGCCAGCAGCCGCGGTAATACAGAGGGTGCAAGCGTTAATCGGAATTACTGGGCGTAAAGCGCGCGTAGGTGGTTCGTTAAGTTGGATGTGAAATCCCCGGGCTCAACCTGGGAACTGCATCCAAAACTGGCGAGCTAGAGTAGGGCAGAGGGTGGTGGAATTTCCTGTGTAGCGGTGAAATGCGTAGATATAGGAAGGAACACCAGTGGCGAAGGCGACCACCTGGGCTCATACTGACACTGAGGTGCGAAAGCGTGGGGAGCAAACAGGATTAGATACCCTGGTAGTCCACGCCGTAAACGATGTCAACTAGCCGTTGGAATCCTTGAGATTTTAGTGGCGCAGCTAACGCATTAAGTTGACCGCCTGGGGAGTACGGCCGCAAGGTTAAAACTCAAATGAATTGACGGGGGCCCGCACAAGCGGTGGAGCATGTGGTTTAATTCGAAGCAACGCGAAGAACCTTACCAGGCCTTGACATGCAGAGAACTTTCCAGAGATGGATTGGTGCCTTCGGGAACTCTGACACAGGTGCTGCATGGCTGTCGTCAGCTCGTGTCGTGAGATGTTGGGTTAAGTCCCGTAACGAGCGCAACCCTTGTCCTTAGTTACCAGCACGTAATGGTGGGCACTCTAAGGAGACTGCCGGTGACAAACCGGAGGAAGGTGGGGATGACGTCAAGTCATCATGGCCCTTACGGCCTGGGCTACACACGTGCTACAATGGTCGGTACAGAGGGTTGCCAAGCCGCGAGGTGGAGCTAATCTCACAAAACCGATCGTAGTCCGGATCGCAGTCTGCAACTCGACTGCGTGAAGTCGGAATCGCTAGTAATCGCGAATCAGAATGTCGCGGTGAATACGTTCCCGGGCCTTGTACACACCGCCCGTCACACCATGGGAGTGGGTTGCACCAGAAGTAGCTAGTCTAACCTTCGGGAGGACGGTTACCACGGTGTGATTCATGACTGGGGTGAAGTCGTAACAAGGTAGCCGTAGGGGAACCTGCGGCTGGATCACCTCCTTAATCGACAGACATCAGCTGTCTTATAAGCTCCCACACGAATTGCTTGATTCATTGAAGAAGACGATATCGGTAACAGCTCTTAACTGGGTCTGTAGCTCAGTTGGTTAGAGCGCACCCCTGATAAGGGTGAGGTCGGCAGTTCGAATCTGCCCAGACCCACCAGTTTCTTGTTGGGGCCATAGCTCAGCTGGGAGAGCGCCTGCCTTGCACGCAGGAGGTCAGCGGTTCGATCCCGCTTGGCTCCACCACCCCTTGCTACCGTGTCAAAGCTTAGAAATGAATATTCGCCTCGAATATTGATTTCTGAACTTTTTCAGAATCGTTCTTTAAAAATTTGGGTATGTGATAGAAAGATAGACTGAATAGCACTTTCACTGGTGTTGTTCAGGCTAAGGTAAAATTTGTGAGTTTAATCGCGAATTTTCGGCGAATGTCGTCTTCACAGTATAACCAGATTGCTTGGGGTTATATGGTCAAGTGAAGAAGCGCATACGGTGGATGCCTTGGCAGTCAGAGGCGATGAAAGACGTGGTAGCCTGCGATAAGCTTCGGGGAGTCGGCAAACAGACTTTGATCCGGAGATCTCTGAATGGGGGAACCCACTCAGCATAAGCTGAGTATCTTGTACTGAATACATAGGTGCAAGAGGCGAACCAGGGGAACTGAAACATCTAAGTACCCTGAGGAAAAGAAATCAACCGAGATTCCCTTAGTAGTGGCGAGCGAACGGGGACTAGCCCTTAAGTGGCTTTGAGATTAGCGGAACGCTCTGGAAAGTGCGGCCATAGTGGGTGATAGCCCTGTACGCGAAAATCTCTTAGTCATGAAATCGAGTAGGACGGAGCACGAGAAACTTTGTCTGAATATGGGGGGACCATCCTCCAAGGCTAAATACTACTGACTGACCGATAGTGAACCAGTACCGTGAGGGAAAGGCGAAAAGAACCCCGGAGAGGGGAGTGAAATAGAACCTGAAACCGTATGCGTACAAGCAGTGGGAGCCTACTTGTTAGGTGACTGCGTACCTTTTGTATAATGGGTCAGCGACTTATATTCAGTGGCGAGCTTAACCGAATAGGGGAGGCGTAGCGAAAGCGAGTCTTAATAGGGCGCTTAGTCGCTGGGTATAGACCCGAAACCGGGCGATCTATCCATGGGCAGGTTGAAGGTTAGGTAACACTGACTGGAGGACCGAACCGACTACCGTTGAAAAGTTAGCGGATGACCTGTGGATCGGAGTGAAAGGCTAATCAAGCTCGGAGATAGCTGGTTCTCCTCGAAAGCTATTTAGGTAGCGCCTCATGTATCACTGTAGGGGGTAGAGCACTGTTTCGGCTAGGGGGTCATCCCGACTTACCAAACCGATGCAAACTCCGAATACCTACAAGTGCCGAGCATGGGAGACACACGGCGGGTGCTAACGTCCGTCGTGAAAAGGGAAACAACCCAGACCGTCAGCTAAGGTCCCAAAGTCATGGTTAAGTGGGAAACGATGTGGGAAGGCTTAGACAGCTAGGAGGTTGGCTTAGAAGCAGCCACCCTTTAAAGAAAGCGTAATAGCTCACTAGTCGAGTCGGCCTGCGCGGAAGATGTAACGGGGCTCAAACCATGCACCGAAGCTACGGGTATCACTTAGGTGATGCGGTAGAGGAGCGTTCTGTAAGCCTGTGAAGGTGAGTTGAGAAGCTTGCTGGAGGTATCAGAAGTGCGAATGCTGACATGAGTAACGACAATGGGAGTGAAAAACTCCCACGCCGAAAGACCAAGGTTTCCTGCGCAACGTTAATCGACGCAGGGTTAGTCGGTCCCTAAGGCGAGGCTGAAAAGCGTAGTCGATGGAAAACAGGTTAATATTCCTGTACTTCTAGTTATTGCGATGGAGGGACGGAGAAGGCTAGGCCAGCTTGGCGTTGGTTGTCCAAGTTTAAGGTGGTAGGCTGAGATCTTAGGTAAATCCGGGATCTTAAGGCCGAGAGCTGATGACGAGTTGCCTTTAGGCGACGAAGTGGTTGATGCCATGCTTCCAAGAAAAGCTTCTAAGCTTCAGATAACTAGGAACCGTACCCCAAACCGACACAGGTGGTTGGGTAGAGAATACCAAGGCGCTTGAGAGAACTCGGGTGAAGGAACTAGGCAAAATGGCACCGTAACTTCGGGAGAAGGTGCGCCGGTGAGGGTGAAGGACTTGCTCCGTAAGCTCATGCCGGTCGAAGATACCAGGCCGCTGCGACTGTTTATTAAAAACACAGCACTCTGCAAACACGAAAGTGGACGTATAGGGTGTGACGCCTGCCCGGTGCCGGAAGGTTAATTGATGGGGTTAGCTAACGCGAAGCTCTTGATCGAAGCCCCGGTAAACGGCGGCCGTAACTATAACGGTCCTAAGGTAGCGAAATTCCTTGTCGGGTAAGTTCCGACCTGCACGAATGGCGTAACGATGGCGGCGCTGTCTCCACCCGAGACTCAGTGAAATTGAAATCGCTGTGAAGATGCAGTGTATCCGCGGCTAGACGGAAAGACCCCGTGAACCTTTACTATAGCTTTGCACTGGACTTTGAATTTGCTTGTGTAGGATAGGTGGGAGGCTTTGAAGCGTGGACGCCAGTTCGCGTGGAGCCATCCTTGAAATACCACCCTGGCAACTTTGAGGTTCTAACTCAGGTCCGTTATCCGGATCGAGGACAGTGTATGGTGGGTAGTTTGACTGGGGCGGTCTCCTCCTAAAGAGTAACGGAGGAGTACGAAGGTGCGCTCAGACCGGTCGGAAATCGGTCGTAGAGTATAAAGGCAAAAGCGCGCTTGACTGCGAGACAGACACGTCGAGCAGGTACGAAAGTAGGTCTTAGTGATCCGGTGGTTCTGTATGGAAGGGCCATCGCTCAACGGATAAAAGGTACTCCGGGGATAACAGGCTGATACCGCCCAAGAGTTCATATCGACGGCGGTGTTTGGCACCTCGATGTCGGCTCATCACATCCTGGGGCTGAAGCCGGTCCCAAGGGTATGGCTGTTCGCCATTTAAAGTGGTACGCGAGCTGGGTTTAGAACGTCGTGAGACAGTTCGGTCCCTATCTGCCGTGGACGTTTGAGATTTGAGAGGGGCTGCTCCTAGTACGAGAGGACCGGAGTGGACGAACCTCTGGTGTTCCGGTTGTCACGCCAGTGGCATTGCCGGGTAGCTATGTTCGGAAGAGATAACCGCTGAAAGCATCTAAGCGGGAAACTTGCCTCAAGATGAGATCTCACTGGAGCCTTGAGCTCCCTGAAGGGCCGTCGAAGACTACGACGTTGATAGGTTGGGTGTGTAAGCGCTGTGAGGCGTTGAGCTAACCAATACTAATTGCCCGTGAGGCTTGACCATATAACACCCAAGCAATTTGCGTCGAACGACCAGATTACGGTGTTGTGAAGACGAAACGAACCGAAAGTTTGCGACTCACAAAACATCACATACCCGATTTGCTGGAGCGTCGAACGACGGTCCGGTACACAGAATTTCTTGACGACCATAGAGCATTGGAACCACCTGATCCCATCCCGAACTCAGTAGTGAAACGATGCATCGCCGATGGTAGTGTGGGGTTTCCCCATGTGAGAGTAGGTCATCGTCAAGATTAAATTCCGAAACCCCTATCTGCACACGCAGGTAGGGGTTTTGTCTTTAGGGTAGAAGCATCAAGAATTCGCTGGCACGTCGCTACAGACGGACCGGCACACAGAATTTCTTGACGACCATAGAGCATTGGAACCACCTGATCCCATCCCGAACTCAGCAGTGAAACGATGCATCGCCGATGGTAGTGTGGGGTTTCCCCATGTGAGAGTAGGTCATCGTCAAGATTCAATTCCAGAACCCCTGTCTGCACTGCAGACAGGGGTTTTGTCTTTCTGGGGGTTGGGATTTATACCTTCCTTGCTCTGCTATTGCGCCGCGCCTGCAGCTTGCGCCACCAGATGTACACCCCGGTCAACGACAGCACTGCAATCATCACCCCCAGCACCGCAATCAACACCTGGCCCGTCATGCCAATGATGCGTCCGCCATGTATGGGTAACTGCAAGCGGTAGAAGCGTTCCCCCAGCGTGCCTTGCCCGGCGATCTCTTTATCCAGCAACCGCCCGTCGGTGCCGTGAAAGAACAGCCAGGACTTACCCTGGGCATCGGTATCGTGCTGGCCAAAGCCTGCGCCGTAGAAGTTGTACTCGAAGCTGTAATACAGCTCGCCGATCGGTGCCGTCAGCCCCAGGCGCTGACCCTCCTGCTGAGCCAACTGATAGGCCTGTTGATAAGTCAGCAGCGTCTGCCCCAACTCATCCTTCGGCAGGCCGCCTCGGGCCTCATAGACGCTTGGCGCCACAGGCGAGAACAACGACACCGCCGGCTTGAACACTTGGGCAGGCAAGTTCATCGCCACGCTGCTGATTGCCACCGGCACCAGCAACAACCACAGCCATAAACCACCAGCCCTGTGGATATCCATATTCATCCGATATGCATGCCCACCCTTGATCTTCCAGGCAGTGGACCACTTGCGCCAGAACGGCCGCCCCCGCGGCAGCGTCAGCAACACGGCGATGAAGCAGTCGAGCACCCAGAGAATCGCCACCACGCCCATCAACAGAATCCCCCAGTTGCCTGGCAGGGTCAGGCTGTAGTGCAGCTCGAGCATGAACGGCATGAAGTTCTCACGCGAGAAGCAGCACTCGCCCCAGTAGCGCTGGCCGAGTGTCTGCCCGCTGACCGGGTCGAGGTAGAAGACTGTGTTCTTCTCGGCGTAGGGCTGCCCGGACGCCGGGTCATTGCGTGGCACGGCTGCCAGCAGCGCGGCATGCGCAGGCTCGTTCGGGTACTCCATGTACCAGACCTGCAGTCGCGGATGCTCGGCTTGAACCTTATCCACAAGCGCGCCCGGTTGCTGTCGCTCACCCACCGCAGGGGCGTCATAGAAGGAGGGGTTGAGCCATTCGTCCAGCTCGTGATGAAAGGCCAGCACACTGCCGGTGAGGCCAGCCATGGCCAGAAACAGGGCCGTGACCAGGCCAAGGTAGCGGTGCAGTAGAACGTAGAGATGACGCATGATCGAAAGTCCGAATTGAAGTCGCCACATACAACAAAGCCAGCCCCCTGAATCAGGTGCTGGCTTTGGCGTTCATTACCCTGGGATCAGAACTGATAGCTGACCGTTGCGCTGACGTTGCGCTCTTCGCCCATGTAGCAGTAGCTCAGGCTGGCACAAGAGGCGATGTAGCTCTCATTGGTCAGGTTGTTGGCATTGACCCGCACATCCATGCCCTTGAGGCCGACCTTGCCCAGGTCATAGCCGACCGAGGCATCGAACAGGGTGTAGGAGGGCACCTTCATGGTGTTCTCGGCATCGACCCAGCTATAGCCCACATACCGCACGCCACCCCCAAGACGAAGTCCGTCCAGGGCACCTTGGCGGAAGTTGTAGTCAGCCCACAGTGACGCCATGTGCCGCGGCGCCTGGGTGGGCGAGTTGCCGTTGTTGTCGAGGTCGGCGGCTACCAGGCTTGGCATCGCCTTGGAGTACTCGATGTCGGTGAAGGTGTAGCTGCCCAGCACCTTGAGGTTGTCGCTGACCTGCACGTGGGCCTCAAGCTCCAGGCCTTGGGAGCGAACCGCACCCACCGGGCGATAGAAGTCCTCGTTCGGTTGCTTGGAGGCCAGGTTCTCCTGCTCGATGTGGAACACCGACGCGGTGAACAGATTGTCGGTACCCGGTGGCTGGTACTTGATACCGGTTTCCCACTGGGTGCCTTCGGTAGGTGCCAGCGGCTTGCCGTTCTGGTCGGAGACGCTGTTGGGGTTGAACGACTCGGAGTAGCTGATGTACGGCGCGATGCCATTGTCGAAGACATACAGCACACCCGCGCGGCCGGTGAGCTTGGTCGGCGAATCGCTGACGCGGCTGCCTTCGATATCGCGATTTTCCTCGGAGGTCTTCACCCAGTCCTGCCGCAGGCCCAGGGAGAAGCGCCAGTTGTCCAGTTCGATGAGGTCCTGCATGTACACGCCGGTCTGCTGCAGGCGGCGCAGGTAACGGTTTTCACCCAGGATCTGCAGGTCACCATTGCCGTACTGCGGGTTCCCGGCGTCCAGGCTGTTGACGGTGCCGTAGCGCCAGTCCACGAGCGCCTTGCGGCGCTGATAGTCGGCACCGGTGAGCAAGGTGTGCTTGGCGGAGCCCGTGAAGAATTCGGCTTGCAGCATATTGTCGACGATGAATGAATGCAGCCGCTCGTCACCGCCGGTATAGGCGCGGTTCATCTCGTTGGTAGCGGGGTCGGCCCAGCCGGCAAAGTAGACCTGGTCCATCGACACGTCTGAATCCTGGTAGCGGAAGTTCTGTCGTGCGGTGAAGACATCGTTGAAGCGATGCTCGAACTGATAGCTGAAGGACTGCTGAGTACGCTCGTAGTTGTCGCTGTCGGGCTCGCCCTCGAAGAAGTGATCGGACAGCCGCAGGCCATTGCGTGGATGCAGGGCGCCATCTGCCGGCAGGGCACCGTGGTAGCCGCCGTTGGGGTCGTGTTGCAGGTAGGCCTGCAGGGTCAGTGAGGTGTCTTCGCTGAAGTTGATGCTGACCGAAGGCGCCAAGGCGTAGCGCTCTTCCTTGTTGTGATCGAACTGGGTGTCGGAAGCGTCGGCGAGGCCGGTCAGGCGATAGGCGATGCGCTTGTCCTCATCCAGCGGGCCGCTGAAGTCGAACCCGGCGCCCCGCTGACCCTGCGTGCCCACCGTCGCCTGCACCTGGCGGAACGGCTCATACAGCGGCTTCTTGCTGGTAAGGGCAACCAGGCCGCCCGGCGAACTGCGGCCATAGAGCACCGAGGAGGGCCCCTTGAGAATGTCGATGCGCTCGAGGAAGTACGGGTCGACCTGCATCGTGCTGTAGGTGCCGTTGTCCCCCATGGACTTAAGGCCGTCCAGGTAGATGTTATCCACAGAGCCATCGTTGAAGCCGCGCATGGCCACGTAGTCGTAGCGGTGAGTCGCGCCGTAGGGGTTGGTCAGTACCCCGGGGGTGTAGCGCATGGCCTGGGCCACGGTCTGCGAGCCCTGATCGTCCATCTGCTGGCGGGTCACCACCGACACCGATTGTGAGGTTTCCAGCAGCGCCATACTGGTCTTGGTCGCGACCTGGCTGTGGGTCGCGTTGTAGCCCTCCATGCTACCCAGTGCGTTGCCCAGCGCAAACTCGCGCACCTCGGTGGAGGGTAGGGCCAGGGCGGCGTCCTGCGCCTGAGCATGCAACACATAGCTGCTGCCATCCTGGCTGCTGGCTTCGAGCCCGGAACCATTGAGCAACTGGCGCAAGCCCTGGTCGGCACTGTAGCTGCCCGACAGGCCAGGTGATTGCAAGCCCTCGGTTAGCTGGGGCGTACTCGACAGGGTAATACCCGCCTGACGGGCGAACTGGTTGAGCACTTCGTTGAGCGAGCCGGCCGGGATGCTGTATTGCTGGCTCACACTACCGGCCTGTTCCGCCAGCGCCTGGGTGGGCAATGCAGCCACACCCAGGGCGGTGCCGAGCAGGGCGGCGCGGATTGCGTTGCCCAGGGTGCTGCGGCAAGCAGAATCTAAGACAGGTTGAAAATCATTCTTTCCAGTGGGCCGCAGCAAAGGCGAAACATTACGCATGGAGAACATCCGTTAAGTCGGTAAGGGCAGAAGAAGTCGCTTACTGTCCTAGCCGGACTCGCGAGAAAAACCCGACAGAAATATCTGCAGAAAATCAGGCCAGCCGTTCCAGGCGCACCCACCAGCGTGTCCGGTAGCTGACCTTGACGGGTAACGTCTGTGGCAGCAGTTGCAACAGTTTGTCGGTGTCTTCCAGGCGGAACACCCCTGACAGGCGCAGGTCGGCAATGTCATCGGCGCAACTGAGCATGCCATGTCGATACCGGCCGACCTCGGCGACAAAATCGGCCAGGCGCATATCGCGGGTCACGATCAGGCCTTCGGCCCAGGCCCCGGCGTCCATGTCCAGTTGCTGGAGCAGGCTGACGCCTTGGGCATCGAGCCGCAGTGACTGGCCGGCGCCAAACCATTGCAGTGCGCCGGGTGCATGCACCGCGACGCTGCCCTGGCTGACGCTCACCCGTGTGCAGTCCGGGTCCTGGCGTACCACGAAGCGGCCATCGAACCCTTCGAGCAGGCCGTGGCGTGTTTGCACCAGCAGTGGACGGCTGGCCGCATTGGCCGTGTCATTGGCGCAGGTCAGCATCATTTCGCCGCGCTTGAGGCGGATCAGCCGCTGCTTGCTGTCGAAGGCCAGGTCGGCGGCGCTGTCGGTATTGAGCTGCAGCACAGAGCCATCGGGCAGGCGGAAACTGCGGCGTTCACCCGTACCGCTGGCAAAGTCTGACGTCCAGTTATCGAGCGCCTGGAGATCCTTGCCCAGCCAGGCGGCCGAGCCGAGTACCACGACGCCACTGAGCAGTTTCAGTGCCTGGCGCCGATGCAGGCGCTGGTTGCTGTTCTCCAGCGTCTGCAAGGCGACACTGGCACCGGGCAGCGAACGCAGGTTCAACTCCTGGTGCAATGACTGCACCCGTTGCCAGGCCAGCTCATGCTCCTGATGGGCCGCGCGCCAGTGTTCGCACTGTTGCAGCAGGTGAGGGCTGTTGCCGTTCTCGCGCAGTTTGAGCATCCAGTGAATGGCTTGCTTGACTACCCGGGGCGCGGGATTCAGAGCGCTCATCGCCGTTTAATCCTGCGACTCATAACGCAGCAGATAGCAGTGATACAGCGCATCGGCCACATAACGCTCGACCGAGCGCAGGGAAACGCCCATTTGCTCGGCGATCTCCTTGTGGGTCAGCCCTTCACACTGCGCGAGCAGAAAAGCCCGGCGGACCTTGGGCTTGAGTCCGTCGAGCATCTGCGCGATGCCTTCGAGCAACTCCAGTAGCAGTTCACGGGTCTCGACCGACGGGACTTCAGCCTCCGGCAGATGCGCCAGGGCTTCAAGGTAGGCCCGGTGCAGTTCTTCACGGCGCCAATGATCAATCACCAGGCCCCGGGCGATCGTGCGCAGAAAGGCCCGTGGGGCAGTGAGTTCAAACTGCTCGCTGCGCTGCAACAGGCGCACGAAGGTGTCCTGGGCGAGGTCTGCGGCATCGGCGGCATTCCCCAGCTTGCTGCGCAGCCAGGAGTTCAACCAACTGTGGTGATGACTGTAAAGCGAATGCACGGACTCTTGAGAAGACATGTAGGTGCGCTGCTGGAGGGGTCACAAATGATAATTAGTCGCATTGTTGGTGCGCCGGGAATATTTTGCAACTTTTCTCGAACAGCGCTTCGCGGCCGATCACAGCCTGGCGGCCGCGGCTACAAAGCGTGTCTGTGAAGGGGATTATTCGGCAGATCGGCTGTTGAGGTAGGCCTTGATGGTGATCTCAGCCTTGTTCAAGTGGCGCTCGAGAATACGGATGGCGTCCTCGACCGACCTGTCGTTGGCGGCGTCCACCAGGCCGTTATGGTCATCCTGGGTCAGCTTGCCCAGGCCCATCGAAGACAAGTGAAAACGCAGAAAGCGCTCCTCTTCGTTCAGTTCGATCTCAATCAGGCGCAGCAGTTTCTTGTTGCTGGCCTTGCTGTACAGGCTCATGTGAAACAGGCGATTGAGCCGGCCAATCTCGGCATGGCGGGTTTCGTTTTCCAACTGCGCGATGTAGCTGCGGGCCAGGGCAATGTCTTCCGGCTCAAGCAGCGGGATCGACTGGCGTAGCGCTTCGGACTCCAGGATCACCCGCAGGGCGTAGGTGTCCACGGCATCTTCACCAATCAGCGGTGCGACCACGGCGCCCTTGTGCGCCACCACCCGCAACAGCGACTGCGCTTCAAGCTGACGCAGGGCTTCGCGCACCGGCATCCGGCTGACGCCGAACAGGGTGGCCAGTTCCTGCTGGCGCAGGGCGTGGCCAGGTGCCAGGCGGCCATCGAGGATAGCGCTGCGCAACCGCTCTTCAATCACACTACGAGCCAGGTGCGGAGGCACTTGCTCGCCGCCCAGTATTTCGCTCAGAGGTCTGGATTTATCGGTCACGCTGTACGCTGCCCTGTGTTGAGGTGTGTCATTGATTGGATCCAATCACACTAGTTAGAGGATGGGTGCATGTCAAACCGCGGGGGACAGGCGTCCATCGTTGCCGGCAGGCAGCGGCCGCGGCGGTACTTGCTATCGTGAATGAAGTTTTTCCCCAAGGGAAGCTGCGCCGACAGAGCGGCTGGCCAAGACTTTGCTGCAGGCCAGTAAGCGGATGGCGCAATGATTGTAAGGTGCCATTGTTTTTTAATGGACCAGGCCGCACCATCGGTGCTTTTCCATGAGTCTGCGCGGGTTCTCGCAGTGGCGATACGTTGGGCTGTTCACTTGACCATGCGCCGGCTGGGCCTTGCCGTCGTGCTCGGCTGCCTGCTGCTGGGCAGCTTGCAGGCCGATTGGGACTTCTCCCAGATCAGCCGTCGCGCCCAGTCCCTGTACGGACCAATGGGGGCGGGACAAGGTCGTATCGATGCCTGGCAGAATCTGTTGACCACACAGAAGCAGGGCAGCGAGGCCGAGCAGCTCAAACGGGTCAATCTGTTCTTCAACCACCAGCTGCGCTATGTCGAAGATATCGACCTGTGGCGCGAGGTCGACTATTGGGCAACGCCCATACAGTCCCTGATCAAGGGGGCGGGCGATTGCGAAGACTATGCTATCGCCAAGTACTTCAGCCTGCGGCGTATGGGCGTGCCGGCGGATAAGCTGCGCATTACCTACGTCAAGGCACTGCGTCAGAACCGCGCGCACATGGTCCTGACCTACTATTCGAGCCCCAATGCCATGCCGCTGGTACTCGATAGCTTGATGGATGCGATCAAGCCCGCCAGTGAGCGTACCGACCTGCTGCCGGTCTATTCCTTCAATGGTGAAGGACTGTGGCTGACGGGGGCAGGGGGCAACAAGAAGGTCGGCGACACGAAACGCTTGTCACGCTGGCAGGATCTACTGAAAAAGATGCAGGCCGAAGGTTTCCCGGCCGAGCCGGTTTACTAAAGGAGCACAGATGTCACTGTTCAAACAATTGCTGCTTGCCATCTGCCTGTTCCTGGTAGTCGCCTTCAGCGGCAGCTTCATGGTCAGCCTGGAGAGCTCGCGCAGCCAATACGTCAATCAATTGCGCTCCCACGCCCAGGATGCTGCCACCGCCCTGGCATTGTCGCTGACCCCGAATATCGACGACCCGGCGATGGTCGAGTTGATGGTCAGTTCAATCTTCGACAGTGGCTACTACTCAAGCATCAAGGTCGTCGACCTGGGCTCCAACGCCGTGTTGGTGGAGCGCCACGCCGAGGCTGAAGCAGGCAGTGTGCCGGCCTGGTTCATTCGCCTGATCGGCCTTGAGCCCGCCGGCGGTGACGCCATCGTCAGCCGTGGTTGGCAGCAGGCGGCACGGGTCGAGGTGGTCAGCCACCCGATGTTTGCCCTGGCCAAGCTCTGGCAAAGCGCCCTGGGCAGCCTGGGCTGGTTGCTGCTGTGCGGCGCCTTGAGCGCAGTGCTGGGCGCTCTGTTGCTGCGTCGCCAGCTCAAGCCGCTGGATTACATGGTGGAGCAGTCGCACGCCATTGCCCGCCGGGAGTTTCTCAGCCTGCCCGACCTGCCGAGCACCCCTGAATTGCGCCGGGTGGTCCAGGCCATGAACCAGATGGTCGAAAAGCTCAAGGCACTGTTCAAGGAGCAGGCCGAGCGCAGCGAGAAGCTGCGGGTCGAATCCTACCAGGACAGCCTGACCGGCCTGGCCAACCGCCGCTATTTCGAGATGCAGCTCAATGCCCAGGTCAGCAATATCGAAGAGGCCCGTCCTGGTTACCTGTTGCTGTTGCGGGTCAAGGACCTGGCCGGGCTCAACCAGCGCCTGGGAGGCCAGCGCACCGACCAGTTGCTCCAGGCCGTCGGGCAGCAACTACAGCGCACCTGTGCCAATTACCCGGAAACCAACAACCTGATCACCCGTAGCCGTGGTGGCGAGTTCGCGGTGCTGGCGCCGGGGCTGGTGCATGAAGAGGCGGTGCAATTGGCCCAGGCCCTGGAAGTGACGCTGCAGAGCCTGGCCGACACTGGCGCCACCGATGTCACCCCGGTCGCCTGCATCGGCATGGCCCCCTACAGCCCGGGCGACTCACCGCAGGCATTGCTCAAGCTGGCCGACGAAGCCCTGGCCCGGGCCGAGAACCAGGTGGAGCCTGGCTGGGTTTGTCTTGAGCAAGGTACTGCACCGCAGGCCGGCGATACCCATCACGCCTGGCATACGCTGCTTGACCAGGCGCTGCAGCAAGGGCGGTTCGAGTTGTTCTTTCAGCCGGTGGTGGACTGCAATTCACCGGAGAAGGTGCTGCACTACAAGGTGATCTCGCGGGTGCTCGACGCCGAAGGTCAGGCCGTTGCCGCCGGACGCTTCCTGCCCTGGCTGGAGCGCTTTGGCTGGTCGGCGCGGCTCGATGTGCTGATGCTCGAAAAGGTGCTCAAGCACCTGCAAACGCACACTGAAGCGCTGGCGCTGAACCTGTCGGCAGCCACCCTGGCCGACCCCGATGCCTTGCAGCGTGTTTATGAGCTGCTCGGCCAGCATGCTGCCCTGGGCTCGCGCCTGACCCTGGAAATCGGTGAAGAGCAACTGCCCGAGCAGGCCATGCTTGAGCAGTTGACCCGGCGCCTGCACGCACTGGGTTACAGCCTGAGCCTGCAACGGTTCGGCGGGCGATTCAGCATGATCGGCAACCTGGCCCACCTGGGCCTGGCCTACCTGAAGATCGACGGCAGCTACATTCGCGCCATCGACCAGGAGCAGCACAAGCGCCTGTTCATCGAAGCGATCCAGCGCGCCGCGCACAGCATCGATCTGCCGCTGATTGCCGAACGGGTAGAAACCGAGGGTGAGCTCAAGGTGCTGCGCGAGATGGGTATTCAGGGCATTCAGGGCCGCTTGGTGGGTGAGCCCGCACCTTGGCGCTGAAACAGGCTGAGCGGGCCTGAGGGAGGCCCGCAGCGATCAGATCAGACCGCTTTCTTCGCTGTCGTCGATCAGGTTGTTCAGGCCGCCCAGGGCTTCACGGGCACTGGAGCGGTTGAGCAACTTGGCCTGCGCACCGGCTGGCAGGTCAGTGATGCTGATCACGCCTTTGGTGGTCAGCACTTCGATCAAATCTTCAAGCACCCGGATCATGTCCAGATCGCTTTGCTTGAGTTGCTTGAGGCTGTTCTCGACAACATCGTCGGCGAACCATTCCTGAACCTCGGCGTGGTCGGCCGGCAACTCTTCCGTGTACCCATCGAAGGCGGCGGCTTCTACTCGAAGCAACTGGCCCTGTGCATCGCGTTGCACGTAGAACATGGGGTATCCCTCGTCAAATTGAGTCCGTGACCGCAGTCAGCAGCATAGGCCAAGCTCGCCGGGCTGTGGGCCCGGCGAGCGAGTATGCAATGTGAATACGGCAGTGGCAAAGCCCTGGTGCTGCGGTAGCCAGACATCGGCTACCGCAGGTTCAGGCATCAGCTGTTGGAGTGGTCGATCTTGATGGTCGGGTCAGCGCCGGTCACCAGCGAGTTGATCGTGGTGTTGGCCCAGTTGACGCCTTCAAGCTTGATCGTCACATCGGCATTGTTCACTCCGCCGGCAGCGTTGAGCTTGCCTTCGGAGCTGACCACCAGGGTCGACTCGCCCTTCACCGTCGTGATCTTCAGGAAGTTGTCGATGGTGCTGGCCTTCTCGCCCTGAAGCAGGTCGCTCAGGTCCAGACGGTCACCTTCGGCAGGCTTGAAGTCCTTGATCACATCCTTGCCCGTGTCGCCGGCTTTCCACACGAAGGTGTCCGCGCCGCTGCCACCGGTGAGGGTGTCGTCACCCTTGCCGCCAAGGAGGATGTCATCGCCCTCACCACCGAGCAGTACGTCTTTGCCGCTGCCGCCGAGCAGGATGTCATTGCCCTTGCCGCCATCGAGGTAGTCGTCGCCACCCTGGCCGAAGAGAATGTCATTGCCGTCGCCACCCAGCAGGGTGTCCATACCATCATTGGTGCGCGACACATCGAACTCGCTGACGTGCTCGGTGATGTACTGGTGCAGCACTCGGCCGTCGATGTCACCCAGCGGCTTGCCCAGCTTGCCTGCGACATAGGCCTGCATGGCCTCCACGCCGTTGCCGGCAATGCCGTCGAAGCTGACCAGGTCGCCGAACAGAATGTCGTGACCATCGCCACCCGCGACCGCATCGTTACCCGGTTTGGTGGCTTCGGTGTGGCCCAGAATGGCTTCGGCCAGCTTGCTCGGGTCGATGTTGGTCTGCGGCTTGCCGTCGGTGTCGTAAGGTTTCAGGTCGTTGGCGTTGACGCCCTTATTGAGACCGATCGCTTCGACGGTCGAGTGCTTGGACAGCAACAGGAACGACGCTTGGGTGTTGCTGTTGACGTACCAGCCGGAGCTTGAGTACGACAACTCATAGGTCCCGTCGCCTTGGGCATGCAGTTCACCCGAGGCATAGTTATCGTTCTCCCAGCCCCAGCCAGACTTGTACTCGGCCCTGAGGTAACCGTTTTTATCGATACTGATGCGGTTGTTGTCACCCAACTTGTAGTTGGAAACTACGTCACCGCGCTTGTAGTTCAGTTCGGCCAATGCCCTGTCGAGGGTGTAGTTGGAGCCGTAGAACGTCGGGTCTTTCTCGCCAGTCTGATAGATGTTCGGCTGGCCATCGGTGATGAAGAACGTCTGGTTTTCACCTTTGTTGCCTGCATTTTCGAGGTTCTGGAACCAGTTGGCCGCGGTTTTGAACGCGTCCTCGTAGTTGGTACCGCCACCGGCCCTGAACTTGTCCAGCGCCGCTTGCAGCTTCTCCAGTGCACGCGGGTCGGCCAGGTTGACCGAGACCTCGGCGTTGACGTTCGCGGAGAAGTCCACCAACAGGATATTCACCGTACCCGATTTGTCCCCTTTGACACTGTTGGCCAGCGTCTTGAACACGGACTCCAGGGAGTCTCTCGCAGCCTTGACGCCCGAATTCTCCATGCTGCCTGAGGTGTCGACGATGAACGCGAGGTTGTAGTCCTTGCCTGGTGTTACGTGCAGGCCGCTGACGTCGGCAACGACGATGTCGTTGTCGGTGCCAAAGGTCTTGTCGTCGTCCACCTCTGTCAGGTTTTCATAGCCGTACTTGTCCGGGTAAACGGTGACCTTGATCGTGTCTGGCGTGGAGGCGGTATCGCCGTTGGCCTTCTCGGTCGCAGTCGCGGTGACGGCAATGTCGAAGGTGCCATGGTAGTAGGCCGGCGGCTTGATGCTCAGGCCGTTGAGGTTCCACCCGGTGACATCCACTTCCGTCTTGCCGACAGTCACGGTGTGGCCGGCGCCATCGCTGAGGATCGAGCCTTCCGGAATGCCGCCCAGCTTGACGCTGAGTTTTTCCGAACCATCGGTATCGGTCAGGCTGGAGGAAATACCGACCAGCTTGACGGTGCCGTTCTCGGCGCCTTCATTGAGCTTGTAGCCCTGGTAGTAACCATCACCGTCGCTGCCGTGCAACTCGCCGACGGTCACACCCGCATTGACCAGGTCGTTGACGCTCGGGTACATCGGGATGTTGGTGTTGCTCAGGTCAACTGGCGTGCTGCCATTGACCGACAAGTTGACGTCGAAGCTGCCCGGGCCGCTCTGGTTGGCGTGGTAGATATCCAGGGTGTAGTAACCGCTGATCGTCGGCGTGAACGAGCCGGAGATCCCGCCACCGGTACCCCAGGTGGCCCACGCTACGTTCTTGCCGCCAATGGTGATCTGCAGGCTGTCGTCACCCACACCGCTGAAGCTGTAGGTCTTGCCGGCTTCCAGGAAGATCAGGCCGGAAATCTTCGAGCCCGAACCGCCGGGCACACTGCCGTCGGACTGGGCATTGGTCACCGTCGAGGTGCTGTTCGGCTTACCGGACTTATCGAAGACATTCTTCAATGCGTCCCCGGTGATGCCGTTGCCGTTGGTGCCCAGGCCGTTGAGGCTGTTCCAGGTTTCCTTGATCAGCCCGATCGAGTTCACATTGTTGCTACCGATGTTCAGGGTCGGTGCATCGGCAACCGGGGTGATATCGACCTTGAGGGTTGCCTCGTTACCGGTGCCCTGGCCGTCGGTTGGCTTGAACTGGATCTGTGCGTAATCGGACTTCTGGTCACCCACACCGTTGGTGTTGGCGTTGATGCCCGACTCGTTCAGGTCTGGTACGAACTTCAGTTTGCCGGCATCGATATCGGCCTTGCTGAAGACCTTGCCAGCATTGACATCTGCCTGGGTCAGGGTTTTCCAGGTGTTGCCATCCTTGTACTGCAGCAGGCCATCGGCAGGCAGCTTGGTGATGGTCAGGCCCAGGTTGGCAGCAGGGGTATCGGCATCGGTGATACCGAAGTTGGCCCAGCTCAGCACCAGGTCGGTGTCCTCGGTCCCGGTCACAGCACCGCCGGCGGCCACTGGCGCCTCGTTGCTCAGGATCGTGGTGTCGACGAAGCTATTGCCGCCGACCTCCAACCTCTCGAAGTTGCCACCGGTAGCCCCGGTGATCTGCACCCTGAAGCTTTCCGCGCTTTCAGCGAGGTTGTCACGCAGGATCGGCACGCTGAAGGTCCCGCTGATGCTTCCTTTCGGAATAGTCACAGTGGTTTGACCGATGAAATCCGAGCCGTCTTTGGCCGTACCGGTGTATTTCAGCGTGATGGTGACGTCAGCTTCTGCTCTGCTGGACAGCGTCAGGGTGTAGTTGGCGTTATCACCTTCGGCAACCGACGTAGAGCCGGAGATACCAACCGTGGTGGTGTTGGTGGTGTCTTTTACGTAAGTGACCGCCGGCTTGTCGCTGATGTCCAGCTTCTCAAAGTTGCCGCCGCTGGCGCCGGTGATGGTTTCACTGACATTGCCCGCATCGACATACACGTCATCGCCTGGAGCATCAACGGTGATGCTGCCGGAGGTCTCGTTGGCACCGATGATGATGGTCTTGCCATTGCTCAAGGTCACGGTCACCGCAGTGCCTGCCGGATTGCTCAGGGTGGCGGTGTAGGTGATCTTGCCGCCTTCATAGACCGACGAAGTTGCTGTCAGTTTGAGGCTGGTGTGGTCGATGGTGTCGGTAACGTCAGTTACCGCAGCCGCTGGGTCGACGTCGAGCTTCTCGAAATCACCACCGTCGGTGGTTTCGATGGTCACTTCGACATTGTCGCGGTCGATGTAGACGTCGTCGGTTGGCGCATCAACGGTGACGGTACCGGTGGTGGCACCAGCAGCGATGTTGATGACCGCACCGTTGCTCAAGGTCACGGTCATCGCCGTGCCGGCCGGGTTGGTCAGCGTCGCGGTGTAGGTGATCTCGCCGCCTTCTTCGACGGTTTCGGTCGCGGTCAGCTTCAGGCCGGTGGTGTCGTCGGTATCTGGGCCGTCGGTGACGGTGACGTTGCTCTCACCGGAGGTGATCAGGTTTTCGTAGTTGCCGCCGGTGAACGACTCGATGCTGTTGGACAGGTCGAGGTTGGTCTCGTGGACGTTGTTTTCGGTGGTGAACTGTACCGAGCCCGAAGTGCCGTTGACCGGGATGGTGATGGACTGGCCGTTGGCCAGGTTGATCACCAGCGGTGCGCCTTTGACCGGATCGCTCAAGGTCACGGTGTAAGTGATCACACCGCCTTCACCGATGGTGGTGACGTCAGCCGACAGGGTGGCAGTCGATTCGTCGATGGTGTCGGTGACATCGGTGATGGCTGCAGCTTCATCCACCACCAGGTTTTCAAAGTCGCCACCGTCGGTGCTTTCGATGGTCACTTCGACGTTATCGCGGTCGATGTAGACGTCATCGGTCGGCGCATCAACGGTCACGGTACCGGTAGTGGCACCGGCGGCGATGTTGATGACGGCACCGTTGCTCAGGGTCACGGTCATCGCGGTGCCGGCCGGATTGGTCAGCGTCGCGGTGTAGGTGATCTCGCCGCCTTCTTCGACGGTTTCGGTCGCGGTCAGCTTCAGGCCAGTGGTGTCGTCGGTATCTGGGCCGTCGGTGACGGTGACGTTGGTCTCGCCGGAAGTAACCAGGTTCTCGTAGTTGCCGCCGGTGAACGACTCGATGCTGTTGGACAGATCGAGGTTGGTTTCGTGGACGTTGTTCTCGGTGGTGAACTGTACCGAGCCCGAAGTGCCGTTGACCGGGATGGTGATGCTCTGGCCGTTGGCCAGGTTGATGACCAGCGGTGCGCCCTTGACCGGATCGCTCAAGGTTACGGTGTAGGTGATCACGCCGCCTTCGCCGATGGTCGTAACGTCGGCGGTCAGGGTAGCGGTCGATTCGTCGATGGTGTCGGTAACGTCAGTGACTGCCGCCGATGGGTCGATGTCGAGCTTCTCGAAATCGCCACCGTCGGTGCTCTCGATGGTCACTTCGACGTTATCGCGGTCGATGTAGACGTCATCGGTCGGGGCATCAACAGTGACGGTACCGGTAGTGGCACCGGCAGCGATGTTGATGACGGCACCGTTGCTCAGGGTCACGGTCATCGCGGTGCCGGCCGGGTTGGTCAGCGTCGCGGTGTAGGTGATTTCGCCGCCTTCTTCGACGGCTTCGGTCGCAGTCAGCTTCAGGCCGGTGGTGTCGTCGGTATCTGGGCCGTCGGTGACGGTGACGTTGGTCTCGCCGGAAGTAACCAGGTTCTCGTAGTTGCCGCCGGTGAACGACTCGATGCTGTTGGACAGATCGAGGTTGGTTTCGTGGACGTTGTTCTCGGTGGTGAACTGTACCGAGCCCGAAGTGCCGTTGACCGGGATGGTGATGCTCTGGCCGTTGGCCAGGTTGATGACCAGCGGTGCGCCCTTGACCGGATCGCTCAAGGTTACGGTGTAGGTGATCACGCCGCCTTCGCCGATGGTCGTAACGTCGGCGGTCAGGGTAGCGGTCGATTCGTCGATGGTGTCGGTGACATCGGTGATGGCTGCAGCTTCATCCACCACCAGGTTTTCAAAGTCGCCACCGTCGGTGCTCTCGATGGTGACTTCGACGTTATCGCGGTCGATGTAGACGTCATCGGTCGGGGCATCAACGGTGACGGTACCGGTGGTGGCACCAGCAGCGATGTTGATGACGGCACCGTTGCTCAAGGTCACAGTCATCGCGGTGCCGGCCGGATTGGTCAGCGTCGCGGTGTAGGTGATCTCGCCGCCTTCTTCGACGGTTTCGGTCGCGGTCAGCTTCAGGCCGGTGGTGTCGTCGGTGTCTGGGCTGTCGGTGACGGTGACGTTGGTCTCACCGGAGGTGATCAGGTTCTCATAGTTGCCGCCGGTGAACGACTCGATGCTGTTAGACAGATCGAGGTTGGTCTCGTGGACGTTGTTCTCGGTGGTGAACTGTACCGAACCACTGGTGCCATTCACTGGAATGGTGATGCTCTGGCCGTTGGCCAGGTTGATGACCAGCGGTGCGCCCTTGACCGGATCGCTCAAGGTTACGGTGTAGGTGATCACGCCGCCTTCGCCGATGGTCGTAACGTCGGCGGTCAGGGTAGCGGTCGATTCGTCGATGGTGTCGGTAACGTCAGTGACTGCCGCCGATGGGTCGATGTCGAGCTTCTCGAAATCGCCACCGTCGGTGCTCTCGATGGTCACTTCGACGTTATCGCGGTCGATGTAGACGTCATCGGTCGGGGCATCAACAGTGACGGTACCGGTAGTGGCACCGGCAGCGATGTTGATGACGGCACCGTTGCTCAGGGTCACGGTCATCGCGGTGCCGGCCGGGTTGGTCAGCGTCGCGGTGTAGGTGATTTCGCCGCCTTCTTCGACGGCTTCGGTCGCAGTCAGCTTCAGGCCGGTGGTGTCGTCGGTATCTGGGCCGTCGGTGACGGTGACGTTGGTCTCGCCGGAAGTAACCAGGTTCTCGTAGTTGCCGCCGGTGAACGACTCGATGCTGTTGGACAGATCGAGGTTGGTTTCGTGGACGTTGTTCTCGGTGGTGAACTGTACCGAGCCCGAAGTGCCGTTGACCGGGATGGTGATGCTCTGGCCGTTGGCCAGGTTGATGACCAGCGGTGCGCCCTTGACCGGATCGCTCAAGGTTACGGTGTAGGTGATCACGCCGCCTTCGCCGATGGTCGTAACGTCGGCGGTCAGGGTAGCGGTCGATTCGTCGATGGTGTCGGTGACATCGGTGATGGCTGCAGCTTCATCCACCACCAGGTTTTCAAAGTCGCCACCGTCGGTGCTCTCGATGGTGACTTCGACGTTATCGCGGTCGATGTAGACGTCATCGGTCGGGGCATCAACGGTGACGGTACCGGTGGTGGCACCAGCAGCGATGTTGATGACGGCACCGTTGCTCAAGGTCACAGTCATCGCGGTGCCGGCCGGATTGGTCAGCGTCGCGGTGTAGGTGATCTCGCCGCCTTCTTCGACGGTTTCGGTCGCGGTCAGCTTCAGGCCGGTGGTGTCGTCGGTGTCTGGGCTGTCGGTGACGGTGACGTTGGTCTCACCGGAGGTGATCAGGTTCTCATAGTTGCCGCCGGTGAACGACTCGATGCTGTTAGACAGATCGAGGTTGGTCTCGTGGACGTTGTTCTCGGTGGTGAACTGTACCGAACCACTGGTGCCATTCACTGGAATGGTGATGCTCTGGCCGTTGGCCAGGTTGATGACCAGCGGTGCGCCCTTGACCGGATCGCTCAAGGTTACGGTGTAGGTGATCACGCCGCCTTCGCCGATGGTCGTAACGTCGGCGGTCAGGGTAGCGGTCGATTCGTCGATGGTGTCGGTAACGTCAGTGACTGCCGCCGATGGGTCGATGTCGAGCTTCTCGAAATCGCCACCGTCGGTGCTCTCGATGGTCACTTCGACGTTATCGCGGTCGATGTAGACGTCATCGGTCGGGGCATCAACAGTGACGGTACCGGTAGTGGCACCGGCAGCGATGTTGATGACGGCACCGTTGCTCAGGGTCACGGTCATCGCGGTGCCGGCCGGGTTGGTCAGCGTCGCGGTGTAGGTGATTTCGCCGCCTTCTTCGACGGCTTCGGTCGCAGTCAGCTTCAGGCCGGTGGTGTCGTCGGTATCTGGGCCGTCGGTGACGGTGACGTTGGTCTCGCCGGAAGTAACCAGGTTCTCGTAGTTGCCGCCGGTGAACGACTCGATGCTGTTGGACAGATCGAGGTTGGTTTCGTGGACGTTGTTCTCGGTGGTGAACTGTACCGAGCCCGAAGTGCCGTTGACCGGGATGGTGATGCTCTGGCCGTTGGCCAGGTTGATGACCAGCGGTGCGCCCTTGACCGGATCGCTCAAGGTTACGGTGTAGGTGATCACGCCGCCTTCGCCGATGGTCGTAACGTCGGCGGTCAGGGTAGCGGTCGATTCGTCGATGGTGTCGGTGACATCGGTGATGGCTGCAGCTTCATCCACCACCAGGTTTTCAAAGTCGCCACCGTCGGTGCTCTCGATGGTGACTTCGACGTTATCGCGGTCGATGTAGACGTCATCGGTCGGGGCATCAACGGTGACGGTACCGGTGGTGGCACCAGCAGCGATGTTGATGACGGCACCGTTGCTCAAGGTCACAGTCATCGCGGTGCCGGCCGGATTGGTCAGCGTCGCGGTGTAGGTGATCTCGCCGCCTTCTTCGACGGTTTCGGTCGCGGTCAGCTTCAGGCCGGTGGTGTCGTCGGTGTCTGGGCTGTCGGTGACGGTGACGTTGGTCTCACCGGAGGTGATCAGGTTCTCATAGTTGCCGCCGGTGAACGACTCGATGCTGTTAGACAGATCGAGGTTGGTCTCGTGGACGTTGTTCTCGGTGGTGAACTGTACCGAACCACTGGTGCCATTCACTGGAATGGTGATGCTCTGGCCGTTGGCCAGGTTGATGACCAGCGGTGCGCCCTTGACCGGATCGCTCAAGGTTACGGTGTAGGTGATCACGCCGCCTTCGCCGATGGTCGTAACGTCGGCGGTCAGGGTAGCGGTCGATTCGTCGATGGTGTCGGTGACATCGGTGATGGCTGCAGCTTCATCCACCACCAGGTTTTCAAAGTCGCCACCGTCGGTGCTTTCGATGGTGACTTCGACGTTATCGCGGTCGATGTAGACGTCATCGGTCGGCGCATCAACGGTGACGGTACCGGTGGTGGCACCAGCAGCGATGTTGATGACGGCGCCGTTGCTCAGGGTCACGGTCATCGCGGTGCCAGCCGGGTTGGTCAGCGTCGCGGTGTAGGTGATTTCGCCGCCTTCTTCGACGGTTTCGGTCGCGGTCAGCTTCAGGCCGGTGGTGTCGTCGGTATCTGGGCCGTCGGTGACGGTGACGTTGGTCTCACCGGAGGTGATCAGGTTCTCATAGTTGCCGCCGGTGAACGACTCGATGCTGTTAGACAGATCGAGGTTGGTCTCGTGGACGTTGTTCTCGGTGGTGAACTGTACCGAACCACTGGTGCCATTCACTGGAATGGTGATGCTCTGGCCGTTGGCCAGGTTGATGACCAGCGGTGCGCCCTTGACCGGATCGCTCAAGGTTACGGTGTAGGTGATCACGCCGCCTTCGCCGATGGTCGTAACGTCGGCGGTCAGGGTAGCGGTCGATTCGTCGATGGTGTCGGTGACATCGGTGATGGCTGCAGCTTCATCCACCACCAGGTTTTCAAAGTCGCCACCGTCGGTGCTTTCGATGGTGACTTCGACGTTATCGCGGTCGATGTAGACGTCATCGGTCGGCGCATCAACGGTGACGGTACCGGTGGTGGCACCGGCGGCGATGTTGATCACCGCACCGTTGCTCAAGGTCACGGTCATCGCGGTGCCAGCCGGGTTGGTCAGCGTCGCGGTGTAGGTGATCTCGCCGCCTTCTTCGACGGTTTCGGTCGCAGTCAGCTTCAGGCCGGTGGTGTCGTCGGTATCTGGGCCGTCGGTGACGGTGACGTTGGTCTCACCGGAGGTGATCAGGTTCTCGTAATTGCCGCCGGTGAACGACTCGATGCTGTTGGACAGGTCGAGGTTGGTTTCGTGGACGTTGTTTTCGGTGGTGAACTGTACCGAACCCGACGTGCCATTCACTGGGATGGTGATGGACTGGCCGTTGGCGAGGTTGATCACCAGCGGTGCGCCCTTGACCGGATCGCTCAGGGTCACGGTGTAGGTGATCACACCGCCTTCGCCGATGGTCGTAACGTCGGCGGTCAGGGTGGCGGCCGATTCGTCGATGGTGTCGGTAACGTCCGTGACTGCCGCCGATGGGTCGATGTCGAGCTTCTCGAAATCACCACCGTCGGTGCTTTCGATAGTGACTTCGACGTTATCGCGGTCGATATAGACGTCATCGGTCGGGGCATCAACGGTGACGGTACCGGTGGTGGCACCGGCGGCGATGTTGATCACCGCACCGTTGCTCAAGGTCACGGTCATCGCGGTGCCAGCCGGGTTGGTCAGCGTCGCGGTGTAGGTGATCTCGCCGCCTTCTTCGACGGTTTCGGTCGCAGTCAGCTTCAGGCCGGTGGTGTCGTCGGTATCTGGGCCGTCGGTGACGGTGACGTTGGTCTCACCGGAGGTGATCAGGTTCTCGTAATTGCCGCCGGTGAACGACTCGATGCTGTTGGACAGGTCGAGGTTGGTTTCGTGGACGTTGTTTTCGGTGGTGAACTGTACCGAACCCGACGTGCCATTCACTGGGATGGTGATGGACTGGCCGTTGGCGAGGTTGATCACCAGCGGTGCGCCCTTGACCGGATCGCTCAGGGTCACGGTGTAGGTGATCACACCGCCTTCGCCGATGGTCGTAACGTCGGCGGTCAGGGTGGCGGCCGATTCGTCGATGGTGTCGGTAACGTCCGTGACTGCCGCCGATGGGTCGATGTCGAGCTTCTCGAAATCACCACCGTCGGTGCTTTCGATAGTGACTTCGACGTTATCGCGGTCGATATAGACGTCATCGGTCGGGGCATCAACGGTGACGGTACCGGAGGTGGCACCGGCGTCGATGTTGATGACGGCGCCGTTGCTCAGGGTCACGGTCATTGCCGTGCCGGCCGGGTTGGTCAGCGTCGCGGTGTAGGTGATTTCGCCGCCTTCTTCGACGGTTTCGGTCGCGGTCAGCTTCAGGCCAGTGGTGTCGTCGGTATCTGGGCCGTCGGTGACGGTGACCGACGTTTCGCCGGAAGTGACCAGGTTCTCGTAATTGCCGCCGGTGAACGACTCGATGCTGTTGGACAGGTCGAGGTTGGTTTCGTGGACGTTGTTTTCGGTGGTGAACTGTACCGAACCCGACGTGCCGTTGACCGGGATGGTGATGGACTGGCCGTTGGCCAGGTTGATCACCAGCGGTGCGCCTTTGACCGGATCGCTCAAGGTCACGGTGTAAGTGATCACACCGCCTTCACCGATGGTGGTGACGTCAGCCGACAGGGTGGCGGTCGACTCGTCGATGGTGTCGGTAACGTCCGTGACTGCCGCCGATGGGTCGATGTCGAGCTTCTCGAAATCACCGCCGTCGGTGCTCTCGATGGTGACTTCGACATTGTCACGGTCGATGTAGACGTCATCGGTTGGTGCATCAACGGTGACAGTACCGGTGGTCGCACCGGCGGCAATGTTGATCACCGCACCGTTGCTCAGGGTCACGGTCATCGCGGTGCCGGCCGGGTTGGTCAGCGTCGCGGTGTAGGTGATCTCGCCGCCTTCTTCGACGGCTTCAGTCGCGGTCAGCTTCAGGCCGGTGGTGTCGTCGGTGTCTGGGCCGTCGGTGACGGTGACGTTGGTCTCACCGGAGGTGATCAGGTTCTCGTAGTTACCGCCGGTGAACGACTCGATGCTGTTGGACAGGTCGAGGTTGGTCTCGTGGACGTTGTTTTCGGTGGTGAACTGTACCGAGCCCGACGTGCCGTTGACCGGGATGGTGATGGACTGGCCGTTGGCCAGGTTGATGACCAACGGTGCGCCCTTGACCGGATCGCTCAGGGTCACGGTGTAGGTGATCACGCCGCCTTCACCGATGGTCGTAACGTCAGCCGATAGGGTGGCGGTCGATTCATCGATGGTGTCGGTAACGTCCGTGACTGCCGCCGATGGGTCGATGTCGAGCTTCTCGAAATCACCGCCGTCGGTGCTTTCGATGGTGACTTCGACATTGTCACGGTCGATGTAGACGTCATCGGTCGGTGCATCAACGGTGACGGTACCGGTGGTCGCGCCGGCAGCGATGTTGATCACCGCGCCGTTGCTCAAGGTCACAGTCATCGCGGTGCCGGCCGGATTGGTCAGCGTCGCGGTGTAGGTGATCTCGCCGCCTTCTTCGACGGCTTCAGTCGCGGTCAGCTTCAGGCCGGTGGTGTCGTCGGTGTCTGGGCCGTCGGTGACGGTGACGTTGGTCTCACCGGAGGTGATCAGGTTCTCGTAGTTACCGCCGGTGAACGACTCGATGCTGTTGGACAGGTCGAGGTTGGTCTCGTGGACGTTGTTTTCGGTGGTGAACTGTACCGAGCCCGACGTGCCGTTGACCGGGATGGTGATGGACTGGCCGTTGGCCAGGTTGATGACCAACGGTGCGCCCTTGACCGGATCGCTCAGGGTCACGGTGTAGGTGATCACGCCGCCTTCACCGATGGTCGTAACGTCAGCCGATAGGGTGGCGGTCGATTCATCGATGGTGTCGGTAACGTCCGTGACTGCCGCCGATGGGTCGATGTCGAGCTTCTCGAAATCACCGCCGTCGGTGCTTTCGATGGTGACTTCGACATTGTCACGGTCGATGTAGACGTCATCGGTCGGTGCATCAACGGTGACGGTACCGGTGGTCGCGCCGGCAGCGATGTTGATCACCGCGCCGTTGCTCAAGGT
This sequence comes from Pseudomonas sp. JQ170C, assembly GCF_035581345.1. NCBI lineage: Bacteria > Pseudomonadati > Pseudomonadota > Gammaproteobacteria > Pseudomonadales > Pseudomonadaceae > Pseudomonas > Pseudomonas sp. JQ170C. The sequence goes on from NZ_CP141608.1 coordinate 143,192, forward strand.
CACAGTCATCGCGGTGCCGGCCGGATTGGTCAGCGTCGCGGTGTAAGTGATCTCGCCGCCTTCTTCGATGGTTTCGGTCGCAGTCAGCTTCAGCCCGGTAGTGTCGTCGGTGTCTGGACCGTCGGTGACGGTGACGTTGGTCTCACCAGAAGTAACCAGGTTCTCGTAGTTGCCGCCGGTGAACGACTCGATGCTGTTGGACAGATCGAGGTTGGTTTCGTGGACGTTGTTTTCGGTGGTGAACTGTACCGAACCCGACGTGCCATTCACTGGGATGGTGATGGACTGGCCGTTGGCCAGGTTGATCACCAGCGGTGCGCCTTTGACCGGATCGCTCAAGGTTACGGTGTAGGTGATCACGCCGCCTTCACCGATGGTGGTGACGTCAGCGGTCAGGGTAGCGGTCGATTCGTCGATGGTGTCGGTAACGTCAGTGACTGCCGCCGATGGGTCGATGTCGAGCTTCTCGAAGTCACCACCGTCGGTGCTTTCGATGGTGACTTCGACGTTATCGCGGTCGATGTAGACGTCATCGGTCGGGGCATCAACAGTGACGGTACCGGTAGTGGCACCGGCAGCGATGTTGATGACGGCACCGTTGCTCAGGGTCACGGTCATCGCGGTGCCGGCCGGGTTGGTCAGCGTCGCGGTGTAGGTGATTTCGCCGCCTTCTTCGACGGTTTCGGTCGCGGTCAGCTTCAGGCCAGTGGTGTCGTCGGTATCTGGGCCGTCGGTGACGGTGACCGACGTTTCGCCGGAAGTGACCAGGTTCTCGTAATTGCCGCCGGTGAACGACTCGATGCTGTTGGACAGGTCGAGGTTGGTTTCGTGGACGTTGTTTTCGGTGGTGAACTGTACCGAACCCGACGTGCCGTTGACCGGGATGGTGATGGACTGGCCGTTGGCCAGGTTGATCACCAGCGGTGCGCCTTTGACCGGATCGCTCAAGGTCACGGTGTAAGTGATCACACCGCCTTCACCGATGGTGGTGACGTCAGCCGACAGGGTGGCGGTCGACTCGTCGATGGTGTCGGTAACGTCCGTGACTGCCGCCGATGGGTCGATGTCGAGCTTCTCGAAATCACCGCCGTCGGTGCTCTCGATGGTGACTTCGACATTGTCACGGTCGATGTAGACGTCATCGGTCGGGGCATCAACGGTGACGGTACCGGTAGTGGCACCGGCGGCAATGTTGATCACCGCGCCGTTGCTCAGGGTCACGGTCATCGCGGTGCCGGCCGGGTTGGTCAGCGTCGCGGTGTAGGTGATTTCGCCGCCTTCTTCGACGGCTTCAGTCGCGGTCAGCTTCAGGCCGGTGGTGTCGTCGGTATCTGGGCCGTCGGTGACGGTGACGTTGGTCTCGCCGGAAGTGACCAGGTTCTCGTAGTTGCCGCCGGTGAACGACTCGATGCTGTTGGACAGATCGAGGTTGGTCTCGTGGACGTTGTTTTCGGTGGTGAACTGTACCGAGCCCGAAGTGCCGTTGACCGGGATGGTGATGCTCTGGCCGTTGGCGAGGTTGATGACCAGCGGTGCGCCTTTGACCGGATCGCTCAGGGTCACGGTGTAAGTGATTACACCGCCTTCGCCGATGGTGGTGACGTCAGCGGTCAGGGTAGCGGTCGATTCGTCGATGGTGTCGGTAACGTCAGTGACTGCCGCCGATGGGTCGATGTCGAGCTTCTCGAAGTCACCACCGTCGGTGCTTTCGATGGTGACTTCGACGTTATCGCGGTCGATGTAGACGTCATCGGTCGGGGCATCAACAGTGACGGTACCGGTAGTGGCACCGGCAGCGATGTTGATGACGGCACCGTTGCTCAGGGTCACGGTCATCGCGGTGCCGGCCGGGTTGGTCAGCGTCGCGGTGTAGGTGATTTCGCCGCCTTCTTCGACGGCTTCGGTCGCAGTCAGCTTCAGGCCGGTGGTGTCGTCGGTATCTGGGCCGTCGGTGACGGTGACGTTGGTCTCGCCGGAAGTAACCAGGTTCTCGTAGTTGCCGCCGGTGAACGACTCGATGCTGTTGGACAGGTCGAGGTTGGTCTCGTGGACGTTGTTCTCGGTGGTGAACTGTACCGAACCCGACGTGCCATTCACTGGAATGGTGATGCTCTGGCCGTTGGCGAGGTTGATGACCAGCGGTGCGCCTTTGACTGGATCGCTCAAGGTCACGGTGTAGGTGATCACGCCGCCTTCACCGATGGTGGTGACGTCAGCCGACAGGGTGGCGGTCGATTCGTCGATGGTGTCGGTAACGTCAGTGACTGCCGCCGATGGGTCGATGTCGAGCTTCTCGAAGTCACCGCCGTCGGTGGTTTCGATGGTGACTTCGACGTTATCGCGGTCGATGTAGACGTCATCGGTCGGCGCATCAACAGTGACGGTACCGGTAGTGGCACCGGCAGCGATGTTGATCACCGCACCGTTGCTCAAGGTCACGGTCATCGCCGTGCCAGCTGGGTTGGTCAGCGTCGCGGTGTAGGTGATTTCGCCGCCTTCGTCGACGGTTTCGGTCGCGGTCAGCTTCAGGCCGGTGGTGTCGTCGGTGTCTGGACCGTCGGTGACGGTGACGTTGGTCTCGCCGGAAGTAACCAGGTTCTCGTAGTTGCCGCCGGTGAACGACTCGATGCTGTTGGACAGATCGAGGTTGGTCTCGTGGACGTTGTTTTCGGTGGTGAACTGTACCGAACCACTGGTGCCATTCACTGGGATGGTGATGGACTGGCCGTTGGCCAGGTTGATCACCAGCGGTGCGCCCTTGACCGGATCGCTCAGGGTCACGGTGTAGGTGATCACGCCGCCTTCACCGATGGTCGTAACGTCGGCGGTCAGGGTGGCGGTCGATTCGTCGATGGTGTCGGTAACGTCAGTGACTGCCGCCGATGGGTCGATGTCGAGCTTCTCGAAATCACCGCCGTCGGTGCTTTCGATGGTGACTTCGACGTTATCGCGGTCGATGTAGACGTCATCGGTTGGTGCATCAACGGTCACGGTACCGGTAGTGGCACCGGCGGCGATGTTGATCACCGCACCGTTGCTCAGGGTCACGGTCATCGCGGTGCCGGCCGGATTGGTCAGCGTCGCGGTGTAAGTGATCTCGCCGCCTTCTTCGACGGTTTCAGTCGCAGTCAGCTTCAGGCCGGTGGTGTCGTCGGTGTCTGGACCGTCAGTGACGGTGACGTTGGTCTCACCGGAGGTGATCAGGTTCTCGTAGTTGCCGCCGGTGAACGACTCGATGCTGTTGGACAGATCGAGGTTGGTTTCGTGGACGTTGTTCGGTGCGGTGTCTTGCACGGTACCGGTGGTCTGACCCACCGGGATGGTGATGGTCTGGCCGTTGGTGAGGTTGATCACCAGGGGCGAGCCGGTGACTGGCGAAGAGACGGTCGCAGTGTAGGTGATCACGCCACCTTCACCGACGGTGCCGACGTCGGCAGTCAGTTTCACCGTCGACGTGTCGAGGGTGTCCGCCACATCAGTAACGGCCGGGGTGCTATCTACAGCCAACTTCTCGAAGTCACCGCCGTCGGTGCCTTCGATGGTGACTTCGACCTTACCGGCGTCGATGTAGACGTCGTCGGTCGGCGCATCAACGGTCACCGAACCGGTGGTGGCACCGGCAGCGATGTTGATCACCGCGCCGTTGCTCAGGGTCACCGTCATCGCGGTGCCAGCCGGGTTGGTCAGCGTCGCGGTGTAGGTGATTTCGCCGCCTTCGTCGACGGTTTCGGTCGCGGTCAGCTTCAGGCCAGTGGTGTCGTCGGTACCTGGACCGTCAGTGACGGTCACGGTGGTTTCACCCGAGGCTTCGAGTTTCTCGTAGTTGCCGCCAGTCACCGACTCGATGCTGTTGGTCAGATCAAGGTTGGTCTCGTGGACGTTATTCGGCGCGGTGTCTTGCACGGTACCGGTGGTCTGACCCACCGGGATGGTGATGGTCTGGCCATTGGTGAGGTTGATCACCAGGGGCGAGCCAGTCACTGGCGAAGAGACGGTCGCAGTGTAGGTGATCACGCCACCTTCACCGATGGTGCCGACGTCGGCAGTCAATTTCACCGTCGACGTGTCGAGGGTGTCCGCCACATCAGTAACGGCCGGGGTGCTATCTACAGCCAACTTCTCGAAGTCACCGCCGTCGGTGCCTTCGATGGTGACTTCGACCTTACCGGCGTCGATGTAGACGTCGTCGGTCGGCGCATCAACGGTCACCGAACCGGTGGTTGCACCGGCAGCGATGTTGATCACCGCGCCGTTGCTCAGGGTCACCGTCATCGCCGTGCCAGCTGGGTTGGTCAGCGTCGCGGTATAGGTGATCTGGCCGCCTTCGTCGACGGAGTCGGTGGCGGTTAGTTTCAGGCCGGTGGTGTCTTCGGAGCCTGGACCGTCGGTGACGGTCACGGTGGTTTCGCCGGAAGCTTCGAGCTTCTCGTAGTTACCGCCGGTGACCGACTCAATGCTGTTGGTCAGGTCGAGGTTGGTCTCGTGGACGTTGTTCGGTGCGGTGTCTTGGACGGTACCGGTGGTCTGACCCACCGGGATGGTGATGGTCTGGCCGTTGGTGAGGTTGATCACCAGGGGCGAGCCGGTGACTGGCGAAGAGACGGTCGCAGTGTAGGTGAACACGCCACCTTCACCGACGGTGCCGACGTCGGCAGTCAGTTTCACCGTCGACGTGTCGAGGGTGTCCGCCACATCAGTAACGGCCGGGGTGTTATCCACAGCCAGTTTCTCGAAGTCACCGCCGTCGGTGCCTTCGATGGTGACTTCAACCTTACCGGCGTCGATGTAGACGTCGTCAGTCGGCGCATCAACGGTCACCGAGCCGGTGGTGGCACCGGCAGCGATGTTGATCACCGCGCCGTTGCTCAGGGTCACGGTCATCGCGGTGCCAGCTGGGTTGGTCAGCGTCGCGGTGTAGGTGATCTGGCCGCCTTCGTCGACGTTACCAGTAGCGGTCAGGGACAGACCGGTAGACGCGTCGGTATCCGGGCCATCGGTCACGGTGGTCACCGGGTTGCCGGTGGTTTCCAGCTTCTCGTAGTTGCCGCCGGTGGTGCCGGTAATGCTGTTGGTCAGGTCCGGGTTGGTGGTGTGGACGTTGTCAGGGGCAACGAACTCGACCGAGCCGGTGCTTTGGCCGACGGGAATGGTGATCTGTTGACCGTTTGCCAGGGTGATGACCAGGGCCGAACCGGTAACGGGTGCGCTCACCGAAGCGGTGTAGGTCACCACGCCGCCTTCAGCGACGCTAGGGGTGGCCGTCAGGGTAACGGTCGAAGTGTCGAGGGTGTCGGTGACTTCGGTTACCGCGGGTTCTTTGCTCACCACCAGGTTTTCAAAGTTGCCGCCATCGGCCTTGTCGATGGTTACGCCAACATTGCCTGCATCGATGTACACGTCATCGCCAGGCGCGGCCACGCTGACGCTGCCTTCGGTCTGGCCGGCGGCGATGGTGATCACTGCGCCGTTGCTCAGGGTGATGGTCACCGGGGTGCCGGCCGGGTTGGTCAGGGTAGCGGTGTAGATGATCTGGCCGCCTTCGGCGACGGTGCCGGTAGCGGTGAGGCTCAGGCCGGTATTGTCGATCGAGTCGGTGATGGTGGTAACGGCCGGGTTCGGGTTCGGCACCAGGTTTTCAAAGTTGCCGCCCGTGGCGCCGGTGATGGTGGTGCTGACGCTGCTGCCGTTGTTGTAGACGTCGTTCGGTGGCGTCTGTACATCGACGGTGCCGGTGGTCTGGCCCGCGCCGATGGTGATGGTGGTGCCGTTGGACAGGGTGACGGTCACCGGCGTCTGTGCCGGGTTGGTCAGGGTGGCGGTGTAGGTGATCACGCCACCTTCGGTGACACTCGGGTTTGCGGTCAGGGTGACCGTGGTGGTGTCGATGGTGTCGGTGATCTGAGTGACCGCCGGGGTAGTGTCCGGGGTGACGACCAGGCCACCGCCACCGGTGGTGCCGGTAATGGTCGCGGAGATCTCGCTGCCATCCAGGTACACGGTGTCGTTCGGCGGGATGGTCACGCTGACGCTGCCGGTGGTCTGGCCGGCGCTGATGACGATGACCTGGCCGTTGGACAGGGTCACGGTCAGGTCAGTCAGCGGTGGTTGGCCCAGGGTGGCGGTGTAGATGATCACGCCGCCGGCTTCGGTGATTGACGGGGTGGCGGTCAGGGTCAGGCCGGATTCGCGCGTAGGGGTCGTGGTGTTCGGGTTGTTGGCGTCATCCAGGCCGCCCAGTTCCAGGCGGTTGTCGTCAAAGGCAACGCCGATGGGGCCGGTAGGGAAGCCAATGGTCGGGTCGACCGAGCCTGCGGTGGCATCGAGCATGACGAAGCTGTGGCCGCCGCCAGCAGCGCCGGAGCCTGCCGCAGTCGGGCCTGCTGCGGTGGCTTCGAGCTCGGTGGTCGGGTCGAGGCCGGCGACAATGGCCTGTTGCAGCTCTTCAACCGACGGTGCGGCTTGCGCGGTGGCAGCGGCGAGGTCGGCGCTATTGTCGGGCGCGTCGGCGCTCCATTGGGTATCGCGGCCCAGGTCCAGGGTGCGGCCGTCGGCCAGTTCCAGGGTGACAGCGCCTGCAAGGCCCGTCAGTACCTGCTCACCAACGAACAGGCGATCACCCTCAATGAGAACGCGGCGAACCCCTTCTGGGGATACTGCGATTACTTGGCCAACAATGCTTTTGACGATTGCGACAACATTGCTCATTGGTTTCTCCGAACTACCCGTTCAATTGGCTTCCATGCCCAGCTGCGCTGATTGCCGCTACCGATGGAATATTACAATTCGATGTTTTTGACGCTTTTAAGCGTCAAAAATATGTCAATAACTATTGGCTATTAAGTTTATGCCAAAGTATTGACCTTCCTCTCGCCATCCTAAACAATCGGCCCCGTAATGTCACATTGATATTTGAGCGGCTGCCACGCTTCCTACGTACGTCCAAGTACCTCTCTGGAAGTTTCCGACATAAGGTCAAATCGGTTGCCATTTTCGAGTGCAGCAACGTTTTTTGCTGTGATTTGGGACAAGATGTCCCTGGGAAATTAGTTAAATGCGCGCGTCACTGTTCACTGCTCTTCCCTTCGCCCTCGCTGCCAGTTTTGTTCAAGCACAATCCCTGCCAGAGGCCATGCAGAAAGCCCTTGAGGTTCACCCTGAGATCCAGGCCGGGGTCAACAGCCGAATCGCTGCCGACTACCAACTGCGTGCTGCCAAGGGCGGCTATTTGCCGCGGGTCGATGTGCTGGCAGGTTACGGTCGTGAAGGCACCGACAGCCCGAGTACCGGCAACCGCTGGGAGACGCTGGATCGGGGTGAGTCCAGCGTGCGTCTGCGGCAAATGGTTTTTGACGGTTTTGCCACTTCCAGTGAAGTCGGGCGTCAACAAGCCACCGTCAATTCCCGTGCCTATTCCTTGCTGGGCTCCTCGGAGCGCACCGCATTGACCGTAGCCCAGGTGTATCTGGATGTCCTGAGCCGGCGTGAAATGGTGCGTCTGGCCGAAGACAACCTGCGCAGCCACGAACGTATTTTCGATCAGATCAAACTGCGTACCGCTCGCGGCGTAGGTCGCCTGGCTGACCTGGACCAGGCCGAAGCGCGCCTGGCCCAGGCCCAGAACAACCTGATCACCGAACAGACCAACCTGGCAGACGCCAAGACCAACTACCTGAGCGTGGTCGGGCAGATGCCCGATGAGCTGAGCGCTCCGGCACCGTTCATTGATTTGCTGCCGGCCAACCTTGATGAAGCCCGTCAGCAAATGATCGAGAGCAGCCCGGTCCTGCGCTCGGCCGAGTCCGACATTGCGGCGGCTGAACAACAGTACGAAGCGGCGAAATCCTCGTTCTATCCGCGTTTCGATGCAGAACTGGGTCGCACGGCCGATAACGATCTTGATGGAATGAACGGCCACAACAACGAATGGCAAGCTATGCTTCGCATGAGCTTTAACTTGTACGCGGGTGGTAGCAACAAGGCCGACTTGGAATCCAAGTCGTACTTGACCAACCAGGCGCTGGACATTCGCAACAATGCCTTGCGCCAGCTCAATGAGGAATTAGGCTTGGCATGGAATGCTATGGACAACGCCAACGCGCAATTGCCTATTGCCCAGCAATATGTCGATCGCAGCAGCAGTGTGCGCTCTGCCTACCAGAAGCAATTCAGCCTGGGCGAACGTACTTTGCTCGACTTGCTCGATAGCGAGAACGAACTCTTCACTGCACAGCGCCGCCTGACGGACGTGAAGTTCATTCAAGTGTTTACTCAATATCGAATCAAGGCGACCATTGGTCAGCTGCTCAAAAGCCAGGGTGTTGTCGCGCCTATGGCCACTGTTGTGCAGAACGATATGAAACCTAAAGTGAGCCTGCCAGGGATGAACTGAGGCTCGCGTTAATCTCCAACCGCAATCACCAAGAGAAGCCGCGTGGAATCAGAAGTCAGTCGAGTCCAACTCACCCATGATCCACGCAGCCAGCACGACGATCCGTTGCTGGACAGCCTGCTGTCGCTCTGTGTGCTGCACCAGAAGCCCGCCAGCCGGGCGATGCTGACCACCGGCCTGCCGTTGCCGGCCCAGCGCCTGAGCCCGGAGCTGCTGCCTCGTGCAGCGGCCCGAGCCGGTCTGCAGGGGCGCTTGCTGCAGCGCAAGCTTGAGCAGATTCCGAGCATCGCCATGCCGGCCATGCTGCTGCTCAAGGATGGTCGCAGCACGGTTTTGCTGGGTTGGGAGAATGAAGATACCGCGCGGCTGCTGCTCAGCGAGAGCGACGGCGGCGAGGTGCATGTCAGTCGTGAAGCCCTGCAGAGCGACTACAGTGGGCGGGTATTCTTCGCCCAGCCGCAGCACAAGTTCGACGTCAATCACGGCACCTTGATCCCGCGCGCGCGCTCCTGGTTCCGTGACACTCTCAAGCGCAGCCGTTGGTTGTACATCGACGCCATCGCCGCCAGCCTGGTGATCAACCTGATTGCCCTGGCCGCGCCGCTGTTCGTGATGAACGTCTACGACCGCGTGGTACCCAACCAGGCCACTTCGACGCTCTGGGTGCTGGCCATCGGTATCAGCGGTGCCTACCTGTTCGATCTGGTCCTCAAGGGTTTGCGCAGTCTGTGCCTGGACCTTGCCGGCAAAAAGACCGACCTGATCATTTCCGCCACGCTGTTCGAGCGTATCGTCGGCATGGCGATGAAGTACCGCCCGGCACGGGTTGGCAGCTTTGCCCAGAACATCCACGAGTTCCAGGGGCTGCGCGACTTTCTCGCTTCGCTGACCCTGACCAGCCTGATCGACCTGCCTTTCACCCTGCTGATCCTGCTGGTAATCGCCATCATCGGCGGGCACCTGGTGTGGATTCCGATCATTGCCTTCCCCCTGGCCCTTGGCATCGGCTACGCCTTGCAGAAGCCCCTGGTCGCGACCCTTGAGCGGACCATGGCCCTGGCCTCCGAGCGCCAGTCGAGCCTGATCGAGACCCTGGCTGGCCTCGATGCGGTCAAGGTCAACAACGCCGAGAGCGAACGCCAGTACATGTGGGAGCAGACCATCGGCACCCTCAGCCGCCTGGAGCTGCGGGTCAAGGTGTTGTCGGGCCTGGCGATGAACATCACCTTGCTGATCCAGCAACTGGCGGGTGTGGCGCTGATCTGCGCCGGTGTCTACCAGATCATGGCCGGTAACCTCAGCATGGGCGGCCTGATCGCCTGCTACATGCTCAGTGGTCGTGCACTGGGCCCATTGGGCCAGCTGTCCGGTCTGCTGACCCGTTACCAGCAAGCCAAGGTCACCATGGTCTCCACCGACCAGATGATGGAGCTGCCGCAAGAGCGCAACTTTGAAGAGCGTCCACTGAGCCGTCGGGTGCTTCAAGGCGCCATCGAGTTCCGGGGTGTCGACTTCACCTACCCGAACCAACAGAACCTGGCCCTCAAGGGCATCAACCTGTCCATTCGTCCGGGCGAGAAAATCGGCATCATCGGTCGTAGCGGCTCGGGCAAGAGCTCGCTGGCCAAGCTGGTGGTCGGCCTGTATGAAGCCGACCGGGGCTCGTTGCTGGTCGATGGCGTGGACATTCGCCAAATCGACGTCAGCGAACTGCGCCACAACATCGGCTACGTCCCACAAGACATCCAACTGCTGGCAGGTACCCTGCGCGACAACCTGGTCAGCGGTGCCCGCTATGTCGAAGACGAAATGGTGCTGCAAGCTGCCGAGCTGTCGGGTGTTCACGAATTCGCCCGCCTGCATCCGCAAGGCTACGAGTTGCAGGTTGGCGAGCGAGGCCAGAACCTCTCCGGTGGTCAGCGCCAGAACGTCGCTCTGGGCCGGGCACTGTTGCTCAACCCGCAAATCCTGCTGCTCGACGAACCTACCAGCGCCATGGACAACACCGGCGAAGAGCGTCTCAAGCAACGCCTGCAAGCTGTCATCGAGAACAAGACCGTGGTCCTGGTTACCCACCGGGCATCGTTGTTGTCACTGGTTGATCGCCTGATCGTCGTGGACCGTGGACAGATTGTTGCGGATGGCCCGAAAGCCGCCGTCATGGATGCGCTGAAGAAGGGGCAGATCAGTGTTGCTTAAGATGGATATGGGCCAGTTCAAGGACAGCCTGCGCAAATACTTCAAAGGCTCCGAGTCCCTCAGTGGCCAGCCGCTGCCTGAGGTCAACAAGGCGCTGATCGAAGACGCACCGCGTATTGTGCGATTGACCATTTGGGGCGTGATCGCCTTCTTCCTGTTCCTCGGGCTCTGGGCCAACTTCGCCATTATCGACGAAGTCACCCGCGGTGAAGGTAAGGCCATCCCGTCGTCCAAGCTGCAGAAAATCCAGAACCTGGAAGGCGGCATCGTTGCGCAGATCTACGCCAAAGAGGGTGAGATCGTCGAAATTGGCGACCCACTGCTGCGCCTGGATGACACCCGCTTCGTCTCCAACGTCGGCGAGACCGAAGCTGACCGCCTGGCCATGGCCCTGCGGGTCGAGCGCCTGAGTGCCGAAGTCGAAGACCGCCCACTGAAGATCGACGAAGAAATCCGCAAGGCTGCGCCCAGCCAGGCGGCCAACGAAGAATCCCTGTATCAGAGCCGCCGCCAGCAACTGCAGGATGAGATTGGTGGCCTGCAGGAACAGCTAGTGCAGCGTCAGCAGGAGTTGCGCGAGTTCAGCTCCAAGCAGTCGCAATACCGCAACAGTCTGCAGTTGCTGCGCCAGGAGATCAGCATGTCCGAGCCTTTGGTGGCCCAGGGCGCAATCTCCCAGGTTGAAGTGCTGCGCCTCAAGCGCGCCGAGGTAGAGAACCGCGGCCAGCTGGACGCCACCTCGCTGGCCATTCCGCGTGCCGAGTCGGCGATCAAGGAAGTCGAGCGCAAGATTGATGAAACGCGCGGCAAATTCCGCAGCGAAGCCCTCACCCAGCTCAATGAAGCGCGTACCGACCTGAGCAAGGCGCAGGCCACCGGCAAGGCCCTGGATGACCGTGTCAGCCGGACCCTGGTGACCTCGCCGGTGCGCGGTATCGTCAAGCAGCTGCTGGTCAATACCATCGGTGGCGTGATCCAGCCGGGCAGCGACCTGGTCGAGATCGTGCCGCTGGATGACACCTTGCTGGTGGAAGCGCGCATTCGTCCGCAAGACATCGCCTTCCTGCACCCGGGCCAGGAGGCCATGGTCAAGTTCACCGCGTATGACTTCACCATCTACGGTGGCCTCAAGGCCAAGCTGGAGCAGATCGGCGCCGATACCATCACCGACGAAGACAACAACACCTTCTACGTGATCAAGCTGCGCACCGAGCGCAGCCACCTGGGCACTGACGAGAACCCGCTGCTGATCATTCCTGGCATGGTGGCGTCGGTGGATATCATCACCGGCAAGAAGAGTGTGCTGAGCTACCTGCTCAAGCCGATCATCCGCGCACGGGCCGAAGCACTGCGCGAACGTTGACAGCCTCGCGGGGCAAGCCCGCTCCTACGGTAGGAGCGGGCTTGCCCCGCAATGCGTCGTCAGGTGTATTGAGCCGCCGCGTTGATCAAGGTCTGAGCAATCTGCTCGCGCAGCACCAAGGGTTGTTCAACGATCAGCCCATCCCCCTGGCTCAACAGCCACCAACGCAATTGCCAGCTATTGCTTACCGTCGCCTGCAAGCGGTGGCCCTGGTCCAGCGGGGTAAGCTGCATGTCTGCCGACAACGGCGTCTCGCGCACCAGGCGCGCCAGGTTATCGCTGATCCAGGCCTGCAGTTCGATCTTGTCGGTATCGCCAAACTGCAAGGCGTCGCTGCGCAGGTAAGCCTGCAGGTCAAAGTCATGCAGGCCCTGGGTGGCTTGATCGAGAATGCGCAGCCTGCGAAAGCGATGCACGGCGAACTGGCGAATATCGCTGTAAGGCTCGGCCGTAGCGATCAGGTAGCTGATCTGGCCGCGCTGGATCAAGGCCAGCGGGTTGAGGGTCAGCTCGCTCAGCTTGTCGTTGTGCGCTGAGTAGTACTGGCAGTGCAGCTGGTATTCCTCCAGCAGGGCCTGCTGCACTGTTTCCAGTATGGTGTCGGGCACTTCCGGAGCCTGCATGTTCATGTCGGCGCGCACGCTGGCGACCTTGTCCAGCCAGCGCGCAACCTTGTTTGCCCCGGACAGGTGCTCAAGCTTTTGCCGGGCATGGCTGAAGCGCGCATCCAGCACCTTGAGCATGCTGCCTGGCAGCAGCGGTCGAACCGCTTCTTCGACCAGGGCCAGGCTCAGGGCTTCATTCACGCTGATCCCGCGCAGTTCGACGCAGGCATTGGCGGCCCAGTGCCAACCATAGGGGATGCTCTTGTCATTGCGTTCAAGCGGGAAGATCAGCGACAACTCGTTCAGGTCACGTTCGATGCTGCGCTTGCTGATGGAAAAGCCTGCGTCCTGCAGGCGGGCAACCAACTCGGCGCTGGTCAATCCTGGTGAGCGGCTGGGCAACTGGCGCAGCAACTCCCATTGACGGCTGAGGGTGGCTCGGGTGGTGGCAGAGGGCAAAAGGTGGCGTCCTTGTCTAGTCTTGCGGTTGTAGCATGGCCTCAACGCAGTGATATGGCAATTGGCCATTTGACTATCCAGATCAAGGATGAGCAGTTGATTTGCCCCGACCGAATCGTTCGCGACAGGTTTTGTCGTGACCCTGCGCAGAATCACGCCTCATTACACCCGCTGTCGGATCCGTGGGTTGTTCAATGAGGATGAACATGTCAGCTGCCAGCAACATTTACCCACTGCTCGAGCGCTTGCTGCCCGAGCGCGTCATCCCTGCGCCGGGACGCCCCGGCCATTTGCAGCGGTTGTATGCCGGGGTTGGCATGCCCAGCCAGCGGGCGGTGCTGGGCGAGAGCTACAGCCTGATCAACCGGCTGGAAGAGGCCAGCGACCTGCAGGCCTTGTACACCGACCTGCGCCGCCAGGCGCTCGAGGGTAATGTGGCGGCGCTCAACGACTTGGGGTGGATCTGGCTCAATGGCAAGTATTGGCGCGCCGATCACACCCTGGCCGGGCATCTGCTGCGCATGGCCGCGTTGCAGGGCAGTGCGCCGGCCTGGTTCAACCTGGGCCAGCAGTTCTACTTCGGCAAGGGCGTGCTCGTGGCCTATGCCACCGCGGCGGAGTATTACCAGCAAGCCTTCGAGCGTGGCCTCGAGCAGGCCGCCGCGTCACTGGGCGACCTCTATGAGGAAGAGATCTGCGACAGCGACGAGCAACGCTGGACTGTCGACTTGCACCAGGCCTACCGCTGGTTCCTGCGCGGTGCGCAGCGGGGCGATGCGCGTTGCCGCTTTGAAGTGGGGTACCGGCTGCTGCATGGCCAGACAGTGGCGGTCGACCACAAGGCCGGGGTCTATTGGCTGGAGTTGGCGGCAGTGGCCGGCGTGATGCAGGCGGCCGAAGAGTTGGCAGTGCATTTCAGCACTTCAAGCAACGCCTTGCGCTACCTGTTCTGGCGCGACCAGGCCATCAACCTCGGCAGTCCACTGGCCTTGAGCATGAAACTCGACGATCAATTGCAGCCGTGAGCGTAACGCCGGTCAGCCACGCTTGACGCCGGGGGTGGGGGACGAAGTATATTGATAGTTAGCAAACTATGAATATAGCGACGACCTTCCTTTCATGACTCTCGATGCACTGCAGCAGCACATCAGCAGCGGTATGGTGGTGGCCGGTCGGCACTGGCGGCGGATCTGCCAGACGACCCTGGCCGGCTACGGTATTTCCGAAGCCTGCGCCATACCGTTGCTGATGATCGTTCGCCTGGGCGATGGCGTGCACCAGGTGGCGGTGGCCCAGGCCGCCGGGCTTGAAAGCCCGTCACTGGTGCGCTTGCTCGATCAGCTGTGCAATGCCGGATTCGTCTGCCGACGTGGTGATCCGGTGGATCGCCGCGCCAAGGCCTTGAGCCTGACCCCAAGCGGCCGGGTGTTGGCCGAGGCCATCGAAGGCGAACTGGTGCGCCTGCGCCGCGAGGTGCTGCAAGGCATCGACGAAGCGGACCTGCTGGCCACCTTGCGGGTATTGCGAGCCTTTGAAGTAGCCGCCCAGCGAACCCCGGGCGTGCCTTCATGAACGGCTTTTTCAGTACCTTGCCGCCTGCTCGCGACTGGTTTTACGGCGTACGCACGTTCGCCGCCTCCATGATCGCCCTGTACATCGCCTTGCTCATGCAACTGCCTCGTCCTTACTGGGCCATGGCCACGGTGTACATCGTCTCCAGCCCCTTTGTCGGCCCCACCAGTTCCAAGGCGCTGTACCGTGCCATGGGCACCTTGCTGGGAGCCGCGGGGGCAGTATTCCTGGTGCCGTTGCTGGTGCAGACGCCGGTCCTGTTGACCGTGGCCATCGCGCTGTGGACCGGCACGTTACTGTTTCTTTCACTGCACTTGCGTACGGCCAACAGCTACGCCCTGATGCTGGCCGGCTACACCCTGCCGATGATTGCCCTGCCGGTAGTCGATGACCCGCTCAGGGTGTTCGACATCGCCTCGTCCCGTGCCCAGGAAATCTGCCTGGGCATTGTTGTTGCGGCAGTGGTGGGCGCCATTTTCTGGCCGCGTCGGTTGACCCCGGTGGTCGTGGGCGCCACGGGTAACTGGTTCAACGAAGCGATCCGCTACAGCGATACCTTTCTTGCCCGCACGGCCTCGCCCGAATCCGTCGGCAGCCTGCGCGCCTCGATGGTCACCACCTTCAACTCGCTGGAGCTGATGATCGGCCAACTGTCCCACGAAGGTGCCCGCCCGCAGACGGTAAAAAACGCCCGTGAGCTGCGCGGCCGGATGATTCACCTGTTACCGGTGGTCGATGCCCTGGACGATGCCTTGCTGGCCCTGGAAGCCCGCGCACCGGCACAGGCCGAACAGTTCAAGCCCGTGCTGGAACAGGCCCGGGAGTGGCTCCAGCGCACGGCCAGCGATGCCGCACCAAGCCGCTGGTCGACCTTGCGGGCGCAGCTGGAGCAACTGCAACCCAGCGCCGCAGCGCTCGACGAGCGCGGCTTGCTGTTGTTGTCCAACGCGCTGTACCGCCTGGCCGAGTGGGTCGACCTCTGGCAGGACTGCTGCAGCTTGCAGCATGCCATCCGCAATGAAGACCTCTCGCCCTGGCGTGCGGTGTACCGGCACTGGCGCCTGGGCCGGCTGACGCCATTCTTCGACCGTGGGCTGATGCTGTACTCGGTGTTTTCCACCGTCACCGCGATCATTGCGGCCACCACCTTGTGGATTCTCTCGGGGTGGGACAATGGCGGCAGTGCGGTGATTCTCGCCGCCGTGGCCTGCAGTTTCTTCGCCGCCATGGACGACCCGGCGCCACAGATCTACCGGTTCTTCTTCTGGACGGCCGCGTCGGTGGTGTTCGCCAGCCTCTACCTGTTCCTGGTGCTGCCCAACCTGCACGACTTCCCGATGCTGGTGCTGGCGTTCGCCGTGCCGTTCATCTGCGTGGGGACCCTGACGGTCCAGCCGCAGTTCTACCTCGGCACCTTGCTGACCATCGTCAACACCGCCTCGTTCATCAGCATCCAGGGTGCCTACGACGCCAACTTCCTGACGTTCATCAACTCCAACCTGGCCGGGCCGGTGGGGTTGCTGTTTGCCTTTATCTGGACCCTGGTCATGCGCCCGTTCGGTGTGGAGCTGGCGGCCAAGCGCATGACGCGCTTCAGCTGGCGCGACATCGTCGGCATGACCCAGCCGGCCACCTTGGCCGAGCATCGACGGTTGGGCGTACAGATGCTCGACCGCCTGATGCAGCACTTGCCGCGCCTGATCCAGACCGGCCAGGACACCGGTACCGCCCTGCGCGACCTGCGCGCCGGCCTGAACCTGCTCGACTTGCTGGCGTACATGCCGCGGGTAGGCGCGCAGCCACGGCAGTTGCTGCAAACGGTAGTGGAGGAGGTGGGCGAACACTTCCAGGCCTGCCTGGACGCCCGTCGTCGCCTGCATGTCCCCCCTGCGCTGCTGCAGAGCATGGAACGCGCCCGCCGTGCCCTTAACCTCAACGACCTGGCCGACAGCGCCGAAGCCCGTGTTCACCTGCTGCACGCCTTGAGCGGCCTGCGCCTGGCGCTGTTGCCGGGCGTCGAAGTGGTGCTGGAGCCCTCCGACGATCAGCCGCAACTGCCCTATGGCATCGATGGAGCGCCCCTGTGATCGGTGAACTGGATATCAGCGGGGTCTTCCTGCCTACGCTGCTGGTGATGATGGTACTGACCTACCTGCTGTTTCTCGGCGTACATGCCGTACTCACCCGTGTGCATTTCTACCGCCTGGTCTGGCACCGGGCGTTGTTCAACGTTGCGCTTTACGCCGTGCTGCTCGGCACGGTCGACCACTTTTGCCGAAACCTGATGCTGCCATGAAAAAACCCTTGTTGACCCTGGGCCGCGTGGTCCTGACCCTGCTGGTAGTGACCCTGGCGACCGTACTGGTCTGGCAGATGGTCATGTACTACATGTTCGCCCCCTGGACCCGCGACGGGCACATCCGTGCCGACGTGATCCAGATCGCCCCCGACGTGTCCGGGCTGATCCAGCAGGTCGAGGTGCGCGACAACCAGGTGGTCAAGCGCGGCGACGTGCTGTTCACCATCGACCAGGACCGCTTCAAGCTGGCCCTGCGGCATGCCCAGGCCACCCTGGCCGAGCGCAAGGAAACCCTGGCCCAGGCCAGCCGTGAAGCGCGCCGAAACCGTGGCCTGGGTAACCTGGTGGCGCAGGAGCAGCTTGAAGAGAGCCAGTCCCGCGAGGCCCGGGCGCAGTCGGCGCTGGCCGAGGCGCAGGTGGCGGTGGACGCGGCGCAGCTGAACCTGGACCGCTCGGTGGTGCGCAGCCCCGTCGATGGCTACCTGAACGACCGCGCGCCACGGCCCCACGAGTTCGTCAGCGTGGGCAAGCCGGTGCTCTCGGTGGTCGACAGCAATTCCTACCACGTGGATGGTTACTTTGAAGAAACCAAGCTGTCGGGCATCCACATCGGTCAGGCGGTGGATATCCGCGTGATGGGCGACAGCGCGCGCTTGCGTGGCCATGTGCAGAGCTTTGCCGCCGGCATTGAAGACCGCGACCGCAGTAGTGGCGCCAACCTGCTGCCCAACGTCAACCCGGCCTTCAGCTGGGTGCGCCTGGCCCAGCGGATTCCGGTACGGATCGCCTTCGACGAAGTGCCGGCCGACTTTCGCATGATCGCCGGGCGTACCGCGACGGTGTCGATCATCGACGGTAACGACCAATGAAACGCCTGTCGCTGCTGGGCCTGAGCCTGATGCTGTCGGCCTGCCAGATGGTGGGGCCGGACTACAAGGTGCCTGAGCAGGCGGCGGTCCAGCGCCCCGATCTGCAAGGCGCGCTGCGCCAGGATGCCAATAGCGTGGTGTCGGCGCCGGTGCCCAGGGACTGGTGGCGCTTGTACAAGGACCCGCGTCTGGACACCCTGGTCAGCCAGGCCCTGGCCGCCAACACCGAATTGCGCGTGGCGGCCGCCAACATCGCCCGTGCTCGTGCACAGGTTGAAGTGGCCGAATCCCAGGGCGGATTCAACGGTGGCGTGAAGCTCGGCGCCCAGCGCTTGCAGGAGTCCGGCGAAGCCTTTCTGCAGCCTGAGAAAGTGCCGGTGGCCAACATCGGCGAGGCGATTATCAGTGCCTCGTACCAGTTCGATCTGTGGGGCACCCTCAAACGGGGTGTCGAGGCCGCCCAGGCCAATGCCGATGCCACCCAGGCCGCGGCCGATACCGCACGGATAACCCTGGTGGCCGATGTGGTCCGCGCTTACACCCAGGTGTGCGCGGCCAACGAGGAATATCACATTGCCCGCGAATCCCTGGACCTGCAGGAGCAAAGCGTGGACCTGACCCAGCGCCTGCGCGACGCCGGGCGCGGTGACGAAACCCAGGTGACCCGTTCGCAAACCCAGTTCAAGTCGTTGCGCGCCGAGCTGCCCCGATACCAGGCTGCGCGCGAAGCCGGCCTGTATACGCTGTCGATGCTGCTGGCCAAGCCGGTGGACCAACTGCCGGCGGGTACCGCCGACTGCGCGGAGCTGCCGCATATTGCGCAGGTGTTGCCGGTGGGCGACGGCGCCGCACTGCTCAAACGCCGCCCGGATATCCGCCAGGCCGAACGCAGCCTTGCCGCTGCCACGGCGACCATCGGTGTGGCCACCGGTCAGCTGTACCCGGATATCAGCATCGGCGCCCAGGTGGGCACCATTGGTATCCTCGAGAACCTTGGCGAACCTGCAACCAACCGCTGGGGCTTTGGCCCGCTGCTGACCTGGACCGTACCGACCAACGGCTCGCGGGCACGCATCCGCCAGGCCGAAGCTTCGACCCAGGCGGCGCTGGCGCATTTTGACGGGGTGGTGCTCAACGCCATCCGTGAAACCCAGACCAGCCTGGCCAAGTACAGTGCCTTGTTGGAACGCCGTGACGCGCTGGCCGACGCCGAACGTTCGGCGCAGCTGGCGGCCGACCAGACCCACCGTTTCTACAAGGCCGGGCGCGAATCATTCCTGGCGGATCTGCAGGCGACGCGCACCTACACCGACATGCGTGCGCAACTGGCCATGGCCAATACCCAGGTGGCGATGGGGCAGATCGGCTTGTTCCTGGCCCTGGGCGGCGGTTGGTAGATTGCCTTGCGGGGCAAGCCCGCTCCTACAGCCCGGTAGGATCGGGCTTGCCCCGCGATCAGGTCACTTGTCCACAAACCCCTTGAGCATCTCGATCGGCAACGGAAACACAATGGTCGATGACTTGTCCCCGGCGATGCTGCCCAGGGTCTGCATATAGCGCAGTTGCATCGCCCCCGGCTGGCGCCCAAGCATCTCGGCGGCCTGCATCAGCTTCTCCGATGCCTGCAATTCACCTTCGGCATGAATCACCTTGGCCCGCCGTTCACGTTCGGCCTCGGCCTGGCGGGCGATGGCGCGGATCATCGACTCGTTGAGGTCCACATGCTTGATCTCGACGTTGGCCACCTTGATGCCCCAGGCATCGGTCTGGGCATCGAGCACTTGGCGGATGTCGAGGTTCAGGCGTTCGCGCTCGGCCAGCAATTCATCGAGCTCATGCTTGCCCAGCACGGCACGCAAGGTGGTCTGGGCAAGCTGGCTGGTGGCCATGAGAAAATCCTCGACCTGAATGATCGCCTTCTGCGGGTCCAGCACGCGAAAGTACAACACGGCATTGACCTTCACCGAGACGTTGTCGCGGGTGATCACGTCCTGCGGCGGCACGTCGAGCACCACGGTGCGCAGGTCCACCCGGACCATCTGCTGGATCCCCGGAATCAGCAACACCAGCCCCGGCCCCTTGACCCGCCAGAAGCGCCCGAGCTGGAACACCACGCCACGCTCGTACTCGCGCAGGATGCGAAATGCCGACAGCAACAGCACCGCGGTCAACGCCAGCAGTGCGCCGAAACCCAGTTCAAAGAACATGCTCAATCTCCTTGCACCACGGCATCTGCCGCAGCACTGACGTCCAGAAGTACGCCCTTGCGTGAGATCACCCGGACGCGTTGCCCCACGTGCAGTGGCGTCTGGCACTGGGCCTGCCACTGCTCACCCTGCGCCTGAACAGACCCGATGAACGGGTCGCTGTCGTTCACTGCCATCACGGTGGCAAGGCTCCCCACCAGCCCGGCATCGCCGCTGACCAGCGCACGCTTGCGCGCTCGCATGGCCATGCCCAGCACGCCGCCAAGCAGCAGCGCCGAGAACAGGGCCAGGAACAGGATCAACGGCAAGGGGATGCCGAAACCGGGAACATCGGTGTCCATCAGGATCACGGCACCCACCACGAAGGCGACGATGCCGCCAAAGCCGACCACCCCGAAGCTGGGCATGAACGCCTCGGCGATCATGAACGCCACGCCTAGCAGAATCAGCCCGGCCCCGGCATAGCTCACCGGCAACAATTGCAAGGCATACAAGGCCAGCAACAGGCAGATGCCGCCGATCACCCCGCCAACGCCAGAGCCCGGGCTCATGAACTCGAACATCAACCCGTACACGCCGATCATGATCAGGATCAGCGCCACACTGGGGTTGGTGATCACCGCCAGCAAACGCGTGCGCCAGTCCGGCTCGCGCTCGATCAGCGGTGCGGTAGCGGTGCTCAGTTGCTGGGATTGCCCGGCGGCCTCGAGGGTCTTGCCGTCGAGCTGGTGGAGCAAGTCGGGCAGGTCGTTGGCGACCCGGTCGATCACTTTCAGGCGTAGGGCTTCAGTGGCGGGCAGGCTCACGGCTTCCCGTACCGCCTGCTCGGCCCATTCGGCGTTGCGCCCGCGCAGCTGGGCAAGCCCACGGATGTAGGCGGCCGCGTCGTTGACCTGTTTGCGGGTCAGGGTGTCCTGTTCGCTTGGCGGGGCCTGCTTGTCCCCGGTCGGTGCCGGCGGCGGGGCAGCCGGGTCCTTGGGAGAGCCGGGCAGGCCACCGATTTGCACGGGTGTGGCGGCGCCCAGGTTGGTACCCGGGGCCATGGCCGCCACGTGGCTGGCGTAGAGGATGTAGGTGCCGGCGCTGGCGGCCCGGGCGCCGCCGGGGGCGACAAAGCTGGCAACCGGAACGGGGCTGGCGAGGATCGCCTTGATGATCTCGCGCATCGAGCTGTCGAGCCCGCCTGGGGTGTCGAGGCGGATCACCACCAACTGCGCCTGCGTGCTCTTGGCATGGTCCAGGCCACGGATCAGGTAGTCGGCACTGGCCGGGCCAATGGCACCGTTGATACTCAGTACCAGCACCGGCTGGCCGGGCGTAGCCTGGCTGCCCGCAAGCCCGCCGAGCCACAAGAGCAGCAGCAGGTACCGACACCAACGTGCGATCACCTGAATTCACCCGGTTTGTGCGTGTCCAATAAGTTTAGTCCGCTGCCCTGAGCAGCACGGCCTAAACTTCAGAAGTGGGGGGCTACAACCGGAGGTGCATCATGCGTATGGCAAAAACGCTGCAGCAATGCCTGGACAAGGCTGGCTGCGACTACGACATCGTTCCTCACGCGCACTCATCCACCAGCCTTGAGTCGGCGCGCATGGCTGGCGTACCCGCCGAGCGGGTGGCCAAGTCGGTCATGCTCGACGACCGCCACGGCAATTACCTGATGGCTGTGCTGCCCGCCAACCGTCACCTGGACATGAGCAAGGTCCAGGCCACCGGCCAGTGGCACATGACCTCGGAAAGCAACCTGCCTCACTTGTTTGGCGATTGCGAACGCGGCGCCATCCCGGCGATGGGTGATGCCTATTCGATCAAGATGCTGGTCGACCCGACCCTCACTCGTCAGGGCGACATCTACGTCGAGGCTGGCGATCACGACCACCTGATCCACATGAACATGGCGCAGTACTTGAAACTGGTGCCGAGCGCCGAAGTGCGTGAGGTTTGCTGATGATCAACCCACTGCCAGGCTGGCGTCGTGGATGCCCGGCCTGGCCCAAAGGAGTGTCCCATGGAAGCACCCAACCATAAGTTCTCTGAATTGTTCAAACAGCTGGGCCTGCCCGACGATCCGGTCGGTATCGACCAGTTCATCACCAGCCATTCGCCGCTCAAGGGCGACATAAAACTGGTGGATGCGCCGTTCTGGACACCGGCCCAGAAGGCCTTTCTGCAGGAAAGCGTTAACGAGGATGCCGACTGGGCGGTGATGTTCGACCAGCTCAACGAGGCCCTGCGAAATAAACGCTGAGTGGCACCTGATACCGGCGTTCGGCGTTGCTATGCTCAGAAAAAAACAACAGGGGGATAGCGCCAATGAAAGATCCCTATGCCGTCGGTTTCTGGTGTGCCGTGACAGCCTTGGGTCTGCTGACCGTCGGTTATTTCTATGGTGTCAAACAGACTTACCAACTGCATCAGGCGATGGTGTTTCTCTACGCCGCCGGGGGCGTGATCGGGGCACTGGCCTTGACTGCGCTGGCCTGGATTGCCTGGCAGCAGTTGCGAGTCAGCAAACGCCAACTCGCCCAGGGGCGCACGCTGGTCGCCATCTGGAACACCAAGGTGGCCTTGCGCCGGGTCGAGACAGTATTCGACCGCTACTTCTGGGGCAGCTACTGGCAACCGGGGCGGACCTTCCAGGAAGTCATGGGCGAGCTTGAGGGCACGCCACTGGAGCAAAGCCTCGAGGCCCTAAAACGCCAGTGCCGCGAGCTGGACAAGGAAACCCACGACCTGCGCCGTCACTGGCTGGACAACGCCCGAGAGCTGTCCACCGTTGCCACGGCGATGGCCCGCGAGCGGTATCAACTGGACTTGTGCGACTCACAGCAAAGCAGTGGCCGCGGGGGTGCGGTACTCAACCGCGATCTGGAAGTGCTGGTGTACACCTGGTCGGCACGCCTGCGCAGCTTCGACCACCAGCTCGACGAGCTGGAGGGCGAATACCGCTGAGGGACGTCGCGGCGAATCAATCGCCGCGAATGTACTGTTCCAGTTGCAGGATCATGTTGGCCTGCTCGGCGATGGCCTCTTTTACCAGGTCACCGATCGACAGCAGGCCCAGCAGCTCACCGTTCTCCACCACCGGCAGGTGACGCAGGTGGCTGTTGGTCATCATGTTCATGCAGTACTCGATGTTCTGGTGCGGGTCCACCGTGATCACCGGCGCGCTCATGATCGCGCTGACCGGTGTACCGACCGAAGAGCGGCCCTTGAGCACCATCTTGCGCGCATAGTCGCGCTCACTGACGATCCCCACCACTTGCCCGCCCTCGACCACCGGCAACGCGCCGACGTTCTTTTCAGCCATCAACTTGAGCGCATCGAGCACCATATGGTCCGGACCGATGGTGTGAACCTGATGGTGCTGCTGGGCTTTGGTTTTTAGAAGCTGTGCCACGGTTTTCATAGAGGCCTCTGCAATGCTGGGAGTTGTTGACGGCAGATACCTACAGAATCGTGTACAGATGGCTACAGGGCAAGGGAGAAAGCGGCATCGACCCGATTGAAAAACGTCATGGCCGGGAAACCGGCTGCCTTGCCGGGTTTCTACTGAACCCGGCAGGGCGCGCGGATCAGCTCTTGTGCACGATCACCTGGCTGTTCAGGTCATTGAGCATGGCGTCTACCACAGGCTTCATCTTCTCGTAGTCGGCAACGCTGCACACCGCCTTGGGGTAGTGGAAGTCCATGCGGCGTTTGACCACCACGCTGTTGCCTTGCTGAATGTACTCGGCGGTGTAGTCAATGAACGCGTCTTTGAGCGTCACCGACTTTGGCGCGGCCAGAATCTTCACATCAGCCGGGAATTCGTAGCGGGCCTGTTCCTCGTTCACCCCCGAGATACAGCCGAAGGGCTGGGTGCGCTGCTTCTCGGCGACAAAACCGAACACGTTCTGAGCGATGCCGCCGGCCAGGCTGGTGAGGGTCGGTACGCCGATCGGGCCGGGCAGGTTTGCCAGGTTCTCGCTGCGACCGTCGATCTGCACCTCGAAGGCACCGCTGCCTTCCAGGTCGCCGCTGCGGGTCTTGCCGCTACCGGTCTGGCCGTAGTTGGCGAGAATCTGCTGGACCATCAGGTCGCGCTGGGCCGGGGTCATGTTGCGAACGCCCCAGCGGTTGAGCTCCGCTGCCCAGCCATCGATTTTCGAGACATGCCGGAAGTCGGCAGCGCCGCTGCTGGCCACGGTGAAGGTGGTGCTGTTCTCGACCTTGCTCAATTGAGTGGCCGGGGTGTGGCCCAGCGTCCCGGTGCGGGTGAGCAGGGTGGGTTTGTCCAGCACCGGCACCGGCAGGAAACCGCTGGCGATGGATTCGACGGTGGAGTCCAGGTACAGGTCCAGGTTCGGGATGTAGGTGATCACATGGTTGATCACCCCCAGGGTGGGGACGGTGGGCAAGGCATAGGCATTGCCCAGGTTGATCAGTGCCGGGGTGCTGTCGATGTCCACGGCGGCCAGCAGGGCTTCGAGCAGGGCGACATGGTCCTTGCAGTCGCCATAGCGGTTGCTGAGCACGGTATCGGCGGCGTGGGGCACAACGCTGCCGGCGCCGATGTACACCGCCACATAGCGAATGTTGCGACGCACCCAGTCGCCCAGGGCCAGGGCCTTGTCCCGCGGGTTGTCGAGCTTGGCGGTCAGCGAAACGGCCAGCTCGCGAATGGCCGGCGTGACCTCGGTCTTGGCCCGCGCCGCATAGGCTTTGGCAAAGTTGCTGTAGTCATCGAAGGTGGAAACGGCCAGGTACTTGCCGTAATCCGAGTACGCCACGGCGCCCATTTCGATACGGGCATTGTCGCCCTGCACATAGTCCCACTGATAGACGGTGCGCCCGGCAGCGGTCTTGGGCGCGACAGCCTTGAAGCCTCTGGCGTCGGCATGCAGCTTGAGGTTCGCCGGCAGATCGTAGATCTGGGTGAACTGCTTGGTGGGGTGGAACTGCGGCATCGCCAGGTCTTCAAACTGGCCGGGGAACAGCGGCGTCTTGCGCTGCTTCTTGACGTTCAGCACCAGCCGGTCGCCCACCGCCACGTCCGGGAAGATCACCACCTTCACCAGGCTGTCATGGAACATCGGCGCCTGTGCCGACTGTTGCTCCTGCTGCTCCTTGATCTGCTCGGCGCCGACCATCACCTTGCGGCCGTCGGGCTTCTGGGTATAGGCCTGGAGCACATCGAGGCTTTCCAGGGTGCGGTTGTAGTACAGCGAATGCTGGGCGCGGTACTGGATGGCGCGCTCTTCGTTGATCAGGGTGACCAGCTCCTGCGTGGTCTCGAAGCTGCCGTCTTCGGCAACCACGGTGCGTTGAATATCCTTTTCAATGGTGACAGAGGGGTCGGTGCCGTCATCCTTGGCCTGGGCCAGGGAGAACATGAACAGACAGCAGAACATCCCGGCCAGGCGGGCCGGGGTCAAAGCGAGGCACTTCATAAAGATCCTTCTCTTGCAGAGGAATTCCAGCGAACCGATAAGCTTAATGCGAATCAGTCCGCTGCATTTTGCCTCAATTGCACCCCGATGCGCTGGAAACTTCCTGGCTGGCCTCCTGCAATGCGGATGCCACGGCGGCGGCATCGTTGGCGGTGTACACCCGGCCGCCCGTGTTTTTGGCCGCACAATTGGAGCCGGAGCTGGCGCTGATGTTGACGATGTTGATGCGCAGCCGCGGTTGTTGTTCGGCAATCTGGCGTGACACGGCGCACACGCTTTGCCCACAGCTGTCGCTGCCGTCGACGAACATGATGATCATCCCGTCGCGGTCACGGCCGTTCATTTTTGCCGCGGCCGCTTCCAGGCTGATGCCCAGCGCGGTCCCGCCCTGAGGCTGCAGTTGACTGATGCGCTGGGTCAGGTCGCTCCGCTGCGAGGGGTCGAACACCCCATGATCCACGGGCGTGCGGCAACCATCGAAGGTCACCAGGCGCATGTCGATGCCCTGGTCCAGGTTCTGGATCACGGTCGTGAGCGAGCTTTTGGCGACATCCATGCGCGAGACTCGCTCGTTGGTGTCATAGGGCAAGAACTCCTCCACCAGCGGTACCCGGCGCAGCACGGTGATGTACCACGCCTCGTTTTCGCGCTTGACCCGGATCCGCTCATCCATCGACCCCGAGGTGTCGAGCACCACGGCGAACTCCGACGCCTGGAAGTTGCCGTTCGGCGTACAGACCTGGGCTTCTGGGGGGAGGGTTGACCATAGCTGGCGCAACGACGGCCACCACAGGTACAGCCCGTAGAGTAGGGCGAGCAGCAACAGGCCCAGCAGCCAGGGCCATAGCACCAACGGCCGACGCACACGTACCGGGCGGGGCGGCGGCGGTGCTGGGGCGGGCCTGGGTGCTGTCACGGGCGGTGCAGGGGGCTTGGGCGCCACCGGTGCTGGCGAGGGCTGCGGCTGGCCCCAGCGCACCACCAGCGGCTCGCCATTGATGCTGTACAAGTTGTTCAGGTCCGGGGCGCCGATCAGTTTGTTCAGTGCCTGGGCTGCCGCGCCCTGACCGCGCCGGTCGAGCTCCTGGGCCAGTTGCTGGACCGCCGCCTGGCGTTCTTCGTAGCGCTGCAGCAGCACCGCCTGTTGCTGGCGCTCGAGGCTGGCGTACAGGTGCGGCTGGCCTTCCAGCGCCGTCCACCATTCCAGCACGCCGTCCCGGCCCTGGCGGGGCTTGGCGTACAGGTGGGCGATGCTGGGCGGAAAGTGCTGGTCAATGAGCCCCACCGTCTGCTCAAGCGCCGCGGCGGCGTCCTGGTTGGCCTGGGTGTCGCGCAGTACTCGTTGCATGGATTCGACTCCCTAGTCGCAGTTGGCGGTGCTGGACACATCCTGGCTGGCCCCTTCCAGGGCCACCGCCAATTGCGACGCATTGTTTGCCGAGTAGACGCGACCACCGGTGCTGTCGGCGATGCAGTCGGCCAGGCTGTTGTTGCTGATGTTGATCAGGTTGACCTTCAGCCGGGGTTGGTCGCGGGCGATGTCTTGCGCCACTTCGCAGACGTTGCGGCCGCAGCCGTCTGCGCCGTCGACGAACATCACGATCACGCCGTCGCGTTCGCGACCGTCCATGCTGCGCGCGGCCGCCTCAAGGCTGGCGCTCAGTGCGGTGCCATCGTTGGCCACCAGCCCCTGGATGCCCTGGATCAGCGCCGGTCGTTGGGCAAGGTTGAACACGCCATGGTCCACCGGCGTGCGACAGCCATCGAAGGTCACGATGCGCATGTCGATGGCCGGGTGCAGGTCATTGACCATTTGCGTCAGCGACTGCTTGGCCACGTCCATGCGCAGCGGCGCCTGGGTGATGCGGGCCAGGCGCTCAAGGTCCGGTGCAGGGTTGTCCTGGTTCTCGAAGAACCATTTTTCGTCCTCCAGCGTGGCATCGACGCTCAGTTGCATGGAGCCCGAGGTATCCAGCACCACCGACAACTGCGGTGGCTGCACCTGGGGATCCTTGACGCAGGCAAAGGGCTTTGCCGGTTCGCTGTGGAACCAGCGTTGCAGGTAGGGCCAGCCAAACCACAGCGCCGCCAGCAGTGCCAGTAGCGCCAGCAGCGGTAGCAGGAACCACGGCAGCCAGATCCATGTGCGGCGGCGAGTCCTGGCCACAGGCCTGGGCGCTGGCGGCGGCGCCACGGCCGCAGGTTCGCCCCAGCGCACCAGCAGCGGGTAGCCGTTGACGCTGTAGAGGTTGTTCAGGTCTGCCGGGCCGATCAGGCGACGCAAGGCCGAGGCGTCGCTGGCCTGGCCGCGACTTTCCAGCTCGCTGGCCAGTTGGCGCAGGGCATCCTGGCGCTGCTCGTAAAGGCTCAGCAACGCCGCTTGCTGTTCGGCGCCAAGCTCGCCATATAACCGCGGCTGCCCCTCAAGCGCTGTCCACCATTCCCGGGCGCCGTCCTTGCCCGCGCGCGGCAGGGCAAACAACTGGGCAACGCTGGGGGGAAAGTGCTTGGTGATGATCGCGACTGTCTGTACGAGCGCGGCCAGGCCGTCGTGGTCCGGCCCGGCATCACGGGTAACCCGTTGCATGGTGATGTCCTGAAAAAAGATCGGCAGCCGAAGCTGCCGAGGAGGGCTTACTCGTAACCCAGGCTCAACTGCAGGCGACTGACCTGCTGCTGCAGCGCCTTGAGTTGCTGCTTGCGGGCTTCAACCTGCGCGTTGCTGGCATTGTTCGCCGGTGCGCGCTGGGTAGACTTGAGCTGTTGTTCCAGCCCGGCAATCTGCTGCTGCACATCGCCCTTGTTGGCGTGCCGGGCCTTGAGCGTGCTCAGCAAGCCGTTGAGCGACTTCTCCAGGCTGGCCTGCTGGCGCTGCTGGGTGGCCAGGTCCTGGCGCGTGGATGCCTGCAGGGCGCTGAGCTCGTCGAACACCTGGTTGAACTGGCGGTTCTGCTCGCGGGCGGCGACCAGCTCCTGTTCACTGTTGTGCACCTGCTCGGCATAGCCGCCGCCATAGTCGCAGTTGAGCTTGCTGACCAGGCTGGCGCTGCTGTCGGAGGCGTTGCACTGCGAGGCGGTGGTGGTGCAGCCGGCCAGGGTCGTCAGCACCAGGGCGCAAAGGCCAATTCGTACGAACATGGAATGTCCTCAGCCCAGGGTAATTGCCGAGCGCTGGCTGTAGAGGCCGTCGACCTCCTGCTGCAGCGACGCGACCTTGTTGTTCATCTTGGCAATCTCGGCCTCGACCTTCTGTACCTCAACCTGGCTGGAGCCGCTGCTGCGCTCGGCCTGGGCAACCTTCTCGAACTCGGTGACGCGAGACTGCATGTTGCTCAGGTCTTTGCGCATCAAGGTGATGTTCTTGTCGATATTGGCGATGTCCTGCTGGGCCTTGGCCTTGTCCACCGACTTGGCTTTGATGGCGCGCTGGATGTCGGCGATCTGTTGTTTGTCGTCGTTGATCACCCGCTGCAGGGTGTTGGTGCGCTCGGCGACCTTGGCGGTCTCTTTCTGCACGTCGGCGGTCATGACGTTGAGGCGCTGGGTGGTGTCGGCGTACTTGGCGCGACGGTCATCCAGGTAGTAGTTGGCGCCCATGGCCACGCCACAGGCGGCCAGGCCGGCTGCGGCCGCACAGGCCACCTTGTTGCCCGCGTCGGACAGCGTGCAGATGAGGATGCCGCCGGCGGCGGCAACGGCGCAGGCCTGGTAGCCCGAGGCGCTGAAGAACTTGGCGTCGGTGCTATCGGTGAGGCGCGGGTCAGCGGTGCCTGGCGTGCTGTCGGTCGCAAACGGGCTACCGGTGCTGGCGCAACCGCTCAACACCAGGCTCACCGCCATCATCAGACCGATCCACACCCGGGTAATACCTGGCTTGTTCATGTTCATGTTCGCTTCCTTGTTCGCTGTGGTTTCAATGGGTCACGGCCTTGCAGCTGTTGAGCCAGGCGTTGATGTCGATTTTCTGGGTCTTGAGGAACGCCGCCTGGTTGGCCCAGTGGGTCTTCAGATAAGGCGTCAGCTCGCTGAGGTTCTTGTTGGCGCTCAGCACCCCTTCGAGTACCGGAACCTGAGCCTCCAGCAGGGACTGGCCATAGAGCGATCCGGCGTCCACCAGGGAGCTTGCGTAGTAGCGGCTGAGCTTGTGCAGGCGGTCGCCTTGTTCGTCCAGCTTGGTCTTGCGCATGCCGCAGGTCGGGTCTTCTTCACCGGCCTTGCAGTTGGCGGCGTAGTTCTTTTGCAGGAAATCCAGGTACTGGCCGTCATCGAGCATCTTGGTGCAGAGGAAGGCGCCCAGGTTGAGGCTGGCGCGGATCGCCTGATCACGGGCTTCCTGCTGTTGCTGGTTGCTGGCGCGCAGCTGGTTTTCCACTGTCTTGAGCTGATCCTTCAGGCCCTGGTCCTCGACGCTGGAGGCCAGGTCCTCCAGGGCTTTGACGGTGCCTTTGTCTTTCGGGTTGCTCGACGGCTGATCGTTGCCCAGCGTGCTCCAGCTCTTCTCGATGCTGTTGACCCGCTCGCGGGAGGTCAGCGTCGGCGACACCAGCGCCAGTCGCAGGCCATTGGTTTTTTTGCTCACCGGGCCCTGGTCGTTGTAGTAGGGCTCTTCCTGGCGCAGGGCCGTGCGCAACTGGCCTTCGGCGGTCAGGTAGTTGCCACCGCGCACCACATAACCGCCGGCCTGGCCGTGCTGGCGGTCCAGTTTGTTCAGGCGGAAGGGCTCGAACATCATCTCGCTGGCGTTGCCGAGCATGTCGTGCAGGCCCAATGGGTTGGGCTTGAGCAGGCCGCTGAGCTGCAACTTGCCATTGGCCGATTGGGCACCGGCGAACCATTCGTAGGCGTTCAAGCCCTCGGGCATCGGGTAGCGACCGTCGCGGAATTCGGCGGTGCTGACCTGCAGGCCGCCACGGGCGGCGAACTCCCATTCGGTCTCGGTGGGCAGGCGCAGAAAGCCGTGGGCGCCGTCTTCGCTGGGCAGCTTGGCGGCGGCATTGGCACGCAGCCAGCGGTTGTATTTGTCGGCGGCCTGCAGGGCATCCAGCCAACTGATCGACACCACCGGCAGGCGCAGTTTGTTGGACGGAGCAGGGCAGCTTTCGTCCATCAGCGCCTTGTATTGCAGCTGGGTCATCTCGTACTTGGCCATCAAGTAATAACGAGACTTGTCGCTCTTGGCGCTGGTGAAGCTGCCGGCGATAAAGGCCGGTCGGGTCTGCTCCACGTAGCCGAACTCGGCGCTGTCCTGGCCGATGTTGATCGGGTAGTCATCCAGGGGGCCGGCCAGGGGGATCAATACCTTGCGAAACACCATCGCGCCTTCGCAGGGCATTGGCAGCACCACATCATCGGCTTCGGGCATCGGGTTGAAGTGTTTGTCTTCCCAGGCCGCGGCCGAAGCGTTGAGCAGGTAGCCGAAACCAAGGGGAACAAACAGAAGACGGCAGCAGGCTTTAAAGCTCACGCAAACTCTCCGCAGGTTGAATGCTGATGGCTCGCAGGGCACCGATCAAGGCGACCAGGGCTGCGACCAGAAAGGCCAGGAGCAAGGCCACCAGGCCATGCCAGACCGTGATATGACAAACGAACGTGCCGGTAGCCTGGCTGCTGCCCAGCAGCTGGTCGAACAGCAGGCTGCCGACGAAGTAGCTGCCCAACCCGCCCAGGTAGCCGACGACACTGAGCAGCAGCGCCTGCAGCACCACATAACCGGCCACCGCGGCGCTGCCAAACCCCAGCAGGCGCAGCACCGCGAGGTTGCGCCGCTTGCGGTCGATGTTGGCCAGGAAGGCCCCCACCAGCGAGGCGATGCAACCGATCAGGGCCGCCCCGGCAATGACCCCGAAGATCAGCCCCAGTACATGGTTGATCGCCTTGACGCTGTCGATCTCCGCCAGGCGGCTGCTGGTTTCAATGCGTTGCCCGTTGAGCCAGCGCTCCAGCGGCTCGACGCTGTCGATATCGCGTGTATACAGGCGGGCGCGGGCATAACCCAGCTTCACGCCATCCATGGGTTTGCCGGTGATGCCGCCAAGCCCCGCGACCTGATAGCCATCGCGGTAATACTCAAGGTCCAGCAGCAGTTCGGGGCTGACGAATGCCGCAGGACGGGCAAAGCGCGCCGGCTCCAGTACCGCGAGCACCTGCAAGGTACGCTCACCGCGCTCATTGATGCCGTCCAGACGCCGCGCAACGCGCAGGCGCACGCTGTCGCCAGCCTTGGCCGACAGGCGCTCGGCGGCGCGGGCACTGAGAATCACCTGGCCACCCTCCAGCGCACTCAAGGGCGATTTGAGCAATGGATCGTTGGCCTGGGTGGGGATGACCTCGACGTTATCGACGAAGCGGCCGCGTTCGCCGAGCAGATCGGCCTGGGTGTTGAGCGAGCGGGTCTGGCCAATGGCGAAGGCCACTTCCGGCCGCTGTCGCACCTGTTCCAGCCAGTCACGGTCGTAGTGGCCGCTGCTGAGCATCTTGATTTCCAGATTGCGCGGATCGCTCAGCAGCTCTTCTTGCAGTTGGCTCACCACTCCGTGCTTGAGTCCGAACAACAGCAGCAACGGGGCGATCACCGCCACCAACGAGGCGGCCATGCACAAGGTGACTTTCCGGTCGTGCCAGAGGTCGGCCAGTGACAGCCGGACCAAGAGGCCGAGGCGCTTATGCCAGGGGTTCAAAGCGCGTCTCTCCTTCGCCGTTGACCGCCACCAGGCGCGGTAGGCCGAACTGCTCGATCAAGGGCCAGTCGTGCGACACCACCAGGGCACTGAGGCCCAGCTCGCTGACCAGGTTGAGTAGCAGCTCGAACAGGCGCCGGGCGTTGTTCGGGTCCAGGGCCGCGGTGGGTTCGTCGGCCAGGAGCAGGCGTGGCTCGTGGGCGATTGCCCGTACGCAGGCCACCCGCTGGCGCTCACCGATGGACAGGGCCTGGGGCAGCTTGTCGAGCAACGGCCCCAGGCGCAGCGCCTCGACGGCCTTGTCGACCGCCTGGCTGTGATGGCTGAGCCCGAGCATGCGCCGTGGCAACTGGATGTTGTCGCGTACATTCAGAAACGGCAGCAGGCCGCCGTTCTGCAGCACGAAACCCAATTGCTGCGAGCGCACGGCGGCAAGCTCAGGTTGCCGGTCTTCGGCCAGCAACCGGCCGACGTCCAGTGCCTGTGGGCCCAGGTGGTAGCGGCCCAGAGACTGCGGCGCCAGCAGCAGGCCGATGGCTTCGAGCAGGGTGCTCTTGCCGCAGCCGCTTTCGCCGGTGATCGCGCAGATTTCACCCTGGCGCAGCTTGAGCGCGTCGAGCCTCACCCGGTGGGCGTGCGGGCCTTGCCCGCGCACCACCAGCAGTCCTTTGATATCGAGCATGGGGCTCAGGGCATCATTTCAAGCGGAACGGGGTAGACGTTATCGCGGCTGTCGCTACCGGGTGCCAGGGCAACCCAGCGGTCCACATCGGCGTTGTAACGCTGGTAGTGGCGCAGCTTGGTGCTCAGGTTGCGGATGAATTTTTCCTGGGCCAGGCCGTCCAGGCCTTTCCAGGTTTCTTCATCCAGGTTGAGCACTTCGCTCTGGTACGGCAGGTCTTCCAGGTACTCGCCCAGCACGCCCAGGTCGGCCACGCGGGTGGTCGAGCCTTGCTTGAGCTGGTTGGGGTCGGCGCCCATGGTCGCGGCCACCGAGCGCAGGCGGGTGAACATTTCGCTCGGCGAGATCATGCCTTCGTTGGCGGCGTCGACGATCTGCTTGAGCACATCGCTCAAATCGCTGAGCTGGGCCTTGGTCAGCAGCACCCGCACATCGGTGGTCGGCAGGTTCTGCTTGATCAGGTCACGGTCGCTGATCCAGGCCTGGAACACCGGTGGTGCCTGGGTGCCAGTGGTCTTGCCGAGGTAAGCCAACTGCATGGCGTGGCCGATCAGGGCGGCGTCTTCGAGCATCTTCTGCTCGGCAGGGTCAGCTTTGGCGTTGGTGGCGCTGCCGATGGCGTCTTCTCCCAGGTAGGCCGACTTCACCTGCTGGGTGATGGCGGCTGCCAGGCCATCGACCTTGCGGCCAAAGGCTTCGACATCGCCGGCATTGACCGGGTAGTAGAGCGAGGTGTTGGTGCCCGGGTAGTTCGACAGGGTCCGGTACTGGGCCTCGGCGCTGCTGTGGTTCTTCATGCCGCTCGGCGTTTTCAGGTGCAGGGTGTAGAGGGCGACGCCAGGGTTGCTGGCTTCGATCTTCACCTGCTCGGCGCCAAGGCCGGTGCCCGACAGCTTGTCGGTGCCGTCGATGGCCCCGGCGTCGGTGATGAGCACCACATAGCGGGCGCCAAACTGGCTCCAGTCGACCTTGTCCACCGCGTGCATCACACCGGCATAGGCGTCTTCATCGAAGGTTTTACTCGAGACCTTGGCCTGCTTGAGGTCGGCGACCTTGGCCATGAAGTCGGCACCGTCCTTCACGGTGTTCGGGTCGGCGTACATCTTGCTCACGTACTCAAGCCCCGGCACGGCCGTGGTGCTGGAGCGATAGGCGACCAGGCCGAACTTGACCTGCTTGCCCAGGTTTTCCTTCTCGATCTGCGTGTACACCCGCTTGATCGCTTCGCGGGTGCGATCAATGTACGGGTCCATGGAAATGGTCGAGTCGATGACGAATACAACGGCTGCGCTGAAGGCCTTCATCTGCGTCTTGGCGGCAACCGCGGCGTTGGCGGCCGGTGCGCTGCTGGCCGCATCGGCCTTGCTCACCGAAGCGACGTTGAGAATGCGGGTGCGGAAGCCTTCCTCGGTCATCACCTCTTCGCCACTGAGCACCGGCAGCAAGTAGAAGTTCTTTTGCAGGTCGACGAAGTACTCCGGCTCCTGGGCCAGCACGCCGGGCGCATCGATGCCCTGCTTGAGCTTGGCCCGCAACGGGGCGACCTGGCTGACCGGGTCCGGGGCATCGAGAATCCCCTCCAGCTGGCTGCGTTCCTTGAAGAACATCAGGCGGTCGCGATTGGCCGGGTTGGTGAACGCCAGGGTCAACTGCATCTTCCATTCGACGGTGCAGTCGCCCGGCAACCAGCCGATGCTCTTGCCCTGGGTGTCCGGCCCGACCCGCAGCCACTCTTGCGTGCCTACGGTGCTGCGCTCGTAAACGTAGAAGCGGCTGAAGGCCGGTTGGGCCGTGCCGGCCGCATCGCCAGCGGCGCTACCGAGCTTGCAGCTGGGGGTGGTCAGTACGCGCTGGAACAGGGTTTTCTTGCCCGCTTGCAGCAACGGCTGGTCGGCCGCCTGCACTGCCGGGCTCAGGCTCATGGCCAACAGGGCAGCGGCCAGGCCGCGCAGTGGCAGGCTCATGGCTTGAGCTCCTCGAAGCGTTGCTTGGCTTCGGCGTTGTTCGGGTCGAAGCCGAGGATGGTTTCATACCAGTACGCAGCGGTGGCGTTGTCGGGTGCCTTGAAGCACTCGCTTGCCTGGTGATACTTGGGGTCGTACTCGCGGGCATAGGCGCTGGCGATCTCGATGTCACCCCCTTGCGCACGGTTGGCGTACAAGCGCTGGGCGACCGCACAGTGATTGTTGGCCTTGGCCAGGTTGATCACCTCCAGCAGTGCGGCGCTGCCCGGTGCCTTCTGGATGCACGCTTGGACGAAGGCCAGTTCAGGTTGGCTCTGCATGCTTTCCAGCGTGCAGGGCTGGGCATCGGGTGTCGGGGCAGGTGAGGGCGTAGGCACTGGCAGCGTGGGTTCATCGACCATTGCCGGCTTTTGCAGGAACCACCAGAGGCCGGCGGTGATGATCAGGGCCAGCAGGGGCAGCAGCCACACCAGGCGGTTGATCTTTTTCGCTGCGACCGGGGCGGGCGCCTGGGGCGGCTCGGGCGCGGGCTCCGGCTGGGCGGGTGCTTCGACGACCGGTGCCAGCGGCTTGGCCTCGACCACAGGTTCGGGTGCGCGCGTCGGCGCGGGCGCCGGTACTGGCTCGGGCGCTTTTACGCCGGTCCAGGCAATCGACGACACCAGCTGCTTGTCCAGGCGCAGCATGGTCGCTTCACGCAGGTCCAGCACCTGGCTGTTCAGCTCGAAGCGAAAGTTGGCGCTGCCGCTGGCCGCCAGCAACGGATCGATCAGCTCCGGGCCGACCTGAACCTGAAGGGCGCCGTCCACCGCGGCCAGGCCCGACAGCGGGAAGCCGTGGGCCACATTGCTCCATTGTTTTCCTGGCTGCAGGAAATCGCGGGTCTGGCTGCTTTGCACCGAGTACGCCAGGCCTTCGCTGGCGTCTTCCCAGCCACTGATCCGCAACCACCCCTGCCCAGGGGTGTTTTCGCTCAACGGCAGCACATCAACTCTGATACCCATGCAATCAACTCGCTTCAAATGTGTTCAGCAAGACCGCCAGTTGGCGGCGTTGCTCAGTGGTAATTTCGGGGTCGGCGCCACTCTTGGCGTTTTCCTGGGTAAGCCAGGCCAGGCCCGATAACCAATCCACCTGGTAACGCTGCTCTTGATGCGAAGGCTGCTCGGACAACACCGGCAACTCACCCGGCGGCACCGAGCGATAGAAGCTGAACACCGGCGCAGGCGTGCCCAGCAGGCATTTGGGGCGCTCGGCTTCAGGCTTGGCCAGCAGGCCGAACCAGGAGAGGAAGTCGCGCATCGCCAACTGCACGGCCAGCACCTGGCGCTGCACCAGCTGCTCACGGCGCACGCCGCCTTGAGCACGATGGGTTACCGCCTGGTCCAGTTGCGCCATGAAGGCCTTGTTGCGCACGGCGCTGATCAGCTCTTCGGCAAGGGCCTCGACCACGTCCTTTTTCTGGCGCAGGCGTTGCAGCAGCAGTGGGCGCGTGCCCAGGTCGCGCATGTGCTTGATCCAGGCCTTGAGCGCAGCGCGGGCAAAGCGCTGTTCAGCGGTCAGGCGCTGGGTCAGGGCTTGCTTGGGCGCGGCCGCAGGTTCGGCCTGGGGCGTGGCGAACAGGTTGCCGAAGTTGAGCGCCGGGGCCAGGTTGGCGGGCGCATTGAAGGCGGGCTCCGGCTCGGCCTCGGCTTCGGCGTCCAGGCCTTCGATGTTGTAGATGCCGCCCAGGTACAGGTCGCGCAGTTCTTCCACCGGCACTTGCAGTGCGTGGATCAACTCACCGATGGCATCGGGGTCGGCGCCCAGGTTATTGAGCAAGAACTGGGTCTTCTGGCGCTTCTTGTCCAGCAGCTGTTCAAAGTCTTCTTCGCGCCACACATACAGGCCGTGCTCCAGCAGGTCGGTACGGCACTGCTGCAGTTGCTCTTCGATGCGGGTCAGCTTGAAATCAACGTTGGCCACGCCCTTGAAGCTGTTGCTGAAGCGGGTGATGCCGCCATCGTTGAGCCCAAGCATTGCCTGGAACGCATCGAGCGGGTCCTTCACGTGGCGCTTCACCGATGGGTTCTCGGCAAAGCACTGCTTCAGTTCATCCAGGCGCGTCACGTGCCGGGGCGTGAACTGGCCTTCATCGCCGCTGGCGGTATCCAGGTCGACGAAGGCGGTGTCTTCGCGGCGCGGCTTGCGTACCAGGTAGGTGTTGTTGAACGGCTCGCCCGACCAGTCTTTCATCCATTCAAGGTTGCCGAAGCGCTCGACCATGGTCAGCTTGATCATGTTCTCGCAGCCTTCGGGCAGCGATGCTTTCTCGATGCCCAAGGTGCTGCCGACGAAGGTGTCGAGCATGGTCAGGGCCCAGATCAGGCCGGGTTCGCGCTTGCTCCGCTCTTTGGCGGTCGCGCCTTGGGTGTTGTGAATCCAGCGGGTCAGCACCGGGCCGACGGTGACCACTTCGCTCTGTTTGTTGGTGGAGGTACACAGCACCAGGGCGTTCATCTGCTGCGAGTCGGTGTAGCGCTCGAACAGGTAGGCCACCTTGCCGCGCAGCAGCAGGGTCGCAATCGGGTTGATCTCTTCCACCGCGCTGGCGCTGGCGGCGTCTTCGATGCGCAGCAGCTTCTGGCGCGTGCGATAGCCGGGGAAGTCGAGCAGGTCGACTTCCTTGACCACCGGGTCCTTGGGCTGGTTGCTCAGGCGGAAGGTCATTTCGACCGTCAGCGCCGCCAGCTCGGCGATGGTCAGGCCGGTACTGGCCTGCGGCTTGCCGTCGCGTACCGGCACGACATTGACCGATACATCACGCCCGGTGCCCAGGCGTCCGAGGATATCCACGTTCATGATGTTGTGGACCTGGACGTAACCGCCATTTTCCTCGTGGACCAACACCGTCAGCGGGGCGTACACGGTTTGCGGGAAACCCATTTTCTGCAGGGCGCCGACCAGCTGCACATAGGTGTCGGTCAGCAGGGCCTGCTCGCCCCAGAGAATCGAGAACAGCTGGGCCCGCTGCCGGAAGTTCAGGCGCGGGGCCAGTTTCATCACCCGCGGCCAGTAGGTGTCGGCAAGCTTGCGCACCGATTTTTCGTAGTTGCCCTTGAGGTAGTCCCACAGTGCGACCACGTCATCGGCGGTGACGCCCGGCTGCAGGTTTTCTGCCTCACGGCCTTCAAACGCCTTGAGCGCCGACTGGATACGTTCTTCGGTGAATTCGTAGTCGAGCCGTTCCTGGTCGAAGTCTTCAAACCAGGTGTTGGCCAGGACCTTGGCCACTTCGATCTCGCTGAACAGCTTCAGCTCAACCGGGTTGTTGGCGTCGGGGCTCGGTTGTGCCCAGCGCGTGAAGCGGGTCACTACACCGGTGGCTTCCTTGCCCAGGCCCGTCGGGTTGACGTGCTTGAGGAAGTCGAGGGTCTTGCCGCCGAAATCGGTTTCCAGGCTGCCGTCGGTATCGGCGGCCAGCGAAGAAATCAGGTACGACTTGCCCGCCTGGGACAGGCCGAAAAAGCCGATCACCATCGGCGTTGCCGCGGCCTGCTGCAGGTCCCGGGCACGGTTGCGGGCCCGGTGCAGCCGCAGGTTCAGGCCATCGGCCTCGGCCTCGACGCTGGCGGCATTGCCACGTACCTGGTCAATCCACGCCAGCGCTTCTTCTGCGCCTTTGTGAACGGCGCCCCAAGCGCCCATCAGTTGTTGCTGCTTCGGCGTTAGATTGCTCATTTTCCTTTGACGTTCCCGCTGTCGAGCCAATAGTCACTGCCACTCAGGTTGCTGTTGGGCATGGTGTTGAGTGAGAGCTCAAGATCCCTTTCAAAGTCGAAATCGGCATCCTGGATGTTCGATTTCAGGTCGGAAATCACCAGCTTGTCGCTGATCAGTCCTTGCTCAAGCAGCAGGTCCGACGGCTCCTCGACGGCCAGGCGAATGCGCAGCACCGGTACTTCGCCACCCTTGCCCAGCGCCTGGGAGAAGTTGCGACTGCCGCGCGGCGTGAACCGCAAGGTGTAGAGGGGCGATGCCGACCAGCGCTCGGCGGCCAGTTGCCGGTAACCCAGGTGCATGTCGCCACGCATCTCCAGCCACGGCGTACCGCGCTCATCGCCTTCACCGACGACAGGGAGCGTGATGCGGCCCTTGTCGGATGTCAGGTTGTGATAGAGCACGTCGGCGTGCTTGATGGTGCCGGCGTTGTCGATCTGGCCGAAGTGCCGGATGGTCGAGTACGGCTTGAGGGCGGCGGTGCGGAAGTAGAAGTTCGGCACGCTGTGTTTGGCGCACAGCAGGCAGATCATCGCTCCAACCGATGCCGTGCTTTTCGGATCGTCGATCAGGCCATTCTTGTGGAACGGGTACCAGCCGCCGGTGCGGTAGTTCTGCAGCGGCAGGATGCGCCCTGGCGGCAAGGGCAGACGCTGGCGAATAAACGCCTGGATGCCCGGCAGGCGTGATGGCCGCCCGGTCAGCAGCAACACGTCGCAGCTGTAGTGGGAAATGACTTCGCACAGCTCGCTGAGCACTTTGGTGATGTTGATCTGCCCGCCGATGAAGGCGTCGTGGACTTTTTCGAGGTCCAGAGCCAGCGGCGTGCCGAGCAGGTCGAGTGTGCTGTCGCGGCCCACTTCACGGCGCACGGCGGCGTTGACGAACTCCAGCACGCTGTCGCTGACGATGGCATCGCCCAGCAACTGTTGCCAGCTTTGCTCAACCACCGGCAGCGGGGTTTCCGGGTCGTAGTGCTCGTAGGCCTTGAGCAGGGCCAGGCCCAGCGGCACGAACACCTGCAGGTTCAGTTGCTGGCGCAGCACGCGCTCCTGTGCGCTGGCCTCGCCGTTGCCGCACAGGCGCGACATCAGGGCATCCGGGGCATACACACCGGCTTGCTGCAGGGCACGACTGAACGACGGCAGGATGAATGCCTGGATCACATCCAGGAGGATGTCGTCGCCGGCAATCTTGAAGCCATCGCGAAAGCGTTGTTCCGGCACGATATGCACGTTGGCGCCATTGCCGCCGTTGTTGCCACGGTCCAGGCGGTAATCGGTAATCACCAGGTCTGTGGTGCCGCCACCGATGTCGATGGTGGCCAGGGTGATCTGCTCGGTCTCGGTCTTGTCCGGGCGTGCGAGGGTTTCAAAGAACTCTTCCGGGTGGCCGGCGAAGTTCTCGATCACCTCGTTGTACAGGTACACCAGCTGGCCGCAGCTGGCCTCGTCCCACTCCACACGGATGCTTGGCAACGGTGTGCGCGGGGTGATGCTCTTGTCCTTGAATGGGTTGCTTTCACCTTCGTGCCAACCCAGGCTTTTCCACACCAGCCCGACTGCCTCGAACATGCGATTGCTGAGGATGCTGCGCTCGGCCTGGGGCATGCCTGGCGGCACGGTCAGGGTGATGCTGTTGAGCAGGCGCGGCACCCGGGCATGGCCCTGGCGTGAACGCTGTGCCGGGCTGTTGATCTGCGACAGCGCCTGGGTCACGACTTCAGCGAGCATGAACGTCATCAGGTTGCTGCGCGAGTAATGCGGGGTGAACACCGGCATGTCGTTCTTCGGTGGCAGGTACAGGGCCTGGCCGAGATCGTTGATCAGGTGCGAGAACGGCGCGGCGGTCGCCAGCGGCTCCTTGTCGCTCTTCACATAGGAGGCGTTGAAGCGCCAGCCGTGGCCGTAGGTTTTCTCGTCCCAGAGGTAGCGTTTCGGGCTGGAGAGGCCGGTGGAACCCTCGGTGCCACGGCGGCGACTGGCCAGGCGCCCGGCTTCACCGCCGACGCGGGCGATGGTCGGCCACTGGAAGGCGTTGTGGCGCCCGCTCTTGATCGAGCAATGGTCTTTGCCGAAGTAGGCCTGGGCGAACTCGACGCGGCTTTCAAAGGCCTGGTTGTAGATGTGTTGCGGCTCGCACAGGTCGCGCAGCTCCAACACATAGTTGTTCTGCATGCCGGAGCCGGCCTGGCCGTGGTCTTCGATCAGGATGCCGCAGGTGCGCGAGTTGCCGACGTCCAGCACCAGGTCGACAGGGATCGGGCGGACAACGCCTTGGGCGTCGTTGGCCACGACTTTGATTTCCGGAATCTCGACCTTGGGCTTCTCGCTGCTTTGCTCGGCGGGTACCGGGCGGCGCAACAGGCTCAGCAAGTTGAGGTAGTGGCCCAGGTGGCGATTGCCCTGCAGGTCACGATCCAGGCGCTCGCGGGTCCAGTCGGCACGGGCCTCGGTGTACAGCTCGGTCAGCCATTCGCGAATCCAGCTCTGGGTCAGGAACCAGCCGTATTCGCGGGCGCTGCAGGCAATCTTGAAGGCCACACCGGAGCGCACGTCTTCCTCGTTCGGGGCCAGGTAGGCGGCGCCGTTGAGGGTCGGCAGGATGCGGCTGTCGAAGGCCAGGGTCAGGCGATGGGTGTTGCCGTCGACATCGGGTTCGGGCAGCTTCACCAGGCGCATCCGCGCCCAGTTGTTCGGGCCCTCGTCGAAGCGATAGGGCGGCATGAACCGCAGGAAGGGGATCGGCAGCCAGACGCCGTCGAACAGCTTCAGGCTTTCTTCCATGCTCAGGCGGAAGTGGGTGTCTTCGCTGGAGTCGAACTCCACCTGAACCACCTTTTCCGGCTCCGGCTCGTAGAAGTCCTTGTACTCCTTGGACCACAGCAGCCGGGTCGGGACCATGCCGTTGTTGAGCTGCACGAACTTGCCGGCCTGCTCGCCGTCTGGGCCCAGGTGCAGGGCGAAATCCATGAACTGGATGCCGGTGTCACTGACCAGCGTGACCGTTTCTTCGAACTGGGTGATTTCAGGCAACATCGTCTGCGTTTCTCGTGTTATTGGCCGGCTGGTTTCATCAGCATGTCGAAGTCGTCCGCACCGTAGTTGCCGGTGCAGTCGGCGACACTCTGAGCGCCTGGTTTGCAATTCACTTGGGGAAGTTCGTAGCTGCTGCCATCGGCGCAAGCCGCCTGGCCATCGCTATTGATCGACAGCGTGCCGCCGCTCATGGAGGCGGCCACCGGGGCATTGCAGCGCACGCCATCGGAGCGGCTGACCGTGGCCTGGCCCTTGCCGTTCTGGAAGTCGTACTTCAGGCTCAGGGGCTTGCCGGTGCCAACTTCCTGAATGCCGGCACCGTTGTAGTTGCCGTTGAGGAAGTCCGCCGCGCCGTCGCCAGCCTCGGGTGGAATGGTCAGCTGAGCGGCCTGCGGCTGCGGGTCAGGTGGAAGCTGGGGTGGCGCCGGAGGCTGTTGTACCTGGCCCTCGGCGGGAGGTTGCGGTGCGCTGGCGTCTGGCGGGGTGGTCGCCGGAGCACCTGGCGCAGTGGATGCGCCTGGCTCCGTTGATGGCGGCATATCGGCGGGCGGGGTACCGGCAGGTGGGTTCTGGCCGGGTGTCGGGGTCCCTGCGGGCAGCGTCGCACCCGTTCCCGAGCCATCACCTGGCACTTGACCGTTTACACCACCCGGCACTTGACCGTTCACCGACAAACCTTTGCCAGCAGAGAGGTCAGGCGGTGTCCCGTCTATGACTGTGTGGTGATTTTGCCCGGCTACGTCGCCATTGGACGGCGGGTTCCAGCCCAGGCTACCGCCCGGCCAGCAACTGCGCAGGCCAAACAGCAACAAGGCCAGCAACGGCAATAGCAGCAACAGCCACAACCAGCGCCGCCACCAGGGGCGCTTGGCTACGTCGGCGACCACAGGCGCCACTGTCGGCTGTGGTGGCGCGAGCGGAACGACCGGCGCAGGTGCGACAGGCTCGGCAACTTTTGCGGTGCTGGGATAGAGGCAGTGCAGGGGCTGGCGGCTGCGTTCGGCGCCGGCGTGGATAAAGCCCCAGAAGGTCAGTACCGGTTTACCGTCGACCAGGTAGACAAAGTTCTCGTCAGGGAAGGGCACCACGCAGGTCAGCAATTTGCCGAACACCGTGCGGTCACCCTGGGCACCGGGTTTGCTGCCAGGCAGCGGCTGGCCGTTGGCATCGAGGCCGAGCAGGTCATTGCTCAGTTCGTTGATCTTGTGTTGCAGCACCTCAAGTTGCGCGCGTGCAGGGGCGCGTTCTTCTTCGGTGGCACTGCTCCAGGGAATCACGTCGCCCGGGCGGTCGCTGTACCAGTCGATGGTACTGCCGCGCTCGTCCGATTGCGGAATGGCAAGGTGTTCAACCAGTTCGGGCTGGTCGGGGTTTTTGCGTCGAATGGCTTCGCGCAGCTGCAAGGCGGCCCGGTAGACCGGCTGGCCTGTTTCGCCAAGCGCAGTAAATGACTCACTTTTACCGCTGCGTAGCAGTACTCCGCGCATCCTTGCCCTACCTTTTGGCTCTTCCATGAAATTCGGGCGCGTCATAAAGGAGGCGCCAGAAATGTTGAGCAACACTAACGGCATGCGCAGAGGGCGTCAATTCAAATGGATGGCAATTTGCTATTGGTTCGCAGGGTAGCCCTCGAATGCGCTGAAACCACCGGTTTCAGGGGGTATTCAAGGTAGGCGCGGGCTTGCCCCGCGATAGCGATCAGGCTGTCACATCGCATCGCGGGGCAAGCCCGCTCCTACACAGTCGTTTAGTTGTCTTCCATGCCATCGAGCAATGCATCCACCAGCCCCTTGGCCATCTCCAGCGAATGCAGGGTGGACCAGAGGAAGCCCTTGTGGGCCGGGTCGATGTTGTCGAAGGCTTTGTAGCCGGTGTCGTAGGCGCAGCTCAGGTACAGCGAGGCATGCACCAGGGCGTCATGGGCAGCGATGCCGGAGCAGACGGCAAACAGGGGAGAGTGACCGGCCTGGCAGTTGCCGAAGACGGTGTGGGCGGTGGTGGAGGATTGGTCTAGCGGTGGGTCGCGTACGATTTTTTTCATGTCGGGGTTCCAGTCTGAACTGACACCGTAATCCGTTACCACACGAATGGGTGGCAGCTGTACGCGGGGTGGTAAACCGGTGCGGAACCCCAAAACCCGGCAGGCTCGAAAGCCTCCCGCGCACAGCCGCCATTGACTGCGTTGGGAATTCCACGGCGGGTTACCACACCCGATCACCGAGTTTTCGGTGACGGGGCGGAGCCTAGAGGTACTAATTCCCAGGGACAATCAGACGGCATTCGACAAGCGAGGCAGGGTATTTCCTAGGACCTATAAACAGCCAGCCCTTTCGATTGCTTGAAATAAAATCTGACATTCATGGCTCAGCCAGCAGTTAGACTGATAGCGCACTGCCATGAGCGGCGTATTCATAGAAGAAGCGTTGAGAGGATAGAGAATGAGTCTCTGGGATGACCTGAAAAAGAAAGCCGTCGACGCCAACCCCGAACTGGCTGCCAAGGCGGCCCAGGCACTGACCAAGGCCAAGGAACTGGCAGTCGAGGCCGGTCAGAAGGCGGCACCGGTGCTCAAGGAAGCGACCGAGAAGGCCGCCGCCTATGCCAATGAAAAGACCCCGATCCTCAAGGCGCAGGCGCTCAAGGCCATTGATGACGCCAAGGTGCGACGCGCCGAGCTCAAGGAGCGCGCCAAG
Source organism: Pseudomonas sp. JQ170C (assembly GCF_035581345.1). Lineage (NCBI taxonomy): Bacteria > Pseudomonadati > Pseudomonadota > Gammaproteobacteria > Pseudomonadales > Pseudomonadaceae > Pseudomonas > Pseudomonas sp. JQ170C. The sequence goes on from NZ_CP141608.1 coordinate 187,399, forward strand.
CACGACAAGGCCGCTCGCGACGAAATGATCCGTACCATGTACGACATCAGCCTGTCGGCCGAAGACCCCAACTTCATCGACGAGCCGTTCAACCACTACGACCGCCAGCTGTGCTTCTTCATCGTCAGCGGCCAGGTGCTCGACACCCAGAAGCGCAACCAGACCCACATGAGTGCCAGCCATTCGCACCATTCCGGTGGCGGCTACATGGTCAATGGCTACGGATCGGTCGGCGGCAGCTCGTCGTCGATGCACGTCAGCACTCACCATGTGCAGGAGCATGAGTTCTGGGTCCGTTTGGACGACGGCAAGGAAGCCTGCTTCCAGTTCAACAACAGCAACGTGCGCATCCGTGAAGGGCAGTACGTCAGCATGCTGTTTGCACGCCCCGCCGACAGCAACAACGGCAGGATGGTCGCGCTCTACAACCACAACGCCGAAGCCAACTACAACGTGGCCTCGGCAGCCGAGATCAACCAGATGTTCAACCTGTACACGGTGGAGCCTGGGCTGTTCAACAAGACCGAGGTGACCACCACCCGCAAGCGGCTGCTGACGGAATTGGAGCGTCGCCTGGGCCAGTTGGCGAAGTACTCGGCGCTGCACGGCAAGGCGCCGGTGCAGGGTCAGTTGATCGAAGGCGAGCCGCAGGCCTGAAGGGCCGGGCGTGGGGCATAAAAAAAGGGCTCAGGTTTTAACCTGGGCCCTTTCATCTATATGGCGCACTCGGCGGGATTCGAACCCACGACCCCTGCCTTCGGAGGGCAGTACTCTATCCAGCTGAGCTACGAGTGCAACGCGGGCGCCATGATACCCATCTAGACTGGCGGCGTCCATCGTCAGAAACGGTGTAGGCAATTTCGCACACGCGGCTGTTTATAGATGTCGTTGATCCGAAAAAAGTCGCCGCACAGCGCTTTTTGTTCTTTTTTTTGAACACCCTATTGTCCTTTCTGTTCGTTGATCCTAGGATTCGTTTGAGATTTCAAACGCTCTCCTTTTTCTACAATCAATAATTCGCCCGTGCTCGCACGGTGCCGTTAAGGAAGCCGACATGCAGCTTAAAGACGCCCAGTTGTTCCGCCAGCAAGCCTTCATCGATGGCGTGTGGTTGGACGCGGACAACGGTCAGACCATCAAGGTCAATAACCCGGCCACCGGCGAGATCATCGGCACTGTGCCGAAGATGGGCGCGGCCGAAACCCGCCGTGCCATCGAGGCCGCCGACATGGCGTTGCCCGCCTGGCGCGCACTGACCGCCAAAGAGCGTGCTGGCAAGCTGCGTCGTTGGTTCGAATTGATGATCGAGCACCAGGACGACCTGGCCCGCCTGATGACCACCGAGCAAGGCAAGCCACTGGCCGAAGCCAAGGGCGAAATCGCCTATGCCGCCTCGTTCATCGAGTGGTTCGCTGAAGAAGCCAAGCGCGTTTATGGCGACACCATTCCTGGCCACCAGCCAGACAAGCGCCTGATCGTCATCAAGCAGCCAATCGGTGTGACCGCCGCGATCACTCCGTGGAACTTCCCGGCTGCGATGATCACCCGTAAAGCCGGCCCGGCCCTGGCCGCTGGCTGCACCATGGTGCTCAAGCCTGCTTCGCAAACCCCGTATTCCGCCCTGGCCCTGGTCGAGCTGGCACACCGCGCCGGCATCCCGGCTGGCGTGCTGAGCGTGGTGACTGGCAGCGCCGGCGACATCGGCAGCGAACTGACCGGCAACCCGATCGTGCGCAAGCTGTCGTTCACCGGCTCCACCGAAATCGGTCGCCAGCTGATGGCCGAATGCGCCAAGGACATCAAGAAAGTGTCCCTGGAGCTGGGTGGCAACGCCCCCTTCATCGTGTTCGACGACGCTGACCTGGACAAGGCCGTTGAAGGCGCGATCATTTCCAAGTACCGCAACAACGGCCAGACCTGCGTCTGCGCCAACCGTATCTACGTGCAGGACGGCGTCTACGACGTGTTCGCCGAGAAGCTCAAGGCCGCTGTGGCCAAGCTGAAGATCGGTAACGGTCTGGAAGACGGCACCACCACTGGCCCGTTGATCGACGAGAAAGCGGTTGCCAAGGTCCAGGAGCACATTGCTGACGCAGTCGGCAAAGGCGCCCAGGTACTGACCGGCGGCAAGCTGATCGAAGGCAACTTCTTCGAGCCGACCGTACTGGTCAACGTGCCGAAGAACGCTGCCGTGGCCAAGGAAGAAACCTTCGGCCCGCTGGCACCCCTGTTCCGTTTCAAGGACGAGGCAGAAGTCATTGCCATGTCCAACGATACCGAGTTTGGTCTGGCCTCGTACTTCTATGCCCGCGACATGAGCCGTGTGTTCCGTGTTGCCGAAGCGCTGGAGTACGGCATGGTCGGTATCAACACCGGTCTGATCTCCAACGAAGTCGCGCCGTTCGGCGGTATCAAGGCCTCGGGCCTGGGCCGCGAAGGTTCCAAGTACGGCATCGAAGACTACCTGGAAATCAAATACCTGTGCATCAGCGTCTGATCGCAGCGTAAGGCTTTACCTCTGCCAGCGGGGCGCGAGAGCGACGTCTCGCTGGCCTTTTTACACCGTACACCCAGTGGCCTGGGCCCCTGCAGCAGTCGATCAACGCATGCTGCCCGCAGTTGAATACCGGCCACTCCGACTTGAATCGCGCCATCTTGTGTGTGGCGAATTGAGGACACTATGAGCAAGACCAACGAATCTTTGATGCAACGTCGTGTCGCCGCTGTTCCACGCGGTGTTGGCCAGATCCACCCGATCTTCGCCGAGTCGGCAAAAAATGCCACCGTCACTGACGTCGAAGGCCGTGAGTTCATCGACTTCGCCGGCGGTATCGCGGTACTGAACACCGGTCACGTGCACCCGAAGATCATCGCTGCCGTTGAAGCCCAACTGCACAAGCTGACCCACACCTGCTTCCAGGTACTGGCCTACGAGCCTTACGTCGAGCTGTGCGAGAAGATCAACGCCAAGGTTCCAGGCGACTTCGCCAAGAAAACCCTGCTGGTCACCACCGGTTCCGAAGCCGTTGAAAACGCCATCAAGATCGCTCGCGCCGCCACTGGCCGTGCCGGTGTGATCGCCTTCACCGGCGCCTACCACGGTCGTACCATGATGACCCTGGGCCTGACCGGTAAAGTCGTGCCTTACTCGGCCGGCATGGGCCTGATGCCAGGCGGCATCTTCCGCGCCATCTACCCGAACGAGCTGCACGGTGTGAGCGTCGACGATTCGATCGCCTCCATCGAGCGCATCTTCAAGAATGACGCCGAAGCCCGTGACATCGCCGCAATCATCCTCGAGCCAGTTCAGGGCGAAGGTGGTTTCTATGTTGCGCCTAAAGAGTTCATGAAGCGTCTGCGTGCCCTGTGCGACCAGCACGGCATCCTGCTGATCGCTGACGAAGTACAGACTGGCGCTGGCCGTACCGGCACCTTCTTCGCCATGGAACAGATGGGCGTTGCTCCTGACCTCACCACCTTCGCCAAATCCATCGCTGGCGGCTTCCCGCTGGCCGGTGTGTGCGGCAAGGCCGAGTACATGGACGCCATCGCTCCAGGCGGCCTGGGCGGCACCTACGCCGGTAGCCCGATCGCTTGCGCCGCGGCCCTGGCCGTGATGGAAGTGTTCGAAGAAGAAAAACTGCTGGACCGCAGCAAGGCCGTTGGCGAGCGTCTGGTCGCTGGCCTGCGCAAGATCCAGGACAAGCACCCGATCATCGGTGACGTGCGTGCTCTGGGCTCGATGATCGCTGTCGAAGTCTTCGACAAAGCCGGTTCCCACACCCCGAACGCTGCTGCAGTGGCCTCGGTTGTGGCCAAGGCGCGCGACAAGGGCCTGATCCTGCTGTCGTGCGGCACCTACGGCAACGTCCTGCGGATCCTGGTTCCGCTGACCTCGCCTGATGAGCAACTGGACCAAGGTCTGGCAATCATCGAAGAGTGCTTCGCAGAACTCGCGTAAACTGTGACGCACTAGAAGAAAACCCGCTTCGGCGGGTTTTTTTTCGCCCAAAGGAATGCCAGGGGGCTAAGGTTCCCCGTAAGGAGACACCTAGGAAGGTGCACTGGATTGCGTGTAGAGAATTTTCGGAGAGTCGAACATGAGCATTGCCAACCCACCCAAAGCGCCCTGTGTGCTGATTGCCGAAGGCGACCCCTGGGTGCGTGACATGCTGAGCCAGATGCTCCTGAGTGTGCGTTGCGATGCGCGCCTGCAGGTATGCGCCGATGGCTCGCAGGCCCTGGCGGCGTTGTCGTGCAAGCCTGATTTGATCATTGCTGCCCGCGAGCTGCCCGGTGGCGACGGCCTCGACTTGCTGCGCAACGTGCGGGCCAAAGGCCGCCAGCCGGCGTTGCCGTTCATCCTGATGAGCAACCGCAGCGACAGCGCCAGCGTGCGCGAAGCCTTGCCGTTCGCGCCCACGGCGTACCTGAGCAAACCCTTGAACATGGACTCCTTGCGTCATCGCCTGGAGGACCTGCTGGTCAAGGTGGGTGAAGACATCGCCTGCCCGGTGGTGCCGTTGCAACCGGGCATGACCTTGCCGCGCTTTCTTGAGGGGCGCCGCGCCACCGCCGATGGCGGGCCGTTGCTGGCCGATGTGCAGCAGGCGATCAAGCGCAGCCTCAATCCCCAAGGGCTCAACCTCAAGACGCTGGAAGAAGAGATCCGCAACGATCCGCAGATCACGGCAGTGCTGATCGCCGCGGCCAACAGCGCCGCGCTGCACCGTGACGGCGCCGTGCAGACCCTGCTGCAGGCCCTGAACAAGCTGGGCACCACCCAGAGCATGAACCTGATCCTGGGCCTTGCCTTGAAGCGCAGTGCCAGGCTCAGTGACCCGCTGCTGGCGCAGCATGCCGAACACTTCTGGGCGTTGTCGCTGCATGCCGCCGAATTCGCCCGGACGCTGGCGCGGATGCTCGAACTGGATCAGGAGCGATGCTATTGCGCTGGCTTGCTGCATTGCCTGGGCGACCTGGCGCTGCTGCGCTGCTTGCAGGAGTGGCGCCTGGCCGGCGGCGAGCTGGATGAAGCGGCCGTCGAGCAGTCGCTGAACGAATTCGCCGCTGCCTTTGGCTCGGCCTTGCGTACTCGCTGGCGCTTGCCGTTGGAGCTGCGTGAACTGATTGCCGCGATCTATCAGTTGGGTGGTGGGGTGTACTCGCGTGAGGCACTGGTGATGAACCTGGCCGGGCAGCTGGCGCGATTGCCGGCGGATCAGGGGCTGGAAGCGCTCGCCGAGAGCAAGACCGCGCGCTTGCTCAAAGTGGGCATGCCAGAGCTGAGCCGCCTACGGCCCTTGTAGGAGCGGGCTTGCCCCGGTACAAACCGGAGACATCGTTTACATTTCAAACCGGGGACATGGTTTACAGGCTAATACGCATGATCAGGAGGTATCTGATCATGCCCTGGAACCAAGAGTCCCCCATGAATCAACGCATCAGATTGATCAGCGACTGGCTTTGCGGTGACTACACCAAGAGCCAGCTCGCACGACGTTTCAACGTCAGCCGTCCCACCGTGGACAAATGGATCGCCCGCTACACCGCTGCTGGTGCCAGCGGGCTGGTCGATGCCTCGCGCAAGCCGCACAGCAGCCCTCATCAGGTCGATGATGAAATCCTGATGCGCCTGATCGCCATGAAAGAGGCGCACAGCAGTTGGGGGCCGAAAAAACTCATCCAGCTTCTGCACCTTGAAGACCCATCCGTCGCCTGGCCCGCGCCAAGCACGGCCGGGCAATGGCTTGATCGCTGTGGGCTGGTGAATAAGCGCCGCCCCAAACGACGCTACGGCAAGAGCGCCACGCAGATGCGTGAGGCCAACGAGCCCAATCAGACCTGGTGCGCGGACTACAAAGGCCAGTTCAAAATGCTGAATGGCCAGTGGTGTTTTCCTTTGACGGTCACCGACCATGCCTCTCGGATGATTCTGGCCAGCCGCGCGCACGCCAAGGTCATGACCCAGCCGGTGCGTCAGACGTTTGAGCGGTTGTTCGAGGAACACGGCATGCCCGATGTCATCCGCAGCGATAATGGCATCCCGTTCGCCTCCCCAGGCTTGGCGCGGATGTCGACCTTGGCGGCGTGGTGGATCCGGCTAGGCATCTATCCCGAGCGAACCGGGCTGGGACGTCCGGACCAGAATGGTCGACACGAACGCATGCATCGCAGCTTGAAGGCCGAGCTTCCACTGGGGCAAAACTTCCTGGAACAGCAGCTTCTGCTGGAGCACTTTCGCCACGAGTTCAACCATGTGCGCCCTCACGAAGCGCTTGAAATGAAGCGCCCGGGCGAACTGTATGTGCCATCCAATCGCCCTTATCCGGGCTGTTTGCCCGATGTGGAATACCCGTCAGAAATGGTGGTACGAAGCGTCAGACAGAACGGCTCGATCAAATGGAAAGGCAAGCTGCTCTTCGTCAGCGAAGCCCTGGCCGGCGAGCGGATAGGGCTTAAGGAGGTGGAGGATGACACCTGGGAGTTGTACCTGTGTGACTATCCCTTAGGGAGGCTGGGACGCGGTGAGAACCGCGTCCAGGCCTAAAATGTGTAAACCATGTCTCCGGTTTACGGTGTAAAGGATGTCTACGGTTGTACACCCGCGATAGCGGTCTGTCAGCCACAGCGCCTCGCGGGGCAAGCCCGCTCCTACAGGTTTTCAGCCGCTCACGATCTGGTTCTTGCCCTGGCGTTTGGCCTGGTACATCGCCGCATCTGCCCGGGCGAACAGGCTGTCGAGGCTTTGGTCGGCGGCGGTGATGCCGGTCAGTCCCTGGCTCACGGTCACGCCGAACGCCTTGTTCTCATGGCTGAAGCTCAACCGCTGGATCTCCCGCTGCAAGCGCTCGGCAATCTGCCGGGCGATTTGCGGGGTGCAGCCTGGGAACACCGCCGCAAACTCCTCGCCACCGATACGCCCGAACAGGTCGCCGCTGCGTAATACAGCCTTGCCGGTGTCGGCGATGCGCTGCAGTACGTAGTCGCCTTCCTGGTGGCCGTAGGTGTCGTTGATCTGCTTGAAGTCATCGATATCCAGCAGCAGGAAGGTCAGGGGCGTCTGGTCCAGGCGGGCGGTTTCAAAGGCGTGATGGGCGCAGTCGAAGAAGTGTCGGCGGTTGCTGCTCTGGGTCAGTACGTCGGTGGTGGCCAGGCGTTGCAGCTCACCTTCGAGCTGTTTTTTTTCGGTGATGTCTTCGGCCATGCCGACAATGATCACTCGCTGGTGGGTATCGGCCTGCTGGCTGATAAAGCATTTGTCGCTGAGCCAGCGAATTTTCCCGTCGGCGGCGATGATGCGGTATTCGCGGTCTTCCACGGCGCCCTTCTCCAGGACTTCGGCCAGGCTGCGCTCGGCGTAGTCGAGGTCGTCGGGGTAGATGCTGTCGCGCCATTCGTTGAAGTCGGCCAGCAACAGGCCGGCGGGGCGACCGAAGATGCGTTCATAGGCCGGGCTGACATAGAGCACCTGGCGCGATTCCCAGTCGAAGGCCCAGAGCACGGCGTTGACGCTGTCGAGCAGCGAGCTGAACAACTGCTCGCGTTCACTCAGGCGTGCGACTTCGCCTTGGGCGTGCATCAGTGCCAGCAGGGTCTGGGCGGCTTCGGGGGGCGGATTACAGGGCTGGGACGACGGCTTCTTGTTGACCATGAGCGCGCAATTTTTCTCACACTGAGGTGGGCGGCCACGACCTGGCCCGCCACGCGGGCGATATGCCAGTCAGAGTGAGAATAGGCGGTGAAGTTCCAGGCGGTGTGCTCCGGGCCGGAGCACACCGATCAACGGCATCAGCCCAGAGCAGGGCGCAGGGAGTAGGTTTTCAGCTGGGCGGCAAAGTCGCGCAGCGACTGGATACCACTGGCCTCGGCCTCGTGTACCCATTCCTTGATGGCGGCCAGCATGTCGTGGCCGTTGGCGCTGGTACGGCCCCAGATCTGCTGCAGGGCCAGGCGTTTTTCGTAGATGGTCTTCAGCGCCTGGCTATGTTCGAGCATGGTCTGGATGCGCTGGTGATGACGGTCTTCAAGCAGGCTGGTTTCCCGCGACAGCAGACGCTTGGCACGACGGAACTGGTGGCGAACCGAGTCGTCGACCCGTGCCAGCTCCTGCTTGACCAGCGGTGCGATCACCAGCTTGCGGTACTGGGCCATGATCTGGAAGCGGTTGTTGAGGATCGCCATGGCGGTGTCCATGTCCAGCTGGCCCTTGCCTTCGACCCGGTGGGCGATGGGGGCGACCCGCTGAACCTTGGCCAGGCGCAGCCAGCAGAACAGTTTGATCCAGGCCCAGCCCATGTCGAACTCCCAGCGCTTGACCGACAGCTTGGCCGAGTTGGGGTAGGTGTGGTGGTTGTTGTGCAGCTCTTCGCCGCCAACGATGATGCCCCACGGCACCAGGTTGGTGGCTGCGTCGCGGCACTCGAAGTTGCGGTAGCCCACGGCGTGGCCCAGGCCGTTGATCACGCCGGCGGCCCAGAACGGAATCCACATCATCTGGATGGCCCAGATGGTGATGCCGATGGTGCCGAACAGCAGGAGGTCGATCACCGCCATCAGGACAATGCCGCCGAGCTTGTAGCGCGAGTAGAGGTTGCGCTCGATCCAGTCTTCAGGGCAGTTCTTGCCGTAGATGCGCAGGGTTTCAGGGTTGCGCGCTTCTTCGCGGTACAACTCGGCACCCTTGCGCAGGACGGTGGACAGGCCCTTGATCACCGGGCTGTGCGGGTCGTCGACGGTTTCGCATTTGGCGTGGTGCTTGCGGTGGATGGCTGTCCACTCGCGGGTGTTCTGCGCGGTGGTCAGCCACAGCCAGAAACGGAAAAAGTGCTTGAGCCCGGCGTTGAGTTCCAGCGAGCGGTGGGCGGAATAACGGTGCAGGTAGACGGTGACACTGACGATGGTCACATGGGTCATGACCAGGGTGACTGCCAGCAATTGCCAAGCCGACAAGTTCAGCAAACCTTGGTACCACATAGGCGTAGGGGCCCTCTAGAACATAAGGAACAGCAGGGCAGCATTATCGCTGCACGGGCAAATAAAACCAGTCGGCCTTTTAGATAGGAGGCCACAGGAAGTTTCTATCTTATAATCCCCCAACTTTTTCAGTGGGCTTGTTCAGGACCTTATGTCTGCTTCCATTCGAGACGCCTTGCGCATGGCGGCGCTTTACCTGGTGCTGTCCGTGCTTTGGCTGGCGCTGTCTGATCAAATATTGAGCAGTCTTTTCGATAATCCGCAGCAGTTGGCCCGCTGGCAACTGCTCAGCGCTCACCTCTGGGTGCTGTGCAGCGCGTTGTTGATCTTCACCTCCCGTGCCCGGCTGTTGAACTTCATCGGCGTGGGCGCGCGCTTGCGCCGCGAAGACCGCGAACGCTTGCGCATGGCTGCGGCGGTGTTCGACAGCACCCTGGAAGGCGTGCTGGTCACCAACCGTGACGGCATGATCGTGCATGTGAACCGCGCCTTCATGCAGATCACCGGGTACGAGAAAGAAGAAGTGCTCGGACAGCGCCCGAACAAGTTCAAGTCCGGACGCCATGGTCCCGCGTTCTATCAGCAGATTTTCGCCACCCTGGCAGAAAAGGGCGAATGGAGCGGCGAGATCTGGAACCGCCGCAAAAGCGGCGAGGTGTATCCGCAGTGGCAAACCATCTGCTCGATCCGCGACGACAGCGGTGAGTTGAGCCACTACGTGGCGGTGTTCAGCGATATCAGCGCGATCAAGCACAGCGAACGCGAGCTGGCTTACCTCGCCCACCATGACCCGCTCACCGACCTGCCCAACCGCCTGCTGTTCAACGACCGCGCCGAGCAGGCGCTGGCGGCGGCCCAGGCCAACAAGCGCGGTTGCGCCTTGTTGTTGCTGGACCTGGACCACTTCCAGAGCATTAACGATGGCCTTGGCCACAATGTTGGCGACCAGTTGCTCAAAGTGGTGGGCGATCGGCTCAAGCACTTGCTGGGGGGTGGTGTGACCCTGGCGCGCCTGGGCGGCGACGAATTTGCCGTGCTGGCTGAAAATTGCCCGCAGGTAGGGCAGGCGGCGGCACTGGCGCAAAGCATCATCGACGGCCTGAAAGAGCCGTTCGAGCTTGATGCCCAGCGGTTGTTCATCAGCGTCAGCATCGGCATCAGCCTGTTCCCCGGCGACGCCCTGAGCGCCGAGCAACTGTTGCGCAACGCCGACTCGGCCTTGTTCAAGGCCAAGTCGTGCGGCCGCGCCGGTTATGCGCTGTACACCGAAGAACTGACCGCCCACGCCCAGCAGCGCGTAGAGACGGCCGGTGAACTGCGTCGGGCGCTGGAACAGGAAGAGCTGCGGGTCTACTACCAGCCGGTGCATGACCTGCTCACCAGCAAGATGATCGGCGTCGAGGCGCTGGTGCGCTGGCAGCATCCGCAGCGCGGCCTGGTGCCGCCGGGCGAGTTCATCCCGATTGCCGAGCGCACCGGCCTGATTGCCGACATCGACACCTGGGTGCTGAACCAGGCCTGCACGCAGATGGTCGAGTGGCAGTCCGCCGGCCGGCAGCTGGAGTTTGTGGCGGTGAACCTCTCCAGTCGCCTGTTCGGCCAGCGTGATCTGTTCCAGCAGGTCGCCAAGGTGCTGCACGACACTCAACTTGCGCCGGGCCTGCTGGAGCTTGAGGTGACGGAAAGCGCGGTGATGGAAGACCCCGAGGTGGCCCTGGAGCAATTGCATCGGCTGCGCGAACTGGGCTTGCGCCTGGCGATTGATGATTTCGGTACAGGCTATTCCTCGTTGCTGCGCCTGAAGCGCTTGCCGGTGCAGAAGCTCAAGATCGACCAGGGCTTTGTCGCAGGCTTGCCCAGCGATGAAGATGATGCAGCGATTGTGCGGGTGATCATCGCCCTGGGCTGCAGCATGGGCATGGAGGTGCATGCCGAGGGTATCGAGCAGGCCGAGCAGGCGCAGTTCCTGCTGGATCAGCAGTGCCAGATGGGGCAGGGCTACTGGTTCGGGCGGCCGGTGCCAGCGCAGCAATTGCGCTGGGCTTGAAGGCCCTGTCGCGGGGCCAGCCCGCTCCTGCAGATCCCGGTAGGAGCGGGCTCGTCCCGCGATTGTTTTTGGTTATATAAAAATTCTTAAATAGTATTTTTAAGAATAATCACGCGCCCCTAAGATTGCCCTCAAGCCAGGCGCAGTCGCTTCTTCCTCACGCTTCTGCACGGCACCTCTTAGTTCACAGGAGCACGAGCATGAGCGCATCTCTGCGTAGCGTTGACGGTCAGGACGAAGCCACCATTCTGCGCGAAATCCAGAGCGCCTTGCGCGACCTGCGGTTTGGCGCGGTTGAGATCACCGTGCACAACGCCCAGGTCGTCCAGATCGAGCGCAAGGAAAAGTTCCGCCTGCAAAACCCCGGCAACAAGCCCGGCTGATGCAGGAGCGGGCCAGCCCGCGATAACCGCCACCTAATTAAAAAAATACGCCAATCGGGAGCTTCACCATGTCCATCCGCCGTTATGCCCTGGCCGCCCTCGCCAGCGCCGTGTTTGCCGGTTCCGCCATCGCCAAGGACTACGAGCTGTTGAACGTGTCCTATGACCCGACGCGCGAGCTGTATCAGCAGTACAACGCCGAGTTCATCAAGCACTGGCAACAGGCGCACCCGGATGACAAGGTCAAGATCCAGCAGTCCCACGGTGGTTCGGGCAAGCAGGCCCGGGCGGTGATCGACGGCCTGCGCGCCGACGTGGTGACCCTGGCCCTGGCCGGCGACATCGACGAAGTGGCCAAGCTGGGCAAGACCCTGCCCGACAGCTGGCAGACCCGCCTGCCAGAGGCGAGCACGCCTTACACCTCGACCATCGTGTTCCTGGTGCGCAAGGGCAACCCCAAAGGCATCAAGGACTGGGGCGACCTGATCAAGAAAGACGTCTCGGTGATTACCCCGAACCCGAAAACCTCCGGCGGTGCGCGCTGGAACTTCCTCGCCGCCTGGGCCTACGGCCTGAAGACCGGTGGCAGCGAAGCCAAGGCCCAGGAATACGTGCAGCAACTGTTCAAGCACGTACCGGTACTGGACACCGGCGCCCGTGGCTCGACCATCACCTTCGTCAACAACGGTCAGGGTGACGTGTTGCTGGCCTGGGAAAACGAGGCCTTCCTGGCGCTCAAGGAAGACGGTGGCAGCGACAAATTCGAGATCGTCGTGCCGTCGCTGTCGATCCTCGCCGAGCCGCCTGTGGCCGTGGTCGACAAGAACGCCGAGAAGAAGGGCAATACCGCAATCGCCAAGGCCTACCTCGAATACCTGTACAGCCCGGCGGGCCAGAAAATCGCCGCCGACAACTTTTACCGCCCGCGTGACGCCAAGGTGGCTGCCGAATACGCCAAGCAGTTCCCGAAACTGGACCTGGTGACTATCGACAAAGACTTCGGTGGCTGGAAGACTGCCCAACCCAAGTTCTTCAACGATGGTGGTGTGTTCGACCAGATCTACACGGCGCAGTGATTACATGCCCGTCAGGATAATCGCCGTTCAGTAGCCAGCATGGGCCCGGGATTCGTCCCGGGCTTCGTGCGTTCAACCAGGGACCTTTATGTCACGTCGTATCTCCCCCGTCATACCCGGCTTCGGGCTGACGCTGGGCTACACCTTGGTGTACCTCAGTCTGATTGTGCTCATACCGCTGGCGGCCATGTTCGTGCATGCCAGTCAACTCACCTGGGAGCAGTTCTGGGCCATTGTCAGTGCACCGCGGGTACTGGCCGCGCTCAAACTGAGCTTTGGTACTGCGCTGTTCGCCGCCATCATCAACGGCATCATCGGCACGTTGCTGGCCTGGGTGCTGGTGCGCTACACCTTCCCGGGGCGCAAGATCATCGAGGCGATGATCGACTTGCCGTTCGCCTTGCCTACAGCCGTTGCCGGTATCGCCCTGACCGCGCTGTATGCGCCAGCGGGCCTGGTGGGCCAGTTCGCCACCGACCTGGGCTTCAAGATCGCCTACACGCCCTTGGGCATCACCCTGGCACTGACCTTCGTGACCTTGCCGTTCGTGGTGCGTACGGTGCAGCCGGTACTGGCCGACATCCCGCGTGAAGTCGAAGAAGCGGCCGCTTGCCTGGGCGCCAAGCCACTGCAAGTGTTCCGCTATGTGCTGCTGCCGGCGCTGTTGCCTGCCTGGCTGACCGGCTTCGCCCTGGCCTTTGCCCGCGGTGTCGGCGAGTACGGCTCGGTGATTTTCATCGCCGGCAACATGCCGATGAAAACCGAGATCCTGCCGCTGCTGATCATGGTCAAGCTCGACCAATACGACTACACCGGCGCCACCGCCATCGGCGTGCTGATGCTGGTGGTTTCCTTCATCCTGCTGCTGCTGATCAACCTGCTGCAGCGGCGCATCGAAACCCCTTGAAGGAGGCCACGCACATGTCTGCATCTTCAATTGGCGCGGCCGCTTCGGCCAACGCTGCGCGCCGTGGCAGTGCCACATCGCGGCGAGTCCTGATCGGCCTTGCCTGGCTGATCTTCGGCCTGTTCCTGTTGCTTCCGCTGGTGATCGTGGTGTCCCAGGGCCTGAAAATGGGCCTGGGTACCTTCTTTGAAGCGATCTTCGAGCCCGATGCCCTGTCGGCCCTGAAGCTGACCCTGATCGCCGTGGCCATCTCGGTGCCGCTGAACCTGGTGTTCGGTGTCAGCGCGGCCTGGTGTGTGAGCAAGTACACCTTCCGCGGCAAGAGCATCCTGGTCACCTTGATCGACTTGCCGTTCTCGGTGTCGCCGGTGATCGCCGGTCTGGTCTATGTATTGATGTTCGGCGCCCAGGGCCTGTTCGGGCCGTGGCTGCAGGATCACGACATCCAGATCGTCTTCGCCTTGCCGGGCATCGTGCTGGCGACCATCTTCGTCACCGTGCCGTTCGTTGCGCGTGAACTGATCCCGCTGATGCAGGAGCAGGGCACCCAGGAAGAGGAGGCCGCGCGCCTGCTCGGCGCCAACGGCTGGCAGATGTTCTGGCACGTGACCCTGCCCAACATCAAATGGGGCCTGATCTACGGCGTGGTGCTGTGTACCGCGCGGGCGATGGGTGAGTTCGGTGCGGTGTCGGTGGTCTCCGGGCACATTCGCGGGGTGACCAACACCTTGCCGTTGCACGTCGAGATCCTCTACAACGAATACAACCATGTCGCGGCCTTCAGCGTGGCCAGCCTGTTGCTGATCCTGGCGCTCTTCATCCTGCTGCTCAAGCAGTGGAGCGAGTCCCGCATTAACCGTCTGCGCCACAGCGCAGCGGAGGAATAATTCATGTCGATCGAAGTTCGTAATGTCAGCAAGCGCTTCAACGCTTTCCAGGCTCTGGACAGCATCAACCTGGATATCCACAGCGGCGAGCTGGTGGCCCTGCTCGGCCCGTCCGGCTGCGGCAAAACCACCTTGCTGCGGATCATCGCCGGGCTGGAAACCCCAGACCAGGGCAGCATCGTGTTCCACGGCGAGGATGTCTCGGGCCACGACGTGCGTGACCGCAACGTCGGTTTCGTGTTCCAGCACTACGCCCTGTTCCGCCACATGAGCGTGTTCGACAACGTTGCCTTCGGCCTGCGCATGAAGCCCAAGGGCGAGCGTCCGAACGAAAGCAAGATTGCCGAGAAAGTCCATGAGCTGCTGAACATGGTTCAGCTCGACTGGCTCAGTGACCGCTACCCCGAGCAGCTGTCCGGCGGCCAGCGTCAGCGTATCGCCCTGGCCCGCGCCCTGGCGGTGGAGCCCAAGGTACTGCTGCTCGACGAGCCCTTCGGCGCACTGGATGCCAAGGTGCGCAAAGAGCTGCGCCGCTGGCTGGCGCGCCTGCACGAAGACATCAACCTGACCTCGGTGTTCGTGACCCACGACCAGGAAGAGGCCATGGAAGTGGCCGACCGTATCGTGGTGATGAACAAGGGCGTGATCGAGCAGATCGGCTCGCCGGGCGAGGTGTACGAGAACCCGGCCAGCGATTTCGTTTACCACTTCCTGGGCGACTCCAATCGCCTGCACCTGAGCGAAGGCCACCACGTGCTGTTCCGCCCTCATGAAGTGTCGCTGTCGCGGCATGAAATTGAAGGCCACCATGCGGCCGAAGTACGTGATATCCGGCCGCTGGGCGCGACCACCCGGGTGACCTTGAAAGTTGAAGGGCAGAGCGATCTGATCGAGGCCGAAGTGGTCAAGGATCACGACAGCCTGGCTGGCCTGGCCCGTGGCGAGACGCTGTTCTTCAAGCCCAAGGTCTGGCAGAAAGTCGCCAACATCTAAGTCATCGCGGGGCAAGCCCGCTCCTACCTTTGTAGGAGCGGGCTTGCCCCGCGATCTTCCCCCTCGTATCCGCTAAACCCCCCCGCCTTCCGGCAGGCATCACCGTGCCCGCCCGCAAATCCACCTCATGCATTTCCCTCATAAAAAGTATCGGCCAAAGGCATTTGCCGTGCCTCGGGCGGACTCCTTATAAAGGCAATCTCTTATTCGGTTTAAATATTTCAATTAATAAATAAATAACCAACAGGAATATACCTTCCTGATCAGGAGCCGCCCATGAGCCCGTCCCTTCGCGCCGCACCCCTTTCCTCACGGCGACTCCAGCGTCTGCCCCTGGCCTTGCTGCTGGCCGGCAGTGCGCACTGGTTGCCAGCCCAGGCGGCAACACCCGAGAAGGCCGAGGCCAAGGCCAGCGACAGCCAGCTCAAGACTGTCACCGTGACCGCACGGCGCCGTGAAGAGAGCGCCCAGAGCGTACCGACCCCCATCAGCGTGCTCGACGGCCAGGCCCTGGAAAGCCAGCGCGTGTACCGCATCCAGGACCTGCAGCAACTGGTGCCGAGCGTCAACGTGGCCTACATGCATGCGCGCCAGTCCAGCGTGTCGATCCGGGGCCTGGGCAACAACCCGGCCAGTGACGGGCTGGAGGGCAGCGTCGGTTTGTACCTGGACAACGTCTACCTGGGGCGGCCCGGCATGGCGGTGTTCGACCTGATGGACATCGAGCAGCTGGAAGTGCTGCGCGGTCCTCAGGGCACCCTGTTCGGCAAGAACACCACGGCGGGCGTCATCAACATCAGCACCCGCGCGCCGAGCTTCACACCTGAGCGCAGCATCGAGACCTCGGTGGGCGAGGATGGCTACTTCCAGACCAAGGGCACGCTGTCCGGCCCCTTGAGCGAAACCCTGGCCGGACGAATCTCGGCCTACCGCACCCGCAATGACGGCGACATCAAGAACGAGTACGACGGTCACACCCTCAATGGCGGTGCCCGCCAGGGCTTTCGTGGGCAGTTGCTGTACAAGCCCAGCGAGCAGTTCAACCTGCGCTGGATCGGTGACTACAACGAAGAGGACTCCAGCGCCGGTACCCGTTTGCTGTACAGCACCGGCCCGACCATCAACGGCGTCAACCGCTACGAGGCCCGGGCCCAGGCGGCGGGGGCGACGCTGATTGATGGCAGCAAGCGCAAGGTCAACCTCGACACCGATCAACAGGTCACGGTGTTCCAGGGCGGTACGTCGTTAGAAGCCAACTGGACCCTGGACAACGACTTCACCCTGACCTCGGTCAGTGCCTATCGCTGGTGGGATTTCACTCCGCGCAACGACGAGGGCCTGAACGTGCCGGCGGCCTACAACTCCGGCGTGTCGGTGCGCGACAAACAGTATTCGCAGGAATTTCGTCTGGCTTCGCCCACCGGCGGGTTCTTCGACTATGTGCTGGGCGCCTACTACTTCGGCTCCGACCTGGATAACAAATCCTTCGTCTACTACGGGCCCCAGGCGGATATCTGGAACGGCACGCCGGCGGGCGCCCTGGCCAATGTCACCACCCTGGGCAAAGGGCATATCGACACCGACAGTTTCGCCCTGTTTGCCCAGGGCACCTGGCACCTCACCGAGCGCCTGGACTTCACCGCCGGCATCCGTGGCACCTACGAAGAAAAAAGCGCCTGGGTCGATCGTGCGGCGCCGGCTGGCGGCGCGGCCGTCAGCGGCGCCGCTGCGGCCGCGCGCCAGGGGCGTGTTGGTGCCTATGAGTCCGGCGACCTGAACCAGTACAGCTTCAGCCCCTCGGGCTTGCTGAACCTGAGCTATCGCTTTACCGACGACGTGCTCGGCTACGCCACCCTGTCCCACGGCGAGAAATCGGGTGGGGTGAACCTGGCCGTGGCCACTGCCCCCGTCGCCGGTGCCGACTCCCTGCTGGTCGGCACCGAACGCGCCAACAACGCCGAACTGGGGCTCAAGAGCACGCTCTGGGACCGCCGCCTGCAACTGAACGCCAACCTGTTCTGGACCGAGGTCCACGGCTACCAGACCAACGCCTACGACGAAGCCAACCGCGTGCAGTACCTGACCAACGCTGGCTCCGTGCGCTCTCGCGGGGTGGAGCTGGAAAGCACCCTGGTGCCGCTGCGTGGCCTGACCTTGAACCTCAACGGCTCCTACAACGACGTGCGCTACCTCTCCTACAAGGATGCCCCGTGCGCGCCGGAAGTCGCCTTGCAGCCGGGCGCCCCGGCGGCCTGCGACCTCACCGGGCACCAGGTGGTCGGCGCCTCGAAGTGGATCGGCAACGCCAACGGCCAGTACCAGTGGGACCTGGACAATGGCCTGCAGCCCTATGTCACCGCCAGCTATGCGTTCCGCTCCAAGGCGGTGGGCACGGTGGAGGACTCCGACTTTGCACAGATCCCCAGCTACGCCGTGGTCAACCTCTCGACCGGCCTGCGCGGCGACCTGGGGCAGGGCCAGTGGGATGTCTCGCTGTGGCTGAAGAACGCCTTAGACAAGACCTACTACACCACGCTCTGGAGCGCTGCCAACGGTGGCTATGAAGGGCTGTTGGGCACGCCAAGAACCTTGGGTTTGACAGGTCGCTACGACTTTTGAGGGCGGTTTTCCATGCCTGCGCTGAATACTTTTCATGCGGTGCAGGCATGGCAAATCAGGCGCTGGGCGCCAGGCCTTGAACGGCGCGGCGTGGAGCGTAAGTGTCGATTTTCATATTCCTAAAACATCTATTCATAACTTCAAAGATTACTTTAAGAAATAAGCAGCGCGCAGCGATGATCCTGTCCAGCGAAGGCAAATGAGCTGCCTTCGATGAAACGAAAGCGATCCCAGGAGTTGATCAATGGGTAATGTCCAGACTGCCGCCACCGCGCTTGATGTGCTCTGGCGCCAGACGCCTAGCGGCGAGCTGGTCGACCTCGGCCGACCACACCGCCTCCCGCTGGCGTACCAGCGCCTGCAGCGCACCCCGAAAAGCGCATTGGGTCGCCGGGAAAAAATCCTGTTGGGTGTGTTCGCCCTGGCCCTGCATGGCGCGGTGGCTTACTGGGTGAGCCAGGCGCCGACGCCGGTATTGCCGGTGGTGCCGCCGGAAATTCCACCGATGACCATCGAGTTCTCGCAACCGGCACCGCCGGTGGTGCAACCCCCGCCACCCGCGCCACCGCCGGCGGTGGTGGAGCCGCCGCCCCCGGTGATTGATGAGCTGGCCGCCAAGCCCGCGCCTAAACCGGTGCCCAAACCTAAACCCAAGCCGGTGCCCAAGCCGGTTGCAAAACCCGCACCCAAGGCCGTCGAGCAACCCCCGGCGCCACCGCAACCGGCCGCCCCTGCGGCGCCGCCTGCACCGGCACCGGTGACGCCGGCCTCGGCCAACGCCGGGTACCTGAAGAACCCGGCGCCGGAATACCCGGCACTGGCTCACCGCCGCGGCTGGGAAGGCACGGTGCTGCTGCGGGTGCATGTGTTGGCCAGTGGCAAGCCGGGTGAGATCCAGCTGCAAAAAAGCAGCGGCCGCCAGGCGCTCGACGATGCCGCACTGGCGGCGGTCAAGCGCTGGAGCTTTGTCCCGGCCAAGCAGGGCGAAGTGGCCCAGGACGGCTGGGTCAGCGTCCCGATCGAATTCAAGATTCACTAATTCGCGCTAACAGAGAGAGTACTGACATGACGTTATTGGCATCCCCCCTCGAATCCATCGAAAGCGCGGTGATCTGGCTGCTGGTGGGCTTCTCTGTCATCACCTGGGGCCTGGCCCTGGTCAAGGGTGTGCAGTTCGCACGCCTGAAGAACCAGGACAAACGCTTCCACAAGCAGTTCTGGGCAGCGTCCAGCCTGGACGCCGCCGCAGAGCTGAGTGACACCCAGCCCGGCGCGGCGGCCCGTGTGGCCCAGGCCGGTTACGCGGCCATCGCCGTGGGCGAACCTGGCCAGGCCAGCGACTTGAGCCAGGCCATCAACCATCAAGACCGCCTGGAGCGCGCCCTGCGCCAGCAGATCGTGCGTGAGCGCCGCTCGCTGGAAACGGGCCTGGCCGTGGTCGCCAGTATTGGCAGCACCTCACCCTTCATCGGCCTGTTCGGTACGGTCTGGGGCATCATGGAAGCGCTCAAGGGCATCAGCGCCGCGGGCTCTGCCAGCCTTGAAACCGTGGCTGGCCCAATCGGCGCGGCGCTGGTGGCCACCGGTGTCGGGATTGCCGTCGCGGTGCCGGCGGTGCTGGTTTACAACTACTTCCTGCGCCGCCTGAAACTCACCGCAGCCGACCTCGATGACTTTGCCCACGACTTCTACAGCCTGGCGCAGAAGAGTGCCTTTCGCGTGCTGGTCCACCCCACGGCCTACAAGGCAGCCGGTGCCAGCCCGCAAAAAGTGAAGGAGGCTTCCTGACATGGCCTTCTCGACCCAGGACAGCGATGAAGTACTCAGCGAGATCAACGTAACCCCGCTGGTGGACGTGATGCTGGTGTTGCTGGTGGTGTTCATTGTCACCGCGCCCCTGCTGACCAACGCCATCCCCATCAACCTGCCCAAGACCGAGGCCGTGGCCCCGGTGGAGCAGAAGGACCCGCTGGTGGTGAGCATCGACGGCGGCGGCAAGTTGTTCATCAACAAGGACGAGATTCAGCCCGACTTGCTGGAAATCAGCCTGCAGACCGCCAAGGCCAAGGACCCGGAGCTGCGTGTGCAGTTGCAGGCCGATGACGGCGTGAACTACGGCGAAGTGGCGCGGGCCATGGCGGCCATCGAGCGTGCGGGCATTACCAAACTGGCGGTGATCACCGCCCGCTGAACCGGAAAAAGACTTCAGGGACCATTTCTGTGGCAGGGGATGGTCCCTTTTTTATGCGCGCGCGTAGGAGCGGGCTTGCCCCGCGATAGCGTTGTATCAGGTACACCGCTATCGCGGGGCAAGCCCGCTCCTACAGTTGTGTTTTGGTTATTAATAAATAGCTTCTTATTCCTTTACGAATATAACCACCTCCCTATACTTGGCCTCATGCACGCAAACCAGCAGGAGGCGTTCCCATGCGCAATGAGTCGATCCGTTACCTGATTGTGCCGGGCTGGCAAGGTTCGCCAGAGGATCATTGGCAAAGTCACTGGCAGCAGGTGTTGCCCAACAGCGCCCGGGTCGAGCAGGCCGATTGGCTGACGCCACAGCGCGAGGACTGGGTCGCGGCGCTGGAGCAGGCCGTGGCCGCTGACGAGTCGCCGGTGATCCTGATTGCCCACAGCCTGGGTTGCGTCACCGTTGCCCATTGGGCCGCGCAAGCCAGTGTGAGCCTGCTGCGCCGCGTTCGTGGCGCCTTGCTGGTGGCCCCGGCGGATGTCGAGCGCCCCACCTGCGCCGAAGCCCTGCGCAACTTCGCCCCGATTCCACAGCAGTTGCTGCCGTTCCCAAGCCAAGTGGTCAGCTCCGACAACGACCCGGCCGTCAGTGCCCCGCGTGCCATGCAACTGGCCCGGGCCTGGGGTGCTGAGGCGGGCTTTCTCGCCGGTGCCGGGCATATCAACGTCAAGTCCGGGCACCGTCGCTGGGAGCAAGGATTCGCCTACCTGTACCGCCTGCAGAGCCGCCTGGAACAGCACGCCCTTCGCCGCGCCTGATTCCGGGCGCTGACCTTCGCCAGATCCGACGCCCGGCCTCAGGTGCCGAGGGCGGGAGTTTGCCATGAGTATTAACGACACCCTGGGTCAGCCGTTGCTGACCTTCCCCGAACAGGACAAAAGCCCCCTGAGCATCCGCGCCAAGGCGCTGGTGTTCGTCGACCCGCGTTCACGGCAATTGCGCGAGGAGCTGGAACTGCTGGCGCCGCTGGCGTTGCCGGTGCTGATTCGCGGCGAGAGCGGCACCGGCAAGGAACTGCTGGCCCGGCAGATCCACCGGGCCAGCGATCGTGGTGGCCTGTTCGTCTCGGTCAACTGCGCCGCCATCAGCCCTACCTACGCCGACGCCGAGCTGTTCGGCTACAGCGCCGGGGCCCACAGTGGGGCGGCCAGCAGCCGGGCCGGGTGGTTCGGCTCGGCCAACGGCGGCACGCTGTATCTGGATGAGATCGCCGATTTGCCGCTGGCGATCCAGGTCAAGCTGCTCGCCGCCCTGGAGAATCATGAAGTCACCCGCGTTGGCGCCCAGCAACCCCATCCGGTGGATGTGCGCCTGGTGGCGGCATCGAGTATCGATCTGGCGGAAGCGGTCGATGCCGGCAAATTCCACGACCGGCTTTATCACTATTTGCACGAGGGCCGCCTGGAGCTGCCGGCGTTGCGTGAGCGGGTGGGCGACATCCTGCCGTTGGCCGAGTATTTCGTCGGTATCTATAGCCCGCGGCTGAACCTGCCGGTGCCGCTGATCAGTGAAGCGGCGCAGCGGGTGCTGGAATTGCACAGCTGGCCGGGCAACACCCGGGAGCTGGAAAACGTCATTCATTTCGCCCTGCTGGTCAGCAGTGGCGCAGAGATCCTGCCTCATCACTTGAACCTGCCCACACCGCTGCAAGTGCTGGCCAGGCAGCTCGATCAACTCTGTGCCCGGGGTGAGCCGCAAGAGCTCGGTGCGTTGCAAGGCTTGCTGGAGCAGGCATTGGTTCGACTTGCGTCAAAAAAGGAATAAGCAGCTAAATAAAAGATATTGTTGCGGCATAAAAAATCTCGGTATTGTCCGCTTCAAGCCAGCTAGCAAAGTGCTGGCAACCCCATTTGCCGTCGACCGATGGCCACGTATACGAATAAGGACTGCGCATGAAAAAGGCTCTGTTGTTCACCGCTCTGGCGGCCGCTCTGTCGGTTGCAGGTTTCGCCCAGGCGGGCGAGAAACTGGTGGTTGCCGCCACCCCTGTGCCGCACGCCGAGATTCTCGAGCTGATCAAACCGACCCTGGCCAAAGAAGGTGTGGACCTGGAGATCAAGGTGTTCACCGACTATGTGCAGCCTAACGTGCAGGTCGATCAGAAGCGTCTGGACGCCAACTACTTCCAGACCCTGCCGTACCTGAAAAACTTCAACGAAGGCAAAGGCACCCACCTGGAAACCGTGATCGGTGTTCACGTCGAGCCGTTCGGCGGCTACTCCAAGAAGGTCAAGAGCCTGAGTGAGCTCAAAGAGGGCGCCACCGTCGCGATTCCTAACGAAGGCAGCAACAGCGGTCGTGCCCTGCTGCTGCTGCAGAAGGCTGGCCTGATCACCCTCAAAGACCCGAAGAACGCCCTGGCGACCCCGAAAGACATCGCCGAGAACCCGAAGAAACTGAAATTCCGCGAGCTTGAATCGGCCATGCTGCCGCGTGTGCTGGATCAGGTCGACCTGGACATGATCAACACCAACTACGCCCTGGAAGCCGGTCTGAACCCGGCCAAGGATGCGCTGGTGATTGAAGGCGCCGACTCGCCGTATGTGAACTTCCTGGTGGCCCGTCCGGACAACAAGGACAGCGAGGCCATCCAGAAGCTGGCCAAGGCCCTCACCAGCCCTGAAGTGAAGAGCTTCATCGAGAAGAAATACAGCGGTGCGGTACTGCCGGCGTTCTAAATCGCCGCCGTCCGGACTGAACAAAAAACGCCGATGCGGGCTATGCCGCGTCGGCGTTTTTGCGTACGGCGCGCATCAGCGCAGCCAAGAGTTTCAACAGGTCCTGGGGATCGTGGCGCGCAGCGTCGTTCATTGTTGTGTTCTGCCTTGAGGGAGAAGCGATAGCGCTTGGAGTGTGCGGTTGGCCGAAAGATCCCCACGCCCTCAATGAAATTGCACCCGCCTTGCCCGTCACCGATTGGACCAGTATGAGCGGGCTTGCCCCGCGATCAGTCGTTCAGGCAACACTCATTTGGCTGGCTGTACCGGCCGCTCGCGGGGCAAGCCCGCTCCTACCCTGAGCCGGCTACCGTCCCGGCACCAGCCGCAAGGTACTCCCTGCGTCGATCACGCCCATCTGCGCGTTGTGATACTGCCCCTCGATATAGTCCTTGGCCTGATCGGCATAGTGCTTGTCGAACAGCACGCCGCTTTGCCCGACCGGGTTGATGGTCAGCGCCTGCCCGGCATCGGCGAAGTCGATCAGGCGGCGGGTCGATGGCCCATAGGTGACCGGCCAGGGCGCCGGGCCGATTTTCGCCGAGAGGTTGTTGGGCACTTCATGGCTGCCCGGCGCGGCGAAGGCACCGACGTTGAACAGCAGGTTCAACGGCTTCTGCAGCCCCAGTGGATGGTTGTGGGTCAGGGTGTGCGCCTTGCCCCATTGCCAGTCGGCCGGGTCGTTGCCCAGGGCTTCGCGCAGGTGGGCCAGGCTGGCCTGCCAGGCACGTTTCACCGCTTCGCTGCGACTGCCGTGTTCGCTGCTGCCGTGCAGCCCCCACCAGGGCGATTCGGCATCGGCGGCCAGGCGTGGCAGGGCGGCGTCGATGGCGCGGGTGCTGATCATCGTCTGGAACCAGGCATCACCCAGCTCGTCATGCATCGCCGCGTAAGCCAGGTCGTAGAGGAACTGGTTGAACAGCGTGGCGCTGACTGAATCCAGCGGGTAATCGCCGTTCCAGCCGGCCAGTTGCTCGACCAGCTCTTTTTCCTGATCACCCTCGGCCACTTCGCGCAGCACCCCGATCAACGGCGCCAGGGTACGTTGGCCATAGCCGGTGCCCGTGTCGAGCTGCAGCGCCCGGCTGTTCTGGGTGTCCCATTTGATCTGTGGGTCGGCCAGGTGGCGGTCGAGTTGCTGGCCACGGTCGGCAAGGTTGTAGTAGCCCGGAATCGGCATGGCGGCGGCTGGCTGGTAGTTGGCCGAGACGATGTAACCGCTGGCCGGGTTCTCCTGCTGTGGGTTGGCGCTGAAGGGATAGAAGCCGAGCTTGTCGGCCTGGGGCGTGCTGCCGTCGAGGATAAAGGTCGGGTCGACCCCCTCCGGGCGAATCGGTAGCTGCGCCGCCGCCCACCAGCCGATATCCCCGCTGGCATTGGCCCACACCAGGTTGAGCCCGGGGGCCTGGATCTTCGCCGCTGCCGCGCGCATTTTGTCCAGGGTGTCGGCGCGGTTGACCTGATAGAAGCCGTCGAGAATCGGGTTGTCGGTTTCCAGGAAGGCCCACCACATGGCAATCGGCGTGGGGCCGGCGTTGCTGCCGATCACGTCGTTGACGATGGGCCCGTGGGGCGAGCGGCGCAGGGTGATGGTCAGCGGCTCTTCACCCTTTACCGCAATGCGCTCCTGGGTAGTGGTCAGCGGCTGCCATTGACCGTTGATACGCACCTGATCCGGATTGTCCGGGTTGACCTGTTCGGCGATCAGGTCGACGTCGTCGTTCTGGAACATGGTCAGGCTCCAGCCGAACTGGCGGTTGTGCCCAAGCGACGCGAACGGGTTGAGTGCCTGGTGATAGCCGTACAGGTTGAAGCCGGGCGCCGACAGCTCGGCCTCGTACCATACCGCCGGCACGGCAAAGCTGATGTGCGGGTCGCCTGCCAGCAACGGCTTGCCACTGCGGGTGAGGCGGCCGGAGACGGCCCAGGCGTTGCTGCCTTCGTACTGGGGAATACCGGCCTCACTCAGGGCTTGCTGGCTGACCCGGGCCAGGTGCTCGAGGCTTTTCCAGTCGGCGGCCGCCAGCGGCGGGCTGCTGTGCAGCGCGCCCTGGGGGTTCCAGCCGAGGTCGAAGATGTTCAGGTACTCGGCGCCGAGTTGGTCGCGCACGTAGGTCATGGCCGGTTCGGTACGAAACGCTGCGGCAAAGCTGTAGGCCATGTAGCCGGCGATGCTCAAGGTGTCTTGCGCAGTGAAGGGCCGGGGCGTGATGCCCAGCACATCGAATTCCATGGGCTTGGGATGGCTGGCCTGCCAGGCGTTGACGCCATCGAGGTAGGCCTGCAGGGCGAGCCAGGCGGGGGACTGTTTGTCCTGGCGCTCGACATGGCGCTCGGCCTGCTCGCGAATGCGCAGGGAGCGGAACAGGGTGTCGGTGGGCACCAGCTTGCTGCCGAGGATCTCGGCCAGCTCGCCACGGGCCAGGCGCCGGACGATTTCCATCTGGAACAAACGGTCCTGGGCATGCACGTAGCCCAGGGCGCGGTACAGGTCAGTCTCGTTCTGGGCCTGGATATGGGGTACGCCGCGCTCGTCGTAGCGCACGCTGACCGGGGCCTGCAGGCTGGCCAGGGCCACCTCGCCTTCGCGCTGCGGCAACTTGCCCTGCACATACCAGTAACCGCCGCCGGCTGCCGCGGCAATGACCACGGCGAGGAAGGTCAGGCTGCGCTTCATCACAACTCCTTGTACGTTTTGGCGGATAGTGTGGTCCGATCATCGAGGTATTTGCGCACAGAGGATAGTCCCACAGGAGGCACCATGGACCTCAGCGAAAAACAGAAAATGCTTACCGGCCAGCTCTACCGCGCCACCTGCCCGGAACTGCAGGCCGAACAGATCGCCAACAAGTTGTGGATGCATCGCTACAACGGCAGCGCCGAGCTGCTCAATGACCATCGTCATGGCCTGTTGCTGGAGCACTTCAATGCGGTCGGCGAAGGCGCGGTGATTCGCCCGCCGTTCCATTGCGATTACGGCTACAACATCAGCGTGGGTCGCAACGTGTTCATGAACTTCAACTGCGTGATCCTCGATGTGTGCCCGGTGAGCATCGGCGACGACTGCCAGATCGGCCCGGCGGTGCAGCTCTACACCGCCGACCACCCGATGGACCCCGAGCTGCGTCGCAGCGGCCTGGAAAGCGGGCGACCGGTGAAGATCGGTAATAACGTGTGGATCGGCGGCGGGGCAATCATCTTGCCCGGCGTGACGGTGGGGGATAACGCGGTGATTGGTGCCGGCAGTGTGGTTACCCGCGATGTACCGGCGGGCTCGACGGTGGTGGGGAATCCTGCGCGGGTGCGTCAGCCCGCCCAGGGGCAGTAACAGCCCACCGCCATCGTGTGTGTGGCGCTGACTGAGCGGCCCTGGCTCAGCGCCAGAAGGATGGGCTCGATAAAGCTGTTGCTCGAATTGCAGGTTGCCCCCTCGCTGTAGGGGCCGAAATACGCCAGGTTGCCGTGGCGGTCCCAGATCGCCACGGCGGGGCTGGCGGGCAGATGTTCGGCGCCGGGCAGTGCGGGGAGCGGTTTGAGCGCGCTCAGGGTGGCCGGTAATTGCCCGCGGCTGCCGGGTTTTTGCACCACGTAGAACTCGACGCCTTGAGCACCAAAGTGCTCGATCAGCTCTGCCAGGTGCTGCTGGTTACCGACGTTGCACGGGCAGGCCGGGTCCCAGAAGTGCACCAGGCGGATCGGCCCGGCGCCGGCGATGGATGCTGGAAGTTGCAGGCGATCGCCGGAAAACAGTGCGGTCTGGTTGTCGAAGGTGCGCAGGTAGCGACTCTGGAAGCTGTCATAGGCCCACCACAGGCCAGCGGCGCACAGCGCGGTGATGAGCAGGCCGAGGAGGGTGCGGGTGGTGGGCGCGAGCATAGGGGTCGTTTTCCGGAAAGTGTCGCCTAGCTTGCCATGCTGCCGACGACAGCTGAATATCACAGGTCAATATCCCGCTTCTTGTGTTCGGAAATCCTTATGCCTGCGTCATTTCAGCCTGACTCGTTACGCGCCAGCCTCTCGCCTCTGGTTGCACGTCAGCCCCTGTCGACGCAGGCCCAGGCCTATCAGCGCTACTACGGGCTTGATCTGCCGGCGCGCAAGGTGCAGCCACAGCGCTGGTTGGGGGGCTTCGAGGCCGCGGGGTTCGAGCTGGTCGGGCAGGTGTGGATGCCTGCGGCGCCGGTGGCGACCCTGGTGATGCTGCATGGCTTCTATGACCACATGGGCTTGTACCGCCATGTGATCGACTGGGCGCTGGATCAGGATTACGCGGTCATTGCCTGCGACTTGCCGGGGCATGGTCTGTCCAGCGGCGAGCGGGCCAGCATCGACGACTTCGCCACGTACCAGCAGGTACTGCAGGCGCTGTTCGAGCAGGGCCGCGCGCTTGAGTTGCCACAACCCTGGCATCTGTGTGGACAGAGCACAGGCGGGGCGATTGTCATCGATCATGTGCTGCACCGTGGGGCGCAAAGCCCGGCCCAGGGGGAGGTGATCCTGCTGGCGCCGCTGGTGCGGCCGCGCTCATGGCGCTGGTCGAAATTCAGCTATCGCTTGTTGCGCCCGTTCGTCAAAGGTATCGAGCGACGCTTCAGCGAGAATTCCAACGACCCGACCTTCCTGCCGTTCCTGCAGGCCGACCCGCTGCAGCCACGACGCTTGCCGACCGCCTGGGTGGGGGCGCTGGTGGCGTGGGTCAAGCGTATCGAGGCAGCGCCTGCCAGCGCGCGGCGACCGTTGATCATCCAGGGCGAATCCGACATGACCGTGGATTGGCCACACAATCTGAAGGTGCTGCGGGAGAAGTTTGCCGAGCCGGAAATACTGCTGATTCCCGAGGCGCGTCACCACCTGGCCAACGAGCTGCCGGCGATCCGGCAGCGTTACTTCGATTTCATCGACCAGCGCCTGGGCTGATCACTTCAGGTCCGAGGTGTTCTGCCCGACCGCCAGGCCCGCGCGAATGGCCGCCAGGGCAGCCTTGTAGTAGGCCTGGCCTTCGTTGGACTCGGCAAAGGTGGCGAAGGCTTCAAGCTCAGCGTCGCTCAGGTCGCGGTAGACGTACAGCAGGGTGTTGTTCAGCTCGCTGCCGATCTGGCTCATCAGTCGCTGGCGCTGGCCATCGAGCAGGCTCTGGGCCTGGCCACCACCGAGCAGGCCGGGGATCATCTGGCTCAAGCTGTCGGCGGCAACGCCGGCAATCGCCAGGCTGACTTCGGCACCGGCTTCGCGAGCGGGCAGGGCCTGGGCCAGGTGGCCGATGATCAGCAGGCGGTCGTCGCTGGCCTCGACCTTGGGCAGGCCCTTGGCGTTCTTGGCCAGTTGGTCGCGGCGGGTCGCCAGCAGTTCGGCCGCGACAATCTTGCGCCCAAGGGGCGACTGGAAAAAGCTCAGGGCCGGTGCCGGGTTGCTCAGGTTGGCGCGTAATTGTGCCTGCGCGCGCTTGTCCACGGCCTGGGCCTGGAAGCGCTGGTTGCTGTTAGTGACCAGCGCTTGGTAAACGGCAGGCGGCAAGCTATTGCGATAGCGCTGCTGGGCGGCATCGAGGGCATCGGTAAAGTGGGCGCGCTGCTCAGGCCAGCCGGCGACCTTGTAGAGTTGGTCGAGGCTGTCTGCCCAGACAGGCGTGGTGCAGATCATCATCAGCAGAAAAAACAAACGGCGCATTCAGGACTCCTGTCGGCAGGGCGCTATTGTCTTGGCCTTGCCGGGCTTTGTCGAGACGCCATTACACACTCTCAGCCAAGTGGCGCTGTCGGATTTCGCAGCACATGGATACTATGCGCGCCATGCACTTACCTTCTGATCACCCGCTGCTGTTGCGCATCGTCGACGACCTGGCCACTTGTGGCTGGTCGCAGCAGGACATCTTCCTGCCAGGGCCTTTGACCCTGGCGCTGGCGGCTGAGTGCCGCAAACGTGCGGCCGAGGGTGAGCTGGCGCCGGCGGCAGTAGGCCGCGGGCCCACCCAGGAGGTGCGCGAGGGTATTCGTGGTGACCACATCCAGTGGCTCGAACCCGGCCAGGCCGATTGCTGCGACCAGTACCTGAACCTGATGGACAGCCTGCGTGAGGCGCTCAACCGCGGCCTGTTCCTGGGGCTTGAAGACTTCGAGTGCCACTTCGCCCTGTACCCGCCGGGTGCCTTCTACCGCAAGCACCTTGACCGTTTTCGCGACGACGACCGGCGCATGGTCTCGGCGGTGATCTACCTCAACCCGCAATGGCTGCCGGAGGACGGTGGGCAACTGCGCATGAGCCTGAAGAACGGCGTCGAACACGACGTGCAGCCCATTGGCGGCTGCCTGGTGGTGTTCTTGTCGGGCGATATCCCCCATGAAGTGCTGCCGGCGCAACGCGAGCGGTTGTCGCTGACCGGCTGGTTCCGCCGTCGTGGCAACGAACCCTTCTAAGCCGCAGCACAAGGTGCTGGTCAGCGCCTGCCTGCTCGGCCAG
Organism: Pseudomonas sp. JQ170C; assembly: GCF_035581345.1. Lineage (NCBI taxonomy): Bacteria > Pseudomonadati > Pseudomonadota > Gammaproteobacteria > Pseudomonadales > Pseudomonadaceae > Pseudomonas > Pseudomonas sp. JQ170C. The sequence goes on from NZ_CP141608.1 coordinate 216,711, forward strand.
CCGGTGCGTTATGACGGGCGCACCAGTGGACACCCCGATCTGTTGCAGCAATGGCAAGGCGAAGGCCGTGTTGTGCCGTTGTGTCCGGAAGTGGCGGGCGGCTTGCCGACGCCACGCCCACCGGCGGAGATTCCCGGTGGCCAGGGTGGGGCTGTGCTGGAGGGCGATGCGCAGGTCATCACGGTAGGGGGCGAGGATGTCACGGCGCAGTTTGTGGCCGGCGCGCAGTTGGCGCTGGCGCTGGTGCGCAAGCATGGCATTCGCATCGCGGTGCTCAAGGCCGGCAGCCCTTCGTGTGGCAACCAAGTGACCTACGACGGTACGTTCACTGGCACCAAGGTGGCGGGGGAAGGTGTAACGACCGCATTGCTGCGCCGCGAAGGGGTGCTGGTGTTCAGTGAGCTGGAGCTTGAGGCCGCTGAGTTGGCGTTGCAGCAGCTTTAGCATGATCGCGGGGCAAGCCCGCTCCTACCGTAGGAGTGGGCTTGCCCCGCGAGCAGTCATTTAGGCGGCTTGCTGGCATCCATCCCGAACCACTTCTGCGACAGCTCGCTCAACCGGCCATCGGCCTTGATGCGCTGCAGGGCGTTATCCACCGCGCTCTGGAAGGCGGGGTTACCTTTCTGGAACGGAATTGCCAGGCTCAGGATCGGCCCGACCGTGGCGCCCTTGGTCACCGGTTGCTCGCTGTCACGAATGGCGTAGGGGACCAGCAGGCGGTCGCTGATGGCGGCGTCGATCTGGTCGTTGGCCACGTCCTTGATCGGTTGGGTGGCATCCGGGTAGCTGCGCAGGTCAACGCCTTCGACGCCACGCGCCTGTTCGGCGAACTGGCTGCCCTGGACCACGCCCAGGCTATGACCCTTGAGTGCGTCGAGGGTGCTGAGCGGGCGCTTTTCTTCCTTGCGCACGATCAACTGGGCGCTGGAGTAGCCATAGGGCTCACTGAAGTCCAGGCGTTCCTTGAGTTCCGGGGTAACGGCGACATGGTTCAGGGCGATGTCGTACTTACCGCTTTCGACGCCTGGCAGCAAGTCGTCGCGATCGGTCACGACGAACTCGGCGCGAACATCGAGTTCATTCGCCAGCAGTTGTCCCAGTTCGATCTCGAAACCGGCCAGTTTCTCGTCTTTCTTGAAGTTGAACGGCGCCATGTTGGCTTCGACGGCAATGCGAAGTTCACCGCGGTCATTGATGTCGTCGATCAGTTCTGCATGTGCCCATGGGCTGAGCAGGGTGGCAAGTAGTACCCCGATGGTCAAACGCATAAGCCCCTTAATCCTTTTGGCAGTAAAAATGACAGTCGCCGCAGCTTTCTGATGATGCCACGGTCGCGCGCAAGTTAGGACCGCATCCTGTGCAGGATGTTAGATGCCAGGGAAAATAATTTCCTGCGGCGTTGGCGAACATATTCTTATTCATTTGTTCTATGGTTACAGGTCGTTGCCATACGTTTGAGTGGCAACGGTATTGAAGTAAATCACAGGAGAAGTGAATGAAAAGCCTAGTTTCGCGTGCTGCCGTTGCCGGCTTGCTGATGGGAGTCTCGGTATTTGCCGCCGCCGAAGGCCTGAAGAGCCAGGAGCCGCCGAAAGACGCCAAGGTCTTCATCGTTTCCCCGGCCGATGGCGCGACGGTCGACAAGACCTTCACCGTCAAGTTCGGTATCGAGGGCATGGAGCTCAAGCCAGCGGGTGACCAGACCCCGCACACCGGCCACCACCACCTGCTGGTAGACGTGGATAAAGAGCCCGCTGCCGATCAGGTGCTGCCGACCAGCCTGCTGCCGGAAAACAAGGGCGCGCTGCCAGCCGGCCCGCAAGTGCTGCACTTTGGCAAGGCGCAAACTGAAGTCGAACTGACCCTGACCCCCGGCAAGCACACCCTGCAACTGGTGCTGGGCGACAAGTTCCACGTGCCGTTCAAGCCAAGTGTCGAGTCGAAGAAAATTACCGTTACTGTCAAGTAACCGCTGAAACGATCGCGGGGCAAGCCCGCTCCTACACACGGTAGGAGCGGGCTTGCCCCGCGATTTTTGTCGCCTGAAAAACTTAGAACAGTACGCGGGAACGAATGGTGCCCTTGACGTGTTGCAGTTTTTCTTGCGCCAGATCCGAGTACTCGGCATCAACGTCGATTACCACGTAACCGACTTTCTCGTTGGTCTGCAGGAACTGACCGGAGATGTTGATAGCGTTTTCGGCGAAGACTTTGTTGATCTCGCTGAGTACACCCGGAATGTTTTCGTGGATGTGCAGCAGACGGTGCTTGCCTGGGTGCGCCGGCAGCGCCACTTCAGGGAAGTTGACCGACGAAACCGATGTCCCGTTGTCGCTGTACTTGACCAGCTTCTCGGCCACTTCCAGACCGATGTTGGCCTGGGCCTCGGCGGTGGAACCACCGATGTGCGGGGTCAGGATCACGTTGTCCAGGCCACGCAGCGGGCTCTCGAACTCTTCGTCGTTGGAGCGTGGCTCCACCGGGAATACGTCGATGGCAGCGCCGATCAGGTGCTTGTCCTTGATCGCGGCGGCCAGGTGATCGAGCTCGACCACGGTGCCACGTGCGGCGTTGATCAGGATGCCGCCTTTCTTGATGGCACGGATTTCCTTCTCGCCCATCATCCACTGGGTGGCGGCGGTTTCCGGTACGTGCAGCGAAACGATGTCGGACATCGCCAGCAGCTCGTGCAGGTTGCCTACCTGAGTGGCGTTACCCAGCGGCAGCTTGGTGATGGTGTCGTAGAAGTACACCTGCATGCCCAGGCCTTCGGCCAGGACCGACAGTTGGGTACCGATCGAGCCGTAGCCGACGATGCCCAGCTTCTTGCCGCGGATCTCGAAGGAGTTGGCCGCGCTCTTGATCCAGCCGCCACGGTGGCAGGAGGCGTTTTTCTCTGGGATGCCGCGCAGCAGCAGGATCGCTTCGGCCAGCACCAGTTCGGCGACCGAACGGGTGTTGGAGTAAGGTGCGTTGAACACCGCGATTCCGCGCTCGCGAGCGGCTTCCAGGTCGACCTGGTTGGTACCGATGCAGAAACAGCCGACAGCGACCAGTTTCTTGGCGCAGTCGAAAACCTCTTCGGTCAGTTGAGTGCGTGAGCGGATGCCGATGAAATGGGCATCAGCGATCTTTTCCTTCAAATCGGCGTCTGGCAGGGAACCAGTGAGGTACTCGATGTTGCTGTACCCGGCGGCCTTGAGGACGTCCACGGCGGATTGGTGGACGCCTTCGAGAAGAAGGAACTTGATCTTGCTCTTATCGAGAGAAGTCTTGCTCATCTGCGTAAACCTGTGTCCCGGAGAAAAATGGCAGGGAAGTGAAGCGCTCGCAGGATCGGCCTCAAAGCACGATCAGCGGGGGGCGTATGCTAGCATGAGTACCCCCCGATTCGCCCATCCCTGGCACGTGAAGAGTGCTCAGGGTGACTATGAATAGTTCGAGAGTTCTGTCGATGACCGATTCTGCGCTGCTTGATGAGCTGATGACCCTGGTTGAGCCTGGCAAGATGCTGACTGATGCGGCTTCCCTCGATGCTTATGGCAAGGATTGGACCAAGCATTTCGCCCCGGCGCCCCGGGCTGTGGTGTTCCCCAAGAGCACTGAACAGGTCCAGGCCATCGTCCGTTGGGCCAACCAGCACAAGGTTGCCCTGGTGCCGTCGGGCGGCCGCACCGGGCTTTCGGCGGCGGCGGTGGCGGCCAATGGCGAAGTGGTCGTGTCGTTCGACTACATGAACCAGATCTTGGCGTTCGACGAATTCGACCGCACCGTGGTCTGCCAGCCGGGCGTGGTCACCGAGCAGTTGCAGAACTTTGCCGAAGACAAGGGCCTGTACTACCCGGTGGACTTCGCTTCTGCGGGTTCCAGCCAGATTGGCGGCAATATCGGCACCAATGCCGGCGGTATCAAGGTTATTCGCTACGGCATGACTCGCAACTGGGTCGCCGGGCTGAAAGTGGTCACCGGCAAGGGCGAACTGCTTGAGCTGAACAAGGACCTGATCAAGAACGCCACCGGCTACGACTTGCGTCAGCTGTTCATCGGCGCCGAGGGCACCCTGGGCTTTGTGGTCGAGGCGACCATGCGCCTGGACCGGGCACCGAACAACCTCACCGCGATGGTGCTGGGCACGCCCGATTTCGACTCGATCATGCCGGTACTGCACGCCTTTCGCGACAAGCTCGACCTCACTGCCTTCGAGTTCTTCTCCGACAAGGCCCTGGCCAAGATCATGGGGCGCGGCGATGTGCCTGCGCCTTTCGACACGCCGTGCCCGTTCTATGCCTTGCTGGAGTTTGAAGCCAGCAACGAAGAGGTGGCCAATGACGCCCTCGCCACCTTCGAGCATTGCGTGGAGCAAGGCTGGGTGCTGGATGGCGTGATGAGCCAGAGCGAGCAGCAGTTGCAGAACCTCTGGAAATTGCGTGAGTACATCTCCGAAACCATCTCGCACTGGACGCCGTACAAGAACGATATCTCGGTGACTGTCTCGAAAGTTCCGGCATTTCTCCGGGATATCGATGCGATCGTCGAGCAAAACTACCCGGATTTCGAGGTGGTCTGGTATGGCCATATCGGTGACGGCAACCTGCACCTGAACATCCTCAAACCTGATGCCCTGAGCAAGGATGAGTTCTTCGCCAAATGCGCCACGGTGAACAAGTGGGTGTTCGAGATCGTGCAGAAGTACAACGGTTCGATTTCCGCCGAGCATGGCGTGGGCATGACCAAGCGGGATTACCTGACCTACAGCCGGTCGCCGGCTGAAATCGAATACATGAAAGCCGTGAAGGCGGTGTTCGACCCTAACGGGATCATGAATCCCGGCAAAATCTTCGCGGTCGAGTGAGTTATAAGCACAAGAGCTTCCAATAGCGCCAGGAGTCGGTAATGAGCTATCAGCACCAGTATGTAGACGGCACGCGTATTCACTTTCCCCTGGGCAAGGTGGTGTGCATCGGGCGCAACTATGCCGAGCACGCCAAGGAACTGGACAACCCGATCCCGACCGAACCCCTGTTGTTCATCAAGCCTGGCAGCTGCGTAGTGCCGGTGGATGGCGGCTTCAAGATCCCCACCGAGCGCGGTTCGGTGCATTACGAGGCAGAAATTGCGGTATTGCTGGGCAAGTCGCTGTCGCCGGAGCCGAGTGAGGAAGAGGTGCTCGACGCCATTTCCGGTTTCGCCCCCGCCCTGGACCTGACCCTGCGTGACCTGCAGGCCGAGCTCAAGGCCAAGGGCCTGCCGTGGGAGCGCGCCAAGTGCTTCGACGGTGCCTGTGTGCTGGCGCCCTTCGTCTCGGGCGGCACCTTTGAAGACCTGGCCGATATCGGCATCCGCCTGACCATCAATGGTGAAGTGCGCCAGGATGGCAACAGCGCCCTGATGCTCAACCCGATCGTGCCGATGATCCAGCACATGGCGTCGCAGTTCACCCTGCAGGCCGGCGATGTGATCCTGACTGGCACGCCGGTTGGCGTGGGGCCGCTCAATCCGGGCGATGAGCTGGTGCTGGAGCTGCCGGGCGCCAGCCGTTTCGAAAGCAAGGTGTTGTAATTCCCTCCCAGGGCAGCCGGTGAGCCGGCTGCCCTGCGCTCTGTCGGCTTTTGTCATTTTTTTCACAATCAATCCGGATAATGCTTGCGGATTCGGCTCTGTGAACGTGCCGGTAATGTGTTATTAACTGGCAAAAAACAAGAGCACCGACCCCCATGGCCACTCCCGTTCCTTCCAGTAAAACCGTGCCTTCTGCGCGCAAGCGCGGGCTCGCCTTGCGTTGGTCAACCTGGGTGGCCGCAGCAGCCATCATTGGTTATGGCGTGGCGATTGCCATGCATTGGGACGATCGCGGGCTGCTGTGGATAAAGGAAGGGTTTGAAACCCCGGTCGAGCAGCAAGCCAGCATCTGGCTGCCGGACTATCAGGTCGATATCGACGCCAAGGTGTTGCCGGGCATGGAAGACGACGAAGCGTCCGACCTGTCCTATAACCCGGTGACCAAGACGCTGTTCGCAGTGATGGGCAAGAACCCCTTCCTGGTCGAACTGAACCTTGATGGCGATGTACTGCGCAAGATGCCGCTGGTGGGTTGGAGCAACCCTGAAGGTGTCGCGGTGCTCGAAGGTGGTCGCCTGGCGATTGTCGATGAGCGTGATCATAAATTGACCATCGTGACCCTCGCCGCCGACACCCAGTCGCTGAACATCGCCGACTTCCCGCAATATGACCTCGGCCCCTCGAAGAACCAGAACAAGGCGTTTGAAGCCGTGGCCTGGGACCCGGCGCAGCAGCGCATCATCCTGGGCGAAGAGCGTCCGCCGGCACTGTTCACCTGGGCCAGCGACGGCAAGAGCCCGCTGGCTGGCGATAAACAGTCACTGCCAAGCGATGAACTGGACCTGCGCAACCTCTCGGCCCTGGGTGTCGACCCCCGCACCGGGCACCTGCTGGTGCTGTCGGCTGACTCCAACATGCTGCTGGAGCTGGACGAGAAGGGCGAGCAAGTCAGCTTCATGACCCTGCTCGGCGGGTTCAACGGCTTGAGCAAGCGCATTCCGCGCGCCGAAGGTGTGGCCATGGACGAGCACGGCACCCTGTACATCGTCAGTGAGCCGGATCTGTTCTATCGTTTCAAAAAGCCCTGATTTAGGACTTTTCCTGCACAGATTTTAAGTTTGGCTTCAGTTGTCTGTGGTTTTATTCGGGCCGTCACTTATCGAGTTCCCCTGAATGCGCCGCTACATTCGCCTGCCCCTGATTGCCCTGGTTGTCAGCCTGATTGCCCTGCTCCTGCTTGCAGTAGCAGGGCAGCACTATCGTCTTTACGAGCGTGGTTGGTTCAACCTCAAGACCTGGTGGGATCCGGCTGAGCAGAGCATGGGGCTTGATCAATACCGCGTGGTCCTTCAGGCCAAGCCCATCGACGGGCTGGATGAAGACATTTCTGCGCTGACCTTCGACCCGGACCGCAACAGCCTCTTCACCGTCACCAACAAGCAGCCCGAGCTGATCGAGCTGTCGCTGGACGGTCGTATCCTGCGGCGCGTGCCCCTGACCGGTTTCGGCGACCCGGAAGCGGTGGAATATGTAGGGCCCGGCAGCTATGTGATTACCGATGAGCGCGAGCAGCGCCTGATCCGTGTGCGCCTTGCCGACGACACGTTGTTCCTTGATGCCAATGACTCCGAGCAACTGAGCCTGGGCATCGGTCTGAACGGCAACAAGGGCTTTGAAGGGTTGGCCTATGACTCGAAGGGCAAGCGCCTGTTCGTGGCCAAGGAACGCGACCCGATGCTGATCTACGAGGTGCATGGTTTTCCCCATGACAACCCCGATCAGCCTTACGCCGTGCACGTCGTCCAGGACCGCAAGCGTGATTCGCGGTTGTTCGTGCGTGACCTGTCGAGTTTGCAGTTTGACGAGCGCAGCGGCCACTTGCTGGCCTTGTCGGATGAGTCGCAACTGGTGTTGGAACTGGATACCAAGGGCAAGCCCCTGAGCAGCCTGTCGCTGCGCAAGGGCTTCCAGGGGCTGGAGAAGAGCGTACCCCAGGCCGAAGGCATCGCCATGGACGATGCCGGGACCATCTACCTGGTCAGCGAGCCGAACCTGTTCTACGTGTTCAAGAAGCCAACCGAGTAACCGCATCGCGGGGCAAGCCCGCTCCTTCCGGTAGGAGCGGGCTTGCCCCGCGACGCTTTCAGGCCTTCAGCGTTTTCACACCTTCAGCCGTACCCAGCAACAGCAGGTCCGCCGGGCGCGCCGCGAACAAGCCATTGGTGACCACGCCGACAATGGCGTTGATCTGGCTTTCCAGCTCCACCGGGTTGGTGATCTGCATGTTGTACACATCAAGGATGATGTTGCCGTTGTCGGTCACTACACCCTCACGATAAACCGGGTCGCCACCCAGCTTGACCAGCTGGCGCGCGACATGGCTGCGGGCCATTGGAATCACTTCGACCGGCAGCGGGAAGGCGCCAAGCACAGGAACCAGCTTGCTGGCGTCGGCGATGCAGATGAAGGTCTTGGCCACGGCGGCGACGATCTTCTCGCGGGTCAGGGCTGCGCCGCCGCCCTTGATCAGGTTCAGGTGCTCGTCGCTCTCGTCGGCGCCGTCGACGTAGAACTCCAGGTCGCTGACGGTGTTCAGTTCATAGACCGGAATGCCGTGGCCCTTCAGCCGCGCGGCGGTGGCTTCGGAGCTGGCGACCGCGCCGTCGAAGGCAGTCTTGTGCTTGGCCAGGGCGTCGATGAAACAGTTGGCGGTCGAGCCGGTGCCGACGCCGACGATGCTCTTGTCGTCGAGCTTGGGCAGAATGAAGTCGACAGCGGCCTGGGCGACAGCCTGTTTGAGTTGGTCCTGGGTCATGCGGGCTCCGAAGCGGGGAGGAGTATCGTGAAGGCGCGTAGTATAGCGGCTAAAACCGCAGACTTGCTGTGGTCGCCCGACAGGGCGCTGGGGTAGACTCCAAGCCCCCGCCCAACCGCCCAGTGATGCTTTCCCGATGCTCGAACAGTACGTCAAGAAGATCCTCACCTCGCGCGTTTACGACGTTGCGGTCGAAACCCCGTTGCACACCGCCGGCCAACTGAGCAAGCGCCTGGGCAATAACATCCTGCTCAAGCGCGAAGACTTGCAGCCGGTGTTTTCCTTCAAGATTCGTGGCGCCTACAACAAGCTGGCGCAGTTGACCCCGGAAGAGCTGGCCCGGGGCGTGGTCACCGCCTCGGCGGGCAATCATGCCCAGGGCGTGGCTCTGGCGGCGCGGGAGCTGGGGATCAAGGCGACCATCGTGATGCCCAAGACCACCCCGGAGATCAAGGTCGAAGGCGTGCGTTCGCGCGGTGGCAAGGTGGTGCTGCACGGTGACTCCTTCCCTGACGCGCTGGCTTATTCGCTCAAGCTGGTCGACGAAAAGGGCTTCGTCTATATCCACCCCTACGACGATCCGCACACCATTGCCGGGCAGGGCACGGTGGCCATGGAAATCTTGCGCCAGCACCCGGGCCAGCTGGATGCGATCTTCGTCCCGGTCGGCGGCGGTGGGCTGATCGCCGGTATTGCCGCCTACGTGAAGTACCTGCGCCCGGAGATCAAGGTGATCGGCGTCGAGCCGGATGACTCCAACTGCCTGCAGGCTGCCATGGCCGCCGGTGAGCGGGTGGTGCTGCCCCAGGTCGGACTGTTCGCCGACGGCGTGGCGGTGGCACAGATCGGCCAGCATACCTTCGACATCTGCAAGCAGTATGTCGATGAGGTGGTGACGGTCAGCACCGATGAGATCTGCGCGGCAATCAAGGATATCTACGACGATACCCGCTCGATCACCGAACCTGCTGGCGCACTGGGCGTCGCCGGGATCAAAAAATACGTCGAGCTCAATGGCGTCAGCGGCCAGACCCTGGTGGCCATCGACTCGGGTGCCAACGTCAACTTCGACCGCCTGCGCCATGTTGCCGAGCGGGCCGAGCTGGGCGAGGGCCGCGAAGCCATCATCGCGGTCACCATCCCCGAGCAGCCGGGCAGCTTCAAGGCGTTCTGCGAGGCCATCGGCAAGCGCCAGATCACCGAGTTCAACTACCGCTATCACGCCGATGGCGAGGCGCATATTTTCGTCGGCGTGCAGACCCACCCGGATACCGACCCGCGCAGTGCGCTGATCCAGAGCCTGACCGAGCAGGGTTTCCCGGTGCTGGACCTGACCGACAACGAACTGGCCAAGCTGCACATCCGCCACATGGTCGGCGGCCATGCGGCGCGGGTCAGTGACGAGCTGGTGCTGCGCTTCGAGTTCCCGGAGCGGCCGGGGGCGCTGTTCAACTTCCTCAACAAACTGGGCGGTCGCTGGAACATCTCGATGTTCCACTACCGCAACCACGGTGCGGCCGATGGTCGCGTGGTGGCCGGCCTGCAGGTTCCGGATGATGAGCGCCACCTGGTGCCGGCAGCCCTGGCCAAGATCGGCTATCCGTACTGGGATGAAACCGATAACCCGGCGTACCGGCTGTTCCTGGGCTGAGCAGCTAAGCTCAGTGCAGCCTAAAAGGAAGCAAATGACATGGAACACCTGACCACTCTCAAAACCCTGCACGTCCTGGCCACCGTGGTGCTGCTGGGCAGTGCCCTGGGCCTGGCGATCTGGACCTGGCTGGCGCGTCGCAAAGGCGACGCCAACGCCCATACCCGCCTGATGCAGCGTCCGCTGGTGTTTGTCTGGTTGTTGATGGGCATCAGCCTGGTGAGCATGCCGTTCACCGGTTGGTGGCTGGTGCACCTGATCGGCTGGCCGCTGGGCCAGACCTGGGTGCTGGGTTCCAGCGTGATCTACACCTTCGGCGCGTTCAGCTGGTTCTGGCTGCTGGCGCGGGTCAATCGCCTGCGCACCGAGCCTGGCGTTGGTAGCCCGAAGTTCACCCTGGCGCTGGCGGTGTTCAGTGGGGTGTGTTTTATCGCTATCGCGGGGTTGATGGGCGCTAAGCCTGTCTGACGCCCCCACCCGGTAGGCGCTGGCTTGGCCCGCGATAGCGATCCCTCTGTCACAACGCTTCGCGGGGCAAGCCAGCTCCTACCGGATTTGTACTGCCATCAATCGCGCAGGCTGATCACCGGCCAGCCGCGTTTCTCGGCTTCGGCACGCAGGTTCGGGTCAGGATCGACCGCAACCGGATTGGCCACCTGCTCCAGCAGCGGCAGGTCGTTCATCGAGTCGCTATAGAAGTAGCTGCCTTCCAGGTTGTAGCCCTGCTCTTCCAGCCAGCGGTTCAGGCGCGTCACCTTGCCTTCACGGAAGCACGGTACATCTGTGCTGCGTCCGGTGTAGCGACCATCAACCATTTCGCATTCGGTGGCCAGCAGGGTCTCGACGTCCAGGCGCTTGGCAATCGGGCCGGTAATGAAGCGGTTGGTGGCGGTGATGATCACCAGCTTGTCGCCAGCGTCGCGGTGCTTCTTCAGCAGGGCCAGGGCCTTGGGCTGAACGATCGGCTCGACGCAGTCACGCATGAAATCACGGTGCCATTCGTCGAGTTGCGCCATGTCGGTCGCGGCCAGGATTTCCAGGCTGAAGTTCAGGTAGGCATTGAGGTCGAGCTTGCCGGCCAGGTAGTCCTGGTAGAAAGCATCATTGCGGTTCTGGTACTCCACCGGGTCGAGAATCCCGCGGGCGCAGAGGTAGTCACCCCAGGCGTGATCGCTGTCGCCGCCGAGGAGGGTATTGTCCAGATCGAATAAAGCCAGGCGCATTGAAGTCACTCGCATAACATCTGAAAAGTCCCACAGAATACGGACTTTTCACAACGATGCACATAACGTAAACAGGCGCGTTGCTGGCCTTGTGACCTTTGTGGAACAATGCCGTGACATGCGTTTGCGAGGTTGCTGCCGTGATCGACCCCGATGGTTTTCGCCCCAATGTCGGGATCATTCTGACGAATGATCTTGGGCAGGTGCTATGGGCTCGACGGATCAACCAGGATGCCTGGCAGTTTCCCCAGGGTGGGATCAATCCTGAAGAAACGCCGGAAGATGCCCTGTACCGCGAGCTGAACGAAGAAGTGGGGCTTGAGCGGGATGATGTTGAAATTCTTGCCTGCACCCGCGGCTGGTTGCGTTATCGTTTACCCCAACGTCTGGTCCGTACCCACAGCCAACCGCTGTGCATCGGTCAGAAGCAAAAATGGTTTCTCCTGCGCCTGGTCTCCAACGAGCAGCGGGTGCGGATGGATCTGACCGGGAAACCGGAGTTCGATGGCTGGCGTTGGGTCAGTTATTGGTATCCGCTGGGCCAGGTGGTGACATTCAAGCGCGAGGTTTACCGCCGCGCTCTCAAAGAGCTTGCCCCGCGCCTGCTGGCGCGCGACTGACGACGGAGTTCGACCCCGAGCCATGCTCAATACGCTGCGCAAGATCGTCCAGGAAGTTAACTCCGCCAAGGATCTCAAGACGGCGTTGGGGATCATTGTGTTGCGCGTAAAAGAGGCCATGGGCAGTCAGGTCTGCTCCGTCTATCTGCTTGATCCGGAATCCAACCGCTTTGTGCTGATGGCCACCGAGGGCTTGAACAAGCGCTCGATCGGCAAGGTCAGCATGGCACCCAACGAGGGCCTGGTCGGCCTGGTCGGCACTCGCGAAGAGCCGCTGAACCTGGAACACGCCGCCGACCACCCGCGTTATCGCTACTTTGCCGAAACCGGTGAAGAGCGCTTCGCTTCATTCCTAGGTGCACCGATCATCCACCACCGGCGTGTGGTGGGGGTACTGGTTATCCAGCAAAAGGAGCGTCGCCAGTTCGACGAGGGCGAAGAAGCCTTCCTGGTGACCATGAGCGCCCAGCTCGCCGGTGTTATTGCCCATGCCGAGGCCACGGGTTCGATCCGTGGCCTTGGTCGTCAAGGCAAGGGTATCCAGGAAGCCAAGTTCGTCGGTGTGCCGGGTTCGCCCGGCGCGGCAGTGGGCAAGGCGGTTGTCATGCTGCCGCCGGCCGATCTCGACGTGGTGCCCGACAAGTCCGTCGATGACATCGACGCCGAGCTCCAGCTGTTCAACAATGCCCTGGAAGGGGTGCGCGAAGACATGCGCAACCTCTCCGCCAAACTTGCCACCCAGTTGCGCCCGGAAGAGCGCGCGTTGTTCGACGTCTACCTGATGATGCTCGATGACGCGGCCCTGGGCGGCGAAGTGGTGCAGGTGATCAAGACCGGGCAATGGGCCCAGGGTGCGCTGCGCCAGGTGGTGACCGAGCACGTCAATCGCTTCGAGCTGATGGACGACGCCTACCTGCGCGAGAGGGCCTCCGATGTGAAGGATCTGGGCCGGCGTCTGCTGGCCTACCTGCAAGAGGCAAGGCAGCAGACGTTGGTCTATCCCGACAACACCATCCTTATCAGCGAAGAGCTGACCCCGGCCATGCTCGGCGAAGTGCCGGAAGGCAAGCTGGTGGGCCTGGTGTCGGTACTGGGCTCGGGCAACTCCCACGTTGCAATCCTCGCCCGCGCCATGGGCATTCCCACCGTGATGGGCCTGGTCGACCTGCCGTACTCGAAGGTCGATGGCATCGACATGATCGTCGATGGCTACAAGGGCGACGTCTATACCAACCCCAGCGACGTGCTGCGCAAGCAGTATGCCGAGGTGGTCGAGGAAGAACGCCAGCTGGCCCAGGGGCTGGACGCCCTGCGCGAACTGCCGTGCATCACCCTTGATGGCCACCGCATGCCACTGTGGGTCAACACGGGCCTGCTCGCTGATGTGGCCCGTGCCCAGCAGCGCGGCGCCGAAGGGGTCGGGCTGTACCGCACTGAAGTGCCGTTCATGATCAACCAGCGCTTCCCCAGCGAAAAGGAACAGCTGGCGATCTACCGCGAGCAACTGGCCGCCTTCCACCCCCTGCCTGTGACCATGCGCAGCCTGGACATCGGTGGTGACAAGGCGCTGTCGTATTTCCCGATCAAGGAAGACAACCCCTTCCTCGGATGGCGCGGTATTCGCGTTACCCTCGACCACCCGGAAATCTTCTTGGTGCAGACCCGCGCCATGCTCAAGGCCAGTGAAGGCCTGAACAACCTGCGCATTTTGCTGCCGATGATTTCCGGTATCCACGAACTTGAAGAAGCCCTGCACCTGATCCACCGTGCCTGGGGCGAAGTGCGCGACGAAGGCACCGACGTGCCGATGCCGCCGGTGGGCGTGATGATCGAGATCCCGGCAGCGGTGTACCAGACGCGCGAGCTGGCTCGCCAGGTGGATTTCCTCTCGGTCGGCTCCAACGACCTGACCCAGTACTTGCTGGCGGTGGACCGCAACAACCCGCGGGTCGCCGACCTCTATGACTACTTGCACCCGGCAGTGCTGCAGGCCCTGCAGAACGTGGTGCGTGATGCCCATGCCGAAGGCAAGCCGGTGAGTATCTGCGGCGAGATGGCCGGCGATCCGGCGGCGGCGGTACTGTTGATGGCCATGGGCTTTGACAGCCTGTCGATGAACGCCACCAACCTGCCGAAAGTGAAGTGGATGCTGCGTCAGGTGAGCCTGAGCAAATCCCAGGAGTTGCTGGCCCAGGCCATGGGTATCGACAACCCGCAAGTTATCCACAGCTCGCTGCAACTGGCCCTGAAGAACCTGGGGCTGGCGCGGATGATCAACCCAGGGTCGTCCAAGACCTTGTGACATCGCGGGGCAAGCCCGCTCCTACACGGGTAGGCGCGGGCTTGCCCCGAGATGACATCAAACCTGCAAATCCACCTCGCCCAGATGCCCCCCGAACGGCCCAAAGCTGCGCTCGACCAGGCGCCGCCGGCCATCCGCCTCGACAATCAGCACCGTACTGGCTCGCGTGCCGTAGTTCTGGCTGGCAATGAACACACTCGACAGCAACCGCTCGGTACTCATCCCCACGCCGGTTTCCGGCAGCTCGCCGTCCGCCGCCTGCAGGTTATCCCCCAGCAGCTCCAGCAGCTGTGCCGGTTGAGGCTCGGCCAGGTGCTGCTGCAGGCCCGTCCGCGCCTTGACCAGCTTTGGCCACGGCGTATCCAGGCCGGCATTGGAGAGCCCATACACGCCCTCGCTCAGTAACTGCGGCGCTGCCTCACGGGCACTCAAGTAGCCCAGCTGTCCACTGTCACCGGCCAGCAGGTTGAACCCCGAATAGTGCTGGCTGCGGCTGGCCACCTGGTCCAGGTAGGCCTCGACCCCCAGATCCCCGCGCAAAAACGCCGCCACCAGCTCACCCCGTGAGCGGGCGCCCTGGGGTTGGTGCGGGTCGCGGATGTTGGTCAGCGCGGCGAAACGACCTGCCGGGCCCACGCCCAGCCAGGTGCCACCGGCTTCCAGGTCACGGCCGGCATAAACCCCGGGCGCATCGTCCCAAGCCTCAAGCACACGGCTGGGGCGGGCGTAGAACTCATCGCGGTTGGCCGCGACGATCAGCGGTTGGGCATGCCCGGGCCGCCAGGCGAAAACGATCAGACACATAGGTGGTCCTCTGTGTTTTTCACCCACTCTACCCATAGCGTCCGCGCTGTTCCATTGTCTTCACATGTCTTCACTAGAGCCACAGGCCTACCTTCCGTTACCATGCCGGACTGAATTTACGGGGGCGACAATGGAATTCGTGCTCTATCTGCTGCTGGGCGCCTGTGCAGGCGTGCTGGCCGGGCTGTTCGGCGTGGGCGGCGGCATCATCATCGTGCCGGTGCTGGTGTTCAGTTTCACCTTGCAGGGCTTCGATGCCTCGGTGCTGACCCACCTGGCGGTGGGAACTTCCCTGGCGACCATTGTCTTTACCTCGGTCAATGCCATCCGCGAGCACCATCGCAAAGGCGCGGTGCAGTGGCCGATTTTTGTCTGGATGACCCTGGGCATCCTGGTCGGTGCCGGTATCGGCGCCAAGACCGCCTCGGCAATCCAGGGCCCGATGCTGCAGAAAATCATCGGCGTGTTCGCCCTGGTGATCGCCGCGCAGATGGCCCTGGACCTCAAGCCCAAGGCCAGTCGCGGCATTCCTGGCAAGCCCGGGCTGACGGCCGCCGGCGGTGTGATCGGCTGGGCCTCGGCAATCTTCGGAATCGGCGGTGGATCGTTGACCGTGCCGTTCCTGACCTGGCGCAGCCTGCCCATGCAGCAAGCGGTGGCGACGTCCTCGGCCTGCGGTTTTCCGATTGCCGTGGCCAGCGCCCTGAGCTTTATCTGGCTGGGCTGGCACGACCCGCACCTGCCCGACCATAGCCTGGGCTTCGTGTACTTGCCCGCACTGCTGGGGATTGCCCTGACCAGTATGTTTTTTGCCCGCTTTGGCGCGCGACTGGCGCACAAGCTGTCGCCGCGCCTGCTGAAACGGCTGTTCGCCGCGCTGCTGTTCTGCGTTGGCTTAAGCTTTTTGCTTTAACGAGAGGAGTCACCATGCTGCCTTACCCGCAGATCGATCCAGTGGCCATCGCCCTGGGTCCGCTGAAAATCCATTGGTACGGCCTGATGTACCTGATCGGTATCGGCGGCGCCTGGCTGCTGGCGTCGCGCAGGCTCAACCGCTTCGATCCGACCTGGAGCCGGGAGAAACTCTCCGACCTGGTGTTCTGGCTGTCGATGGGTGTGATCGTCGGCGGACGATTGGGCTATGTGCTGTTCTATGACCTGCACGCGTACCTGGCCAACCCGGCGCTGATCTTCGAGGTCTGGAAGGGCGGCATGTCGTTCCACGGCGGCTTCATCGGCGTGATGCTGGCGGCCTTGTGGTTCGGCAAGCGCAACAACAAGTCGTTCTTCGAGCTGATGGACTTTGTCGCGCCGCTGGTGCCGATCGGCCTGGGCGCCGGGCGTATCGGCAACTTCATCAACGCCGAATTGTGGGGCAAGGCTACCGATGTGCCGTGGGCCATGGTCTTCCCGCCGTTCAGCGATCCGGCGCAACTGCCGCGTCACCCGTCGCAACTGTACCAGTTCGCCCTGGAAGGTGTGGCATTATTCCTGATCCTTTGGCTGTACTCGCGTAAACCGCGCCCGACCATGGCCATTTCCGGCATGTTCGCGCTGTTCTACGGCATCTTCCGCTTCATCGTCGAGTTTGTGCGGGTGCCCGATGCCCAGCTGGGCTACATCGCCTTCGGCTGGTTGACCATGGGTCAGTTGCTTTGCGTGCCGATGATTCTCGGCGGCCTCGGCCTGATCTGGTGGGCCTACAACCGCAAACCCACGGCCAAGGCCGCCGTTTGATTTTCCACGGCAGGGTGATCCCCTGCCGTCTTTGTTACAGGTAAGCCATGAAACAGTATCTAGATCTGGTCCGCGATGTGATCGAAAACGGCACCCTGCAGGGTAACCGTACCGGTGTCCGTACCATCAGCCTGCCGGGCGCCATGCTGCGCTTCGACCTGCAGAAAGGCTTCCCGGCCATCACCACCCGCAAGCTGGCGTTCAAGTCGGCCATTGGCGAGATGGTCGGCTTTCTGCGCGGCGTGAAGAACGCTGGCGAGTTCCGCGAACTGGGCTGCAAGGTCTGGGACCAGAACGCCAACGAAAACGCCCAGTGGCTGGCCAACCCGTTCCGCCAGGGCCATGACGACCTGGGTGAGATCTACGGCGTGCAATGGCGCCAGTGGCCGGCCTACAAGCGCATCCCGCTGAGCAACCCGGCTGCGATCGAGCTGGCCCAAAGCCAGGGCTTCCAGCAGATTGCCCAGGCCGAGGAAGACGGCGAAGCCTTCGTGGTGCTGTACAAGGCCATCGACCAGATCCGCCAGTGCGTCGACACCATCATCAACGACCCGGGCAGCCGCCGTATCCTGTTCCACGGCTGGAACTGCGCCCAGCTCGACGAAATGGCCCTGCCGCCGTGCCACCTGCTGTACCAGTTCCACCCCAACGTCGAGACCCGGGAAATCTCCCTGACCCTCTACATCCGCTCCAACGACCTGGGCCTGGGCACACCGTTCAACCTCACAGAAGGCGCGGCGCTGCTGTCGCTGGTAGGCCGCCTGACCGGCTACACGCCGCGCTGGTTCACCTACTTCATCGGTGATGCGCACGTGTACGAAAACCACCTGGACATGCTCAACGAGCAGCTCAAGCGCGAACCGCTGGCAGCGCCGAAGCTGGTGATCAGTGATCGAGTACCGGAGTTCGCCAAGACCGGCGTGTACCAGCCGGAGTGGCTGGAGAAGATCGAGCCGAGCGACTTCAGCCTGGAAGGCTACGAGCACCACGCGCCAATGACAGCGCCAATGGCGGTCTGAACGTAGGAACGGGCTTGCCCCGCGATTGCGATCTGCCAGTCACATCGCATCGCGGGGCAAGCCCGCTCCTACGGTCAATGGCCGTGGCTGCGGCCTACATGGGAATGCTCCGCTTCCGGGGCCGTCACAGCGCCATTGACCTCAAGATGCTGCAGGATCGAGCACTGTACCTCCTTCGGATGGCAGTGCTGACGCAGTTCCAGCAGTTGCGCCTGCAAGGCCTGTAGCCCATCAATGCGCGCCTTGACGTGCTGGATATGCTCGTCGATCAGCGCATTCACGCTTTCGCACTGATCTTCCGGGCTGTCGCGCAGGCGCAGCAGGCTGCGGATTTCTTCCAGGGTCATGTCCAGGGTGCGGCAGTTGCGGATGAAGGTCAGGCGCTCCACATGGGCCTGGGTGTACATCCGGTAGTTGCCCTCGCTGCGTGCCGGTTCCGGCAGCAGGTTCTCCCGCTCGTAGTAGCGAATGGTCTCCACGGCGCAGTCGGTGGCCTTGGCCAGTTCTCCGATCTTCATCTGCAAATACCTCGACAGGTGGCTTGACCCTATAGTGGCTACAGGGTGTTCACTTGGCAACAGGACATTTAAGGATGAACTCATGAACCAGCCTGTCAGCCCCAAAGCGCCCCATGACCACGCCAAGCACGCCCACAGTTGCTGCTCCCACGACGCCGCACCGGCCCTGGTGCAGTTGAGCGAGGCCGCCAGCAGCGATGCTCGCTTGAGCCGCTTTCGCATCGAGGCGATGGATTGCCCGACCGAACAGACCCTGATCCAGAACAAGCTGGGCAAGCTGGCAGGCGTCGAGCAGCTGGAATTCAACCTGATCAATCGCATCCTCGGGGTGCGCCATACCCATGCCGACACCCGGCAAATCGAACAGGCCGTCGCCTCGCTGGGCATGCAGGCCGAGCCCTTGCTCCAGAGCAGTGAAGAACCGGCCGCCGCCCCCGCCCCGGCTAAAAAGCACTGGTGGCCGCTGGCGTTGGCCGGCGTTGCTGCGCTGGCCGCCGAGGGCGTTCACTTCGCCGAGGTGGCACCCGACTGGGTGGTGGCGCTACTCGCCCTGGTGGCCATTCTCAGCTGTGGCCTGAGCACCTACAAAAAGGGCTGGATCGCCCTGAAGAACCGCAACCTCAACATCAATGCGCTGATGAGCATCGCCGTGACCGGTGCCGTGCTGATCGGCCAGTGGCCTGAGGCGGCCATGGTGATGGTGCTGTTCACCCTCGCCGAGTTGATCGAGGCGCGCTCGCTGGACCGTGCCCGCAATGCCATCGGCGGCCTGATGCAGTTGAGCCCGGACATGGCCACCGTACAGCAGGCCGACGGCCAGTGGCGTGAGCTGGAGGTCAAGCAGGTAGCCCTCGGTGCCCTGGTACGGGTACGCCCCGGTGAGCGGATCGGCCTGGATGGCGAAGTGGTCAGCGGTCAGTCGAGCATCGACCAGGCACCCATCACCGGCGAGAGCCTGCCGGTGGAGAAGGGCCCGGGCGACAAGGTGTTCGCCGGTACCATCAACCAGGCCGGCGCCCTGGAATATCGGGTGACGGCAGCGGCCGGGCAATCGACCCTGGCGCGGATCATCAAGGCAGTGGAAGAGGCCCAGGGTGCGCGGGCGCCGACCCAGCGCTTCGTCGATCAGTTCTCGCGCATCTATACCCCGGCCGTGTTTGCGCTGGCCCTGGCAGTGGCCGTGATTCCGCCGCTGTTCATGGCTGGCGCCTGGTTCGACTGGATCTACCGCGCCCTGGTGTTGCTGGTGGTGGCGTGCCCGTGCGCCCTGGTGATTTCGACCCCGGTAACCATCGTCAGCGGCCTGGCCGCAGCCGCGCGCAAAGGCATCCTGGTTAAGGGCGGGGTATACCTCGAAGGCGGGCGCAAGCTCGACTTCCTGGCCCTGGACAAGACCGGCACCATCACCCATGGCAAGCCGGTGCAAACCGACCATGTGGTGCTGGACCCGCTGTTTGAAGGCCGCGCCCAGGCACTGGCGGCAAGCCTTGCCGAGCGCTCCGATCACCCGGTGTCCCGCGCCATTGCCGTGTTCGCGGGCGAGCAGCAACTGGCCTTCAGCGAGGTGACCGCTTTTGAAGCCCTGGCCGGCCGTGGCGTGCGCGGGGAAATCGACGGCGAGTTGTATCACCTGGGCAACCATCGTCTGGTCGAAGAGCTGGGCCTGTGTTCACCGCAGCTTGAAGCCCAACTCGATGCCCTGGAGCGTCAGGGCAAGACCGTCGTGCTGTTGCTCGACAAGTCCGGCCCGCTGGCGTTGTTCGCCGTGGCCGACACCGTGAAGGAGAGCAGTCGCGAGGCAATTGCCGAGTTGCATGAGCTGGGTATCAAGACTGTCATGCTCACCGGCGACAATCCCCACACTGCCCAGGCCATCGCCGCCCAGGTGGGGATTGACCAGGCCCATGGCAACTTGCTGCCCGCCGACAAGCTCAAGACCATCGAGGAGCTGTATGCCCAGGGTCATCGGGTCGGCATGGTCGGCGACGGTATCAACGATGCCCCGGCGCTGGCCCGGGCCGAGATCGGTTTTGCCATGGCGGCAGCCGGTACCGACACGGCCATCGAGACCGCCGACGTGGCGTTGATGGATGATGACTTGCGCAAAATCCCGGCCTTCGTCAGGCTCTCGCGTCACAGTGCGGCGATCCTCACCCAGAACATTGTGCTGGCGTTGGGAATCAAGGCGATATTCCTGGCGATCACCTTTGCCGGCATGGCAACCATGTGGATGGCGGTGTTCGCCGACATGGGCGTGAGCTTGTTGGTGGTGTTCAACGGCCTGCGCCTGCTGCGTAAGTAAATCGAGGATGTATGTTGAGTTCCGAGTTGAAAGCCTTCTACATGGTTGCCCGCTTGGGCAGCATCACTTTGGCGGCAAAGAAACTCGGGCTCAGCCAACCGACGGTCACCACCCAGATCCGCAACCTGGAAAGCCAGTACGCCGTGGAGCTGTTCTACCGCGGCGGCCGGCGCCTGACCTTGAGCGACGACGGCGCGCGGCTGCTGCCGATGGTCAAGGCGCTGCTGCAGCAGGAGGCCGATATCGAGTTCTTCCTGCGCAACAGCGGCCAGGGCCAGGGCAGCCTGCGCATCGCCGCCACCGCGCCGTACTACATCCTCGACCTGGTGAAGATCTTTCGCGAGCGCCTGCCGCAGGTCGAGGTCTCGGTGGAAATCGGCAACTCCCAGCAGGTGCTGGAATTGCTGGAAGACTATCGCGTCGACCTTGCCGCCTCCTCGCAACTGCTTGAGGACGCCCGCCTGGTGCGTCGGGTGCTGGGGACTGACCCGCTGGTGGTCGCCGTGCACCGCAATCATCCACTGGCCAGCCGTGAATCGCTGCCGCTGTCGGCCCTGGCCGGACATTGCCTGCTGGTGCGCGAGCAGGGCTCGACCACGCGCAAGCTGACCGAGCAGATGCTGGAGCAGGCGGGCGTCAAGGTGGGGTCGATGCTGGAGATCGGCAGCCGTGAGTCGATTCGCGAAGCAGTGCTGCGCAACATCGGCATCAGCCTGATTGCTCGCCATGAAGTGCCGCACAACCCGGAGCTGCGGGTGCTGGCACTGGAGAACGCGCCGGTGATGCACGAGTACCTGTATTGCTTGAAGGAGCGGCGCCAGGCGCGATTGCCTGCAGCCTTCCTGGGACTGGCCCAGGAAGTGTCAGCGGTAGAACTGTAGAAACGGGCTTGCTGTAGGAACGGGCTTGCTGTGGGAGCGGGCTTGCCCCGCGATTGCATTCATTCAGCCACATCGCATCGCGGGGCAAGCCCGCTCCTACACCTAAATCTGCCTATACCACTATCGGCAGCTTTTGCTTCCCAGCCACAGAACCTTCGCATTCCCTCCCTAGCATGGCCCTCATTCGTTCGATGAGGTCCTGCCATGAACACTCCGGTCGCAAACCCAGGCGCACAGATGAAAGTGCGCGGTATCCACAAGCGCTTCGGCGCCTTTACCGCCCTGCAGGATGTCTCCCTCGACATCGCCGCCGGTGAACTGGTGTGCCTGCTCGGCCCGTCCGGCTGCGGCAAGACCACGCTGCTGCGCTGCATCGCAGGCCTTGAGCGCCAGGACCGCGGCACCCTGTACATCGGCGACCGTGACATTTCCGACCTGCCGCCCCAGGCCCGTGACTACGGCATCCTGTTCCAGTCCTACGCGCTGTTCCCCAACCTGACCGTCGAGGCCAATATCGCCTACGGCCTGGCCGGCAGCGGTCGTGACGAGGTGCGCCAGCGAGTGGCGCAGATGCTGGAGTTGGTGGGCCTGTCGGGCAGCGAGAAAAAATACCCCGGCCAGCTTTCCGGCGGTCAGCAACAGCGTGTGGCCCTGGCCCGCGCCCTGGCGCCGGCGCCGTCGCTGCTGCTGCTCGACGAGCCGATGTCGGCCCTCGATGCACGGGTTCGCGAGCACCTGTGCACCGAGCTGCGCCAACTGCAGCGCCAGCTCGGCATCACCACCTTGATGGTCACCCACAACCAGGACGAGGCCATGCTGATGGCCGACCGCATTGCCGTGATGAACAACGGCCAGGTCGAGCAGTACGCCACGCCCCAGGACATCTACGACAAGCCGGCCACACCGTTCGTGGCCGAATTCGTCGGCCAGGGCAACTGGCTCCCGTTCCAGCGTCACAGCGACAGCCATGCCCAGGTTGGCGCCTTGAACATGCGCCTGGCCGACGGTGCCGGCCAGGCCCGCAGCGGTCGCTTGTTCTGCCGCCCCGAGGCCATCAGCGTCAACCCGCCGGTGCATGAAGAAAACCTGTTCCCGGCCCGGGTGCGCGAGATCACCTTCCTCGGTAACCGCTGCCGCATGAGCTTTGAATTCAATGAGCTGCCAGGGCACGCCTTGCTGGCGGAAGTGGCGCCCGAGTCGATGCCGCGCCTGGGCAACCAAGACATCTGGGTCGCCCTGCCGCCGCGCAGCCTGCAGGTGTTTGCCTGAGATGGCCGCGCCAATGACCATGCCGATCGCTCACGCGAAGGCAGCACAGCGCTCCGGCGCCTCACTGGGTGATCGACTGTTCGTGGTCGGCGGCAAATGGCTGCTGCTGCTGTTGCTCACCGTTGCCGTGCTGATGCCGTTGATGGCGATCTTCTGGCGCGGTTTCAGCAGCGATGCCGGGCAGGGCGGCGGCCTGGTGGCCGCGCGTGAACTGTTTGCCAGCGCCAACTTCCATTGGCTGCTGGGCAACAGCCTGAAGGTGTCGCTCAGCGTTGCAGCCATCGTCGTGCCGCTGGCGTACCTGTTCGCCTACGCGCTGCAGCGTACGCTGATCCCCGGCAAGCGCATCTGGCGCGGTATCTCGCTGCTGCCGCTACTGGCGCCGTCGATGCTGCCGGCCATTGCCCTGGTGTATCTGTTCGGCAACCAGGGGCTGCTGCGCAGCCTGCTCAGCGACAACATCTATGGCTTCTGGGGCATTGTCCTGGGCGAAGCCATCTACACCTTTCCCCACGCGCTTATGATCCTGCTTTCGGCGCTGTCGCTGGCCGACGCGCGTCTGTTCGATGCCGCATCGAGCATGGGCGCAGGCCCTTGGCGTGCCTTTCACAGCATTACCTGGCCGGCCACCCGCCAGGCCGTGTTCGCGGCCTTCTGCCTGGTGTTCACCCTGACCATCACCGACTTCGGCGTGCCGGTGGTCGTGGGTGGCGACTATCAGGTGCTGGCGCTGGAAGCCTACAAGGCGGTGGTCGGCCAGCAACAGTTCGGTCGCGGCGCCCTGATCGGCATGGTCCTGCTGGTGCCGGCGCTGCTGAGCTTCACCGTCGATGCCTGGCTGCGTCGCCGCCAGGGCGATTCGATGAGTGGCCGTGCCCAGGTGTTCCAGCCGCAGCCCTCGCGTCGTCGTGATGCCTGGTTCCTGGCGGTGGTGGTGATGGTCTGTGCGGTGCTGTTGTTGGTGGTGGGCATGGCGGTGTACTCATCGCTGGTCACCTTCTGGCCCTACAACATGACGTTGTCGCTCAAGCACTACCAGTTCGACGAAACCGCCGGCGGTGGCTGGCTGGCCTACCGGAACAGCCTGACCATGGCCCTGTGCTCGGCGCTGATCGGCAGTGCGGTGATCTTCACCGGCGCCTACCTGATGGAAAAGACCAAGGGCCAGCGCTCGCTGAACCTGGTGCTGCGCCTGCTCAGCTTCGTGCCGATGGCAGTACCTGGCTTGGTGCTGGGCCTGGGCTACGTGTTCTTCTTCAACCTGACCAGCAACCCCCTGCATGTGTTCTACGGCAGCATGGCGTTGCTGGTGGTGTGCACCATCGCCCACTACCTGACCACCGCCAACATGACCGCGACCACTGCCCTGCGCCAGCTCGACGGCGAGTTCGAGGCCGCCGCGCTATCGCTCAAGGCGCCGCTGTACCGGCACTTTCTGCGGGTCACCGTACCGATCTGCCTGCCGGCGCTGCTGGACATCATTCGCTACCTGTTCGTCTCGGCGATGACCACGGTATCGGCAGCGATCTTCCTCTACAGCCCCGACACCATCCTGGCCGCCGTCGCCGTGCTGAACATGGACGATGCCGGCAACGTCGGCGGTGCGGCGGCCATGTCGACCCTGATCCTGCTCACCAGTGCCACCGTTTCGCTGCTCCTAGCCTGGGCCTCGCGCGGCCTGTTGCAACGCTCCCAAGCCTGGCGCCAGCGCGCGCCGGGCAACTGATTGCCTTACCCAACCCTGTACCGTTCAAAGGAACCGCATCATGTTCAAGCCACTTGCTCTTGCCGCTGCCGTCCTCACTGCGTTCAGCCTGCAGGCCACTGCCGCCGATACCCAGCTGACGGTCTACACCGCGCTCGAAGCCGAACAGCTCAAGAGCTACAAGCAGGCCTTCGAGAAGGCCAACCCGGACATCGAAATCAAGTGGGTGCGTGACTCTACCGGCATCATCACCGCCAAGCTGCTGGCCGAGAAAGACCGCCCGCAAGCCGACGCCGTATGGGGCCTGGCCGCTTCCAGCCTGGCGATCCTCGACCAGCAGGGCATGCTGCAAAGCTATGCACCCAAGGACCTCGACAAGATCGGCGGCAACTACCGTGATGCCGCCAACCCACCGGCCTGGGTCGGCATGGACGTCTGGGCCGCCACCATCTGCTTCAACACCATCGAAGCGCAAAAGCAGGGCCTGACCAAGCCTGTGAGCTGGCAAGACCTGACCAAGCCCGAGTACAAGGGCAAGATCGTCATGCCGAACCCGGCGTCCTCCGGCACCGGCTTCCTGGATGTCAGCGCCTGGTTGCAGACCTTCGGCGAGAAGCAGGGCTGGCAGTACATGGACGACCTGCACCAGAACATCGGCCAGTACGTTCACTCCGGCTCCAAGCCGTGCAAGTTGGCGGCAGCCGGCGAGTTCCCGATCGGTATCTCGTTCGAGTACCCGGCCGTGCAGCTCAAGCGCCAGGGCGCGCCGCTGGACATCGTCCTGCCAAAAGAGGGCCTGGGCTGGGAAATCGAAGCCACTGCCGTGCTCAAGGGCAGCAAGCATGAAGCCGCCGCCAAGCGCCTGGCCGACTTCTCCGCAAGCCCGGCGGCGATGGAGCTGTACAAGGAAAACTTCGCCGTGCTCGCCCAGCCGGGTATTGCCAAGCCGCAGACCGAACTGCCGGCCGACTATGAGCAGCGCCTGATCAAGAACGACTTCGCCTGGGCCTCGCAGAACCGCGACAGCATCCTGGCCGAATGGCGCAAGCGCTATGACGGCAAGTCGGAGAAGGTGGCGCAGCAGTAACTTCCAATCGCGGGGCAAGCCCGCTCCTGCGGTAGGAGCGGGCTTGCCCCGCGATCTTTTTCAAGGACTTCGACATGACCGATCTACTGATCGTCGGCGCCGGCATTCTCGGTTTGTCCCACGCCTACGCCGCCGCCCGCCGTGGCCTCAAGGTGCGGGTATTCGAGCGCACCGCCACACCGCTGGGCGCCTCGGTGCGCAACTTTGGCCAGGCCCTGGTCACCGGCCAGCCACCGGGCGAGATGCTCGAACTGGCCAAGGCCAGCCGGGGCATCTGGGCGCACTGGTCGCGCCACGCCGGCTTCGATTTGAAGAGCAATGGCTCGCTGCTGTTCGCCCGCACCGCGCTTGAGCAGGAACTGCTTGAAGCGTTCTGCGCCGAGCGGGCCGTGGCCCATGGCTACAGGGTCGAGCTGCTGTCGGGTGCGGCCCTCAATGACCTGTACGGCGGCCAGTTCCGCCACCACCGCGCGGCCCTGCGCGGCCTGGATGACCAGCAGTTGTACTCGCGCGAAGCCCTGCCGACGCTGATCCGTTTCCTGCAGCAGGAACTGGATGTGCAGTTCCACTTCTCCACTCTGGTGCGCGGCATCGAGCCCGGTCGCGTATCGACCACCGCTGGCGATTTCAGTGCCAGCCAGATCGTGGTCTGCTCGGGCCACGACTACCAGACCCTGCTCGCCGAACCCATCGCCACGCTGCAACCCCAGGTGTGTCGCTTGCAGATGCTGCGCGCCCGGCCACGCTTCAAGCTGGACCTGCAGCACGCGCTGCTGACCGGCCTGAGCTGTGTTCACTACGGCGCCTTTGCCGACCTGCCACAGGCCCAGGCACTCAAGGCGCACCTGCAGGCAAACAGCCCGCACCTGATGGAGCACGGCATTCACCTGCTGGTCAGCCCCACGCCCCATGGCGAGCTGATCATCGGCGACTCCCATGCCTATGGCAGTGATGTTTCGCCCTTCAATGCCGAGCAGGTCGACACCTGGATGATCGAGCTGGCCGAACACACCTTCGGTGGTCGGATCGAGGTGGTCGAACGCTGGCAGGGCGTCTATGGTTCTGGCGGTCCCGGGCCGTTTTCGCTGTTGCAGGTGACGCCGGGCGTGAGTGCGGCGCTGATGCACAGCGGCGTCGGCATGAGCGTCGGCCCGGCCCTGGCCGAGCGGCATATCGCTCGACTGCTGAACGAAACCGATTGAGGGGATAACCATGAGAACAGCCGAACAGGTTGTCAGCGAAATCTTCGCCCTGTACCAGCAGCATGGCGATGACGATTACATCGGCGAGCCGGTGTCGCAGCTGGAGCACATGTCCCAGGCGGCCCAGCTGGCGCTGGACGAAGGTTTTGATGATGAGGTGGTGCTGGCGGCGTTCTTCCATGACATCGGCCATATCTGCGGCGGTGCCGAAGGCGACATGGGCGGCTACGGTGTGGTCAGCCATGAACAGGTGGGTGCCAACTACTTGCGACGCTGTGGCTTCAGTGAGCGCATGGCGACCCTGGTGCAGTACCACGTCGAGGCCAAGCGCTACCTCACCTTGCGCAAGCCCGGTTACTACGAACGCCTGAGCGAAGCCAGCCGGCGCACCCTTGAGTACCAGGGCGGGGTAATGAGCGAAGCAGAAGCCGATGCCTTCGAGCGCGATCCGCTATGTGCGGTGAGCCTGCGGATGCGCGAGTGGGATGAACTGGCCAAGGAGATGAATGTGCCGGTGATTGACCTGGACGTGCTCAAGGGCAAGGCGCTGGGGCTGTTGCATTGAGTTTTCGCGGGGCAAGCCCGCTCCTGCGGCAGGAGTGGGCTTGCCCCGCGATTGGGTCTAAAGCTCCAGCACCAAGGCCTCGATCTGCTCCTGACGTTCCACCTGATTCACCTTGGCCCCCGGGTTGAGCGATGACCATTGCGGATGCGCCCGCGCCTTGCTCAAGGCGTCCGGCAACGTGCCCTCGCGCCAGCTCTGTTCCTGGGGTGCGCTCAACGTGATCTGCCCCATCGCCGCATGGCCGCGGCTGTCCAGCGCCTGGATCAGCTGATGCTGGCGCAGGGCCAACAGGCGCAATACGCTGTCATCCACCGTCAACTCCCGCTGCCCCTTGAGCTTGCCAAGCAGCCGTGAGCCATAGCTGCGCGCAGTTTGCAGGGCGCCACCGGCAATCGCACCGGCCAGTGCGGCCGCCCCGAGGGTGATGCCACCCACCAGCAGGTCGATACCCGCACCCGCCGCCGCACCCGCGGCCACGCCGCTGCCAAGGCGAACACCCAGCAACTTTAGGGTTTCGGGGTTGAACAGGTCGTCGCCCCAGCGCCCGTTGAGCAAGGGAAGGTCGTTGGCGCTGGCGTCGTCCTTGCGAAAGGCATAGAGCTTGAGCAAGGACTCGACGCAGCGTTGTTCGCGCTGGCGAATGTCCTTGCGCAAGGCTTCGATGGCCGCCGCTTCTGCGCCAGGTTCGGTGACTACGCTGCGTCGGCACGCGGCACAATCGAGCAACAGCTCGGCCACCAGGCGCTTGGCACTGAGCTGCCGGGCCAGGCGTTGTGCCTGTTGGTCGTCGATCAGCCGTTGCAGGGCCGGGCGGGACTTTTCCAGCATCAGCGCCAGGCTTTCGTAGAGGCGTCGCTCGCCATCTTCCGGGGGGGCGACGCTGTCGAAACGTACCAGGGCATGCAAGCCCAGGCGCGCCAAGGCCTCCCGCCAGTCCGGCTCACGGTGGTCGCTGCTGGCGACGAAGTTGAGCACCGGCAACAGCGGCTTGCCGCAACCGGCGAGCACCTCCAGTTCATCCCGGTACTTGGCCAGCACCGGTTCACGGGCATCGATCACGTACAGGCCGGCGTCGCTGGCCAGCAACTGGCGCAGCACCTTGGCTTCCTGCTCGAAACGCTGGCGCGCCTCGCTGCCCTGAAGAAAACGCTCCAGCCGGGCCGGGCCATCGAGACGCTCGCCCGGACGCTCCAGGCGCTCGAGATAGTCGAGGAGGGCAATGGCATCTTCCAGGCCGGGGGTGTCGTAGAGCTCCAGCAGGGGCTCGCCGTCTACCGACAGGCGCGCGCCTTCGACGTGGCGGGTGGTGCTGGGGCGATGGGAGACTTCGCCAAAGCCCACGTCGCGGGTAAGGGTGCGCAGCAGGGAGGTTTTGCCGACGTTGGTGTGGCCGACCACGGCCAGCTTCAGTGGCTTAGTCATGGCCATGCTCCAGCCAGTTCAAGGGTGCGCTGTCGGCATACGTCAGCCCAAGTTGCTCCAGTGCCTGGTGCCAGTCGCCCAGGCGGTCGGCGTCCAGTGCCTGCCCGGGCAGCGCCTGCAATAACCAGATGCGTGTGGCGCCGGCATTGCGCGCAAGCTCGGCGAGCAGCGCCAGGCTGCCTCGATCCGGGGAGCGCCGCGGGTCACAGGCAATGGCCAGGCGCGCCGGTGGAAAGCGGCTGAGTTGTTCGAGCAGTTTGTTGCGTGACTCGCGACTGTCGAGGATGCCGGCATTGCTGACCGACTTCGGCAAGGCGGGTGGCCAGGGGCGCTGATCGTCCAGCTCCAGGCCCACCAGCAGGGCCCCGTCGCTGTGTTCTTCACCTGCGCTGCGGACAATCTGCGGCAAGGCTTCGGGCGCGGCATCGTTGACGCCCAGGCGTTCGCTGCTGGGCATCAGGGCTTCGCGCAACTGACTGTAGCCGGGCAGGTTGAGGTCCAGCTGCAGGCGGTCACGCCCGCTGCGCCAACGCCACAGGCACAGGGCGGCCAACACCAGGCGCGGGACAATGCCGTACACCAGCAACACCCCGAGCAGCCAGCTTGCCCAGGCCTGGCGAGCCAGTTCCAGGGCCGGTTGGCTGTCGCCGCTGGCGCGGATCATCTCGACGTCGGGGACGCTGAACCCCAGCAGTGAAGGCAGCGAGCCCAGTGCCTGGGTCAGGCCGACGAACGTATCGGCACCAAGGATGGTGGTTTCCCAGACAAAGCCGTAGCGCCGGGTGGCGAGCAGGATCAACAGCATGACCAGCGCCGTGCTCAGGGCCACCAGCCACAGACCATGCACCAGCAGCCCGAGCAGCCAGCGGTTGAGCTTTTGCCGTTGCAGCAGCACCAGCAGGGCAGGGGCCAGGTGCGCGGCCTGGGCGTCGCGGGCGAATTTTTCGCTAAGCCACATCCACAGCCGCCCCAGCGTCGCGCCCTGTTCACCGGCCAGAAAAAAGCCCAGTGCCCAGCCCAGCAGCAACAGCAGGTTCAGGCCGAGCAGGCTGCCCAGAGCCCAGAACACATTGACCGGCCGCTGGCTGTCGCCCAGGGCCGCCAGCGCCAGGCCGGCGCCACTGAACACCGCCAGCACCAGCAACAGTGCCAGCGCCAGGCGGGCGCCCTGTTTCCAGTGCAGCAGGGCGCTGCGCAAGCCGTCGCGTTCGGCCAGCCACAGGGCGCGCTGCTCGATGCGCGTTGGCAGGTCGCCGCCCTGCTGACGGGCGCGGCGATTGGCTTCCTGGTCTTCCAGCGGGCCTGCATGTTCTTCGCGCAGGCGCACGGCTTCGGTGAGCCAGCGTTTGTCCAGGTCAG
Organism: Pseudomonas sp. JQ170C; assembly: GCF_035581345.1. Lineage (NCBI taxonomy): Bacteria > Pseudomonadati > Pseudomonadota > Gammaproteobacteria > Pseudomonadales > Pseudomonadaceae > Pseudomonas > Pseudomonas sp. JQ170C. The sequence continues at coordinate 246,751 of NZ_CP141608.1, forward strand.
TCAGTGCAGTCACACAGTCTTCCATTGATCAAGTGATCCCAAAGCATAACCCAGGCATCGCAGAACGGGCTTTGCTATCCTCGCCGGCATGAAAACATCACTTCCCCTAAGTCTGATCGCGGCGCTCGCCGAGAACCGCGTGATCGGCATCGACAACAGCATGCCCTGGCACCTGCCGGGGGATTTCAAGTACTTCAAGGCCACGACCCTGGGCAAGCCGATCATCATGGGGCGCAAGACCTGGGACTCCCTCGGCCGTCCGCTGCCGGGGCGCCTGAACCTGGTCGTCAGCCGCCAGCCCGGGTTGCAGCTGGAAGGCGCCGAGGTGTTCGCGTCGCTGGATGAGGCCATCGTGCGCGCCGAACAGTGGGCACTGGCGCAAGGCGTCGACGAGCTGATGCTGATTGGCGGGGCGCAGCTTTATACCCAGGCGATCGAGCGCGGTCTTGCAGACCGGCTGTACCTGACACGGGTCGAGTTGAGCCCGGAAGGGGATGCGTGGTTTCCCGCGTTCGATGCGGCGCAGTGGGCGTTGGCGTCGACGCGGGAGAATCCGGCTGAGGAGGGGAAGCCGGCGTATCACTTTGAGGTTTGGGAGCGGGTTTGAAAAAAGCATCGCGGGGCAAGCCCGCTCCTACCTGTGTAGGAGCGGGCTTGCCCCGCGAATTGTTCAGGAGTGCGTCAGTTCCGCGTGCTCCTGAGCCTCCAGCAGCGTCTTGTCAGTCTGCTGCAGCATCTGGCTGGTAATCGCCCCGGCCGTCATCGAACCGTTCACGTTCAGCGCCGTACGGCCCATGTCGATCAGTGGCTCGACCGAGATCAGCAGGGCCACCAGCTCAACCGGCAAGCCCATGGCCGGCAGCACGATCAGCGCGGCAAAGGTCGCACCGCCACCTACACCGGCCACGCCGGCCGAACTCAGGGTCACGATGGCCACCAGGGTGGCGATCCACAGTGGGTCCAGTGGGTCGATGCCCACGGCAGGGGCCACCATCACCGCCAGCATGGCCGGGTACAGGCCGGCACAGCCGTTCTGGCCAATCGTCGCGCCGAACGAGGCGGCGAAGCTTGCGATGGACTGCGGAATGCCCAGGCGGCGGGTTTGCGCCTCGATGCTCAGCGGAATGCTGGCGGCGCTGGAGCGGCTGGTGAAGGCGAACGTCAGCACCGGCCAGACCTTGCGGAAGAAACGCAGCGGATTGACGCCGCTGATCGCCAGCAGCACGCCGTGCACCACGAACATCAGGCCCAGACCGATGTACGACACCACCACGAAACTGCCGAGCTTGAGGATGTCGTCCAGGTTGGAGCTGGCGACTACCTTGGTCATCAACGCCAGCACGCCGTACGGGGTGAGCTTCATCACCAGGCGCACCAGGCGCATCACCCAGGCTTGCAGGGTGTCGATGGCGGCCAGGGCGCGGTTGCCCTTGTCGGCGTCATCCTTGAGCAGTTGCAGGGCGGCCATGCCGAGGAACACCGCGAAGATCACCACGCTGATGATCGAGGTCGGCTTGGCCCGGGCCAGGTCGCCCACCGGGTTGCTGGGGATGAACGACAGCAGCAACTGCGGGATATTCAGGTCGGCGACCTTGCCCACGTAGTCGCTCTGGATGGCCTGCATCCGCGCGGTTTCGGCGGTGCCGGCCACTAGGCCCTCGGCGGTGAGGCCGAAGAGGTTGGTCAGGCCGATACCGATCAGCGCGGCAATGGCCGTGGTGAACAGCAGGGTACCAATGGTCAGGAAGCTGATCTTGCCCAGTGACGAGGCGTTGTGCAGGCGGGCCACGGCGCTGAGGATCGAGGCGAAGATCAGCGGCATGACGATCATTTGCAGCAACTGCACATAGCCGTTGCCGACCAGGTCGAGCCAACTGATGGTGGCCTTGAGCACCGGGTTGCCGGCGCCATAGATGGCATGCAGGGCACCACCGAAAAGCACGCCGAGGATCAGGCCGACCAGGACTTTTTTAGCCAGGCTCCAGTTGCCATGACGGGTTTGCGCCAGGCCTAGCAGCAACGCCAGGAACGCCAGCAGATTGAGAGACAGCGGCAAATTCATTGAAGCTCCAGAGAAAAAGCGGGGGCATCGCCTCTGTGTGCGATTGCGAACGGAAATGCTAACAGCATGAAAACGAACGAATTTATATCGAAATGGAATTTAGATAGTTGTTTTTGGAATAACGAATCGCGAAATAAGACGCCTCCTAGCCGTAAATAGATATCAATTGCGAATTTATCGCATCTTCTGCTAGCGTGCGCTCACCTTGAGACCCTCCGCCAGGAAGTGCCGTGTCTTCGTGGAATACGCAGATTGCCCGGTTGTTTGCCGAGCACAAGAAAGCGCTGGAAGCCTTTGTTGCGCGACGCACCGGCAACGCTCAGGTGGCTGCCGATCTGACCCAGGAGTCCTTCCTGCGCCTGGCGCGGCTGCCGGCCGACAAGAAGATCGACAACCTGCCCGCCTTCCTCTTCACCATTGCCAGCAACCTGGTGCGCGATCACCAGCGCCAGATGATCCGCCGCGAACGCCTGGACGGCGGCGAGCCGAGCGAGGCGCTGGCCTGCAACGCACCCGGCGCCGAAGAGCAGTTGTGGGCACAGCAGGAGCAAGCGTTGATGCACGAGGCCATTGAGTCCTTGCCCGAGGCGACCCGGCATATCTTCCTGCTTTATCATGTCGACGAATGCTCCTACCGGGAAATTGGTGAACGGCTGAAAATTTCCCCGCGTAGTGTCGAATACCAATTGCGTCGTGCGCTGATCGACTGCCGTGCCTTCATCAAGGCGCGGCTGCTCAGTGACACGTCGGGGCCGTCTCGATGAACCGGCCGCCAGCAGCTACGGATACCCCGATGACCGACCCTTGTGCCACGGACGCCGACGACCTGTTCGCTGAAGCCAGTGGCTGGTACTACCGCCTGCAGGCCGAGGACCTCAGCGCCCGTGAGCGCGAGGCCTTTGCTGCCTGGCTGGCCCAGGGCCCTGACCAGGCGCAGGCCTGGGACGAGGTGCTGGGCTTGCTGGGCGCGTTGCGCGAACCGGCCCGGCAGATCCGCCAGGCCCAGCGTGCGCGCTGGAACCGTCCGCGGGCTCGGGTTTGGGCCAGTGCGGCGGCAGTGCTGTTGATGGTGGGCCTGCTGGCCTACAGCCCCTGGCCGGACCGCTGGCGCGCCGACTATGCCACCGCCACGGGCGAAACCCGTACCGTCGCCCTGGCCGATGGCTCGCAACTGCAGCTCAACACCGATACCGCCGTGCAGGTCGAGCTGGGCGATGGCGAGCGGCGGGTGCGCCTGCTGCGTGGCGAGGCCTGGTTCGATGTCAGCCATGATCCTGCACGGCCGTTCGTGATCCGTTCCGGCGACGGCTGGGTCAAGGTGGTGGGCACCCGCTTCAGCGTGGCCCGGCAGGGCGAGCAGACCCGTGTGCGGGTGGCGCAGGGCAAGGTCCAGGTCAGTGCCGACAGCAGGCAATCGGTGCTGCTGGAGCCGGGGGGCGCCGTGGAATACCGCGGCGTGAGCCTGGGCGCGGTGCATGGCTTCGACGGTGCCGCCGAATTTGCCTGGCGCCAGCGCCAATTGGTGTTTCGCCAGCAGCCGCTGGCCGAGGTGGTCGATGAACTCAATCGCTATTGGCCCGGCCAGACTCTGGTGCTCGGCGATGCGTTGCGCCAGCGCAAGGTCTCGGGGGTGTTTGAAATCGACAAGCCGCACGCCGTGCTCAAGGCCCTGATCCACACCCTGGGCCTGCGGGCCGAGCAGTACACCCCGTACCTGCGGGTGTTGCGCGAAGGTTAGAAAAAAAATCAAAAGATTTTCAGGGTTTCCCCGAGGCATGACGTCCTTGAACTCGTAGGCGCAAATAATAAGCACTCTCAGACAGTGCTGCGCGATTCGACGACTTCGACGTTTTTGGGGGAGCACCACCGATGGAAAACACCACCGCCACCCGGCGCCTGCCTGGTTTGCCGACCTTACTGAGCCTGGCCATTGCCCTGGGCTGCGGCGTGCAGGCTGTGCCGGTCTTGGCCGCACCCGCCGCGCAGGCCCAGGTCTATCGCTTCGAGATTCCGGCGCAGTCGCTGGACGCCGCGCTGGCCGCGTTCAGTGCCGTCACCCGGGTGCAGGTGCTGGTCGGTGCGGAGGTGACCCAGGGGTTGCGTTCCCAAGGGCTCAACGGCAGTTATCCACAGGACCAGGCACTGTCCCGGTTGCTCGCGGGGACGGGCCTTACGGCCACCTACATCGATGGCGACAGCGTCACGCTGGAAAAGCGCCTGGGCGGCGACAAGGCCCTGCAACTGGGTGCGACCAGCATCACCGGCCAGCAACTGGGTGCTACCACCGAAGGCTCGCACTCCTACACCACAGGTGCGGTGACCATCGGCAAGGGCGAACAGAAGCTCAAGGACATCCCCCAGTCGGTCTCGGTGGTCACCCGCCAGCGTCTGGATGACCAGAACATGAACAGCCTGCAGGACGCCATGCGCCAAGTCACCGGGGCCACCATCAAGACCTACAACTCCGGCTCCAGCCTCAACGATGTCTACATGCGCGGCTTTCTTGTCGACCAGGTTCAGGTCGACGGCGTTTCCCAGGCTACCGGCCAGGGTGACCTGATGACCAGCTTCGACCTGGCGATGTTCGACCGGGTCGAAGTGCTGCGCGGGCCTTCCGGCCTGTACCAGGGCGCGGGTGAGCCCGGCGGTACCATCAACCTGGTGCGCAAGCGTGCGCTGGGCCAGTTCGCCTTGAGCGGCGAGCTGTCGGCGGGCGATTACGATCACTACCACTCAACAGTGGATATCACCGGCCCGCTTAACAGCGATGGCAGCCTGCGCGGGCGCTTCGTCACCGCTTATGAAGACAACAAGTCCTTCGTCGACTACGCCCAGAACGAGCGGCCGATGGTCTACGGCCGGCTGGAATACGACGTGACCCCGGACACCACCCTGTCGCTGGGTGGCGCCTACCAGCACAACCACTCGACCCCGGCGTTCGGCCTGCCGGCCTATGCCGACGGCAAGTTGCTGGACGTGAAGCGTTCGACCTTTGTCGATGCCAAATGGAACGAGCTGGACGAGCATGTCTGGGAAAGCTTCTTCGAGGTCGACCATGCCCTGGAAAACGGCGGTCAGTTCAAGACCTCGCTGACCTACCGCGACGCCGAAACCCCGACGCGCAACTTCACCTGGGCCGATGGCGCAGTGGACCGAGACACCGGCGCGAGTTCGGCGGTGGCCTATTCCTACTACACCCACATCAAGACCCTGGGCGTGGACAGCTTCGTCACGTTGCCGGTGGAAGCTTTCGGCCGCACCCATGAGTTCACCGCCGGTGCCGAGTACCAGCACCTGGACAAGGACTTCACCTACGGGGGCGGCGAATACTTCGACATCAACGTGTTCGACCCCGGCAGCATCAACATCCCCAAGCAGAAGTTCGAGATGGACAACGGCAACTGGTCGAAATCGCACCAGTACGGCCTGTATGCCCGCACCAAGATCAGCGCCACCGATTGGCTGGACGTGATCCTCGGCAGCCGGGTGACCTGGTTCGAGAGCGAGGCGCACAACGCCAACGCCTTCTTCAACAACTTCACCACCACCGACACCAGCATCAACCGCAAGGTCATCCCTTACGCAGCGCTGGTCGCCAAGCTGACACCGGAGCTGTCGGCCTATGCCAGCTACACCAGCGTGTTCAAGCCGCAGACCGAAGTCGATGCCGACGGCGAGACCATCGACCCGCGCAAGGGCAAGCAGTATGAACTGGGCCTCAAGCGCGAGTTCTATGAAGGCCGCTTCAATGGCAGCGTGGCGTTGTTCCGCATCTACGACGAGAACCGCGCAGAGCTGGTGAACAACGCGCAGTACAACGAACCGCAAGGCAAGATCCGCAGCCAGGGTTGGGAAACCGAGCTGAGCGGCAACCTCACCGACAACTGGAGCATCACCACCGGCTACGCCTTCACCATGCTCAAGTCGATGAGCGGCGAAGACACCAACCAAGGCACCACCATCACCCCCAAGCACAACTTTAATCTATGGACGCGCTACGAGTTCGCCGATGGGCCGCTGAAGGACTTCAGCGTCGGTGGCGGGGTGCGGGCGGTGAGTGCTACCTACTACAAGCGGGACGTGGACTTCGTGCAGGGCGGCTACAGCATTGCCACGGCCCAGGTGGGGTATGCGTTCAACAAGCACCTGTCGGCGACGCTGACGGCCAACAACTTGTTTGACCGTACTTACTATGAGCGGGTGGACAGCGCCTGGGGGTCGAACTTCTATGGCGAGCCGCGCAACCTGACATTTACGGTGCGGGCCAAGTACTGAGGGCTTTCGCGGGCAAGCCCGCTCCTACCGAATCGCGCAGCAGTCGCCTCCAACGCATTACGACCGCTGCGCGGCCGATCGCAGGCAGTCGCCAGCGGCTACAGGGGCTGTGGGAGCGGGCTTGTCCCGCGGGACAATCTCACAACCAGACCGATATCGCGGGGCAAGCCCGCTCCTACCGAATCGCGCAGCAGTCGTCTCCAACGCATTACGACCGCTGCGCGGCCGATCGCAGGCTGTCGCCAGCGGCTACAGGGGCCTGACCTGTAAGTTGTAGCCGCTGCCGAGGAACGAGGCTGCGATCGACTGCATGGCAGTCGCCATCCAGCCGCTGCGAGTGACCCGGCCCCGGGACGTGTTCAAACAAAAAACCGGCGCACAAGGCGCCGGTTTTTTTATTGCCAGGATGCCTTACAGGCCATCGAGCATCGCTTTGTTGCGTACTGCACCCTTGTCGGCGCTGGTGGCCAGCAGGGCGTAGGCCTTGAGGGCGGTGGTCACTTTGCGTGGGCGGGACTCGACCGGCTTCCAGCCTTTCTTGTCCTGCTCGACGCGGCGTGCCGCCAGCTCTTCATCGCTGACCAGCAGGTTGATCGAACGGTTAGGGATGTCGATCAGCACTTTGTCGCCGTCCTGTACCAGACCAATGGCGCCGCCGGCAGCGGCTTCTGGCGAAGCGTGGCCGATGGACAGGCCCGAGGTGCCGCCCGAGAAGCGGCCGTCGGTGAGCAGGGCGCAGGCTTTACCCAGGCCCTTGGACTTGAGGTACGAGGTCGGGTAGAGCATCTCTTGCATGCCCGGGCCGCCTTTCGGGCCTTCGTAGCGGATGATGACGATGTCACCTTCCTTCACTTCGTCGGCGAGGATGCCGCGCACGGCGCTGTCCTGGCTTTCAAAGATCTTGGCGTTGCCCTCGAAGACATGGATCGACTCATCGACGCCTGCGGTTTTCACCACGCAGCCGTCCAGGGCGATGTTGCCGTACAGCACGGCCAGGCCGCCTTCTTGCGAGTAGGCGTGCTCGACACTGCGGATGCAGCCGTTCTCACGGTCGTCGTCCAGGGTTTCCCAGCGGGTCGACTGGCTGAAGGCGGTCTGGGTCGGGATGCCGGCCGGGCCTGCCTTGAAGAAGTGGTGGACCGCTTCGTCGTCGGTCTGGGTGATGTCCCACTTGGCGATGGCTTCTTCCATGCTCGGGCTGTGCACGGTCGGCAGGTCGGTGTGCAGCAGGCCGCCACGGGCCAGCGAACCGAGGATGCTGAAGATGCCGCCAGCGCGGTGGACGTCTTCCATGTGGTACTTCTGGATGTTCGGCGCGACTTTGCACAGCTGCGGCACTTTGCGCGACAGGCGATCGATATCGCGCAGGTCGAAGTCAATTTCCGCCTCTTGGGCAGCGGCCAGCAGGTGCAGGATGGTGTTGGTCGAACCGCCCATGGCGATGTCGAGCATCATGGCGTTCTCGAACGCCTTGAAGTTGGCGATGTTGCGCGGCAGGACGCTCTGGTCGTTCTCGCCGTAGTAGCGCTTGCACAGCTCGACGATGGTGCGGCCGGCCTTCAGGAACAGCTGCTCGCGGTCGCTGTGGGTGGCCAGGGTCGAGCCGTTGCCCGGCAGGGCCAGGCCCAGGGCTTCGGTCAGGCAGTTCATCGAGTTGGCGGTGAACATGCCGGAGCACGAACCGCAAGTCGGGCAGGCGCTGCGCTCGTACTCGGCGACTTTCTCGTCACTGGCCGAGGCATCGGCGGCGATGACCATGGCATCGACCAGGTCCAGGCCGTGGCTGGCCAGTTTGGTCTTGCCGGCTTCCATCGGGCCGCCGGAGACGAAGATCACCGGAATGTTCAGGCGCAGGGCGGCCATCAGCATGCCGGGGGTGATCTTGTCGCAGTTGGAGATGCAGACAATGGCGTCGGCGCAGTGGGCGTTGACCATGTACTCGACCGAGTCGGCGATGATCTCGCGGCTTGGCAGCGAATAGAGCATGCCGTCGTGGCCCATGGCGATGCCGTCATCGACCGCGATGGTGTTGAATTCCTTGGCCACGCCACCGGCGCGTTCGATCTCGCGGGCTACCAGCTGGCCCAGGTCCTTCAGGTGCACATGGCCCGGGACGAACTGGGTGAACGAGTTGGCGATGGCAATGATCGGTTTCTTGAAATCTTCGTCTTTCATCCCGGTGGCGCGCCACAGGGCACGTGCGCCGGCCATATTGCGACCGTGGGTGGACGTTTTAGAGCGGTAATCAGGCATGAAGCACTCCTGGCGGCTAATCAGGTAACAAAAAGGGGAAGTGAGCTTCTCTTGTCCTTTGCACCGAAGGCAGGTGGCCGCTGGTACGGATGAAGCCGATGACGCCGCGGGATCGCCGTGCGCTCGGCCAGAGCTCATAAACCCGCCGGGATACTGGCGATGAATAGCCCGATTCTACACCGCTGAAGGCTTCTGGGAATGGCGTTGTGGATGGTCGGCCGCTTTATGCTGATCGCGGGGCAAGCCTGCTCCTATCGGGTAGGAGCGGGCTTGCCCCGCGAATGGTCAGCTATTGGGCAACAAACGGCAGGTAATGCTCTTGATATAACGGGTTTCCGGGATCGCCGGGTGAACCGGGTGATCCGGGCCCTGGCCGCCGCGTTCAAGCAGCTGGATGTTGCGGTCCAGGTGGCGGGCGCTGGTCAGCAGGATGTTTTGCAGGTCGTCTTCGGGCAGGTGCATCGAGCACGATGCGCTGACCAGGATGCCGTCCTTGGTCAGCAGGCGCATGGCCTGCTCGTTCAGGCGGCGGTAGGCGCCTTCACCGTTCTTCAGGTCTTTCTTGCGTTTGATGAAGGCGGGCGGGTCGGCAACGATCACGTCGAAGCGCTCTTCGGAGGCCTTGAGCTCCTTCAGGGCTTCAAACACATCGCCTTCGATGCAGGTGAGCTTCTCGGCAAAGCCGTTGAGCCCGGCATTGCGCTCGACACCATCCAGGGCAAAGCCGGAGGCATCGACGCAGAACACTTCGCTGGCGCCGAAGGCACCGGCCTGCACGCCCCAGCCGCCGATGTAGCTGAACAGGTCCAGGACGCGCTTGCCCTTGACGTAGGGCGCCAGGCGCGCGCGGTTCATGCGGTGGTCGTAGAACCAGCCGGTCTTCTGGCCTTCCATGACCGGCGCCTCGAACTTGACGCCGTTCTCTTCCAGGGCGACCCACTCCGGTACCAGGCCGAAGACGGTTTCGACGTAGCGGTTCAGGCCTTCGGCGTCACGGGCGGCCGAGTCGTTCTTGAACAGGATGCCGGTTGGCTTGAGCACCTGGACCAGGGCGGCGATGACGTCGTCCTTGTGCTGTTCCATGGTGGCCGAGGCCAGCTGCACCACCAGGATGTCGCCGAAGCGGTCGACCACCAGGCCCGGCAGCAGGTCGGAGTCACCGTACACCAGGCGGTAGAACGGCTTGTCGAACAGGCGCTCGCGCAGCGACAGGGCGACGTTGATGCGGTGTACCAGCAGCGATTTGTCCAGGGCCAGCTTGCTGTCGCGCGACAGCAAACGTGCGCAGATCAGGTTGTTGGGGCTCATGGCGACGATGCCCAGGGCCTTGCCGCCAGCGGTTTCGAGGATCGCCTGGTCACCGGCCTTGAAGCCATGCAGCGGGGTCGCGGCGACGTCGATTTCGTTGCTGTAGACCCATAGGTGGCCGGCGCGCAGGCGGCGGTCGGCATTGGCTTTGAGACGAAGGCTGGGCAGGGACATGACGTCGCTCCGGGAAAAAAGAGCGGGATTATAACCCGATGCCTGTCCTGCAGATTCGTCGTCGCGACAAATAGCAGGGCATCGCGCGCCTTTCGCTTGCCCACCGGGCGTGACGATCGGGTTAGAATCGCGCCTCAGTCCCGAGTGTGTACATATGTCCCAGGAACTCTCCGCCGAACAGATCCAGCAAGCCCTGCAAGGTATCAGCGTGCCGCCGCAACCGCAGATCATGGTTGACCTGCAGTTCGAGCAATACATGCCCGATCCCGACCTGGAGGTGATCGCCAAACTGATCTCCCAGGACCCTGGCCTGTCCGGCGCCTTGCTCAAACTGGTCAATTCGCCCTACTACGGTTTGAGCAACAAGATCGCTTCGATCCAGCGCGCGGTGAACCTGCTGGGCAGCCGCTCGATCATCAACCTGATCAACGCCCAGTCGATCAAGGGCGAGATGAGCGACGAAACCATCGTCACCCTCAACCGCTTCTGGGATACCGCCCAGGACGTGGCCATGACCTGCATGACCCTGGCCAAGCGCATCGGCTCCCAGACCGTGGACGAAGCCTATGCCCTGGGCCTGTTCCACGACTGCGGCGTGCCGCTGATGCTCAAGCGCTTCCCCGACTACATGAGTGTGCTCGAAGACGCCTATGCCAGCGCCGGCCCCAACCAGCGTGTGGTGGATACCGAGAACCAGGTGTTCAACACCAACCACGCCGTGGTCGGTTACTACACCGCCAAGTCCTGGCGCCTGCCGGAGCACTTGAGCAACGCCATCGCCAACCACCACAACGCCTTGGCGGTGTTCAGCGATGATTCGGCGCGCAACAGCCAGCTCAAGAACCTGCTGGCGATCCTGAAGATGGCCGAGCACATCTGCGCGTCGTACCGGGTGCTGGGCAATCAGCACGTGGACCATGAATGGAATACCGTCGGGCCGCTGGTGCTCGACTATATCGGTTTGTCGGAGTACGACTTCGAGAACCTCAAACAGACTATCCGCGAGCTGGGCGGCCACTGATCCATGCCCGAACTACCTGAAGTCGAAACGACCCGGCGCGGTATCGCGCCCTACCTGGAAGGACAGCGGGTCAGCCGGGTGATTGTGCGCGACCGCCGTTTGCGCTGGCCGATCCCTGAAGACCTGGACATTCGTCTGTCCGGGCAGCGTTTCGTCAAGGTGGAGCGGCGGGCCAAGTACCTGTTGCTCAACGCCGAGGTGGGCACCCTGATCAGCCACCTGGGCATGTCCGGCAATTTGCGCCTGGTCGAGATCGGCCTGCCGGCCGCCAAGCACGAGCATGTGGATATCGAGCTGGAGTCGGGCCTGGCCCTGCGCTACACCGACCCGCGTCGCTTCGGGGCGATGCTCTGGAGCCTGGACCCGCTCAACCATGAGTTGCTGATCAGGCTGGGGCCGGAGCCCCTGACCGACCTGTTCGATGGCGAGCGTCTGTTCCAGCTGTCGCGCGGCAAGCACATGGCGGTCAAGCCCTTCATCATGGATAACGCGGTGGTGGTCGGGGTGGGCAACATCTACGCGACCGAAGCGTTGTTCGCCGCCGGCATCGACCCGCGCCGCGAGGCCGGGAGCATTTCCCGGGCGCGTTACCTGAAGCTTGCGATCGAGATCAAACGCATCCTGGCGTGCGCCATCGAGCGCGGCGGCACCACCTTGCGTGACTTTATCGGCGGCGATGGCCAACCGGGCTACTTCCAGCAGGAGCTGTTCGTGTACGGGCGGGGTGAGGAGCCTTGCAAGGTCTGCGGCAGCATTTTGCGTGAGGTCAAGCTGGGCCAGCGCGCCAGCGTCTACTGCCCGCGCTGCCAGAAGTGAACGTGCTCAGCGTGGGCTGAGCACTGCCGATTCACCCACGCCGCGCGGATCGCTCGCGGCTTCCAGGGTGTTGGCGGCCTTGTTCCAATACAGCACTTGTTGATTGCCGTAGGTCCGCCCCAGGTCCTTGAGCGTGTAGCCGCGTGCCTGCAGTTCGCGTTGCTGTGCGGGGCTGAAGGTGCCGGGCTCATGCTCGACCACATCCGGCAGGTACTGGTGGTGATAGCGCGGTACGGCTGGCCAGTTGGCAATCGGTTTGCCTTCCAGGAAGCCCATCATCGACAGCAGCACCATGCTCGGAATCCTGCTGCCGCCCGGTGTACCGAAGGCGGCGAACTGGGTCGGGCTTTCGATGAAGCTTGGGCTCATGCTCGACAGCGGACGCTTGCCGGCCGCCACCGCGTTGGCCTGGCTGCCCGCCAGCCCGTAGCTGTTGCTGCCGCGTGGATCGGCGGCGAAATCGTCCATCTCATTGTTCAGCACCACGCCGGTGCCCGGTGCGCTGAACGCGGCGCCGAAGGGCAGGTTGACCGACAGCGTCGCGGCGACGGCATTGCCGTCGGCATCGATCACCGCAAAGTGGGTGGTGTGATCGCCTTCGCGCCAGGCGGGAGCCGGTGGCAGGTCGCTGCTCGGTGTGGCCTGGTACGCCTCGATGCTGTTGGCAAGGCCGGTGAGGTAAGGCCGAGCGAGCAATTGCGTGACCGGGTTGGCGACATAATCCGGGTCGCCCAGCAGGCCGCGGTCGCGGTAGGCCCGGCGCAGCACCTCCAGCACGTAATGGCTGCGCTGCACGGGCTCGGCGCTCTGCCACGGCAGGCGCTGGAGCATGGCCAGGCTCTGGGCCAGGGCGATGCCGCCGGCCGAAGGCGGCGGGGCACTGATCAGTTCGCGCTGGTCGGCCAATTGATAGCGCAGCGGCTCACGCGTCGCTGTGCGGTAGTTGGCCAGGTCATCCAGGCTCCAGATTCCGCCTGCCGCTTGCACGCCGTTGACCATGGCCTGGGCGGTAGGGCCGGCATAGAAGCCGTCGCGGCCCTGGCTGGCCAGGCGTTCGAGGGTGACCGCCAGCTCCGGTTGGCGGATCTGCACGCCCAGGGCGGGCACTTCGCCTTGCTTGAGGAACAGGCGGGCGCTTTCCGGGTCGTCGCGCAGGGCGGTCAAGCGCATGGTGGCCCGGTCGCGGTAGATGCGGTCGACGGCAAAGCCCTGATTGGCCAGGCGGATGGCCGGGGCCAGGGTGCTTTTGAGCGGGAGTTTGCCGTAGTGCGCGGCGAGGTCGGCCAGCGCCGCCGGCAGGCCCGGAATGGCGGCGGCCAGCGGGCCATTGATCGACAGCCCCGGTTGGACCTTGCCGTCCTTGAGGTACATGGCCTCGCTGGCCTTGCCGGGGGCTCGCTCGCGGGCATCGAGAAAGGCGTACCGCGCCGGGTTGTCTGCCTCGCGCAGGAGGAAGAAACCACCGCCGCCCAATCCCGAGCCATAGGGCTCGACCACCGCCAGCGCTGCACTGACGGCAATGGCCGCGTCGAAGGCGTTACCGCCTTGTTCGAGGATTTCCCGTGCGGCCGCCGTGGCCTGGGCGTGAGGGCTGGCAATCGCCGCCTGCCCCGGCCCTTGTGCCTGTGCACACGCGGCCCCTAGCGCGAACAGCGCGCCAAGGATCAGGGGGGAGAGGCGGGCGACGAACGGCATCAGGCCTTGCCGGTAATTCGGCGGTATTTTTCCATCAGCTGCTCTTCGGTCTCGGGGTGGGCTTCATCCAGGGGGATGCAGTCAACCGGGCAGACTTGCTGGCACTGAGGCTCGTCGTAGTGGCCCACGCACTGGGTGCACAGGTTCGGGTCGATCACGTAGATCTCTTCGCCCTGGGAAATAGCGGCGTTCGGGCACTCGGGTTCGCAGACGTCGCAGTTGATGCAATCGTCGGTGATGATCAGGGACATGGGGACTCCGGCCAGGGCTCAGAACCCTAGCATTTGAAAACCAATGGGCACAATTGTGCCGCATTAGCGCCCGTAGTGCACGCGGGCGCGGTCGTCAAATCACCGATGTCACTTCTTGAAGCGTTCGGTCAGGGCGTCAGCCACGATGGGATGGACGAACTTGGTGATGTCGCCACCCAGCGCGGCAATTTCCCGGACCAGGGTCGAGGAAATGAACGAATAACGCTCGGAGGGGGTCAGGAACAGGCTCTCGACATCGGGTGCGAGCTGGCGGTTCATGTTCGCCAGCTGGAACTCGTACTCGAAGTCGGAAACCGCCCGCAGACCACGCAGGAACACATTGGCCTGCTGTTCCTTGGCGAAATGCGCCAACAAGCTGGAGAAGCCGATGACTTCGACATTGGGCAGGTGCTTGGTGACCTCACGAGCCAGTTCCACCCGTTGTTCCAGCGGGAACAGCGGGTTTTTCTTCGGGCTGGCAGCGACCGCAATGATCACCTGGTCGAACAGCCGCGAGGCACGCTCGACCAGATCGCCATGGCCCTTGGTAATAGGGTCGAAAGTACCTGGGTACAACACTCGGTTCATCGCGTCGTCCTGGCAGGAGTGCGTTGGGGAGTCGGATGGTATCGCAGCAGTGGCAGTCGGCCAAGTCGCCTGCGCACGCTGAAGGCACTATAGACAGTGTGTTGATTTGTTGTCATCTGCTGGCAACCAGGCGCTCGATCAGGGCCTCGGTGAGCCGGGCGGTGAGGCCATACACCGATAATTGCGGGTTGGCGCCGATGCTGGTGGGGAACAACGAGCCGTCATGCACCGACAGATTGGCCAGCTGATGATGCCGTCCCAGGCTGTCGCAGACCGCCCGGCGCGGGTCTTCGCCCATGGCGCAACCACCCATGACGTGGGCGCTGCCAAGGCGGGTGCGGAACAGCTCAAGGCTCAGGCTGTCGATCATTTGCCGGACTTCTGCCAGGGTATTCACGTAACGCCCGTCACTGTGCATCGGCAGTACCGCCTCGGCCCCGGCGGCGAACTGGATCTCGGCCATGGTGTGGAAGGCACGGCGTACGCCTTCCCACAGATAGGGGGACACGGAGTAGTCGAGCACTGGCGTGCCGTCACCGCGCAATTGCACCTCGCCGCCGACGCTGTCGGGGTGGAAGCCGTCTCGCAGCAGGGCGAGCATGACGTGGGTGTTGGGCAGTTGTTCCATGCGCAGGGCATTGTCGTGGCCAAAGCCGCCGAGCAAGGTGGCAGCCAGCGCAGGCTGCAGCGGCGGCACTTCAAGCTTGTAGCCGACCGGCCCGGTGACGCCGTCGCGCCATTGGAAGTGATCGGAATAGATCGACTGTGGGGCACCGTAGAACGGGTTGACCTTGTCTTTGAACAAGCCGGCGCTGAAGTTGACCAGGTGCAGGAACGTGCGTTTGCCCAGGCGCTCATGGGGGTCGGGGGCGTCGGAGCGCAGCAGCAGGGCCGGGCTGTTGATACCGCCACCGGCGAGGACGTAGTGCCGCGCCTTGACCTGGATCTGCCGCCCGGTGGGGTTCACGCAACGCGCGTCCATGGCCACGCATTGCAGGCTGCTGATGCGCTCGCCGTCGTGGACCAGGCGTTCGGCGCGGGCCAGGTAGAGCAGCTCGCCGCCCTTGTCGAGGGTGGCCGGAATGGTGGTCACCAGCATGGACTGCTTGGCGTTGACTGGGCAGCCCATGCCGCAGTAACCCAGGTTCCAGCAGCCGCGCACATTGCGCGGTATCACTTTCCAGCTGTAGTTCAGGGCCTCGCAGCCGCGGCGCAGGGCCTCGTTGTTGGCATTGGGCGGCATGATCCAGGGCGCGATACCCAGGCGTTGTTCCATGCGCTCGAAATAAGGGGCCAGCTCGGCACTGCTCAGGCCTTTGACGTCATGCTCGCTGGCCCAGTGCTGCAGGGTCGGTTCGGGGGTGCGGAAGCTCGAGGTCCAGTTGATCAGGGTGGTGCCGCCCACAGCGCGGCCTTGCAGGATGGTAATGGCGCCATCCTTGCTCATGCGGCCGATGCCTTCCTGGTAGAGGCTGGCGTAGGCCTGGTCTTCGAGCAGGTGGAAGTCGCTGCTGGTCTTGAGCGGGCCTTCTTCGATCAGCAGCACCTTGAAGCCGGCGGCGCTGAGCAGCTCGGCGCTGGTGGCGCCCCCGGCACCGCTGCCGATGATGGCGATATCGGCTTCCAGGGTCAGGTCGTGGTCCAGGCGCGAGGCGTCACGGGTTTTCCAGCCGCGGGCAAGGCCTTCGCGAAACAGGTCGGGTACGGGCATCTTCAGCCTCTTGTCGTTATGGGGTGATTCAGACCTTGGGTGGGCCTGGGTAGCCGCAATGCGCCCAGGATTCAGGCATCTCGTACCAGGCCATATGCAGCAGTTGCAGCAGCGAGGCATGGCCCATGCGCAGCAGCTTCAGCGAGCTGTTCTCCCAGCGCCGCAGAAAGGCCTCGATCTGTTCGCTGCTGGCGTTTTCCCAGCTGCCCCAGATGCCGGTCAGCGGGCCGCGTGTGACGGGCAGGGCGAGCACATCGAACAGTTGCCGGGTCAGCTTGAGCATCGCCGGGGACAGGCTGGCGAGCTTGGTGTCCAGGCGATGCAGCAGGGCCTCGCGAGTATTGGGGGCCGCCGTGCCGGCGAGGATCACCGGGATCACGGTGTAAAGGATGGGCAGATCGCCCTGGCGCAGGGTGATGAAACCGCTGGCGGGCGTCTGCGCCGAACAACCGCTGAGGCTTGCGCCCAGCCCGGCGGTGGCCAGGAAGGCACTGGCGCCGAGGCTGAACTTGAGTAGGCCGCGGCGGCTCAGGGTGGGTGACGGAGGCAGGCTTGTGGTCATTGTTGTTGTGCCTGTTGGGTGTTGTTAGCGAATGAACAGTTTGTACACCAGCTTGATTAACGACTTGCCGTAGGGCGGGTAGATGAGCCGTGCGGCGTTGAAGCGCTGCTTGGCGAAAACCGCCTTGGCCTTGCTGAAGGTCAGGAAGCCCTCATGGCCGTGGTAGTGCCCCATGCCCGAAGGGCCGACGCCACCGAAGGGCAGGTCGTCCTGGGCCACATGCAGCAAGGTGTCGTTGAGGCAGGCACCGCCGGAATGGGTGTTTTCGAGCACTTTCTGTTGCTCGGCGCGGTCGTAGCCAAAGTAGTAGAGCGCCAGGGGGCGCTGGCGTTGATTGATGTACGCTAGCGCCTCATCGAGGCTGTCGTAGGGCACCAGCGGCAGCAGCGGTCCGAAGATTTCGTCCTGCATGACGCGCATGTCGTCGCTGACCTGCAGCAGCAGATGAGGCGGCAAGCGGCGGCCCTGACGGGGTTCCTGGGGGTACAGGTCAACGATTTTGGCGCCCTTGTTGCGGGCATCGCTCAGGTAGCTGTCCAGGCGGGCCAGATGGCGCGGATTGATGATCGCGCTGTAATCCGGGTTGTCGGCAACGGTCGGGTAAAAGCGGTGGACGACGCTGCGGTAGGCGTCGGCAAAGTCGTCCAGGCGCTCGCGCGGCACCAGCACGTAGTCCGGGGCCACGCAGGTCTGCCCGGCGTTCAAGGTCTTGCCGAAGGCGATACGTTCGGCGGCGTCTTTCAGGGGGACGGTGGCCGAAACGATGGCCGGGGATTTGCCGCCGAGTTCCAGGGTGACCGGGGTCAGGTTCTGCGCTGCCGCCAGCATCACATGGCGGCCGATGCTGGTCGCGCCGGTGAACAGCAAGTGGTCGAAGGGCAGGCGCGAGAAGGCTTCGCCGACTTCCGCCTCGCCCAGCACCACGCTGACCAGATCGGTGGGGAACACCGATTCGAGCAGTCGCTTGAGCAACAGCCCGGTCGCCGGGGTGGCTTCGCTGAGTTTGAGCATGACCCGGTTGCCCGCGGCCAGGGCGCCGGTCAATGGGCCCATGGCGAGGAACAGCGGGTAGTTCCACGGCACGATGATCCCGACCACGCCCAGTGGCTGGTACAGCACCTTGGCGCTGGCGGGCTGGAAGGCCAGGCCGACCTTGCGCGGCGAGTCTTTCATCCATTGCTTGATGTGGCGTTCGGCATGGTGCAGTCCCTGAACGCTCGGCATCAGTTCGGCAAGCCGGGTTTCGTCGGCGCTGCGGCCGCTGAAATCCTCGCTGATGGCCTGGATCAGTGCGTCCTGTTGATTGAGCAGCAGTTGGCGCAGGCTTTTGAGCCACTGCCGGCGCTGGGCCAGGGGGGGCATGGGGTTGCCGGCAAACGCCTGGCGTTGGGCGCTGAACTGCGCGGTGAGTTCTTCAAGGGCGGTCGAAGGCAAGAGACGAGCAGCATTGGCGGTCATGCGAAACTCCACGGCAGCGTTTTTTCTAGAGCTTATACTCTAATATGATTTTTTTGCGACCCCTTTTTGACGACGGGCAGGTACATCCGCATCCGGATAAACCGTAAGATGGACCCATTCATTCAAGCCCGGTATCTGGAACTGATCATGGCCCCGCGTATCAAGACCCGCGAGCGCATCGTGCAAAACAGCCTGGAGCTGTTCAATCAGCAAGGCGAACGCAGTGTCAGTACCAACCACATTGCTGCCCACATGGAGATTTCCCCGGGCAACCTGTACTACCACTTCGCCAACAAGCAGGAAATCATTGCCGTGCTCTTCACCCAGTATGAAGAGCTGGTGGAGAGCTTCCTGCGCCCGCCCCAGGGGCGGCCTTCGACCGTCGATGACAAGCGCTTCTACCTCAAGGAGTTGCTGGCGGCGATGTGGAACTACCGCTTCTTGCACCGTGACCTTGAGCACCTGCTCGACAGCGACAAGGAGCTGGCGGCCCGCTACCGGCGCTTCTCCCAGCGCTGCCTGATCCAGGGACAGGCCATCTATCGCGGCTTCGTCGACGCTGAAATCGTGCAGATGGACGCCGTGCAGATCGAGTCGCTGACCCTCAACGCCTGGATCGTGCTGACCTCCTGGGTGCGCTTTTTGTGTACAACCCGGGAAAACTCAAGCCACCTGAGCGAGGACGCCTTCAAGCGCGGGATCTATCAGGTGTTGGTACTCGAACTCGGTTTTGTCACCGCCAAGGCCCGTCCGGCGGTGGATGCGTTATGCCAGGAATTCTACGTTTCGCTCAATCAGGCACTGGAGCAATAACGCCCAGGCCCTACTCGTTCAATCGTTCAGGAGACTGTCATGCCCCTCGCGCAACTGATCACCGCCCAGCAATTGGCCGAGCGCCTGGAGGCGCCGGCGCTGGTGATTCTCGATTGTCGTTTTGCTCTGGAGGATATTGATTATGGTCAGCGCAGCTACGCCGAGGGTCATATCGCCGGGGCGCATTTTGCTGACCTTGAGCGCGACCTCAGTGGCCCGATCGTCAAGGGCGTGACCGGGCGCCACCCGCTGCCTGATCCGCAGCGGCTGATCGAGCGCCTGCGCGCCTTTGGTATCGACAACGACAGCGACATTGTCCTGTATGACGACGGCCCGGGTGCCTTTGCTGCCCGTGCCTGGTGGCTGCTGGCCTGGCTGGGCAAGCGCAGTGGGGTGTCCATCCTCGATGGCGGCTTGAAGGCCTGGCATGCGGCTGGCCTGCCGTTGAGCCTTGATCCGCCTGCCAAGCGCGAGGGCAGCTTCAGCGGTGAGCCAGACATGAGCCTGGTGATCGCTGCCAACCAGCTGGCCGAACGTCTGGGGCAACCTGAGATGACCCTGATCGATGCCCGTGGCTTGCCGCGTTTTCGCGGTGAAGTCGAGCCGATCGATCCGGTTGCCGGGCATATTCCCGGGGCGCAGTGCGCGGCCTTTACCGACAACCTCGGCGCCGATGGCCGCTTCTTGCCGGCCGAGCAGCTCAAGCAGCGCTTTGCCCAGAAGCTCGGCAAGCGCTCACCTGAACAGTTGGTGGCCTATTGCGGTTCGGGCGTGACGGCGTGTCACAACCTGTTTGCCCTGGCATTGGCGGGGTATCCGCTGGGCAAGCTGTATGCAGGGTCGTGGAGTGAGTGGATCACTGATCCGCAGCGGCAGGTGGCTACGGGCGACTGACAAGTAGGAGCGGGCTTACCCCGCGATGCGATGTGACTGACAGATCGCTATCGCGGGGCAAGCCCGCTCCCACAGCATGCCAGTTCCCACAACAATCATCAGTTTCCCGCCAACCACTGCGGAATCCGTCGCTCCAGGTAATACCCCGGATTACGCAGGCTGCCATCGACAAAGCCCACATGCCCACCGCGCGCGTGCAGCTCGAACGTGGTCTGTGCCGGCAGTTCATTGGCCGAAGGCAGGCTGTGGCTGAACACGAACGGGTCGTCACTGGAGTGAATGATCAGCGTCGGCGTGCGGTTCTCACCCAGAAAGTAGCGGCTCGAAGCCCGGCGGTAATAGTCCTTGGCATCGGCAAAGCCATTGAGTGGCGCCGTCACCCGGCCATCAAAATCCCAGAACGTGCGCAGGTTCTCCAGCGGGCCCAGGCGCTCCAGGGCGGCCAGGCCTTCCTGGTGGTCGTGATGCTTGAAGTGCCGCTGCTTGTCTTTCACGTAAGCCAGCATCGCGCGCATGAAGTGCGCCTGATACACCTTGGAGAACCCCAGGCCGATGCGGTCGGCACAATGGTCCAGGCGAAACGGTACCGACACCGCCACCGCCGCCTCGAGCTGGCTCGCCGAGCCCACTTCCCCCAAGTGCTTGAGCAGCACGTTGCCCCCCAGCGAATACCCCACGGCATACAGCGGTGCTTGCGGGCGGCTGGCGCGAATGTGGCCGATGGCTTCGGCAAGGTCCTCGCTGGCGCCGGAGTGGTAGCTGCGCGCAAGCAGGTTCGGCTCGCCCGAGCAGCCGCGCCAGTTCAGCGCCACGCTGGCCCAGCCGCGACCCGCCAGGGCCTGCTGCAAACCGATTACATAAGGAGAGCTGGATGACCCGGTCAATCCGTGCAGCACCAGTACCAGCGGCGTGGAGGCTTCGTGCGGGCCGTGCCAGTCGAGATCAAGAAAATCGCCGTCGGCGAGCCACAGCCGTTCACGTAGACGGCTCAGTGCAGCAGATTTGCGCCACAGTGGCCCCCATAGCGTCTGCATATGCGGGTTACCCAGTCCCAGGGCGGGTTTGAAGGGGCGGGACGGAGAAGGGGACATCGGTTGTATCTCGGCAAAAAAAAGGCGCAACAGTTGGTTACAAGTGTAACGAACGTTGCGCCTTTTTGCGTTCAATCAGCCGCGTTGCCAGAGTGCGTAGTACACCTGGCCGGCTTTCTTTTCCCGGTGCAGGCGCCAGTTGCCGGGCAGCTGCAGGGTCGAGGGCGGGGTTTCGCTTTCGGTGTAGATCCAGGCGTTGGCGGCCAGCCAGTTGCGCTCTTCAAGCAGGGCGCAGGTGGTGGGCAGCAGTTCCTGGTGGAACGGTGGGTCGAGGAACACCAGGTCGAAGGCCATTTTCGGCTCGCCCTGCAAGTAACGCTGGGCGTCGCTCTGGATCAACTGGCCGCGCGGGCAGCGCAAAAGCTCCAGGTTCTGCCGCAGGCTGGCAATGGCAGCGGGGTTGCTGTCCAGGGCTACGGCCTCGGCTGCACCACGGGACAGCGCCTCAAGGTACAGGGCGCCGCTGCCGGCGAAGGCATCGAGCACCTTGGCGCCTTCGATATGCGGCGCCAGCCAGTTGAACAGGGTCTCGCGTACCCGGTCTGGCGTGGGGCGCAGGCCGGGGGCGTCGGGGAAGCTCAGGCGACGACTGCGCCATTCGCCGGCGATGATGCGCAGTTGACCCGTGCCGTGATGTGGCTTGGCCGATTTTGCAGATGGACTGGCCATTAATGCTCCGGTACGCCAAGCGGCTGCTCGGCGGGTTTGTCAGTGGGCGGCGGCAAAGGCTTTTGCGGCACGCTTGGGCCTGCGGTGACGATGACCATCTTGTCCGCAGACAGGTGTTTGTTCAGGGCAGCCTTGACCTGTTCGGTGGTCAGGGCCTGGGATTGTTGCATGTAGTCTTCCAGCCAGGTCAGCGGCAGGTTGTAGAAGCCGATGGCGCCCAGTTGGCCGACGATGCTGGCGTTGCTGGCATTGGACAGCGGGAAGCTGCCGGCCAGTTCACGCTTGGCATCATCGAGCTCCTGCTGGCTCGGGCCGGTCTTGAGGTAGTCGCTGAGAATGTCCTGGACCAGCTTGAGCGTGCCTTCGCTGAGTTCGGCGCGGGTTTGCAGGTTGATCATGAACGGGCCACGGACCTGCATCGGGCTGAACACCGAGTATACGCCGTAGGTCAGGCCGCGTTTTTCGCGCACTTCGCTCATCAGGCGAGTACCGAAGGTACCGCCGCCGAGGATCTGGTTGCCCAGCGACAGGGCCGCATAGTCCGGATCGTTACGGTCGATGCCCAGCTGGGCCAGCATCAGGTGAGTCTGCTTGGACGGGAAGTCGATGTGCGTGGTGCCAGGCTTGGGTTCGCTGGGTTGAGCCGGCTTGGCCAGCGCCGGGCCTTTGGGCAGGGCGGCCGAGACGTTCGCGGCAATGGCTTCGGCTTCGCTGCGACTCAGGTCGCCGACCAGGGCAATCACCGCGTTGCCGGCGGTGTAGGCCTTGGCGTGGAAGGCGCGCAGTTGCTCCAGGGTGATCGGCGGAATGCTCTTGGCGGTGCCGTCACTTGGGTGAGCGTAGGGGTGGGTGCCGTACAGGCGCTCGAACAGTGCGATGCTGGCCTGTTTGCCGGGGTTCTGCTTCTGGTACTCGAAGCCTGCCTGCAGCTGGTTCTTGATGCGCTCGAGGGCATCCGGCGGGAAGGTCGGCTCGCCGACTACTTCAGCGAACAGCTTCAGCGCCGGTTCGCGCTTGTCGGCCGCGCTCAGGCTGCGCAGGGTGGCCACGGCCATGTCACGGTAGGCACCGTTGCCAAAATCGGCGCCCAGGCCCTCGAAGCCTTCGGCGATGGCGGTCACGTCCTTGCCGGCCACACCTTCGTTGAGCATGGCGTTGGTCAGCGTTGCCAGTCCTGGGGTGTCACCGTCCTGGCTGCTGCCGGCGGCGAAGGTCAGGCGCAGGTCGAACATCGGCAGCTCGCGGGCTTCGACGAACAGGACCTTGGCACCTTCGGTGGTGTTCCAGGTCTGGATGTTCAGCTGGCGGCGGCTGGGTGCCTTGCCGTCAAGCTCGGCCAGCGTCTGCAGGGTGTTGGCCGGTTTGGCGGCGGTGCTTGGCGCAGGTTGTGCGGCGTTGTCCGATTGGACGGGCTTGGCCAGGAAGAATGCCACGGCGCCAACCAATACCAGGACACCGAGGCCGATCAGGGTGTAGCGGGGTGCGCTGTGATCACTCATGAGCGGTCTCCTCGGGCAGTACGTGGGCAACGCTCAGGCGTTCACGGGTGAAATAGGTGCGCGCAGCGTTCTGGATGTCGGCCGGGGTCACGCTTTTGAGTTCATCGAGTTCGCTGTCGATCAGCTTCCACGACAGACCGACGGTTTCCAGCATGCCGATGGCGGTGGCCTGGCTGCTGATGGAGTCGCGGTCGTAAACCAGCCCGGCAATTACCTGGGCGCGCACGCGTTCGAGTTCTTCAGCGGTTGGCGGGGTGGTCTTGAGTTCGTCGAGCAGCTTCCAGATACCGGTTTCAACTTCGGCCAGGGTCTTGTTCTTCTGCAGGTTCGGCGTGGCCGAGATCAGGAACAGGCTGTCACCGCGGGTGAACGGGTTGTAATTGGACGAGGCCCCGGAGACCAGCTCCTGGCCGCGCTCCAGACGGCTCGGCAGGCGGGCGCTGTAGCCGCCGTCCAGCAGTGCCGAGATCAGGCGCAGGGCGTGCACGGTGCGCGGGTCCTTGGCGGTGGCCAGGCCAGGGACGTTGAAGCCGTAGATCAGGCTCGGCAACTGGGTGCGTACATGCAGGGTGGTTTCGCGCAGGCCAGGCTCGGCCAGCTCCAGCGGCAGCTTGGCCGGCGGGATCGCGCGCTTGGCAATCGGACCGAAGAAGCGCTGGGCAAGGCCCTTGACCTCTTCGGCGGTGACGTCACCCACTACCACCAGGGTGGCGTTGTTGGGTGCATACCAGGACTCATACCAGTGACGCAGTTCCTCGACCTTCATGCGGTCCAGGTCGGCCATCCAGCCGATGGTCGGGGTGCGGTAGCTGCTGGCGGGGAAGGCCATGGCGCTGAACAGCTCGAAAGCCTTCGCGCTGGGCTGGTCATCGGTGCGCAGGCGGCGCTCCTCCTTGATCACCTCGATTTCGCGGCTGAACTCGTCGGGCGGCAGGCGCAGGCTGGCCATGCGGTCGGCTTCTAGCTCAAGAGCGACGGGCAGGCGGTCGCGGGCCAGTACCTGGTAATAGGCGGTGTAATCGTCGCTGGTGAAGGCGTTCTCTTCGGCGCCCAGGTCACGCAGGATGCGCGAAGCTTCGCCGGGGCCCAGCTTCTCGCTGCCCTTGAACATCATGTGTTCCAGCGCATGGGACAGGCCGGTCTGGCCCGGGGACTCGTAGGTGGAGCCGACCTTGTACCAGATCTGCGAAACCACCACCGGCGCCCGGTGGTCCTCGCGCACCACTACTTTGAGGCCGTTGTCGAGAATGAACTCATGGGTGGGTTGCGGATCGGCGGCAAAGGCGGCGAGCGGCAGAAAAACTGTGCTGAGCAACAGGCCAGCGGCGCGGCGGGCTAGAGCATTCATACGTTGTTTAACCTGTAGGACTGCCCGCGTGGTCTTAGCGTCAGCGGGCTAGGAGGTGCTAGGATACTGATCCGGTTGCCTGACGACCATGCCTGTCGTGGGTCTGACCCGCAGGCCTCAAGACAAAATGTTGCGCATGAACGAGCCGGAATAAAAGTAGTCTGTTCTGCGTTAAAAGTATTTTCGAGGCGCCGCAGTGGCGCATCGCTACCCTGAGATAGCCGTCTTCCATGTTTGGTTCCAACGACGACAAAAAGACGCCGGCCGCGGCTGGTGAAAAGAAAGGCCTGTTCGGCTGGCTGCGCAGAAAGCCGCAGCAACCCGTTCCCGAGCAGCCACAAATTCCTGAGCCGACTGAAGCGGAGCAGCCTGCAGCGCTGATCACCGAGGCGCCGGCTGCCGTTGCCCCGGTCGAGGTCGCACCTGCACCTGCGCCTGTATCTGCACCGGAGCCGGTACTGGCACCTGCGCCTGTTTCCGCACCGGAGCCGGTACCTGCACCTGTAACGGCGCCGGAGCCTGTTCATGTCGTGCCACCGGTGGTTGCAGTCGAGCCCGCGCCGTCCGCTGGTCTGGTCCTGCCTGTGCCTGAAGAGCCGGTCGCCCTGGTGACCGACCTTGAGCCGCATACTCCGCCGCCAATTCCCGAGCGCCCGGCCCCTGTCGCGCCGCCCGTGGTAGCGCCGGCGCCGGTAGTGGTCGCCCAGCCTGAGCCTGTTGCGTCTCCGGTCGTTATCTCCGAGCCCGCGCCCGTTGCAGCTCCGGTCGTTATCTCCGAGTCTGTGCCCGTTGCGGCCCCGGTCGCTACCCCCGAGCCTGCGCCTGTAGCGCCTGTAGCGCCTGTAGCGCCTGTAGCTGCCGTCGCGCCAGTGGTCGCGCCCGAGCCTGTCGAGGCACCTGCCCCGGCACGCAGCGAAGAGAAGGGCGGGTTCTTTGCCCGTCTCAAGCAGGGCCTTACAAAGACCAGCGCCAGTATCGGCGAGGGCATGGCGAGCCTGTTCCTGGGCAAGAAAGCCATTGATGACGACTTGCTCGACGAAATCGAAACCCGCCTGCTGACCGCCGACGTTGGCGTCGAGGCCACCTCGGTGATCGTCCAGAGCCTGACCCAGAAGGTCGCGCGCAAGCAACTGGCCGACAGCGATGCCCTGTACAAGTCCCTGCAAGGTGAACTGGCCGACCTGCTCAAGCCGGTCGAGCAACCTTTGCGCATTCAGGCCCAGGCCAAGCCTTTCGTGATCCTGGTGGTCGGCGTCAACGGCGCCGGCAAGACCACCACCATCGGCAAGCTGGCGAAAAAGCTCCAGCTCGAAGGCAAGAAGGTTATGTTGGCCGCTGGCGATACCTTCCGTGCCGCCGCAGTCGAGCAGTTGCAGGTGTGGGGTGAGCGCAACCAGATCCCGGTGATCGCCCAGCACACGGGCGCCGACTCTGCTTCGGTGATCTTCGACGCCGTCCAGGCGGCCAAGGCCCGTGGCATCGATGTACTGATCGCCGATACCGCCGGTCGCCTGCACACCAAAGACAACCTGATGGAAGAGCTGAAGAAGGTTCGTCGGGTCATCGGCAAGCTCGACGCCGATGCGCCGCACGAAGTCCTGCTGGTGCTGGATGCCGGCACCGGCCAGAACGCCATCAACCAGGCCAAGCACTTCAACCAGAGCGTCGAACTTACAGGCCTGGCCCTGACCAAGCTCGACGGCACCGCCAAGGGCGGGGTGATCTTTGCTCTGGCCAAGCAGTTCGGTTTGCCGATCCGCTATATTGGCGTGGGCGAAGGTATCGACGATCTGCGCACCTTCGAGGCCGAACCCTTCGTGAAAGCACTGTTTGCCGAGCGGGAGCATCCATGATTCGATTCGAGCAGGTCGCCAAGCGCTACCCCAATGGCCACGTAGGCTTGCATGAGTTGAGTTTTCGGGTGCGTCGGGGCGAATTCCTGTTCGTCACCGGTCATTCCGGCGCCGGCAAGAGCACCTTGTTGCGCCTGTTGCTGGCAATGGAGCGCCCCACCAGCGGCAAGCTGCTGCTGGCCGGGCAGGACCTGGGACAGATCAGCAATGCGCAGATCCCCTTCCTGCGCCGTCAGATCGGCGTCGTGTTCCAGAACCACCAGCTGTTGTTCGACCGTACCGTATTCAATAACGTCGCCCTGCCGCTGCAGATCCTTGGCCTTTCCAAGGTCGAAATCGCCAAACGGGTCGATTCCGCGCTGGAGCGCGTGGCCCTGTCGGACAAGGCCGAGCTGTTCCCGGGCGACCTGTCCACCGGCCAGCAACAGCGCGTCGGTATCGCCCGCGCCATCGTTCACCGTCCGGCCTTGCTGCTGGCGGACGAACCCACCGGTAACCTCGACCCGCGCCTGGCCGCGGAGATCATGGGTGTATTTGAAGATATCAACCGCCTGGGCACCAGCGTACTGATCGCCAGTCACGACCTGGCGCTGATTGCGCGCATGCGCCATCGCATGCTGACCCTGCAGCGCGGCCGCTTGATCGGCGACGGGGAGGCCGGGCAATGAGTGCAACACGTAGTCCCAAGGTTTCCGAGCGGGTAGCGCCCAAGGCCGCTGATCCGCAGCCGGAAAAGAAAAAGCGCGACAGCCATGACGACGATGGCCCTGACTTCCGCACCCTGCTGCATGCCTGGCTGGAAAGCCATCGCTCAAGCCTGATGGACAGCCTGCGCCGCCTGGGCAAGCAGCCCATCGGCAGTTTCTTTACCTGCCTGGTGATGGCCGTGGCCTTGAGCCTGCCGATGGGGTTGTCGCTGTTGCTGAGCAACGTCGAACGCCTGGGCGGCTCCTGGCAGCGCGCTGCGCAGATTTCCCTGTATCTCAAGCTTGACGCCAGCACCGCTGACGGCGAGGCCCTGCGTGAGCAGATCAAGGCCCTGCCCGGTGTCGCCGAGGCCGAATACGTGAGTCGCGAAAAGGCGCTGGAAGAGTTCCAGCAGCAGTCCGGCCTGGGCGATGCGTTGCGTGAGCTGCCGGAAAACCCGCTGCCCGGCGTGGTGGTGGTGACCCCGGCAGAAGTCGACAAGCCCGCCCTTGAAGCCTTGCGCCAGCGCCTTGCGGAACTGCCCAAGGTCGATGTGGCGCAATTGGACCTGCTGTGGGTCGAACGCCTGGCAGCGATCCTCAAGCTGGGTGACCGCTTTGTCTTTGGTCTGACGGTATTGCTGGTTTCTGCGCTGCTTTTGGTAATTGGTAACACAATTCGCCTGCATATCGAAAACCGTCGTACTGAGATCGAGGTGATCAAGCTTGTAGGCGGCACAGACAGCTATGTTCGCCGACCTTTCCTGTATATGGGCGCCTTGTATGGCCTGGGTGCAGGGGTATTGGCCTGGGGAGTGCTGGCGTTTGGTCTTAACTGGCTCAACGACGCGGTTATCGGGCTTTCCGGCTTGTATGGCAGCGATTTTTCCCTGGCCGGCGTGCCATCAGCCGATGGTCTGTCGCTCTTGCTTGGTGCGGTACTGTTAGGGTATATCGGTGCTTGGATTGCGGTCGCCCGCCATTTGAGCGAGCTTGCACCGCGATAGTGTCTTTTTGCTGGTATTGACTCTTTTCATTTTTAGGGAACTTGTTTCGTGGTTCCCGGTCAATGTTGGCAGTGCCTGAGGGCACGAGTTTAGTGAGTCGGAGGTTTTTTCGTATGACCACTTCGTTGCAACCTGCCTATGCCCTGGTTCCCGGCGCAAACCTGGAAGCCTACGTGCACACGGTCAACAGCATTCCATTGCTGACGCCGGAGCAGGAGCGTGAACTGGCCGAGAGTCTCTACTATGAGCAGAATCTTGAGGCGGCTCGGCAAATGGTGCTCGCCCACCTGCGGTTTGTCGTACATATCGCGCGTAGCTATTCCGGTTACGGGCTGGCCCAGGCTGACCTGATCCAGGAAGGCAACGTTGGCCTGATGAAAGCGGTCAAGCGTTTCAACCCGGAAATGGGTGTACGCCTGGTGTCCTTTGCGGTGCACTGGATCAAGGCCGAAATTCACGAGTTCATCCTGCGTAACTGGCGCATTGTCAAAGTGGCCACCACCAAGGCCCAGCGCAAACTGTTCTTCAACCTGCGCAGCCAGAAAAAACGCCTGGCCTGGCTGAACAACGATGAAGTTCATCGTGTTGCCGAAAGCCTGGGTGTGGAGCCGCGTGAAGTACGCGAGATGGAAAGTCGCCTGACCGGTCAGGACATGGCCTTCGACCCGGCGTCCGAAGCCGACGACGACAGCGCCTTCCAGTCACCGGCCAACTACCTGGAAGACCACCGCTACGACCCGGCGCGTCAGCTTGAGGATGCCGACTGGAGCGACAACTCCACCAGCAACCTGCATGACGCCCTGCAAGGCCTGGACGACCGCAGCCGTGACATCCTCTACCAGCGCTGGCTGGCCGAGGAGAAAGCCACCCTGCATGACCTGGCTGAGAAATACAGTGTTTCGGCTGAGCGGATTCGTCAGCTGGAGAAGAACGCGATGAACAAGGTGAAAGCGTTGATCGCGGTTTGAGTGCAGAGGATCGCGGGTCAAGCCCGCTCCTATATGAAGAAGCCCCGACTTGTCGGGGCTTTTTTATTGCGTCCAGGGTGCCTTGCGCGGGCTTTCGAGCTGGGCCAGGTAGTCGCTGCCACCCAGCTGGCGCATTTGCTGGCGAATCCAGCCGGCGCGCCGAGCTACATAGCTGCTGGGACGGCTGGCGCTCCAGTTCAGCGGGCTGGGCAGCACGGCCGCCAGCAGGCTGGCCTGCTGGCGGCTCAGGCGGCGGGCATCGACACCAAAATGATGCTGCGCCGCCGCCTGGGCACCAAATACCCCTTCGCCCCATTCGGCACTGTTGAGGTAGACCTCAAGAATCCGCTCCTTGGACCACAGCAGCTCGATCAAGGCGGTGAACCAGGCCTCCAGCCCCTTGCGCAACCAGCTGCGACCTGACCAGAGAAACTGGTTCTTGGCCACTTGCTGGCTCAAGGTGCTGGCACCCCGCAACGTACCGCCACGCTCGTTGTGGGCCAGTGCGGCCTGAATGGCGTTGAAATCAAAGCCCCAGTGGTTGGCGAACTTCTGGTCTTCCCCGGCAATCACCGCCACCTTGAGTTCATCGGAAATGTTCTCCCAGGGCTCCCAGTCGCGTTGCAGGTCAATGGGCTGGCCGTTGAACCAGGACTCGACCTTGCGTTCGACCATCAGCGCCGTGCCCGGCGGCGGCACCCAGCGAAACACCAGTACCAGCAGTACGCTGCCAGCGGCAAACCAGAGCAGGGCGCGGGTGAGGCGACGGAAAATGGAAGACAACATAGGTGATGGCTTGGCCGAACCGATGGAGCGGGCCATTATACAGACCCTGTGCTGACTAGGAGTCATCCCATGCTTCGTAGCTTCCTGCTGCTTGCGGCGTTTTTCGGATTCACCGGCGTGGCCCTGGGTGCCTTTGCTGCCCATGGCCTCAAGGGGCGCCTGAGCAGCGAATACCTGGCCATTTTTCACACCGGCGTGACCTATCAGCTGGTCCATGCCCTGGCCCTGCTCGGCGTTGCCGTGCTGGCGACCCAGTTGCCGGGCCGCCTGGTGGGTTGGGCCGGTGGTCTGTTCGCCCTGGGGATCGTGCTGTTCTCCGGTAGCCTGTACCTGCTGACCCTCAGCGGCATCGGCAAGTTGGGCATCATCACGCCCATCGGTGGCCTGGCATTCCTCGGTGGCTGGCTGTGCCTGGGCCTTGCTGCCTGGCGCCTAGGTTGACCCAGCGGTCCAAATCGAGACGAATGGCGATGCTTGGCCTTGGTCGCAGCACCTGATCGGGGCTAGAATGCGGGCCCCTAAAAATAATGGTGGCCGTGCGCATGCGCATTCAATTGAACGGTGAACCCTTCGAGTTGCCCGACGGCGAAAGCGTCGAGGCCCTGCTGACCCGGCTGGACCTTGTCGGGCGCCGCGTCGCAGTAGAGCTCAACCTGGATATCGTGCCGCGTAGCCAGCACGCCGCCACGGCACTGTGCGATGGCGACCAGGTCGAAGTCGTGCATGCCATCGGCGGCGGCTAGGGCCCCAGGATTACCTTGCAAGTCCCTCAACCTTTCAGAGGATTTCCGATGAGCAACCTTCGCAGCGACAAGCCCTTCACTCTGGCCGGCCGTACCTTCCAGTCGCGCCTGCTGGTCGGCACCGGCAAGTACCGTGACCTTGAAGAAACCCGCCTGGCCATCGAGGCTTCGGGTGCCGAGATCGTCACCGTGGCCGTGCGTCGCACCAACATCGGCCAGAACCCGGGCGAGCCGAATCTGCTCGATGTGCTGCCGCCGGATCGCTACACCATCCTGCCGAACACCGCCGGTTGCTACGACGCGGTCGAAGCCGTGCGCACCTGCCGCCTGGCCCGTGAGCTGCTCGACGGCCACAACCTGGTCAAGCTGGAAGTGCTGGCCGACCAGAAAACCCTGTTCCCCAACGTGATCGAAACCCTCAAGGCCGCCGAAGTGCTGGTCAAGGACGGTTTCGACGTGATGGTCTATACCAGCGACGACCCGATCATTGCCCGCCAACTGGCCGAAGCCGGTTGCATTGCCGTGATGCCGCTGGCAGGCCTGATCGGTACCGGCCTGGGCATCTGCAACCCGTACAATCTGCAGATCATCCTTGAAGAATCGAAAGTGCCTGTGCTGGTCGACGCCGGTGTCGGTACTGCATCCGATGCCACCATCGCCATGGAAATGGGCTGTGAGGCGGTGCTGATGAACTCGGCAATCGCCAACGCCCAGCAGCCGATCATGATGGCCGAAGCCATGAAACACGCCATCGTTGCCGGCCGTCTGGCCTACCTCGCCGGGCGTATGCCGAAAAAACTCTATGCCAGCGCCTCGTCGCCGCTGGATGGTCTGATCAAGTAAGAGCCCCTGATGACTGAATCGCAAGAAACGCCGATCTCCCCCGAAGGCGAAGAGCGCCAACACCGCCGCATCAAGAGTTTCGTGATGCGCGCCGGGCGCATGACCGAAGGCCAGCAACGTGGCCTGGAGCAGGGTGGGCCGCTGTTCATCCTGCCGCTGGCCGAGAGCCCGGTGGACTACGACCAGGTATTCGGCCGTTCGGCGCCGCGCACCCTGGAGATCGGTTTCGGCATGGGCCATTCCCTGCTGGAAATGGCCGCTGCCGCGCCTGATCAAGACTTCATCGGTGTCGAAGTACACCGTCCGGGTGTGGGCGCGCTGCTCAACGGCGTACTGACCCAGGGCCTGAAGAACCTGCGGGTGTATGACTGCGATGCCATCGAAGTACTGAACAAGTGCGTGGCCGACAACAGCCTCGATCGCCTGATGCTGTTCTTCCCCGACCCATGGCACAAGAGCCGTCACCACAAGCGTCGTATCGTGCAGCCGGAGTTCGCTGAGCTGGTGCGCAGCAAGCTGAAGGTGGGCGGTGTGTTCCATATGGCCACCGACTGGGAGCCCTATGCCGAATACATGCTGGAGGTGATGAATGTCGCCCCGGGTTATCGCAACCTGGCAGCCGACGGCAAGTGCGTGGAGCGCCCGGCCGAGCGCCCGATCACCAAGTTCGAGCGCCGCGGCGAGCGACTTGGGCATGGGGTGTGGGATTTGAAGTTCGAGAAGCTGGCGTAAGTTGAACTGATCGCGGGGCAAGCCCGCTCCCATTGGAGCGGGCTTGCCCCGCGATCTTTTCAGCTTCAGCGCCGATCAGCTACAACGCCAATCAGCACCAGCACGATCAGCAATACCGGCGCCAACGCATAGTTGTTGAACTGCGCCAGACCGCGCACCACCCAGGGCGTGGCATAGATCAACGCGGCGCCACTGCCGATCATCACCAGCACAGCCATGAACGGCACACGCAAGGCGCCTGCCAGGCCGCCCAGGCGCTGTTCTACCCAGCCTTTGATGTCGGTGCCAAACAGCACCAGCAAGCAGCCTACAAGCGCCAGTGAGATCTCCGACAAGTTGCTGCGACTCCAGCGGGAAACGGTCGAGAGCAGGTCGAGTACCAGGTCCATTCGCAATCCTTAGGTCAAGAAATACTGCAGCAGGTCGTTGAGGAACAACTGGCCTCGCGGGGTGGCGACCAGTCGCGTCGTTTCGACCTGCAATAAGCCTTTTTGTTCGGCCTCGCGCCGTGCGGCAGTGAGTTGCTCCAGCGCCAGTCCTGTGCGCTGGCTGAACAGCTCGACGTCCACGCCCTGGGTCAGGCGCAGGGCGTTCATCAGGAACTCGAACGGCAGTTCGTCCACTGGCAACAGCTTCTCGCCTGCCTTGAAAGCCTTGGCCGGGTTCAGGTAGTCCTTCGGCAGGCGGGTCTTCCAGGTGCGCAGGATGCGTCCGTCCGGATGGCTGAGCTTGCCATGGGCGCCGGCACCGATGCCGATGAAATCGCCGAAACTCCAGTAGTTGAGGTTGTGCCGGGCCGCCCGGCCGGGCTGGGCGTAGGCCGAGACTTCGTACTGGCTGTAGCCGTTGCTGGCCAGCAGGGCCTGGCCGGCTTCCTGGATGTCCCAGAGGATATCGTCTTCAGGGAGCAGTGGTGGCTGGTTCCAGAACACAGTGTTCGGTTCCAGGGTCAACTGGTACCAGGACAGGTGCGTAGGCGCTAGCGCGATGGCCTGGCGCAGGTCGCCCAGGGCGTCGTCCAGGGATTGGTCGGGCAGGCCGTGCATCAGGTCCAGGTTGAAGTTGTCGAAGCCGGCGTTGCGCGCCATGTCGGCAGCGCGAATGGCTTCGTCACCATTGTGGATGCGCCCAAGCGCTTCGAGCTTGGCCTGCTGGAAGCTCTGGATGCCGATCGACAGCCTGTTGATGCCCAGCTGCCGATAGGCCTTGAACTTCTCCTGCTCGAACGTCCCGGGGTTGGCTTCCAGGGTGATTTCGATATCGCTGGCGAACGGAATGCGTTGTTCCACGCCCGCCAGCAAGCGGCCCAGGGCGCGGGCGCTGAACAGGCTGGGGGTGCCGCCACCGAAGAAGATCGAGCTGATCGGGCGGCCGTACACCGCGCCCAGTTCCTGGTCGAGGTCGGCCAGCAGCGCATCGACGTAGGCCTCTTCAGGCAACTCTGGCGTTGCGGCGTGGGAGTTGAAGTCGCAATACGGACACTTGCGCACGCACCAGGGGATGTGGATGTACAGCGCCAGGGGCGGCAGCTGCGGCAAGGCCGCCCGTGGTGTTTGGGAAGTAAAGCCAGCCTCGCCCAGATGCAGTGGCTGTGCCGGCGAACGATCGGTCATGCCAGGCCCAGACGTTGACGCAGCAGGCTCATGGCACGGGCACGGTGGCTGATCTGGTTCTTGTCGGCAGGGCTGAGTTCGGCGCTGGAGCAGTCGCGCTCCGGTACCCAGAACAGGGGATCGTAGCCGAAGCCGTGTTCGCCACTGGCCTGGGTCAGGATACGGCCGTGCCACAGCCCTTCGCAGAGAATCGGCAGCGGGTCGTCGGCATGGCGCACCAGGGCCAGGACGCAGACGAACTGGGCGCCGCGCTCGGCCTCGGGTACATCCTTGAGGGCTTCGAGCAGCTTGGCGTTGTTGGCCGCGTCGCCCTGGCCATCGGCGTAGCGCGCCGAGTAGATACCCGGTGCGCCGCCGAGGAAGTCCACTGCCAGGCCCGAATCGTCGGCCAGCGCCGGCAGGCCGGAGATGCGCGCAGCATTGCGCGCCTTGAGGATGGCGTTCTCGACGAACGACAGGCCGGTCTCGTCCGGCTCTACGCTGCTGAATTCGCCGATGGAGCGCAGTTGCACGGTGTCACCGAGCATGGCCTGCAATTCCTTGAGTTTGCCAGCGTTGTGGCTGGCCAATACGAGTTGCTGGAAAGTCATCATTCGCCTGGGAAAAGCTCTTGGTTGAAGCTGATGGTCTCGGTCTTGCCATCAATGCCAACGTTAATGGTGAAAGTACGGGTTTCCTGTTGTTCAACAGGGTACTGGGCGATGTAGTAGATCGCACCTTGCTCGGTGATCTGCTTGAACTTCAGCGGGACCGAAGCGCTGGTCAGGTCCTTGACGGTGCCGTTGACCTGGGTAACCACGGGCTTGCCGGCCTTGATTACCGACACGTTGATCACGCCCTGGTTCTTGCTGCGGATCAGTTCGGCGGCCTTGGCGGTGTCCGGTTGCAGGAAGGTGGAGATGAAGGTGCTGTAGTGCACCGTCGTGTCCCCGAAGACTTCCTTGCGTTCACCCTTGATGGCATCGGCAGCAACTGCCGATGCGCTCAGGCAGGCAACCAGTAAAAAGCTCAACAAGCGGCGCATGTTCGTTCTCCTCAGCTGATGGTTAGACAGCGACCTTGTGTTCCAGAAGGCCGGGGCTGCTGACACGGTAAATGCCGATCTCCCCTAGAAGATTAGGCCATAGCCTGCTCGCCCACCCGTGGCGGTGCAAGTGGTCGACCGCCAGGCGGTCAAGTACCTGGGCGCGACGCTCGCTGCACAGCGCCTCAAAGTCTTCAAAGGTGCAGAAGTGGATGTTCGGCGTGTTGTACCAGGTATACGGCATGAAGTCGGAAACCGGCATGCGACCTTTGGTCGCCAGGTACCAGCGGCACCGCCAGTGGCCAAAATTGGGGAAGGTGATGATGCACTGGCGACCTACGCGCAGCATTTCGTCGAGGATCCGGTCAGGGTACTCCACGGCCTGCAGGGCCTGGGTCATGACCACCACGTCGAAACTGTTGCTGGCGAAATTGCCCAGGCCCTTGTCCAGGTCCTGCTCGATCACGTTGACGCCCTTGGCCACGCACTGGGCAATGTTGTCGGGGTCGATCTCCAGGCCGTAGCCGGCAACCTGCTTGTTGTCGCGCAGTGAAGCCAGCAGCTCGCCGGTACCACAACCGAGGTCGAGTACCCGGCTCCCGGCGGGGATCCAGTCTTGGATGATTTCCAGGTCGGCTCTCATAGGGTCCTCAGCAGACGATGCGGTTCATGTAGTTCGTGAAACCCGTGATGTAGCGCGGGGTCGGGATCAGGAAGGCATCGTGGCCATAGGGCGAGTCGATATCCAGGTAGCAGACATTCTTGCGCGCGGCGATCAGGGCATCGACGATCTCCCGCGAACGTGCCGGCGAAAAGCGCCAGTCGGTGGTGAACGACATCACGCAGTAGTCCGCCGTGACGTTGGCCAGGGTCGCGGCCAGGTCACCACCGTGGGCGGCGGCCGGGTCGAAGTAGTCCAGGGCCTTGGTCATCAGCAGGTAGGTGTTGGCATCGAAACGTCCGGAGAACTCCTCGCCCTGGTAACGCAGGTAGCTTTCGACCTGGAACTCGACGCTGTGGAAGTCGTAGTTGAGCTTGTCGCTCTTGAGCTCGCGGCCGAATTTCTCGCCCATGGAGTCATCGGACAGGTAGGTGATGTGCCCGACCATGCGCGCCAGCATCAGGCCGCGCTTGGGAATCACGCCGCGGTCCTGGAATGAGCCGCCATGAAACTCAGGGTCGGTAAGGATGGCCTGGCGGGCCACCTCGTTGAAGGCGATGTTCTGTGCCGAGAGCTTGGGTGCCGAGGCGATGTCCAGGCAATGGCGCACGCGATCCGGGTAGGTGATGGTCCATTGCAGTGCCTGCATGCCCCCCAGGCTGCCACCGACCACGGCGGCCCACTGCTGGATGCCCAGGCGATCGGCCAGGCGGGCCTGGCTGTGCACCCAGTCTTCGACGGTCAGCACCGGGAAGTCGGCGCCGTAAGGCTTGCCGGTGACCGGGTTGACGCTGCTGGGGCCGGTGCTGCCGTTGCAGCCGCCAAGGTTGTTCAGGCTGACCACGAAGAAGCGGTTGGTATCGATCGGCTTGCCTGGGCCGATGCAGCTGTCCCACCAACCCGGCTTGCGGTCGTTGGGGCTGTGGTAGCCCGCCGCATGGTGGTGACCGGACAACGCATGGCAGATCAGCACGGCGTTGCTGGCCGAGCTGTTGAGCGTACCGTAGGTTTCGTAGATCAGTTCATAGGATGCCAGCGAGCGGCCGCAGGCCAGTGCCAGGGGCTCGTTGAACTGCGCCAGTTGCGGTGTTACCAGACCGACCGAATCTTCGGGAAAGACAGTGGACATCGACCCTGCTCACGCTTAAATGAGGCGTAAGTCTAAAGACCACTGATGAGTGCGGCAAGGAAAGCATCGCGGGGCAAGTCCGCTCCTACAAACCCTGCAGGAGCGGGGCTTGCCCCGCGAAGCATTCAGCATCAAACCAGCAGGCGCAGCATCTCCGGCATACCGGTCATGGCCGCCAGGTTGTTGATCACCAGCATGTCGATCAGCTTGAGTGCCATGAATGCCAGGATCGGCGAAATGTCCAGGCCACCCAGGTTCGGCAGGAAGCGGCGGAACGGTGCCAGGAACGGATCGCAGATCTGGTTGATCAGCTCGGCGCCCGGGTTGTGGCTGCCCGGTGCGACCCAGGAGAGAATCACGCTGATGATCAGGGCGAAGAAGAAGATCTTCAGGAACAGCGCGGTCACGCCGATGATCGACCAGATCAGCAACTGCACCGGGTTGCCGGTGGTGCCGTAGGCCAGCAGCAGCGTCAGGCCCATGATCAGCATCTGCACGATGATCGCCAGCAGCAGCGAGGACATGTCCAGGCCGAACAGGCTCGGGATGATCCGGCGCATGGGCTTGAGCAGGGGTTGGGTGGCGCGCACGGCGAATTGGCTGAGCGGGTTGTAGAAGTCGGCGCGTACCAGCTGCAGGATGAAGCGCAGCATGATGATCAGCAGGTAGAGGCTGCCCAGGGTTTGCAGGATATAGATGGCAGCGGTGTTCAATCCGATCATGTTCGGCTCCTTAGTTGCCCAGTTGTTCGGCCATCTCGGCCGAGCGATGCGCCGCGGCGCTCAGCGCTTTCTCCACCAGCGCTTCAAATCCATCAGCCTGGAACGACTTGATCGCCGCTTCGGTGGTGCCGGCTGGCGAGGTGACACGGCGGCGCAGTTCGGCGGCGTCGACATCGCTGCTGACGGCCATATGGGCAGCGCCCAGGGCGGTTTGCAGGGTCAGCTTGGCGGCAGTTTCCCGTGACAGGCCGAGTTTTTCGCCGGCGGCGGTCATCGCTTCGATCAGCAGGAAGAAGTACGCAGGGCCGCTGCCGGATACGGCGGTGACGGCGTCGAGCTGTTGCTCGGTGTCCAGCCACAGGGCGATGCCCACCGCCGACAGCAGCTGTTCGGCTTGCTGGCGTTGACTGGCCGAGACCTGGGCCGTGGCGTACAGGCCGCTGACACCCTGGCGCAGCAGGGCCGGGGTATTGGGCATGCAGCGCACGATCGGTTGGGCGCCGAGCCAGTTGTTCATGCTCGCGCAGGTAATGCCGGCAGCGATCGAAACCACCAGTTGCTCAGGCTTGAGGCTGGGCTTGAGGGCCTCGCACACGGTTTTCATGGCCTGTGGCTTGACTGCCAGGACGATAACGTCGGCGCCGTCGATGGCCTGGGCGTTGTCGGCGAACATTTCGATGCCGTGCTCGGCATGGACTTTTGCCCGTTGCTCGGCACCCGGGTCGCTGGCGCGAATCTGCGAAGCGTCCAGGCCCTGGGCGCGCAGGCCGCCGATCAGGCTGGCGGCCATGTTGCCGGCGCCGATAAAGGCAATACGAGTCTTGCTCATGTCAGGTCCTTGAAGGGAAAGGTTGAAAAAGGCATGGGTCAGGGCTGGCCGTAATCGCGGGCGCCAAACAGCGCCGTGCCGATACGGACCCAGGTCGCGCCCTGGGCGATGGCCGCTTCCAGGTCGTGGCTCATGCCCATGGAAAGCGTGTCCAGCCCCAGGTCCAGGCTGGCCTGCAGTTGGCGAACCTGGGCGAAGGCCGCTTCTTGTGCGGCGCGATCGTCGGTGGGCTCGGGAATCGCCATCAACCCGCGCAAACGCAGGCGCGGCAGCGCAACGATGGCGCGGGCCAGGGCCGGGAGTTCGTCCGGGGTGCAGCCGGATTTGCTGGCTTCGCCACTGACATTCACCTGCAGGCAGATGTTCAGCGGTGCCAGGCCATCGGGGCGTTGCTCGGACAGGCGTTGGGCGATTTTCAGGCGGTCCACGGAATGTACCCAGTCAAAATGCTCGGCGATTGCACGCGTCTTGTTCGACTGAATGGGGCCGATGAAGTGCCAGGTCAAGGGCAGGTCGGTCAATTCGCCCTGTTTGTTCAAGGCTTCCTGCAGGTAGTTTTCACCCACGTCACGCACCCCGGCAGCATAGGCCTCACGCACGGCGGCGGCGGGTTTGGTCTTGCTCACTGCCAGCAGGCGGATGTCGGAAGGCTCGCGCCCGGCGGCCTGGGCGGCGGCACGGATGCGTGCGGCAAGCGTGGAAAGGTTGTCTGCTATGGTGGACATTGATCGATGCCAGCGGCTCTTTGGGTCTGCGGCATTCTACCTGCTTGGCAGCCTTTGGGGAGTCTCATGGATGTGACTGAACTGCTGGGCCTGGCCATGAAGGCCGGCGCCTCGGACCTGCACCTGGCCGCAGCGGAGGTGCCAGCGATCCGCCTGGATGGACGAATCCGCCGCCTGTACCTGCCGGTGCTCAGTGCTGAACAGCTGCAGGCGTTGCTTGGGCAATTGATGTCCGAATCGCAGAAACAGGATTTTGAAGCCCAACTGGATATCGACTTTGCAGTCGCGGTGCCGGGACTTGGACGTTTTCGAGTCAATGCGTTCAATCAGTTGCAAGGCCCGGGTGCGGTCCTTCGAGTGGTGGCGAGCAAGGTGAGCAGCTTGGCCGACTTGGGCCTCGGGGATGTGTTTCGCCAGATTGCAGAGTTGTCGTCTGGACTGGTGCTGGTCACCGGGCCCACGGGGTCGGGCAAGTCCACGACCCTGGCGGCCTTGATCGATCACCTGAACCGCGAGCGAGCGCTGCACATCCTGACTCTCGAAGATCCCATCGAATTTATCCACAGCCCGCAACGCAGCCTGATCAGCCAGCGTGAGGTCGGCCGGCACAGTCATGGATTCGCCCAGGCCTTGCGCGCCGCTCTGCGTCAGGACCCGGATGTCATCATGCTGGGCGAACTGCGCGACCCACAAACCATCCGCCTGGCCCTGACGGCCGCCGAGACCGGGCACTTGGTACTGGCGACGGTTCACACCGGCTCGGCTGCAAAGACCATCGACCGTCTGGTGGACGTGTTCGCCGCCGAAGAAAAGCAACTGGTCCGCGCCATGCTGGCCGAAGCGCTGCAGGCGGTGGTGTCACAGGTGTTGGTGGAGCGGGTGGGGGGCGGGCGGGTGGCGGCCCATGAGGTGCTGCTGGCCACGCCGGCGGTGCGCAACCTGGTGCGCGAGGGCAAGGTGGCGCAGTTGTATTCGACGATTCAAACGGGGGGAGCACTGGGTATGCAGACCCTGGACAGTTGCCTGCAGGGGCTGCTCCAGCGTGGGCTGATCAGCCCGGACAGCGCCCGGGAACGGGCGCATGGCAACCTTTAGTGGTTGGAGGCCAGGGCCAATTGCTGGCTCTTTGGCAGGACGCGCTTGGCCACCACGTAGCGGCTGCGCCAGTAGGGCTTGCTCAAGGTGTCGATGCTGACCCGCTTGCCCGTGCGAGGTGCATGGATGAAGCGATCGTTACCCAGGTAAATGGCAACGTGATTCACCCGACGGCTCTTGATGTTGAAGAAGATCAGGTCGCCAGGCTTGAGGTCGTCGCGATCGACTTTAATGCCGTGGCCCTGGGCCATGGCATTGGAGGTGCGGGGCAAGTCGACTTCTTCAACTTCATGGAAGGCGTACTTGACCAGGCCGCTGCAGTCGAAGCCCTTGCTTGGGCTGCTGCCACCCCAGCGGTATGGGGTGCCCAGTACATTGACGGCGCGGCTGAGCACATCGCTGCTCTGCTGGGGCGACATCGACGCCACCGGCAGGCTTGGCTTGCTTGCGCGAGTGCGGTTCTGGACTTTGGGGGTGACGTTCTTGGTGGAACGCACAGCCGATGAATTTGTGGTGTACCCGGAAAAGCCGTTGGGTAAACGTTGCTCACGGTTGGTGGCGTGGGCGGCCAGTGGCAATAATAGGCAAAGGGTCAGCCATGTCTTGAAAAGAGGACGCATAGGCAGGGCTCTTGTTGGTTAGCGCGCAACTTTATAACAGCTTTTTGATCAATTTTTGATCCGTTGGTCGATTGCAACGGCCTTGAAAACCGGCCACATTGCAGCAAAAAAACGCTATCAAGCGGCGCAGCCCAGGCGGGGCAAGCCTTTGCGCGCGGCAAGCGGGCCAAATGCCACACGTCGGCTCGCCACAATAAAGTCACATTTTTTCTTAGAAAATTTTCCGATAACCCTCAGAGGCTATGAATGAACAGTTATCAACAGGACGGACAGCTGCATGACACTCACAGCAAAGTGATTGGCTATCTGCTGTGGATTTTGGGCTTTACCGGCGCTCACCGCTTTTATTACGGCAAGCCGGTCACCGGTACGATCTGGTTCTTCACCCTGGGCCTGCTGGGCATCGGCTGGCTGATCGACCTGTTCCTGATCCCGGCCATGGATCGCGAGGCCGATCTGCGCTTTCACGCTGGCCCGCTGGACTACAGCCTGTCGTGGATCCTGCTGACTTTCCTGGGCGTGTTTGGCGTGCACCGCATGTACCAGGGCAAATGGATCACCGGGATCCTCTACCTGTTCACGGGTGGGTTGTTTCTGGTGGGGGTCTTGTACGACTTCTGGACGCTGAACACCCAGGTGTCGTTGGCCAACGCACAGCGGCGTTGAAAGAACTGCGGCCTTGTCGATGTCGACAAGGCCGCAGGCAGTTTTACTGGCGGGTCTGGCGCTGCTGCAACAGCAAGTTGCTGAAGCCGCTGCCGGCCAGTTGCTTCTGGGCGACGGTCAACTGTTCACGGTTGCTGAACGGGCCGACCAGTACGCGGTACCAGGTTTCATCCTTCACGGTACCGGACTCCACCTTCACCGCCTGCCCGAGCAGAATGATCTGCGCGCGCACCTTGTCGGCATCGGCCTGCTTGCGGAACGAACCTGCCTGCAGGAAGAACTGGGTGGTTGCCGCAGGCTTGATGACCGGTGGCGCTGGGGGTGGCGTCTGCCCCATCAGCGCCGCCTGGGCACGGGCGGTGTCGATCTTCGCGGCCTCGGCCGGGGTGACCGGAGGCTGCGCCGGCACCGGCGGGGTTTTCTCCGGTACGGCTTCAGGCGGCACGATCACTTCAGACTCGGGCAGCAAGGTATAGAAGTCGTACTTGGGCTTGACCGGCTGTTGCGGGCTTGGCGCGGTCTTGTTGGCTTCAGCGACCTTTTCGGCCTTGTGCTGCTCGGGCTTGGTGCGCTTGACCTCTTCGTTGCCAGGCTCAAGCTTCATCAGGAAAACCACGAAGGCGCCGACGCTCAGGCCAATCGCCAGCCACAGCCAACCCGGGATCGGTTGCTTGGCAGGTGGCTGGTAGCGACTGGCGCCGCGCTTGGGTGCGGGTTTTTTCTTGGCAGCCAACTTACATACGCTCCAGGGTTTCCAGGCCGAGCAGTTCCAGACCTTGCTTGAGGGTGCGACCGGTCAGGGCAGCCAGGCGCAGGCGGCTCTGCATTTGCTCCGGGGTGTCGGCGGCCAGGATCGGGCAGTTCTCGTAGAAGCTGGAGAACAGGCCGGCCACGTCGTAGAGGTAGGCGCACAGTACGTGCGGGGTGCCTTTTTCGGCGACGTTGTTCAGGATCTCGCCGAACTGGGCCAGGCGTGCGGCCAGGTCCTGCTCTTGCGCCGCTTGCAGAATGATCTGGCCGTCGACTTCATCGAAGCTTTTGCCCAGCTTGCGGAACACGCCGGCAACCCGGGTGTAGGCATACAGCAGGTACGGTGCGGTGTTGCCTTCAAAGTTGAGCATCAGCTCGAAGTTAAAGCTGTAGTCGCTGGTGCGGTGCTTGGACAGGTCGGCGTACTTGACCGCGCCGATGCCGACCACTTCGCCGATGGCGCGCAGTTCGTCTTCGGCAAGCTCGGGGTTCTTCTCCTTGACCAGGGCGTAGGCACGCTCCTTGGCTTCGGTGAGCAGGTCGATCAGCTTGACGGTGCCACCGTCACGGGTCTTGAACGGGCGGCCATCGGCGCCGTTCATGGTGCCGAAGCCCATGTGCTCCATTTGCATCGGGTGGCCGACGAAGCCTGCCAGGCGAGCTACTTCAAACACCTGGTTGAAGTGCAGGGCCTGACGCTGGTCGACGAAATACAGGGCGCGGTCAGCCTTGAGCACGTTGCTGCGGTAGCGCACGGCGGCAAGGTCAGTGGTGGCGTACAGGTAGCCGCCGTCGGCCTTCTGCACGATCACAGGCAGAGGTTCACCCTCGGCGGTCTTGAAGTCGTCGAGGAACACGCACTGGGCGCCCTTGCTTTCGACCAGCATGCCTTTGGCCTTGAGGTCGGCGACCACGTTGGCCAGGTCGTCGTTATAGGCGCTCTCGCCCATGACGTCGGCCATGGTCAGCTTGACGTTGAGCAGCTCGTAGGTCTTCTGGCAGTGGGACAGGGAGATGTCCTTGAAGCGGGTCCACAGCTTCAGGCATTCCTCGTCGCCGGCCTGCAGCTTGACCACCAGGCCGCGGGCACGGTCGGCGAATTCTTCGGACTCGTCGAAGCGCTTCTTCGCGGCACGGTAGAAGTTCTCCAGGTCCGACAGCTCGTCGCTGGTGATCGGGTTTTCCTGAAGGTAGGCCATCAGCATGCCGAACTGGGTACCCCAGTCGCCAACGTGGTTCTGGCGAATCACGGTGTCGCCGAGAAACTCCAGTACGCGCGAGACGGCATCACCGATGATGGTCGAGCGCAG
Organism: Pseudomonas sp. JQ170C; assembly: GCF_035581345.1. NCBI lineage: Bacteria > Pseudomonadati > Pseudomonadota > Gammaproteobacteria > Pseudomonadales > Pseudomonadaceae > Pseudomonas > Pseudomonas sp. JQ170C. The sequence continues at coordinate 290,001 of NZ_CP141608.1, forward strand.
GTGGCCGACGTGCATCTCTTTGGCAAGGTTGGGCGCCGAGAGGTCGACTACAACCTTCTGCTGCGGGCCGGCCTTTTGCACGCCCAGCTTGGCATCGGCCAGGGCGGCGTCGAGGCGGGCAGCCAGGGCCTGGGTGTTCTGGAAGAAGTTCAAGAAGCCTGGGCCGGCGATCTCGACCTTGCTGACCTGCGGGTCGGCAGGCAGGGCGTTGATGATTTTCTCGGCCAGGTCACGAGGTTTCATGCCTGCAGGCTTGGCCAGCATCATCGCGATGTTGCTGGCGAAATCGCCGTGGGTCTTGTCCCGGGCGTTTTCTACCTGGATCGCCGGCGTCAGCCCTTCAGGCAGCACACCGTCGGTGACGAGTTGGGTGAGGGCTTGCTGGATCAGCTGGCGAATGGTGTCTTTCATGGGCTTCTCTTTCGACCGCAAGCGCGGCGGCGCTTCGATGCGCAGGTGGAAAAACTGAACATTATCCGTTGCCGGGGCGGGGTTGCCAACCTTTGGGGGATTTGCGGTGTCGGGATCGCGGGGCGAGCCCGCTTCTGCAGATCAATAAAGGTCTACAGGGTCCACATCCAACGACCAGCGCACCTGTCGCCCGGACGGCATCTGCTCCAACAGTAGCAACCAGGCACTGATCAGTCGATGCAAAGGCGCCCGGGCATTGGCCTGGAGCAATAGTTGTGCACGAAAACGTCCCGCGCGTCGTTCCATGGGCGCTGGCACCGGGCCGAGCAGTTCAATGCCGTGCAGGTTGTGCTCGGCCAGCAGCTGTTCGGCAGCGCTGCAGGCTTCGTCGAGAAAACCTTCGGCTTGCCCGGGCTTGTGTGCTTCGGCGCGCAGCAGGGCCAGATGGGCAAAGGGCGGCAGCCCGGCGGCGCGGCGCTCGCTCAGGGCCTGTTCGGCGAAGGCGAAGTAGCCCTGTTCGGTCAGTTGCACCAGCAGTGGATGGTCGGCCAGGTGGGTCTGGATGATTACCTTGCCCGGCTCTTCGGCACGGCCGGCGCGGCCGGCAACCTGGACGATCATCTGCGCCATGCGCTCGCTGGCGCGAAAATCGCCGGAGAACAAACCGCCGTCCGCATCCAGGATCGACACCAGGGTCACCCGTGGGAAGTGATGACCTTTGGCGAGCATCTGGGTGCCCACCAGGATGCACGGCTGGCCGCGCTGGATGGTGGCGAACAACTGGTTCATGGCGTCTTTGCGCGAGGTGCTGTCGCGGTCCACGCGTAACACGGGGTAGTCCGGGAACAGAATGCTCAGGCGCTCTTCGGCGCGCTCGGTGCCGGCACCCACCGGCCGCAGGTCGACCTTGTTGCACTGTGGGCACTGGCGCGGCACGCGCTCGTCGTAGCCGCAGTGGTGGCAGCGCAGTTCGTTGGAGCGCTGGTGCACGGTCATGCGCGCATCACAACGCGGGCACTCGGACATCCAGCCGCAGTCATGGCACAACAAGGTCGGGGCGAACCCGCGTCGGTTGAGGAACACCAGCACTTGCTGGCCGGCGGCGAGGGTCTGGCCGATGGCCTGTTGCATGGGCCCGCTGATGCCGCTGTCCAGGGGCCTGCTCTTGACGTCCAGGCGCAGGAAGCGCGGTTGCTTGGCGCCACCGGCGCGGTGATTGAGGCGCAGCAGGCCATAGCGGCCGGTGTAGGCGTTATGCAGGCTTTCCAGTGAAGGTGTCGCCGATCCGAGCAGGATCGGGATGTTTTCCTGGCGGGCGCGCACCAGGGCCAGGTCGCGGGCGTGGTAGCGCAGGCCTTCCTGCTGTTTGTAGGAGCCGTCGTGCTCTTCGTCGATGATGATCAGCCCCGGGTGCTTCATCGGAGTGAACAGCGCCGAGCGGGTGCCGATGATGATGTCGGCTTCGCCATCGCGGGCTGCCAGCCAGGCATCCAGGCGCTCGCGGTCGTTGACGGCCGAGTGCAGCAGGGCAATGCGGGCATTGAAGCGTTGCTCGAAGCGCGCCAGGGTCTGCGGCCCGAGGTTGATCTCCGGGATCAGGATCAATGCCTGCTTGCCGGCCTCCAGGGTTTCGCGGATCAGTTGCAGGTAGACCTCGGTCTTGCCGCTGCCGGTGACCCCCGCCAGGAGGAACGCATGAAAGCTGTCAAAACCCGAGCGCACGGCATTGAACGCGGCCCGCTGCTCTTCGTTCAGGGGCAGTTCCGGTTGGGCCAGCCAGTGTTCATGACGCTCCTGGGGCAGGTGCCGGCGTACTTCGACCTGAACCAGCTCCTTGGCCAGCAGCAGGTCGAGGCTGTCCTTGCTCAACATCAGTTTGCTCAACAAGGCATGGGCGACGCCGTGGGGGTGCTGTGCCAGGGTCGCCAGCGCCTCGCGCTGGCGCGGCGCGCGGGCGATGCGCGGGTCGTCCAGGCGCGCCCCCGGGGCTATCTGCCAGAAGCGCTCCTGGCGTGCCTCGGCCGGCTCGCCCTGGCGCAGCAGCACCGGCAGGGCCCAGCTCAGGGTGTCGCCTAGGCTGTGCTGGTAGTACTGGGCGGTCCAGAGGCAGAGCTTGAACAGGGGGGCAGGTAGCGGCGAGACCGGGTCGAGCAGGGCGATCGCCGGCTTGAGCTTGTCGGCCGGGACCTCGCTCTTGTCGGCGACCTCGATCAGGATGCCGATCATTTCCCGGCGCCCGAACGGAACACGGATGCGCATGCCCGGGGTCAGAGCCTGGCGCGCCATGCTTGCCGGAGCCCTGTAGTCGAACAGTCGCCGCAGGGGCGAGGGCAGGGCGAGGCGCAGAATGACGTCGGACACGCGAAGAGTTCTCTGAAGGGGATTTCCAAGACCCGGCGAGCCTAGCAGACGACAGCCGGTGTAAGCGACAACTTGCGTTGACAGCATGCTCTGGTATTATTCGCCGCCTAATTACGTGCGGTATTCAACAATGGTGTTGGGTGGCGGCACGCAGTCGAGGAAGTGACCATGAAGCCAGAAATTCACCCGAATTATGAAGTAGTCGCAGTCACCTGCAGCTGCGGTAACAAGTTTGAAACTCGTTCCACCCTGTGCGCTCCACTGGGTACCGACGTATGCAACGAGTGCCACCCGTTCTACACCGGTAAGCAGAAGACTCTGGACACCGGCGGCCGCGTCAAGCGCTTCGAAGATCGCTTCGCAGCGTTCGGCAAGAAGTAAGATTGCGCATCGCTGGCCCCATGGGCTTGGCAATGCTGCTGAAAAAGGCGTCCCTTGTGGGCGCCTTTTTTATGGGCGTCATTTGGCAGTTGCCAGCGCACGCCTTCTGCCCGACCCCGGCCGATCCCCAGCGCGTGGGCGTGAGTCAGGTGGTCGATGGCGATACCGTGCGTCTGGTGGATGGGCGCAGTGTGCGCCTGATTGGTATCAATGCACCGGAAATCGGCCGCAAGGGCCGAACCAGCGAACCCTTCGCCGAAGCCGCCCGGCAACGCTTGCAGGCCCTGGTCAAGGCCAGCGGGGGTGAGGTCGGGCTGGTGCCGGGGGTCGAGTCCAGAGACAAGTATGGCCGTACCCTGGCCCATATCTATGGCCGCTCTGGCGACAATTTTGAAGCACAACTGCTCAGCGAAGGGCTCGGCTATCACGTGGCGGTGGCGCCGAACGTCAGCCTCACTGGCTGTCAGCAGCAGGCCGAACGCGCCGCTCGGCAGATGAAGGTCGGGCTCTGGCGGCAAACCCCAGTGATTCCGGCGGCGCAGGTGCAAAACTCCGGTTTTGCGCTGATCGGCGGAAAAGTCAAAGGCATCGAGCGTAATCGCGGGGGTATCTGGATCGAAATCGACAACGCACTGGTTGTTCAGGTGCCAGCCCGGCTGCAGCGCAACTTTCCCTCTTCCTTCTTTGATGGCTTGAAAGGCAGCAGCGTCGAAGTGCGCGGTTGGGTGCTGGATCGTTCCCGCAAAGGCGGCCTGAAAGCCGGGCAAAAGCGCTGGCTGCTGCCATTGACCGATCCAACGATGCTGGAACGGGTCAAAAGATAAAAAATTGTGGACATTTTTTTGTACGATTGTACACATTGAAACCCTTGCAGGCTGCGGCTCTTGGCGGAAAGTCGTAGGTTAAAGGCCTTGACACAAGTGACCGGGCAGTCTTGTCGGCCCTTTGCTCTTTGCGTATCCTCGGCGGTCCGTCAGAACAGTAAATAGCGGAATGCCCACCATGTCAGATTTGAAAACTGCCGCTCTCGAATACCATGCTCAGCCTCGTCCGGGGAAACTGAGCGTCGAGCTCACCAAACCTACCGCGACTGCTCGCGACCTGGCGCTGGCCTACAGCCCCGGCGTGGCCGAGCCGGTACGTGAAATTGGTCGCGATCCGGAGCTGGCCTACAAGTACACCGGCAAGGGCAATCTGGTAGCAGTCATTTCCGACGGCACCGCCATTCTCGGCCTGGGTAACCTCGGCCCACTGGCCTCCAAGCCAGTCATGGAAGGCAAGGGTGTTCTGTTCAAGCGTTTCGCCGGTATTGACGTGTTCGACATCGAAGTCGACTCCGAAAGCCCGCAAGCCTTCATCGACACCGTCAAGCGTATTTCCATCACCTTCGGTGGCATCAACCTGGAAGACATCAAGGCACCTGAGTGCTTCGAGATCGAGCGCGCCCTGATTGAACAGTGCGACATCCCGGTATTCCACGATGACCAGCACGGTACCGCGATCGTGACCGCTGCCGGCATGATCAACGCCCTGGAAATCGCTGGCAAAACCCTGTCCGACGCCAAGATCGTCTGCCTGGGTGCCGGTGCTGCCGCCATCTCCTGCATGAAACTGCTGGTGAGCATGGGTGCGCAGATCGAGAACATCTTCATGGTTGACCGTACTGGCGTGATCCACGCTGGCCGTGACGACCTGAACCAGTACAAGGCGGTCTTCGCCCATGCTACCGACAAGCGCACCCTGGCCGATGCCCTGGAAGGCGCTGACGTGTTCGTCGGCCTGTCCGGTCCGAACCTGCTGAGCCCTGAAGGCCTGAAGTCGATGGCGCCAAACCCAATCGTCTTCGCCTGCTCCAACCCGGATCCGGAAATCTCCCCGGAACTGGCTCACGCTACCCGTAGCGACGTGATCATGGCCACCGGTCGTTCCGACTACCCGAACCAGGTCAACAACGTACTGGGCTTCCCGTTCATCTTCCGTGGTGCCCTGGACGTTCGCGCCAAGCGCATCAACGAAGAGATGAAGATTGCTGCGGCCAACGCCCTGAAAGACCTGGCCAAGCTGCCAGTACCGAAGGAAGTCTGTGCAGCCTACGGCGTGGACGCGCTGGAATTCGGTCGTGAGTACATCATTCCGAAGCCAATGGATGCTCGCCTGATCACCGTCGTCTCCGACGCCGTGGCCAAGGCTGCGATCGAGACTGGCGTTGCAACCCTGCCGTATCCGAAGAACTACCCGCTCAAGAGCGTGGATGACGTGTTCAACGGCTAAGCCGTTGTAGCGTTGTAACAAAAAGCCCCGGCTCGCAAGAGTCGGGGCTTTTTTGTTGGCCTTTGTTCGCGGGGTAAACCCGCTCCCGTAGGAGCGGGCTTGCCCCGCGAATAGGATGGATCAGAACAGGTCGATCGGCGCTGCTTCATCCGCTGGTAGCGGGCTGCCTGGCGCCGCACCGTTACCCAGCTCGTTCACCGACGGTGGCGTGTCTTCGGCCTTGAATAGCTCGAAATAGGCGTTGGGCGTGCCCGGCGATGCCGCCCGGCCACTGACCGGGTCGACCCGCAGGCTGAGGATGCCTTCGGGCTCGGCTGGCGCATGGTTGGGCTTGTCTTTGAGTGCCGCACCCATGAAGTTCATCCAGATCGGCAGCGCCACGGTACCGCCATACTCGCGCCGTCCCAGGGTTTCCGGCTGGTCGAAGCCACTCCACACGGTAGTCACCAGATCGGCGTTGTAGCCGGAGAACCAGGCGTCCTTGGACTCGTTGGTGGTACCGGTCTTGCCCGCAAGGTCGGTACGGCCCAGGGCCAGTGCGCGTCGCCCGGTGCCGCGCTTGATCACGTCCTGGAGCATGCTGGTGAGAATGTAGCTGGTGCGGCCATCAATGATGCGCTCGGCAACCGCTGGCGGTTGAGCAATGGCCGGGTCGCTGGCAGTGGTTGTTGCCGCCGGTTCACCCGGGAACTGCACGCTGATTGGCGCCTCCGGTGCGGCCAGGCCTGCCTCGACCGGCTCCGATTGGGGCACCCGTGGCGGATTGGCCGTAAACAGCGTTTCGCCGTTGCGGCTCTCGATGCGTTCGATCAGGTACGGGGTGATCTTGTAGCCGCCATTGGCAAAGGTGCTCCAGCCGGTAGCGATTTCCATTGGCGTCAGCGTGGCGGTGCCCAGGGCAAGGGACAGGTTGGGCGGCAGGTCCTGCTTGTTGAAGCCGAACTTGCTGATGTAGTCGATGGTCGAGCCCACACCCATGGCCTGCAGCAGGCGGATCGACACCAGGTTGCGCGACTTGTACAGCGCTTCGCGCATGCGGATCGGGCCCAGGAAGGTGTTGGTGTCGTTCTTGGGGCGCCAGACCTTGTCCAGGTACTCGTCGACGAACACGATCGGGGCGTCGTTGACCAGGCTGGCAGCGGTGTAGCCGTGGTCCAGTGCCGCGGCATAGACGAACGGCTTGAAGCTTGAGCCTGGCTGACGCTTGGCCTGCATGGCGCGGTTGTAGTTGCTCTGCTCGAAGGAGAAGCCACCGACCAGGGCGCGGATGGCGCCGGTGTTCGGGTCCAGCGAGACCAGTGCGCTTTGGGCGCCGGGCACCTGGCTGAACTTGAGGGTGCCGTTATCCAGGCGCTGGACGCGGATCAGGTCGCCGACCTGGGCGACATCCGAAGGCTGTTGTGGCGCGCGGCCCTGGCTGTTGGTGCTAAGGAACGGGCGGGCCCATTTCATGGTTTCCCAGGCCACGCTTTCCTGCTGGCCGGCACGGGTCAGCACCTGCAGGCCGGTCTTGTCGACGTGGGTGACGATGACGGGCTCCAGGCCGCCCAGTGGGCGCTGTTTGCTCAGTTCCTGCAGCCAGGCGGCTTGGGTCTTGCCTGGGAAGCGCGCTTCCGGACCGCGGTAGCCGTGACGTTCGTCATAAGCGCTCAAGCCGTCGAGCACGGCCTTGTTGGCGATTTCCTGCAGGTCGCTCGGCACCGTGGTGGTGACGCGGAAACCTTCGGTGTAGGCGTCGCTGCCATAACGGCCGACCATTTCGGCGCGGGCCATTTCAGCAATGTACGGCGCGCTGACTTCAGGTGTCGGGACGTGGTAGCTGGCGTTGATCGGCTCGGCCAGGGCCGCCTGGTAGCTGGCTTCGTCAATCTTGCCCAGCTTGTACATGCGCCCCAGGATCCAGTCGCGGCGTTCCTTGGCGCGTACCGGGTTGGCCAGCGGGTTGAAGCGCGACGGTGCCTTGGGCAGGCCGGCGATCATCGCCATCTGGGCCAGGCTGATGTCGCGAATCGACTTGCCGTAGTAGACCTGCGCCGCTGCCTCGATGCCGTAGGCGCGGTTACCCAGGTAGATCTTGTTGACGTACAGCTCGAGGATCTCGTCCTTGGTCAGTTCGCGTTCGATCTGCAGGGCCAGGAGAATTTCGTTGGTTTTGCGCGAGAAGCTGCGTTCGCTGCTGAGGAAGAAGTTTTTCGCCACCTGCATGGTGATGGTGCTGCCGCCGGTCTGGATGTGCCCGGACTTGAGCAATTGTGTTGCAGCACGCATCAGGCTGGTGGGGTCGACCCCATAGTGATTGGCGAAATTGTCGTCTTCGGCCGAGAGCAAAGCCTGGATGAAATGCGGGGGAATGTCGGCGAAACGGATAGGAGATCGGCGCATTTCGCCAAACTCTGCAATCAGTTTTCCGTCGCTGCTGTAGACCCGCAAAGGGATCTGCAACTGGATACTTCTGAGGGCCTCTACCGAGGGCAAGCTGGGGCTAAGATACAGAAACGCGCCGCTCAGACCGAGCACGAGAGCGCAAATGACTGCGACGAAAGACCACCAGAAAAACTTCAGCAGGCGTATCAAGGCTTTTGGGCGTCCAGTTAAAAGAATGGGTTGCGCGCGGGGCCAGCGGACAAGGAAAAACGCTGGGCATTATAAGCATTTTTCGCACGGCCGCGTTATTGGCGCGGGTGCCAAGGAAGCGGTCAGGTCTTGTCGGGATAACCCCATCGACCTGCCACCACCAAAGGAAAAACCGATGCTTGGACGCTTTGGCAGGGATGCCGGTTCACTGCTGGGGGTGGAAATTACCCCTCCATTCATCAGACTGGTGCATGCGCGCCGTCGCCAGGGGCGCTGTCAAGTCAGCGCCTGGGCCGTCGAGCCTTTGCCTGAGGCGGCCCTGCGCAATGGCTGGATCGTTGACCCCGAACTCGTGGGAGTAGCCCTGCTCAGGGCGGTTCGCCGAAGTGCCATGCCGGGGCGGCGGGTAGCCGTCGCGCTGCCGGGCGCCCTGGTGGTAGAAAAGCAGATCGCAATGCCTATCGAGCTGGATGACGACGCGCTCGTCGAGCAACTACCTGACGAGGCCAGCGCATTCATCCCCTTCGCCCTGGAAGATGCGGCGCTCGACTTCCAGGTGCTGGGCCCAGATCCCGAGAACCCACAGTGCCAGCAGGTTGCAGTTGCCGCCTGCCACCTGGCGTTGCTGGACGTGCTGCATGCTAGCCTGGAACTCGCCGGGCTGCGAGCTTGCGTGGTGGAGGCCGATCACCATGCCCTGCGCCGTGTCTTGCCGGTATCTCCGTCGCGCAACGCGTTATGGCTTCAGGTCGAGGAGCAGTCTGTGGTTTTCCACGAAGCGGGTAACGAGGTCTTAGGGCTGCGCCGCCAGATTCCTCTGGGCGCCCAGCTTGCCGATGCGCAAGCGTTGGTCGCTGCAGTGGATGCCTATCTACTGTCCACCCCGGGGCGAGCACTGCCTGATCAATTGCAACTTCTGGGTGGTGGGGTACTGGAGGCCCACTTGCCAGGGCAATTGCAGCAACGCCTTGGTATCGAGGTGCTCCATGCCGACCCCTTCGCAGCGACCGCGTTGGCGCCGGGCCTGGGGTCGGATGCGCTGACCGCGCAGGCACCCAGCCTTGCGGTTGCCTGTGGCCTGGCAATGCGAGTGAATGACCCATGCCTGGATTGAATCTTCTACCGTGGCGAGTGCGCCGGCATCAGGCAGCCATTCGGCGGCTGCAGGGCATGTTGGTGGCCGTGGGGTTGCTAGCGGCCTTGATCATCGGGCTGCTGGACGCTCAGGGGCGGCAGGCGCTGCAGCGACAGTTGCAAGGCAGCGCCGCGGCGCACCAGCCCATCGTGCAACAGGATGCCCGGCTGGCAACGCTTGCGCAGTATCAGGTCGAGCACGAACAGGTACGGCAGCAGCATCTGGAGCTCGAGGCGCTTCACGCCCGACGGTTTGCGCTTGTGGATTTTTTCGAGCAGATCGAACGTGCAGTGCCGGAGGGCGTTCACCTCACCGAGGTGGCCCTGCAAGGGCAGCGCTTGAGCATCAGCGGGTTGGCGCACTCGGGCGCGCTGGTGGCGCAATTGCTTCGTATGCTGAACGACACGCTCGGCGAGGTGGATACGCCGCAGATGAAAGCCGTGGATGAGGGCGAGGCATTTGAATTGGCCGTAGCCCTGCGGGGGATGCCTTGAACGCGGTGTCGTGGCATGCCTTGCAGCGCTGGGCAAGTGGCTCGCGCATCAGATCGGTGATGCTGCTGGCGGGTTGGTTGTCATTGTTGCTGGGGTTGGCCTACGTCGTTCACCTCCGGGCGCTGTTCATGGGCGTCAACCAGGTGGCCGGGCAAACGCAGCAATTACAGGCGGAGCAAGCGGCAAAGGTCGAGCGTGTCCAGGCGCTGTCAGCCAGCGATGCACAGCATGCTGCGGCCTCTCAGGCACTTGATGCGTCGCGTTGGCGGTTGGCGGCCGGAGGAGATTCCGCCGGCCTGCTGGAGAGCATTGCCTACCAGGGGCAGCAACACGGGGTGTTCATTGAGCAACTGGAGCTGTTGCCACAGATTCTTCAGGGCGAGTATGTCGAACTGCCGATACAACTGAAGGTAGAAGGGAGCTACCCGGCATTGGCCGCGTTTGCTCAAGGTCTGGCCCAGTTGCCTCGCCTGATTACCCTGCAGGACTTCTCTGTTTTGTCTGTCCAGGCGCAGCACCCGGCGCAACTGCGCATGCAGCTACGGGCCAGTGCTTACCGCAGCGAGCGACCAGATAGTGCACCCTCGGCCCTGGGCGCCGATTCGGCTGTCGAGCGGCCACTTCTGGATTTTTCGCGCAGTCCCTTCGAGCGGCCGCTGTTGCAACAGTCCCGGCAACTCCTGGAAACCCTGCCAATAGAGCAATTCGAGCTGGTGGGCAGCCTTGCGCGTCAGCACAGGCGCTTTGCCCTGCTGCGCGCTGCTGGTGCGGTGCATCGTCTGCAACTGGGCGACCGGCTGGGTCGGGACAGGGGGCGGGTCGTGGCGATCGAAGAGGGCCATGTCGAGATCATCGAAGAGGTGTTCGTGGCGGGCAAGGGGTGGGCGGAGCGGCGACGCACGCTGACCCTCAAGGCCGCCGCCGGTACGGGATAGCATCGCAGGCCAGGGAGGTCGCTGATGAGCGTAAAACGGTACATGACGGTGATGGGAGTGTTGTTGGGCGCCCAAATGATAAGTGGGATACCCGGCAGCAGTGCGCTGGAGCGCGAGCCCCTGTCACTGAATTTCCAGGATGTAGAGGTGCGCACGGTACTGCAGGTGCTGGCCGATTTTTCCGGCGTGAACCTGGTCGCCAGCGATGCGGTGCAGGGCAAGGTCACCCTGCGTCTGCAGGAGGTACCGTGGCAGCAGGCGTTGGACCTGGTGCTGCGTAGCAAGGGCCTTGAACAACGCATGGAAGGCAATGTGCTGTTGGTGGTGCCGGCGGGTGAACTGGTGGACCAGGACCGGCGCGCGCTGGAGCCCACTCATCAGGTGCTTTTGCCCGTGCATTACGCCCAGGCCGCCGATATCGCCTCCGTGTTCCAGTCCCTTGCCGCCGGTGATCCGTTCGAGCCAGCCCAGGGCATGGTGAGTGTCGATGAGAGAACCAACACCTTGATCGTCCGCCAGACGCCGGAGCGCCTGGACCAGTTGCGGGAGTTGATCGCCCGCCTGGATGTGCCGGTACGCCAAGTGATGATCGAGGCGCGAATTGTCGAGGCCAATGTCAATTATGAGAAACATCTCGGGGTGCGCTGGGGAGGTGAATTCCAGCTGGGCAGCGGCCTGGTCCTGGGAGGTGGCGATACCTTTGTCGATCTGGGCGCTCCACGGGCGACATCGGCCATCGGCCTGGGCCTGGTGCGTGACAATGCACTGCTCGACCTTGAGCTCAGTGCCATGGAGAAGTCCGGCAATGGCGAAATCATCTCCCAGCCCAAAGTGGTCACCGCCGACAAGGAAACCGCGCGGATCATCAAGGGCGCCGAGGTGCCCTACCAGCAAACCAGTGGCAGTGGTGCCACGTCGGTAACCTTCCGCGAGGCTTCGTTGTCATTGGAGGTGACGCCGCAAATCACGCCGGACAACCGAGTGATCATGGCTGTAAGGGTGACCAAGGACGAGCCGGACTACGTCAATGCCCTGAACAACGTACCGCCAATCAAGAAAAACGAGGTGAATGCCAAGGTCCGGGTCAACGATGGCGAGACGATCGTGATTGGGGGCGTGTACTCCACGGTGCAAAGTAAAGTTGTCGACAAGGTGCCATTTTTCGGCGATGTGCCGTATGTTGGGCGGCTGTTTCGTCGCGATGCTATACAAGAGAAAAAATCCGAGCTGCTGGTCTTCCTGACTCCGCGTATCATGAGTGACCAGGCGATTGCTGTGAGTCGTTGATTCTGTGCGAAATTTGATACTTGTGGGGCCCATGGGTGCTGGTAAAAGCACCATCGGCCGCCTGCTGGCTAAAGAGCTGCGCCTGCCGTTCAAGGATTCCGACAAGGAAATTGAACTGCGCACAGGCGCCAATATCCCGTGGATCTTCGACAAGGAAGGCGAGCCGGGCTTTCGTGATCGCGAGCAGGCGATGATCGCCGAGCTGTGCGCGTTCGATGGCGTGGTCCTGGCCACTGGCGGTGGCGCGGTGATGCGCGATGCCAATCGCCAGGCCCTGCATGCCGGGGGGCGGGTGGTGTACCTGCACGCCTCGGTCGAGCAGCAGGTCGGGCGTACCGCGCGTGACCGCAATCGTCCGTTGCTGCGCACGGCCAATCCCGAGGCCACCTTGCGTGCGCTGCTGGAGGTCCGTGACCCGCTGTACCGCGAGATTGCCGACCTGGTCGTCGAAACCGACGAACGGCCGCCGCGAATGGTGGTGCAGGACATTCTCGATCGCTTGCAGAAGTTGCCGCCCCGTTAAGCCGGGCTTATCCTCGGCGACCAGTCATGCCGTGACAGGGCACACCGTTATCGCGCGGGTCGAGCCATCGACGCCGCGCCTCGTTCATTGTGGGGACACATGCAGACACTTAAGGTCGAACTGGGCGAACGTAGCTACCCGATCTACATTGGCGAAGGCCTGCTGGATCAAACCGAACTGCTGGCGCCGCATATTGCCGGTCGGCAGGTCGCCATCGTTTCCAACGAGACGGTTGCCCCCCTCTACCTTGAGCGTCTGAGCCGTACCCTGGGTGCTTATTCGGTGCTGCCGGTCGTACTGCCCGATGGCGAGGCCCACAAGAACTGGGAAACCCTGCAGCTGATTTTCGATGCCCTGCTGACGGCGCGTCATGATCGCCGAACCACCGTGGTCGCCCTGGGCGGCGGTGTGATTGGTGACATGGCTGGTTTTGCCGCCGCCTGTTACCAGCGTGGCGTGGACTTTATCCAGGTACCGACCACCTTGTTGTCCCAGGTCGATTCGTCGGTGGGCGGCAAGACCGGTATCAACCACCCGCTGGGCAAGAACATGGTGGGCGCTTTCTATCAGCCCAACGCCGTGCTGATCGACACCACCAGCCTCACCACCCTGCCACCGCGCGAGCTGTCGGCCGGTCTTGCCGAGGTGATCAAATACGGTCTGATTTGTGACGAGCCGTTCCTGGGATGGCTCGAAGCCAATATGGATGCCTTGCGTGGTCTGGATCAGGTCGCACTGACCGAAGCCATTCGCCGCTCGTGCGCCGCCAAGGCCGCCGTTGTCGGTGCCGATGAGCGTGAATCCGGTGTGCGCGCCACCCTCAACCTTGGACATACCTTCGGCCACGCCATCGAAACCCACATGGGCTATGGTGTCTGGCTGCATGGCGAGGCGGTGGCGGCAGGTACGGTGATGGCGCTGGAGATGTCGATGCGCCTGGGCTGGATCAGCCAGCAGGAACGTGACCGTGGCATTCGCCTGTTCCAGCGCGCCGGTCTGCCGGTGGTTCCGCCCGAGGAAATGACCCCTGCCCAGTTCATGGAACACATGGCAGTGGATAAAAAGGTACTCGACGGTCGTTTGCGTTTGGTCCTGCTGAGCTGGATGGGCGAGGCAGTGGTCACCGACGACTACCCGAAAGAGATTCTTCAGGCCACGCTGGCCGCGGATTACCGCGCGATCGTGGCCCAGCTTTGAGGTTGATGAGAGTTCGATGACTAGTCTGCACGCCGACGAGGCCTTTCTCGGCCATTACCAGTTGAACCATGACCCCTTCGCTGCGCGGGTGCCTGGTTTCAAATTCTTCCCGGCCCAGCGCAAGCCGGTACTGGGCCAGTTGCACCACTTGGCCCGCTACAGTCAGCTATTGCTGGTAGTGACCGGCCCCAACGGCAGTGGCAAGACCCTCCTGCGCCAGGCCCTGGTGGCCAGCACCAACAAGCAGACGGTGCAGAGCGTTGTGGTGTCTGCCCGTGGAGCCAGTGATGCTGCCAGCGTCCTGGGTCAGGTCGCCCAGTCCCTGGGCGTGGCGCAACCGGAAGTCCCCGACCTGCTTGCCCAGGTGGTGCAACTGGCCTTGACCGGTCAGGAAGTCTATCTGCTGGTGGACGATGCGGAACAACTGGACGAGTCGGCACTCCAAGCCTTGCTGGAACTGGCGGCGGGTACCCCAGAAGGGCGTCCGCACGTGTTCCTGTTCGGCGAGCCGTCACTGATCGCCGGGCTGGAAGAGCTCAATGCCGATCAGGAACGTTTTCACGTGATCGAGCTTGCGCCCTACAGCGAGGAAGAAACCCGGGAATACCTCGAGCAGCGCCTGGAAGGTGCCGGGCGGGGTATCGAAGTGTTCACCAGCGAGCAGATTGTCGATATTCACCAAAACTCGGACGGCTGGCCTGGAGCAATCAACCAGGTTGCCCGCGACACCTTGATCGAAGCCATGATCGCCAGCCGGAACACGGCGAAGCGACCATCTATGGGGTTTATGGGGTTCAATATGCCTAAGAAACATGTGCTGGCGCTGTCTGCCGTCGTAGTGGTCGCCGTTGCCGCGGCCGTGCTGATGCCCAAGAAGGGCGACCAGGCGCCCACCGCGCCAGCAGAGCAGGCTCAATTGCCGCTGGGTGAGGGGCAGCCGGGCAATGCCCAGTCGAACAATGGCGGCCCAGCCATCGAGTTCGCCGGTAACTCGCAACCGATGCCCTTGCCGCTGGTCGGTCAGTCGCAGCCGGTAATGCGCGGCCCGCTGGCCGAAGCTGCCGGCATGGGTGAAGGTGAAGAGGGCGGGCCTGCCGGTGATACCGCGCTGCAGCCGCCTACCGTAACCACCATTGCGCCGCCTGCTGGTGTTGCAGCGGGTCCTGCGCCTACCCCCGCCCAGCCGATCGCTCAGGCACAGCCGTCACGCCAGGTTGCACCAGCTGCAAGCAAACCGGTTGCACCTGTTGCGAAACCAGCGCCTGTCCAGGTTGCAACGGCCAAGCCTGCTCCTAAGCCTGTCGAGAAGCCGGCCGCCAAGCCTGCGGCAGGTGGTGGCTGGTACGCCGGACAGAAGCCGGGTAATTACGTCGTGCAAATCCTCGGTACCAGCTCCGAAGCTTCTGCCCAGGCCTACGTCAAGGCCCAGGGTGGCGACTATCGCTACTTCAAGAAAACTCTGCAGGGCAAGCCGCTGTACGTGATCACTTACGGCAACTTCGCCAGCCGCGATGCAGCCCTGGCTGCAATCAAAACCTTGCCAGCCAAGGTCCAGGCTGGTAAACCTTGGCCACGTACCGTCGCCAGCGTCCAACAAGAACTGGCCTCGACCCGCTGATATAGCCTGGTGGCACTACCCCCGCCACCTGCTGAGCGACTCCTGAACCTCGGTCAAGCCTGCTGCGTACTGCGCGGCAGGCTTTTCTGTCCCAGACTGCCGGCCACAAGCCCATCTTGCAGTCCAGGCTGAAACGCTTCAGACTCAAGCCATTCCGTTGCCACGGATCGCGCTTAAAAACATTCAAAAATGCGACATAGACTTATGGCGATGCGTCATAAATTTGTGGGCTTCCCTGTCGCTGTGCAACAATGGCTCCCCTATTGCCCCCGCAAAGCTGGCATTCGTTCGGCGTGGATGGTAAGTGGTTGTACTAAAAAGAGATTTGCCTTGGTGAGAGGCGAACCTGGTGAGAAAGTGTCTATGAAAACAGGTCTGTACCATCCCGAAGAATTCAAGGATAACTGTGGTTTCGGCCTGATCGCCCATATGACGGGTGAACCCAGCCACCACCTTCTGCAAACAGCCATGCAGGCCCTGACTTGCATGACCCACCGCGGTGGGATCAACGCTGACGGCAAGACCGGCGACGGTTGTGGCCTGTTGATGCAAAAGCCCGATCAGTTCCTGCGGGCTGTCGCCCAGGAGCAGTTCGGCGTCGAGCTGCCCAAGCAGTACGCGGTCGGCATGGTGTTCTTCAACCAGGACAACGTCCGCGCTGAAGCTGCACGCGAAAACATGAACCGCGAGATCCTCGCGGCTGGCCTGCAATTGGTGGGCTGGCGCAAGGTCCCGATCGACACCAGCGTCCTGGGCCGCCTGGCACTGGAGCGCCTGCCGCAGATCGAGCAAGTGTTCGTCGGTGGTGAAGGCCTGAGCGATCAGGAATTCGCGATCAAGCTGTTCAGCGCCCGTCGTCGTTCCTCGGTGGCCAACGCCGCGGATACCGACCATTACATCTGCAGCTTTTCCCACAAGACCATTATCTACAAAGGCCTGATGATGCCGGCGGACCTCGCCGCCTTCTATCCAGACCTGGGTGACGAGCGCCTGCAGACCGCCATTTGCGTGTTCCACCAGCGCTTCTCCACCAACACCCTGCCGAAATGGCCGCTGGCGCAGCCGTTCCGCTTCCTCGCCCACAACGGCGAGATCAACACCATCACCGGTAACCGCAACTGGGCCCAGGCCCGGCGTACCAAGTTCGAGAACGAACTGATCCCGGATCTCGAAGAGCTCGGCCCGCTGGTCAACCGCGTAGGCTCCGACTCATCGAGCATGGACAACATGCTCGAGCTGATGGTCACCGGTGGTATCGACCTGTTCCGCGGCGTGCGGATGATCATCCCGCCAGCGTGGCAGAACGTCGAGACCATGGACGCCGACCTGCGCGCGTTCTACGAGTACAACTCCATGCACATGGAGCCGTGGGACGGTCCGGCCGGCGTGGTCATGACCGAAGGTCGCCACGCGGTCTGCCTGCTCGACCGTAACGGCCTGCGCCCGGCGCGCTGGGTGACCACCAAGAACGGCTACATCACCCTGGCCTCGGAAATCGGCGTCTGGGACTACAAACCTGAAGACGTGATCGCCAAGGGCCGTGTGGGCCCTGGCCAGATCTTCGCCGTGGACACCGAGACCGGTCAGATCCTCGACACCGACGCCATCGACAACCGCCTCAAGTCGCGCCACCCGTACAAGCGCTGGCTGCGCCAGAACGCCTTGCGCATCCAGGCGACCCTGAGCGACGACCAGGGCGTGGCCAGCTACGACGCTGACCAGCTCAAGCAATACATGAAGATGTTCCAGGTCACCTTCGAGGAGCGCGACCAGGTACTGCGTCCGCTGGGCGAACAAGGCCAGGAAGCGGTCGGTTCGATGGGCGACGACACGCCGATGGCGATCCTGTCCCAGCGCGTGCGCTCGACCTACGACTATTTCCGCCAGCAGTTCGCCCAGGTCACCAACCCGCCGATCGACCCGCTGCGTGAAGCGATCGTGATGTCGCTGGAGATCTGCCTGGGTGCCGAGCGCAACATCTTCCAGGAATCCCCCGAGCACGCCTCGCGGGTGATCTTGAGCTCGCCGGTGATTTCACCTGCCAAGTGGCGCTCGCTGATGAACCTCGACCGCCCAGGCTTCGAGCGTCATCTGATCGACCTCAACTACGAAGAAGGTGTGGGCCTTGAAGCGGCAGTGCGCAACATTGCCGACCAGGCCGAAGAAGCCGTGCGCAGTGGCAAGACCCAGCTGGTGCTGAGCGACCGCCACATCGCCCCGGGCAAGTTGCCGGTGCATGCGTCGCTGGCCGTGGGGGCGGTACACCACCGCCTGACCGAGCAAGGCCTGCGTTGCGACAGCAACATCCTGGTCGAAACCGCCACCGCCCGCGATCCGCATCACTTCGCCGTACTGATCGGCTTCGGTGCTTCGGCGGTCTACCCCTACCTGGCCTACGAAGTGCTGGCAGACCTGATCCGTACCGGCGAAGTGCTCGGTGACCTGGATGAAGTCTTCAAGTACTACCGCAAAGGTATCTCCAAGGGCCTGCTGAAGATCCTGTCGAAGATGGGTATCTCCACCATCGCTTCCTACCGTGGCGCCCAGCTGTTTGAAGCCGTGGGCCTCTCGGAAGAAGTGGTTGGCCTGAGCTTCCGTGGCGTTGCCAGTCGCCTCAAGGGCGCGCGCTTCGTCGACATCGAGAACGAGCAGAAGCTGCTGGCCGCCGAAGCCTGGAGCGCACGCAAGCCGATCCAGCAAGGCGGCCTGCTCAAGTTCGTCCACGGTGGCGAATACCACGCCTACAACCCGGATGTGGTCAACACCCTGCAGGCTGCCGTGCAGCAGGGCGACTACGCCAAGTTCAAGGAATACACCGCGCTGGTCGACAAGCGCCCGGTGTCGATGATCCGCGACCTGCTCCAGGTCAAGGTCGCCGACCAGCCGCTGGCGCTGGAAGAAGTCGAGCCGCTGGACGCGATCCTCAAGCGCTTCGACTCCGCCGGTATCTCCCTGGGTGCACTGTCGCCGGAAGCCCATGAAGCCCTGGCCGAGGCAATGAACCGCCTGGGTGCGCGCTCCAACTCCGGTGAGGGCGGTGAAGACCCGGCCCGCTACGGCACCATCAAGAGCTCGAAGATCAAGCAAGTGGCGACCGGCCGCTTTGGCGTGACCCCCGAATACCTGGTCAACGCCGAAGTGCTGCAGATCAAGGTAGCCCAGGGCGCCAAGCCCGGCGAAGGCGGCCAATTGCCGGGCGGCAAGGTCAATGGCCTGATCGCCCGCCTGCGTTATGCCGTGCCTGGCGTGACCCTGATCTCGCCTCCGCCGCACCACGACATCTACTCGATCGAAGACCTGTCGCAGCTGATTTTCGACCTCAAGCAGGTCAACCCGCAGGCGCTGGTCTCGGTCAAGCTGGTGGCGGAAGCCGGCGTTGGCACCATTGCTGCCGGCGTGGCCAAGGCCTATGCCGACTTGATCACCATCTCCGGTTACGACGGTGGCACCGGCGCTTCGCCGCTGACCTCGATCAAGTACGCCGGTGCCCCGTGGGAACTGGGCCTGGCCGAAACCCACCAGACCCTGCGCGGCAATGACCTGCGCGGCAAGGTCCGGGTACAGACCGACGGTGGTTTGAAAACCGGCCTGGACGTCATCAAGGCAGCCATCCTCGGCGCTGAAAGCTTTGGCTTCGGCACCGCGCCAATGATCGCCCTGGGCTGCAAATACCTGCGTATCTGTCACCTGAACAACTGCGCGACCGGCGTTGCCACCCAGAACGACAAGCTGCGTAAAGACCACTACATCGGCACCGTCGACATGGTGGTGAACTTCTTCACCTACGTGGCCGAAGAAACCCGTGAGTGGCTGGCCAAGCTGGGTGTGCGCAGCCTCGGCGAACTGATCGGGCGTACCGACCTGCTGGAAATGCTCCCCGGCGAAACCGAGAAGCAAAAACACCTGGACCTCAGCCCGCTGCTGGGAAGCCCGCACGTGCCGGCCGACAAGCCGCAGTTCTGCGAAGTCGACCGCAACCCGCCGTTCGACAAGGGCGTGCTGGCCGAGAAGATGGTCGACATGGCCCTGCCGGCCATTCGTGACCTCAGCGGCGGCGAGTTCAGCCTCGATATCTGCAACTGCGACCGCTCCATCGGTGCGCGCATCTCTGGCGAAGTGGCTCGTCTGCACGGCAACCAGGGCATGGCCAAGGCGCCGATCACCTTCCGCTTCAAGGGTACGGCTGGCCAGAGCTTCGGCGTTTGGAACGCCGGTGGCCTGAACATGTACCTCGAAGGTGATGCCAACGACTACGTCGGCAAAGGCATGACCGGTGGCAAGCTGGTGATCGTGCCGCCTGCGGGCAGCCCGTTCGCGACCCAGCACAGCGCCATCATCGGCAACACCTGCCTGTATGGCGCCACGGGCGGCAAGCTGTTCGCCGCCGGTACCGCGGGCGAGCGTTTTGCGGTGCGTAACTCCGGTGCCCACGCGATTGTCGAGGGCACAGGCGATCACTGCTGTGAGTACATGACCGGTGGTTTTGTCTGCGTTCTGGGCAAGACCGGCTACAACTTCGGCTCGGGCATGACCGGTGGTTTTGCCTACGTGCTGGACATGGACAACAGCTTCGTCGACAAACTCAACCACGAACTGGTCGAGATCCAGCGCATCAGCGGCGAGGCGATGGAGGCTTATCGCAGCCACCTGTCCCGCGTGCTGGCTGAGTACGTCGAAGAAACCAACAGCGAATGGGGTCGTGAGCTCTGGGAAAACCTGGATGACTACGTGCGTCGCTTCTGGCTGGTCAAGCCGAAGGCGGCAAACCTGAAGAACCTGCTGTCCAGCACCCGAGCCAATCCGCAGTAGCGGCAAGCGGCAAGCCTTGAGCTGCACATCTGAAGCAGTACGAGGTTTGCCGGCCCACGTGATCGTCTTGCAGCTTGCAGCTTGAAGCTGGCAACTGCGGTAAAGAGGTATTGAAAATGGCTGAACGTCTCAGCAATGACTTCCAGTTCATCGAAGTCGGGCGCAAGGATCCGAAGAAGAAACTGTTGCGTCAACGCAAGAAAGAGTTCGTGGAAATCTACGAACCCTTCAAGCCCCAGCAGTCGGCCGAACAGGCCCACCGCTGCCTGGGCTGCGGCAACCCGTACTGCGAGTGGAAGTGCCCGGTACACAACTTCATCCCCAACTGGCTGAAGCTGGTGTCCGAAGGCAACATCCTCGCCGCCGCGGAGCTGTCGCACCAGACCAACACCCTGCCGGAAGTGTGCGGCCGGGTGTGCCCGCAGGATCGTCTGTGCGAGGGTGCCTGCACCCTCAACGACGGCTTCGGGGCCGTGACCATCGGTTCGGTGGAGAAATACATCACCGACACCGCCTTCGCCATGGGCTGGCGCCCGGACATGTCCAAGGTCAAGCCGACCGGCAAGCGTGTCGCGATCATCGGTGCGGGCCCGGCGGGCCTGGGCTGTGCCGACGTGCTGGTGCGCGGCGGGGTGACCCCGGTGGTGTTCGACCGCAACCCGGAAATCGGCGGCCTGCTGACCTTCGGTATCCCGGAGTTCAAGCTGGAAAAGACCGTGCTGAGCAATCGCCGCGAAGTCTTCACCGGCATGGGGATCGAGTTCCGCCTCAACACCGAGGTAGGCAAGGACATCACCATGGAGCAACTGCTCGCCGAATACGATGCCGTGTTCATGGGCATGGGCACCTACACCTACATGAAGGGCGGGTTCCCGGGTGAAGACCTGCCAGGCGTGCACGACGCCCTGGATTTCCTGGTGGCCAACGTCAACCGCAACCTGGGCTTTGAAAAGTCGCCGGAAGATTTCGTCGACATGAAGGGCAAGAAGGTCGTGGTGCTGGGTGGCGGCGATACGGCAATGGACTGCAACCGCACCTCCATCCGCCAAGGCGCCAAGGCCGTGACCTGTGCCTACCGTCGTGACGAGGCGAACATGCCCGGCTCGCGCAAAGAGGTGAAGAACGCCAAGGAAGAAGGCGTGAAGTTCCTCTACAACCGCCAGCCGATCGCCATCGTCGGTGAAGACAAGGTCGAAGGCGTGAAGGTGGTCGAGACCCGTCTCGGCGAGCCGGATGCCCGTGGCCGTCGCAGCCCCGAGCCGATCCCGGGTTCCGAAGAGATCATCCCGGCCGATGCCGTGGTCATCGCTTTCGGATTCCGTCCAAGCCCTGCGCCGTGGTTCGAGCAGTTCAGCATCCAGACTGACAGCCAGGGCCGCGTCGTGGCGCCGGAGAAGGGCCCGTTCAAGCACCAGACCAGCAACCCGAAGATCTTCGCCGGTGGCGACATGGTTCGCGGTTCCGACCTGGTGGTAACGGCGATCTTCGAAGGCCGCAATGCGGCTGAAGGGATCCTGGATTATTTGGAAGTCTGAGGGTGATCGCGGGCAAGCCCGCTCCTGCAACCCCTGTAGGAGCGGGCTTGCCCCGCGATGAATACATCAAAATCTATTGACCCACCGCAGGTCGATAGACAAAAGGCACGGTACTTACCGTGCCTTTTCCGTTGGTGTCTGAGAAAATGCCCGCACTTTTTTTCCGGATGCCGACATGACTGCCTTGAAGAACGATCGTTTTCTGCGCGCCCTGCTCAAGCAACCCGTAGACGTCACCCCGGTGTGGATGATGCGCCAGGCCGGCCGCTACCTGCCGGAGTACCGCGCCAGCCGCGCCAAGGCCGGTGATTTCATGAGCCTGTGCATGAACCCGCAGTTTGCCTGCGAGGTCACCCTGCAGCCGCTGGACCGCTACCCGCTGGACGCCGCGATCCTCTTCTCCGACATCCTGACCATCCCCGATGCCATGGGCCAGGGCCTGTACTTTGAAACCGGCGAAGGCCCGCGTTTCAAGAAGGTCATCAGCACCCTGGCCGATATCGAAGCGCTGCCGATCCCTGATCCACAAAAAGACCTGGGCTACGTGATGGATGCGGTCAGCACCATTCGCCGCGAGCTCAACGGCCGCGTCCCGCTGATCGGCTTCTCCGGAAGCCCGTGGACCCTGGCCACCTACATGGTCGAAGGCGGCTCGTCGAAAGACTTCCGCAAGACCAAGGCCATGCTCTACGACAACCCCCAGGCCATGCACCTGCTGCTCGACAAGCTGGCCCAGTCGGTCGTCAGCTACCTCAATGGCCAGATCCTGGCCGGCGCCCAGGCCGTGCAGATCTTCGATACCTGGGGCGGCAACCTCTCGGCGGCGGCGTACCAGGAGTTCTCCCTGGCCTACATGCGCAAGATCGTCAGCGGCCTGATCCGCGAGCACGAAGGGCGCAAGGTTCCGGTGATCCTGTTCACCAAGAACGGCGGCCTGTGGCTGGAAAGCATCGCCGACGCTGGCGCGGATGCCCTGGGCCTGGACTGGACCTGCGACATTGGCGAAGCCCGCCAGCGTGTCGGCAACAAGGTCGCCCTGCAGGGCAACATGGACCCGACCGTGCTGTACGCCAAGCCTGAAGCCATCCGTGCTGAAGTCGGTCGCATTCTGGCCAGCTACGGCCAGGGCACCGGCCATGTGTTCAACCTGGGTCACGGAATTACCCCGGAAGTCGATCCAGAGCATGCTGGCGCGTTCATCAACGCCGTGCACGAGCTGTCGGCGCAGTACCACCAGTAAGCACTGCTGCAACAAAAAACGCCCGGCCAATGCCGGGCGTTTTGCTGGTTAAGGTTCAATTCAGCCTGCCTGGGTAATCTGTCCTCATCGAAACCCAAACAGGATCTGAACCATGAAAACCCGTTACCTTGCCCTGCTGCTTGCTCCCCTGTTCAGCACTGCTGCCCTGGCGGCCGGCTACACCGGCCCTGGCGCCCAGCCGGTAACCACCGTGGCCGCCGCCAACGACGCTGCCGACGACACCCCGGTGGTATTGCAGGGTTTCGTGGTCAAGCAGTTGAACAACGATGACAAGTTCGAGTTCAAGGACACCACCGGCACCATCACCGTCGAGATCGACAAGGAAGACATGCCGCCGGTGGCCTTCAACGACAAGACCAAGGTCAAGCTGACCGGTGAAGTCGAGAAGAAGCTGATGAGCCGTGAGATCGACGTTGATCTGGTTGAAGTCGTCAACTGAGAAACTTCGCGGGGCAAGCCCGCTCCTACCGGGTAGGAGCGGGCTTGCCCCGCGATTCGCATCTCACACCTTGGCCGGCAACCGGCTCAAGTGCAACGCCACCAGCAATGCCACCACCAGCAAGCTGCCGATGAACAGCCCGATGCCGTTCCACCCCGCCTGATGCCAGAACACCCCGCCGGCCGTCCCGGCCACACTTGATCCCGCGTAATAACTGAACAGGTACAGCGACGAAGCCTGGCCCTTGGCTTTGGTGGCGCGTCGGCCGATCCAGCTGCTGGCCACCGAGTGCGCGCCAAAAAAGCCGAAGGTGAACACCAGCATGCCGACGATCACCAGCAGCAGGGGTGTGAACAGGGTCAGCAGCAGGCCGCTGAACATCAGCACGATGGTCGCCCAGAACACCTTGCGCCGGCCCAACTTGTCGGCCAGGGCCCCGATTTGCGCCGAGCTGTAGATGCCCGACAGGTACACCACCGACAGCAAGCCCACCAAGGCCTGGCTCATGTAATACGGCTCGGCCAGAAGGCGGTAGCCGATGTAGTTGAACAGGGTGACAAAGGCGCCCATCAGCAAGAAGGCTTCAAGGAACAGCCAGGGCAGGCCGGCATCGCGAAAGTGCAGGGTGAAGCCTTCGAGCAGGCTGCGCGGGTGCAGGGAGCGCGGGCGGAAGTTGCGCGATTCGGGCAGGACTTTCCAGAACACCACGGCCGCGATCAGCGCCAGGCTGCCGATCACCAGCAGCGCGGTGTGCCAGCTGACGAAGTCGATCAGCACCCCGGTGATCAGTCGGCCGCTCATGCCGCCGATGGCATTGCCGCCGATGTACAGGCCCATGGCCAGGCCGATGTGTTGCGGGTGAATCTCTTCGCTCAGGTAGGTCATGGCCACCGCAGCCAGTCCGCTCAACGACAGGCCCAGCAAGGCGCGGCTCAGCAGCACCGTCTGCCAGCTCGGCATCAGTGCGCTGACGATCGTGCACAGGGCTGCGCAGAACAGCGCCGCCACCATCACCGGCTTGCGTCCGATGCGGTCAGAAATGGGCCCGGTGATCAGTAGCCCGACCGCCAGCATGGCAGTGGAGACCGAGAGGATCAGGCTGCTTTGCGCGGCATTGATGGAAAACTCCTGGGACAGCATCGGCATCATCGGCTGCACGCAGTAGAGCAGGGCGAAGGTGGCAAAGCCGCCGCAGAACAGCGCCAGGACCGTGCGCAAAAAGGCCGGGGTGCCTTTTTCGATCCAGCTTTCGGTAACAGTGACGCGAGCGTCGACAGCGGCAGGGGATATTTCGTGGGCGTGTAGAGCAACAGCAGTTTTCACGGGTGACCTCGGGCGTCACAACCTGGCAGGCAGTGAAAAAAGCATATAGCTGGCTAATGATCATTTCCAATATATTGTTCGACCTGTTTAAGAGGTTTTACGACCTATTGGAGCACCTTATGGAACTGCGCCATCTGCGCTACTTCATCGCCGTGGCCGAAGAGCTGCACTTTGGCCGCGCCGCGCAGCAACTGGGGATCTCCCAGCCACCCTTGAGCCAGCAGATCCAGGCCCTGGAACAGGAGCTGGGCGCACGCCTGTTCGAGCGTACCAATCGTCGGGTTGCGCTGAGCGAGGCGGGGCGGCTGTTTCTGGAGGAGGCGCGGCAAGTGCTGGCGCAGGTCGACAAAGCGGCCGATGTGGCGCGTCGCGCGCAGCTGGGCGAATTGGGCGAGATGAAGATCGGATTCACCTCGTCAGCCCCGTTCAACTCCAGCATCTCCGCGGCAATCTATGCGTTCCGCCAGCGTTTTCCGGCCGTTCACCTGCACCTCAACGAAATGAGCAGCCAGGCGGTAGCCGACGCCCTGCTGGATGAAAGCATCGAAGTCGGACTGATGCGGCCGCTGGCGCTGCCAGACAATCTGGTCGCTACGGAGCTGCTGCGCGAGCCGCTGGTGGCAATCATCAACGCCACACACCCGCTGGCCCACGGCAGTGAAGGCGGGCTGTACCTGGCGGCGCTGGCCAATGAGCCGTTCGTGTTCTTCCCCCGCAGCTACGGCAGCGGCCTGTATGCGCAGTTGCTGAGCCTGGCCCGCCAGGCAGGCTTCAGCCCGCATTTTGCCCAGGAGGCCAGTGAGGCGATGACCATCATCGGCCTGGTGTCGGCGGGGTTGGGGGTGTCGGTGCTGCCGGCATCCTTCCAGCGCATGCGCATGGAGGGCGTGGTCTACCGGACCTTGCTCGACAGCGATGCGATGACGGCCGTGTGGGTGGTGCAACGACGCCAATCGACGTCGGCAATGGCCAGGGCATTTGTGTCGTTGCTGAGCGGGCGCGAGGCACCCGCGCCCCAGGCCTGAAGCCTCAGCGCCAACGGCGGAAAATCAACGAGGTGTTGACCCCGCCAAAGGCGAAATTGTTGTTCATCACGTACTCGTTGCTCATCACCCGCCAGTCGTCGCACAGGTAATCCAGCTCGCCGCATTGCGGGTCGATGTTGGCCAGGTTGAGGGTGTGCACGTAATGGTCGCTGTTCAACATCTCGATGCTGAACCAGGACTCCAGCGCACCGCAGGCGCCCAGGGTGTGACCGAGAAAACTCTTTTGCGAGCTGATCGGCATGCGGGGGCCGAACAGGCTGCTGGTGGCCAGGGTTTCGGCGATGTCGCCCTGCTCGGTGGCGGTGCCGTGACCATTCACATAGCCGATGGCATCGGGCGCAAGGTTGGCATCTTCCAGGGCCAGCGCCATGGCGCGGCGCATGGTCACCTGTTCCGGGCGGGTGGTGTGCTGGCCGTCGGCGTTGGTGCCAAAGCCGACGATCTCGGCGTAGATGTGCGCGCCACGGGCCAGTGCATGCTCCAGTTCTTCGAGCACCAGCATGCCGCCGCCTTCACCGATCACCAGGCCATCGCGGCCGCTGTCGTAAGGGCTGGGGGTGCTCTGCGGGGCGTCGTTTTTCAGGCTGGTGGCGTACAGCGCATCGAACACCATGGCCTCGGTGGGGCAGAGCTCTTCGGCACCCCCGGCGAGCATCAGTGGCAGGCGCCCGAACTTGATGGCCTCGTAGGCATAACCGATGCCCTGGCTGCCGCTGGTGCAGGCGCTGGAGGTGGGGATCAGGCGCCCGGTCAGGCCAAAGAAAATGCTGATATTGGCCGCCGTGGTGTGCGGCATCATGCGTACGTAGGAGTTGGCGTTCAGGCCTTCGGCGACCGAATTGAGCAGCATGTTGCCGAAGGTTTTCATTTCGTCGGTACTGCCGGTGGACGAGCCGCAGGCCACGCCCATGCGTCCGTCGCGAATCATCGGGTCGTCCAACAGGCCCGCGTCGCGCAGGGCCTTCTCGGCCGCCGCCACCGCCAGGCGTGAAACCCGGCCCATGCTGCGCAGCTGCTTGCGGGTCCAGCTATCGGGCACCACGAAGTCATCGATAGGGCCGGCCAGGCGCGTGTTGAGCTCCTCGAAGCGGTCCCATTCGTGCATTCGGCGAATGCCGCTGCGATGGCTGGAGAAGTGCCCGGCGATGGTCGCCCAGTCATTGCCCAGGGAGGTGATACCGGCCATGCCGGTGACCACTACGCGCTTCATCAGCACAACCCTCCGTTGACCGCCAGCACCTGGCGGGTGATGTACGCGGCCTCTGCCGACATCAGGAAATTGACCGCGCCTGCCACTTCTTCCGGGGTACCCATGCGCTGGGCCGGAATCATTTTCAGCAGCTCATCGACCGGCACGTGTTCATCGAGCATGGCCGTGTCGATCAGCCCGGGGGCCACGCAGTTGACGGTGATCTTGCGCTTGGCCAGCTCAATCGCCAGGGCCTTGGCGGCGCCGATCACCCCGGCCTTGGAGGCGCTGTAGTTGACCTGGCCGCGGTTGCCGATCATGCCCGACACCGAGGTGATGCACACGATGCGCCCTGCGGCACGACGACGGATCATCGGCATCATCAAGGGGTGCAGCACGTTGTAGAAACCGTCGAGATTGGTGCGCAGCACCTGGTCCCAGTCCTCTTCGCTGAGCGCCGGAAAGGCACCGTCGCGGGTCAGGCCGGCGTTGCACACCACGCCGTAATAAGCGCCATGGGTTTCGACATCGTCAACGAGGATGGCGGCGCAGGCACTGCGATCCGCCACGTCGAATTGCAGTACGCGCGCCTGCTGACCCAGCGCCCGAACTTCATCGGCAACAGTCTCGGCCTCGCTGCGGCCGCTGCGGCAATGCACGACCAGGTCGAATCCGGCGCGCGCCAGGCGCAGGGCAATGGCCCGGCCAATGCCGCGACTGGAGCCGGTAACCAGAATGGTGTCAGTCATTGGGGGACTCCTGCGGGCCTGCTTCGGCCAGGTAGCTGGCCGCTTGCGGCGGGCTGAAAACGTTCAATCGGGCCGAGGCATGAATGCCCGGTCCGTGTAGATGACACTCGAACACACCCATGCCGTTCTCGTCTTCGAGCGAGCGTTGGGCATGAATGCGCAGTTCGGCACCGGCGGGAAAGCACTCGACGTTGCTTTCGAATTTGCGGGTGCCCAGTAAAAAACCCAGCCCGGCGGGTTTGCCCCGGGTGCGCGCGCGACAACCGGCGAAGGCGGCCACGCTCTGGGCCATCAGCTCGATGCCGACCCAGGCTGGCAGGCTGCCGTCGGCGCGGTTGAACAGGCCACCCGGACGCACGGTCAGGCGGGTATGAACCTGCTCCTCATCGAAGGACTCGACCGCATCGATCAGGATCATGTCGCCGGCATGGGGCAGTAGTTCGGCCAGGGGCCAGGTGATCATGACGCGTCTCCGAGAATCAGGCTGACATTGTTGCCGCCGAAGGCGAACGAGTTGCTCATCAGTCGCCGTTGCCCGGTAACGGGCAGGCGCTGGCTGGCGTCGACCAGGTTCAGTAGCGGCAGTTGCGGGTCGATCGCGCCATCCCAGATGTGCGGCACCAGGCGCCCATCGGGGTTGTGCGCCGACAGGCTCAACCAGCAGAACGCCGCCTCCAGCGCGCCGGCCGCACCCAGGGTGTGACCGGTCATGGGTTTGCTTGAAGAGCAGGCCAGCTGGCTGCCGAACAGGGCATGCACGGCCTGGCTCTCCATGGCGTCATTGTGCGCGGTGGCGGTGCCGTGCAGGTTCAGGTAGTCGATCTGGGCAGGCTGCAGACCTGCATTGTCCAGCGCCTTGGCCATGGCCTGCAAGGCGCCCTTGCCCTGTGGATCGGGCGCCGAGATATGGTGCGCATCGGAGCTGGCGCCAGCACCCAGCAGTGCAACGGTGGGGCCTTCGCCGTTCGCCTCGCGGGTCATCAGGAACACGGCTGCCGCTTCACCAATGGTGATGCCGTCACGATTGGCCGAGAACGGGTTGCAACGGTGTGCGCTGACCGCCTCAAGGGCGCTGAAGCCATTGAGGGTGAGCTTGCACAGGCTGTCTACGCCGCCGCAGATCACCGCATCGCACACACCCAGGTCGAGCAGCCGGCGTGCGCTCATCAAGGCGCGGGCACTGGAGGTGCATGCAGTGGAAATCACATAGGCCGGGCCGTTCAGTTGCAGCCAGTCGGCGAGGAAATTGGCCGGTGCGCTGAGCTCTTGTTCGGCATAGTCGTAGCCTGGCGGGAACTGCTGTTCACGCAGGTAATGGGCGATGCCGTCGCCCGCCTCGGCAATGCCCGAGGTACTGGTGCCCAGCACGATGGCCACGCGCGCGTTGCCGTGGCAGGCGATGGCGGCGTGGATCTGCGGGAGTATCTGCAAACAGGCTTCGTAGAGTAGCTGATTATTGCGGCTGTGCCGCGACTGCAGTGCCTGCGGCAACGCCAGCAGAGCGCCGTGAACAGCGGCAACCGGAACGCGCTGCTGCGGCACCCAACCTTCGGCTTCGCGCACCCCGGAGCAGTCGCCGGCAAACAGGTGGCGGGCGACGTCGGCCTGATCGCGCCCCAGGGCGCAGACCAGGCCCAGGGCATTGAGATAGGCGGTCATGGCGGCGTCTCGCTGGGTAATGGGCTGACTAGATAACGCAGGCCCTGCCCAAGGTTCAAGGTGAAGTCATCGGCATTGCGGTAATCGACCCGCCAGCGCTCGCCCAGCCAGCGCTGCCGGCCTTGCTGGCGGGCGGCAGGATAACCCTGCTGCAGCTGGTCGTCGGGCGTCAGGGCAAACAGCAAGGCAGCAAACAGTTCCCGCGCCGCCGGGTTGGGCGGCAGCAGGCCGTCGGCCTGCCACTGGCCGTGATCGAGCAACTGCCGCGCCTGGGGAATGCCCAGCAAGTCGAGCATCGACCAGCGCAGGCGGCTGCCCTCTTGCTGGATCACCAGCAGCCAGTCCTGGCGTTGTCCGGCCTGCTCGCGCTGGATATGCAGCTGCATCGGCAGCGCCAGTGCAGGCGCTTGATCGGGTAGCGGCGGCGGGCTTGCGCAGGCACAGAGCAAGGCAAAGGCCAGCATCGGCAACAAGCGTTTCATGGCTGCTCCTTGTGCCCGGTGGCGGCCCAGGGGGCGAGGAGGAAGCTGAACACCAGCCCCAGGCTCACGGCCAGGCCAAAATTGCTCACCGCCGGGGTTTGCGATACCGCCAGCAGGCCGAACGACAGCCACGTCGTGGTGGCGGCCAGCAAGGTCCCCAACAAACTGACCGCGGCGCCGCCAATCTGTTCGTGCATGAGGATGGCGTAGTCGACGCTGATGGCGGTGACCAGCAGCAACCCGAACAGGCTGAACAGGGTCAGCGGCTGGCCCAGCCAACCGAGGCACGCCAGGCTGCACAAGGCGGCCAGCAGGGGCAGGGCGACGATGCGCAGGGCCCCGCCCATGCCGAACGGAACAATCAGCAGCACCACGATCAGCGCACAGGACAACAGCTTGAGCTCGGCGGCGCTGACCTGGGTGGCGGCGAACACCCGGTTCAACTCGCCGAGGCGGTCCACAAGCTGCACGCCTGCCAGGCTTTCGGTTTGCCGTTGCAGCAACGCCGGATCACTCAGGCCCTGCAAGCTGACCATCGCCGCAACGCCCTGGCCATCGGCGCCCAGCCACAAGGTGCGCCACGGCTCGCCCAGAGGGCCGCTGAGGGCGTGATCGATGTCCAGGGGTGGCAGTGCCTGCAACTGGCTGAGCTCGGCCTGCAATGCGTGCTGAGGCACGCCCAGGGCCAGCAGCGGCTGCCAGTGCGCGGGCAGCTTGCTCAGCGCATCGCGCACGTGCTGTTGTTCGATGCTGCTGGCGACCAGTTGGTTGAGCGCCATGTAGCCCTTGAGCTTGTGGGTCTCGACCAGGGTGTCGAGGCGCTCGCCCAGCGCTTCCAGGCGGCCAAGCAACTCGGCCTGGTCGGCGCCGCGCACCAGGTAGAACTGGCTGGTGGGCTGGTAGCCGGTGATGCGCGCGACGGCGCGGGCTTCATCGAGCAGTTGCGGCGAGCTGTCGACCCATTGGCGGATGTCGTTGCGGCTGTCCAGCCGCCACAGGCCCGCGGCGCAGAACAGGATCAGCAGGCCGAGCAGTACCGGGCTGGGCACCTTGGCCAGCAGCCTGGCGCGCAGGTTCATCAACCCTTGCGCAACCTGCAACGGCCAGTGCGCCGGGTGCACGCTGTCGCCCTTGAGCAGGGCCGGCAGCAGGCACACGGCACTGAGGTAGGCGCCGAGCAGCCCGGCGGCGGAAAACACCGCGATCTGGGTCAGGGCCGGAAAGG
Source organism: Pseudomonas sp. JQ170C (assembly GCF_035581345.1). Lineage (NCBI taxonomy): Bacteria > Pseudomonadati > Pseudomonadota > Gammaproteobacteria > Pseudomonadales > Pseudomonadaceae > Pseudomonas > Pseudomonas sp. JQ170C. The sequence goes on from NZ_CP141608.1 coordinate 320,905, forward strand.
GGGTGAAGGCCAGTGCCAGGTAGCCGATGCAACTGGTGACCAGGCTCAGGCTCAGCCCCGGCAGGGTCAGGCGCAGGGCCGGCCAGGCCCGCCAGGGGCGCAGGCTCCAGCTTTTCGAGAGGTAGTGCAGTGGATAGTCCACCGCCACGCCAATCAGGCTGGAGCCCAGTACCAGGGTGATCACATGCATCTGGCCGAACAGGGCCACACAGGCCACGGCGCCGAACAGCATGCCGACCACCACCGGGACCAGCGCCAGCAGCACGCGCAGGCGCCGGAAGGCCAGGAGCAACAGCAGCACGATGCCCACGGTAGCGCCGCCGCCGACCCAGGTGATTTCCTGGCTGGCCTGGCGCTGGCCGTTGGCGGCGTACAGAAGGCCGCTGGCGGCCAGTAGCCGGGCACCTTGCTGCTGGGCTAGCTGACGGCCGTTGTCGAGCAGGCTGACCACTTGCAGCGGCAACTTCACATCGAAGGCGTTGCCCTCGGTGTGGGCGCGCAGCAGTACCCAGGTCTGGCCGTCGGCCTCGGCCAGCAGCGCGCCGCTGGCGGTGTCCAGCTGTACGGAGGCCGGACGCGGCTGGCTGCTCTGGATGCGGGCCGCCAGGCCCAGCCAGTCGTCCTGGCTGGGCACCAGGCTCATCCCGGCGAACGGGTCATAGAGACGCTGCACCCGTTGTTCGACAAAGGCCTGGGGGTCGTCGATCAGCGCCTCGCGGTCGGTGCGTGAGAGCATCGCCAGACGGCCTTGCAGCAGTTGCTCGCGCACCGCCTGCAGATCGGCCTGCACGCTCCATTGGACCTTCGTGAACACGCCACTGGCCTGCCACTGCTCACCCAGCAGGCGGGCCAGGGCGATGGCCTGTTCGCGTTGCGGATGGCCGACCAGCACCAGCATCTCGCTGTTCAACGGTGCCTGCATGCGTTGTTCGGCGCGTTTCACCAGCGGGTCCTGGGCGTCGCCGGGTACCAGGGTCATCAGGTCGGCATTGAGCGGCGCACCGCGATGCCACTGCCAGCCGGCCAGGGCCAGGACCGCGGCCAGCAGCACCAGGAACAGCCGTGGCAACCAGCGCTCACTCGGCAAAGTCGCGGCGCTCCGTATCGCTCAGCTGGCTGGCGCTGTTGCTCGATGGCATGCGCAGCACCGTGCTGTCGCCCTGGGTTTCAAGCATCTGGATGCGCTCGACAAATTGCCCGCCGTCGATGTCGATCTGTTTGAACACCTGCTTGAGCAGCATCGAACGCGGCGTCAGGCGCAGTTGCCAGTGCTGTGCATCGCCTTGCAGGCTGAGCTCGAAGTCGCGCTGCAGGCCGCTGCTGTCGCCTTGCAGCACGGCGAAGAACAAACGGTTCTGCTCGGCACCGGCGCTCTTGTTCGGTAGCGTCTGCCAGCCCTTCGGGTCACGGCGCGAGATGCCCCGGGCATCGAGGCGGTAGTCCTGCTTGAGGGGCGTTTGCAGCAGCCAGAGCAAGCCGTGATCGCGGGCCAGCACGAACTGGCCCTTGCTCACCAGCGGCTGGGGCAGGGCGCGCAGGTGTTTTTCCTGGATGAACGGGCCCTTGACTACCGCAGGCTCACCCAACTGCTTGCTCAGGTCATCCAGGCCAAAGGCCTGGGCCAGGCCGCAGGCAAGCAGGAGGGTGGCGCCGAGCAGGCTGTGCATCAGCGTTTTCATGCGAGCACCCTGGCCACGGCATCGAGCATTGCCTGGGGCGAGGCCAGTTGCATCTCGCCGCTGGCAATGTCTACCGCCACCTGCACGGAGCTGGCGCGGGTCATGCGTTCGCCGGTGACAGCGTCGCTGATCAGGTAGTTGATCTTCAGGCGGTTCTCCCACTCCACCAGGCTTGCGCGCACGTTCAGGCGCTGGCCGAAGAGGGCACCGCGCATGTAGCGCAGTTGCAGGTCGATCACCGGCCAGGCGTAGCCTGAGTCGCGCATTTGCAGGTAGTTGTGGTCGAGCCGGTCGAGCAGCGCGCAGCGCGCCACTTCCAGGTATTTGACGTAGTGGCCGTGCCAGACCACCTGCATGCTGTCGACATCAAAAAACGGCACCTGCACTTCGGTGTCGACGTGCAGCACTCCCTTACTGCGCATGCAGCCTCCAGTGTTGTTCGGCAATACGGTTCAGGCACAGGCGCAGATCGCTATCCAGCGCACGGTCCTCGATGACCGGGGCGAAATCGGCCAGCAGTTCGTTGTGCATGGCCGCCAGGGTTGGCGGCAGGTCGCGGGCATCGGCCTCGCGGCTGCGCAGCCACACGCCTTGATTGGCCGCCAGCAGCGTGGCGGCGGCCACCTGTTCGGTCAGTTCCAGTACACGCAATGCATCGCGGGCGGCGATGGTGCCCATGCTGACTTTGTCCTGGTTGTGGCACTCGGTGGAGCGCGAGAACACGCTGGCCGGCATCGTCTGCTTGAGGGCTTCGGCGGTCCAGGCGCTGGCGCCGATCTGCACGGCCTTGAAGCCATGGTTGAGCATGGCCCGCTCGGCGCTGGCGCCGGACAGATTGCTGGGCAGGCCGTGGTTGTAGCGCACATCCACCAGCAAGGCGAACTGGCGGTCGAGCAGGTCGGCGATGTTGGCCACCAGGTTCTTCAGGCTGTCCATGGCAAAGGCGATGTGCCCGCCATAGAAGTGCCCGCCATGCAGCACCCGTTCGGCGTCGGCGTCGATGATCGGGTTGTCGTTGGCGCTGTTGAGTTCGGTCTCGATGAAGCCGCGCAACCAGCCCAGGCTGTCGGCCAGCACACCCAGCACATGGGGGGCGCAGCGCAGCGAGTAGCGGTCTTGCAGGCGGTGCAGGGGTGCGGTGGGTGCGTCGATGGCCAGGTCCTGGCGCAGCCAGGCGGCGACCTGCATCTGCCCCGGGTGCGGCTTGGCGGCGAACAGGCGCTCGTCGAAGTGTTCCGGGTTGCCTTGCAGGGCGACCACGTTCAACGCGGTGATGCGGGTGGCCAGCCTGAGCAGGTAGTCGGCGCGGGCGAAGGCCAGGCAGGCAAGGCCGGTCATCACCGCAGTGCCGTTCATCAACGCCAGGGCTTCCTTGGGGCGCAGCACCAGGGGCGTCCAGCCCAGCGCGCGGTGAACGTCGGCTGCGTCGCGACGCTCGCCCTGGTACATGACCTCGCGCTCACCCGACAGGGTCGCGGCCACATAGGACAACGGCGTCAGGTCGCCGCTGGCGCCCACCGAGCCTTCTTCCGGGATCAGCGGCAGGATGTCGTGGGCGAGGAATGCCTGCAGGCGCTCCAGCAGCTCCACCCGCACCCCCGACACGCCCTGGCACAGCGACTGCAGCCGCGCCGCCAGCACCGCACGGGTCGACGGTGCATCCAGTATCCGCCCCAGGCCGCAGCCGTGGAACGTGTACAAGTGCCGGGGCAGGGCCTCGACGTGCTCCAGCGGCACCGCCACCACGCACGAGTCGCCGTAGCCGGTGGTCACGCCGTAGATCACCCCTTCCTGGTGCAGCAAGGTGTCGAGAAACTGCGCGCCGCGGGCGATGCGGGCACGGTAGGGGGCGTCGTCCTGCAGGCGGGTCTGGGCCTGGTGGTGGGCCAGGGCCAGGACGTCTTCGATCGCAAGCGGCGACTCGCCGAAGGTCACAGGCTCATGCACGGGCATCGTCATCGGTCTTCCAGAAAGGGTAGAAATTGAACCATTGCTGTGGCGCTTGCAGGCAGTAATGCCCCAGGCGGTCGGCATAGCGCCCGGCCCACTCGGCGATCACCGGGTCGCGCTGGCCACGGCGCCACTCGATGGTGCTGGCGAAGGGTTCGAGCATCACCTGATAGCGCCCTTGCTGCTTGAGGCAGAACAGCAAGTTGAGCGGGCACTTGAGCAGCCCGGCCAACAACCAGGGGCCTTGGGGAAACGCCGCCGGGTGGCCGAGAAAGTCTACCTCGACGGTGCGCGCACCGTGCAGCGGCACGCGATCACCGGCAATCGCCAGCCACTCGCCACGTTCCAGGCGCTCGCTCAGTTGCAGCATGATCGCCGGGTCCAGCTCGCTCACCTGGATCAGGCGCAGGTGCGTGGCCCCGGCTTCGCCAAGCAGGCGATTGAAGCGTTCGGCATGTTTGGTGTGGACCAGCACATTCATGGTCACCTGTTCGCCCAGCTCGGCCAGGGCGCGACACACCTCAAGGTTGCCCAGGTGGGCACCGACCAGCATCTGCCCGCGCTCACCGCGCAATTGCTGGCGCAGCTGGGCCGGGTCGATGATTTCGATCTGCTCAAGGCTCAGCTTGCCGTTCCACACGTCTAGCTTGTCGAGCAAGGCATCGGCAAACGCCATGAACTGGCCGAACACCCGCCTGTGGCTGGGCAGCAAGTCGGGGCGGTTGCTCCACTCGGCCAGGCGCTGCTGGTACTGCCAGGCACTGCGCCGGGCTTGTCGGCCGAACAGGAAAAAGTACAGCACCACGCCGTAGAGGATCGGGCTGAGCAGGCGCCGGCCAAGCAACCGGGTGCCCAGGGCGGTCAGTTTCATCAGCCAGAAACTGCCCCGCTCCTGTTGCTCGGCCCAGTGCTGCTCGCTGCGGCTCATGCCTGCCACCGCTGCCAGAGAATTACCGGCGCGCGCAGCAGCATGCCGAAGAACAGCTTGGCGTGCATGCGTGAAATCAGTGCGTTGTCGTGCACCAGGCGAAAGTGCGACAGGCCGTCGGCCGGGTAATGCACACGGGTCGGCAGCCAGCGCATGGGCTGGTTGCGCCAGGCCAGGCGCACCAGGATCTCCGTGTCGAAGTCCATGCGCGTGCCCAGCTTCACCGCGTTGATCAAGGCCAGGGCAGGCGCCAGGGGGTAGACGCGAAAGCCGCACATCGAGTCGCGGATCTGCAGCGACAGGGTGTTGATCCAGACCCACACATGGGTGAGGTAGCGGGCATACAGGCGGCCCTTGGGCACGCTGGCGTCGAACTGTGGGTAACCGCAGATCAGCGCTTGCGGGTGGGCCTCGGACTGTTCGAGAAAGCGGCGCACATCGGTCAGGTCGTGCTGGCCGTCGGCATCTACTTGCAGGGCATGGGTAAAGCCCAGGCGTGCGGCTTCACGCAGGCCGGCCATGACCGCGCCACCCTTGCCCTGGTTGAGCGCCAGTGACACCAGATGGACCCGCTCGTGTTCGGCCAGTTGCTGCAACACTGCCGCGCAGGCCGGGCTGCTGGCGTCGTCCACCAGCACGCAGGGCAAACCTGCCGCCAGCAGTTCGGCGACCACGGCCGGCACGGCGCGTTCATGGTTGTACACCGGGATCACCGCGCAGGGCTTATGCACCGATGGCCTCCAGCACGATACGGCCGCTGGAGCAGGTTTCAGCGGCGTTGCTGAAGGTGAAGTAGAGCTTGCCGCGCTCGCGGTCGAAGCGCAGGTGCAGCGCCAGCAGGTCACCCGGGCGCACCACGCGCTGGAACTTGATCACTTCCATGCCGACAAAGCGCCGGGGGCAGTCCAGCAGGGCCTGGCCCAGCTCGATGGCCCAATCGACCTGCACCACCCCGGGCAGCACCGGCGTCTGCGGAAAGTGACCGCTGAAGTAGGCCAGGTCGGCCGGCACGGCAAGTTGCAGGTGCAGTTCGTGGCCTTGCAGCGTCTGGCTGATCACCTCGGGGCCGGTAGCGCGCGGTGCGTGCAGCAGTGCTTCGACGTCAGCCTGGGGCAGTTTGCCCTGGCTGTTGAACGGCAGCTGGCGCAGCAGGCGCCAGCGTCGCGGCAGGGCCAGGGCTTCGCAGTGCTGGCTCAGGTGCGCGCGCAAGCCGTCGGTGATGGCGCGTCGGCCCTGGTTGCGCAGGGCATGCAGCCCGGCGGCGCTGAGTACCAGCAAGGCGCCCAGCGAGGCGCGGCTTTCCTGGACCACGGCCAGCCGCGTGTCTTCGACCCAGGGGTGGTCGAGCAGGGCTTGTTCCAGCATCGGCAACGAGATGCGCTTTTCTTCCAGCTTGACGATGCGGTCCAGGCGCCCGAGCAGGCGAAAGCGACCATCGGCGGAAAACTCGACGGCATCGGCGCTTTGCTCGATATGCCCTGCGGGCAGGTAGGGCGAGGCGATGCGCAGGGCGCCTTCGGCATTCTGGCTCAGGCGCACACCGGCGAACGGCTGCCACAGGCTGTCGCCCTGACGCCAGGCGATGCCGCCGGTCTCGGAGCTGCCGAGAATCTCGGTGGGCCATTGTCCCAGGCGTTGCTGCAAGGCGCGCGCAGCCTCGGCGGGCAACTCGCCCCCGGAGGAGAACACCCGGCGCACCTGGCTCAGGGCAGGCCAGTCGAGGTTGTCGCCCATGCGCTTGAGCAGGGCGGGGCTGGCGACCCAGGCGAAGGTCGGGTGCTGGCGGCTGGCGCGCTGCAGGTCTTCGGGGAAGGGCAATTGGCGACGCAGGAACGGCCGGCCGGCGCACAGCGGCCAGAGCACGCGAAACAGCAAGCCGTAGATGTGCTGGGCGGCGACACTGCCGATGATGCAGGCCGTACCCAGTTCGGCGCCCCAGCAGTGCTCCAGCGCCACCACTTCGTTGGCCAGCTGGCGCAGGGTCTTGTCGATGCGCTTGGGTTCGCCACTGGAGCCGGAGGTACACAGGCTCAGGCGGCAGGTATCGAGATCGAGGTCGGCAGCGGCCAGGGGGGCTTCGAGCAGTGATTCAAGCGCCTGGTCCTGTTCGCTGATCCACAGATCGACAGCGTCTTGCCAGCGCAGGCGGGTCTGGGGTTGCAGGTCGGCGGGCAGGAGCACCTCTACACCGGCGCGCCAGGCGCCCAGCAGTGCGATGGCCAGGTCGGCGGCATCTTCCAGGTGTATGGCAACGCTGCGCACGCCACGTCGCTGCAGGCCTGCGGCCAGTTGCAGGGCTTTGTCGCAGAGCTCGGCATGGTCCAGCGCCGGGTCCAGGGTGACCGGACGCGGCGCAGGGGCCGGGTGCAGGAGCTGCTCAAGGTTCAACCAGATCATGAGCGTCCTCGCACGCGTTGTCGTATCAGCCATTCAATGGCGAACAGCAGGCCCATCAAGCCATAGGCGATCAGGCCGTTGTACAGGGTCCACCAGCTCAGGGGCGCCCACAGGGTCAGTGCGGTGGCGACCAGGCCGTTGGCCAGGAAAAACACGCACCAGGCCTGAGTGACCTGGCGGGTATAGCGGATGGCGGCATCGGGCAGTTGCGGCTCTCGCAGCCGCGCCAGACGCTCGACCACCGGCGGGCCGAACTTCAGGCTCAGGCCGAACAGGCCGAGCAGGCAGGCGTTGATCAGGACCGGATACCAGCGCAGCAGCGCCGGGCTGTCGAGCAGCGCCAGCACGGCAAAGAAGCCGATGACGACCACTGCCATCCAGTGCCCGCCCGGGCGGCGCGGCTCGCTCAGGGCGCGGGCCAGCCACAGCCCTGCCAGCAGCAGGGCGAATTGCCAGGGGGCAAAATGGGCCATGCCGAAATACACCGCAAAGGGGTACAGCAGACCGGCCACGACCAGGCCGAGGCCGATCAGGCGTTTCATGCCGCCGGGCTGACCAGGCGGTACACCGCCTCGACCACGTCATTGACGGTGCGCACGGCCTTGAAGTCCTCGGCGGTGATTTTCTTGCCGGTCTGGCGCTTGATGTGATCGAGCAGGTCGACCGCGTCGATGCTGTCGATTTCCAGGTCCTTGTACAGGTTCGAGTCCAGGCTGATGCGCTCGGGTTCCAGTTCGAACAATTCGACCAGCGCATCGCGCAGGGTAGTGAAGATGTCTTCGCGGGTTTGCATGGTGCTGTCTCAGGCGGCCTGTTTGGCGGTGACGAAAGCGGCGAGGCTGGTCACGCTGGTGAAATGGTTGCGGGTGTCCTTGGCGTCGGCGTCGATCTTGATGCCGTACTTTTTCTGGATGGCCAGGCCAAGTTCCAGGGCGTCCACCGAATCCAGGCCAAGGCCTTCGCCGAACAGGGGCTGATCGTCGTCGATATCCTGGGCGCTGATGTCTTCCAGACCCAGTGCCTCGATGATCAACAGCTTGATGTCACGGTTAAGGTCGTGCTGTGGAACGCTCATCTGTGGCGAGCTCCTTGATGAAATACTGGTGCAGGTAGTCATTGAGTTTGCGCGAGGCCTGCGGGGCAGCCCCGAGAGCTGCGAATGCCTGCGGGTCGATATCCTCGCCGATCTGCAGACTGAAGTGCACCCGGCGCAGCGGGATACGGTACCAGGGCTCGGCCTTGGTCAAGGTGGTGGGGCTGACCTTGATGGTCACCGGTGTGATGAGTTTCGCACCGCGCAGGGCGATTGCGGCTGCACCGCGATGAAAGGCGGGCGTCTCTCCGGGCGGGGTGCGCGTGCCTTCGGGGAAGATGATCAGCGTCTGGCCATCGTGCAGGGCGGCGGCGGCACTGTCGAGCATGTCCATGCTGCCATCGTTGCTGATGTACTGCGCCGCGCGCACCGGGCCGCGGGTGAAGAGGTTGTGGAACAGGCTCTGCTTGACCACGCAGTTGGCCTGGCGCACCAGGCCGATCAGAAACACCACGTCGATCAGCGACGGATGATTGGCAAGGATCATCTGGCCGGGGCGCCCGAGCTTGCTTGCGCCACGCACCTCATACGTCAGCACGCCGCTGACCGCCATGAAGCGGACGAATCGCCAGAACAGCCAACTGATGGTGTGCCGGGTTCGCTGGCGAAGGCGCGTGCTGCCGCCGGGCAGGCACGCCAGCAGCGGGATGACCAGCACCCGCAGGCACAGGCTGCCGACACCGAACAGACAGAAGCTGAACGCGGTGGCGAACAGTCGCCAATAGTAGGCGTCCCGAGGCCGGTTCAAGGCTTGCGTCGCCAGGTCCATGCACGGCGCTTCCAGGTATGGGTAAAGGTGGTCTGGCCGGTCAGCAGGCTGCGCAGCCAGCTCAGGGCGTGTGGTTCGTTGCCGGGGGCCGGGGTGGCGGCGCCTTGCTGGGTCAGGCTCCAGGTGTCGCCGGGGGTCAGCAGCAGTGCCAGCGCATAGTCGAACGGCACGTCGTCGACCCAGTCGCTATAAGCTTGGGGCGGTTGTTCTTCAACGACGATCAGCAGCACCGCCGGCGCGCCTTCGTGCAACAGGCCCGCGGCTTCCAGCACGCCTTGCTCGAAGCCGTCACCGGCGCCGGCAAGGGCGGTCATTTCGGCAGTGGAGCCGCGCATGATCGACCACAGGCCGATCACGGCGTTGTGTACCGAGAGGCTGAACTGGGTGGGGGAGAGCGGTTGCTCCCGGGCCAGGTCGCTGAGAATGGCGAAGGTGCGTGGGGTCTCGCCATGCCGGCAGACAAACACCAGGGGCAGATCGGGCAGCCCTTCGGCCAACGGCCAGCCGACGGCGAAGGCGATGCGTGCCAGTCGGCTCAGGCGGCGGCGTTGCATGGCAGGCAAAAACGACACATCCGGCGCCTGATCGGTCGGCGCAAAGGGCTGGCTTGCCTGGCTCCAGTGCTGCCAATCGGCAGTCGTCTGCGCGCCTGGCGCCCAGGCTCGCCACTGGCTGATGTCGAATGTGATCACGATGCTTGTTTTCCGCCCTGAGGGACTGCCTTGCCGAGGGTGCCGCAGCTGTTGAACTGGCAGAGTTTGGCGCTAAAACCGAGTGGCGCGCATTATCCCGGTGCCTGCGGCGGGTAGCAAATGCTGGTTGCAGATTCGCCCGCCAGTAAAAGACCTCGAAGGATCTGCTTCGTCAGACTAGCCTGTTTTTTCCCGACAGACGGTAGCAAACGGTTGTCGGTCGATTCCTTGGCATCTTGAGCATACGGTGCTGGTCAAGCTTGCGCCGGCATCACATACTCGGTCATTCCCTGATACACGGAGGTCATTCCATGCGGCGTGTGGTGTTCAATCAGAAAGGTGGCGTGGGCAAGTCGAGCATTGCCTGCAACCTGGCAGCAGTGAGTGCCAATGAAGGCTATCGAACCTTGCTGATCGACCTGGATGCCCAGGCAAACTCGACCCAGTACCTGACCGGGTTGACCGGTGACGACATCCCCATGGGGATTGCCGATTTCTTCAAGCAAACCCTGTCTTCAGGCCCGTTTGCCAAGAAGAACAAGGTCGATATCTATGAAACGCCCTTCGACAACCTGCATGTGGTGACCGCCACCGCCGAGCTGGCTGACTTGCAGCCCAAGCTTGAGGCCAAGCACAAGATCAACAAGCTGCGCAAACTGCTCGATGAGCTGAGCGAAGATTACGACCGGATCTACCTGGATACGCCGCCAGCGCTTAACTTTTATGCGGTTTCGGCGCTGATCGCGGCAGATCGGGTATTGATTCCCTTCGACTGCGACAGCTTTTCCCGCCAGGCGCTGTATGGCCTGCTGGCCGAGATCGAAGAGCTCAAAGACGATCACAACGAAGACCTGCAAGTGGAAGGCATCGTCGTCAACCAGTTCCAGGCCCGCGCGAGCCTGCCCCAGCAGATGCTCGATGAACTGTTGGCCGAAGGCCTGCCGGTGTTGCCGGTGTACCTCAACAGCTCGGTGAAGATGCGCGAATCACACCAGGCCAACCTGCCGTTGATTCACCTGGAACCCCGGCACAAGTTGACCCAGCAGTTTGTCGAGTTGCACGCCTTGCTGGAAGAGAACGCGTAGGAGCGGGCTTGCCCCGCGATGCGGTGTGACTGATAGATCGCGATCGCGGGGCAAGCCCGCTCCTACGGGCGGTTCAAATCCCCTGGCTACGCAGCCACTCCAGCAACTGCTGAAGTGGAAACGCACCGCTCTGGCGCGCCACTTCCCGGCCATTTTTGAACAGGATCAGGCTGGGAATCGAACGAATCCCCAATTGCCCCGCCAACTGCTGATTGGCCTCGCTGTCGAGCTTGGCCAGGCGGCAGCGGCCGCTCAGTTGGCTGGCAGCCTGTTCAAAGACCGGTGCGAAGGATTTGCACGGCCCGCACCAATCGGCCCAAACGTCGATCAGCAGTGGCAGGTCGCCCTTGATCTGGCTGGCGTAGTCGCCCTGCTTGAGCTCGAACGGCTTGCTCAGCAGTACCGGGCTTTTGCAGCGGCCGCATTTGGGCGCATCGCCCAGGCGCTCGGCCGGGATGCGGTTCAGACCGTTGCAGTGCGGGCAGGGGATCAGCAGGGGGTCAGTCATCAAAAACTCCGTAGGAGCGGGCTTGCCCCGCGATTATCAGGAAGAGCAACTGATTTCCAGGTGCTTGCCCCACTCGGGCGGGCGCTCGGCATAGGCCTCCATTCCCGCCTGTTGTTCAAACGGTTTGCATAGCACCTGATGCAGACGCCGCACTTCTTCGTAGTCACCGCCTTCGGCGGCTTCGATAGCACGCTGGGCGAGATAGTTGCGCAGGATGTACAGCGGATTGACCGCGTGCATGCGCTCGCGCCGGCCTTCGGCATTGCCCGGTTCGCGGGCGACACGTGCCAGGTAGTCCGCTGACCAGCGATCAAAGCCTGCCAGGTCGATGAAGTCGTCGCGAACCACCCGCAGCGCCTGCTCGGCGTCCTGGTCGCCCAGCTTGCGGAAGAACAGGGTGTAGTCCACCGCGCCTGGCTGCATCAGTTGCAACAGCCGTTCGATCAGTGGCTTGTCGTCATCTTCTGCCTGGGTCAGGCCCAGGCGGCGACGCATCAGGTGCAGGTAATGGGCTTCGTACAGCGGCAGGAACAAGGCCAGGGTGTCTTTGAGCGCCTCGACACTGATGAACGGCGTCAGGGCCTGGGCCAGGGCGCTGAGGTTCCAGTGGGCGATGGGCACCTGGTTGCTGTAGCTGTAGCGGCCCTGGTCGTCGGAATGGTTGCAGATGAAGTTGGCGTCGAAATCGTCGAGGAATGCGAACGGGCCGAAGTCGAAGGTGATGCCCAGGATCGACATGTTGTCGGTGTTCATCACCCCGTGGCAGAAGCCATAGGCCTGCCACAGCGCGATCAGCTCGGCATTGCGCTCGACGATGCTGCGAAACATCGCCAGGTATGGCTCAGGCTCGGTCTGGCATTCGGGGAAATGCAGGCTCAGCACATGCTCGGCAAGTTGCCTTTGTTGCTCGGGCTGGCGGGTGTAGTAGAAGTACTCGAAGTGGCCGAAGCGCACATGGCTCGGCGCCAGGCGCAACAGCATGGCGGCGCGCTCCTGGGTTTCGCGCCAGACCGGGGTGCTCGAGCCGATCACGCACAGGGCGCGACTGCTGGGAATGCCCAGGGCCTGCAAGGCTTCGGAGGCCAGGAACTCGCGGATCGAGGAACGCAGTACGGCGCGGCCATCGCCCATGCGCGAGTAAGGCGTCTGGCCCGCACCCTTGAGGTGCAGGTCCCAGTGCTCGCCGGCGTCGTTGTACACCTCGCCCAGCAGCAGGCCACGGCCGTCTCCCAGGCGCGGGTTGTACGAGCCGAACTGGTGCCCGGAATACACCATGGCCCGGGGCTCGGCGTCACTCCACAGCTTGTGCCCGCCGAACAGCTCGGCGAATACCGGGGAGTGGGCTTCAGTGGGTTCCAGGTCAAGCAGGGCCATGGCCGAGTCGCTGGCGACCACAAGACGTGGTTCGGCGATCGGCTCGGGCAGCACGGAAGTTGAGAACGCGTCGCCCAGGCGGGCAAAGCGGTTGTCGAAGGTCAGTTCGTCGAGGGCTTTCAACGGCCATCTCCAGCAGAATATCCGATCATTCTGCAAGGGTATGGCCGTTGGCGTCCAGTCAGGCCGGCTTGGCGGGTGCGTCGCCGTCGGGCTTGCTGTCGTCGGGGCCGGTCGGCAGTACGGTCTTGTCCCGGCTTTCGACCGGCACCATCTTGTACTCCTGGCCCTGCATGTTCTTCAGGTAGACCTCCATCTGCCGGAACGAGATATTGATCTTCTGCTTCTTGAACTCTTTGTTGATGAAGCGGTTGATTTCGTCCAGCACCGGGTTGCGGTCGCCCAGGTCACGCACGTGCATGCGCAATTCGTGGTCCAGGGTGCTCTCGCCGAAGTTCAGGAAGTAGACAATCGGCTCGGGCTCCTTGAGCACCCGCGGGTTGTCGTTGGCCGCCTTGAGCAGCAGGGTGCGCACCAGGTCCAGGTCCGAGCCGTAGTCGACACCGAGCTTGAGGGTCACCCGGGTGATGGTGTCGGTCAGCGACCAGTTGATCAGTTGCCCGGTGATGAAGGTCTTGTTCGGGACAATGATGTCCTTGCGGTCGAAGTCGGTGATGGTGGTGGCGCGGATGCGGATCTTGCTCACCGTGCCGGAGAGGTTGCCGATGGTGATGGTGTCGCCGATCCGCACCGGGCGCTCGAACAGGATCATGATGCCGGAGATGAAGTTGGCGAAGATCTCCTGCATACCGAAACCGAGACCGACCGAGAGCGCGGCCACCAGCCACTGCAGCTTGTCCCAGCTCACGCCCAGTGCCGACAGCGTCGAGACGAAACCGACCCCGGCAATCACATAGGACAGCAGGGTGGTGGTGGCGTAGGCGCTGCCCTGGGCCAGGTTCAGGCGCGACAGCACCAGCACTTCAAGCAGGCCGGGCAAGTTGCCGGCCAGGGCAATGGTGATGCCGATGATCACCAGGGCGCCCAGCAGGTCGCTGAGGCTGATCGGCACCATGCTCATGGTCGCACCGGTGCCGCTGGTGTACTCGTACAGGGTGATGTTGTCGAGGTAGGCCACCACGCTGATCAGGTCGGACCAGACCCAGTACAGCGCCGCGATGAAGCCGCCGAGCAGGGCCAGGCGGATCAGGCGCAGGGACTGCTGGTTAACCTGCTCGATGTCCAGGGTCGGTTCTTCGACGATGACTTCGCCATCGAGCCCTTCCTTGGTGGTCTGCTGGCGCTTGCTCAGTGCCCGCTGGTAGGCCAGGCGCCGCGCCGCCACGGCCAGGCCGCGAACGAAGGCGGCCTCGATCACCAGCCAGAACATCAGCAGGTAGAGGGTGTCGATCAGGCGGTCGGTGAGCTTGAGGGCGGTGTAGTAGTAGCCAAAGCATACGGCGATGAACAAGGCCACCGGCAGGACGGTGAAGGCCACGCCGACGAACTTGCGAAACAGCGAGGTGTTCTGGTGGGTCGGGCTGCTCAGCAGCAGGCGGCTGAGCAGCCAGGCCATCAGGGCGTAGCAGGTCAGCACCACGCCGATGCCCAATACGTCGTCCGCCAGCGCCGAAGGCTGGTGTTCAGCCACTGCCACCACGCCGACCAGGGCCATCACCACGGTACCGAGGCGACGAATCCAGCCACGCAGGAATTCGACCTGGGGTTTTTCCCAGCGGAAATGCAGTTCGGCCACGCCGCCTGGCGCCAGGATCCGGTAGGCGGTGTAGAACACCAGCCATGCCTGGGCGATCTGAAGCAGGGCGGCGCCGAGGTTGGCGTTCTGGCCACGGGCATCGATCTGCAGGGCCAGGCCGCACAAGGCCAGGCCCAGGCTCAGCGGCATGGCCAGGAGGATGTTGATCAGGATCGCCTGGGGCGTGTGCCACTGGCTGTCACGCTTGAAGTGGCCAACGTCCTGGTGAACCTTGTTCAGGCGCGCATACAGGTACTTGCGCCGCCACAGCAGGGCACCGATCAGCAGCAGCAACGGCGTGAACAGCAGCGGACGCTGGCTCAGGCCATCGGCCAGCTCCTTCAGGCCGGAGCCCCAGGGCAGGCTGACCACTTGCTTTTGCAGGCGCTCGGGGACAGTGCGCAACCACTCGAAATCCAGCGGCTTGTTGCTGGGAATCCAGAACATCTGCTCATCCAGGGTGGTGCGCAGGCTCTGCGAGGTGCTCAGCAGTTGCTTCTGGTTCAGTTGCAGGGTGATGGATTCGTTGAGCAGGGCGCTCAGTTCGCGGTTCAGGCGTTCGAGCAGGTCACTGCGGGTGATCGCCACTTCCAGCAAGGCCTTGCGCAGTTGCGGGGTGACGTCTTCCTGCGGCTGGTTGGCCAGCAGCTTGTCGACATAGCTGCTGGGGCTGCTGATCTGTTCGCGTTGCTGGTTGATCTCGAACTGGTACAGGCGGATGTCGGCGATCTGGTCGGCCAGGTCGCGGTCGACTTTCAAGTGCGGCAGCGCCTGCTTTTGCTTGTAGAGAATCTTGGACAGCAACAGGCTGCCCTTGAGTACGCTGATCTGCTCGTCCAGGGCCTGGTCAGCCTGGGTCAGGCTGTCGAGCTGCTGCTTGGTCTTGAGGTTCTGCTGGGTCAGTTCGTTGAGGCGGTCGGTGCTGCGCAGCAGATAGTCGGAAAGCTTGAGGTTGGCTGCGCTCTCGGTCGCGAGCAGGGTGCTGCCGCCGGCTTTCTGCGCCTCAAGGGATTGCTCGGTGACGGTCTGTTGGGATTGGGCCAGGCGTTTCTGGTTGATCAGCGTCTGCAGGTCCTGGATCTCCTGCTCCATGCGCGTGGCACGTTCGATCAGCAAGTCGTGCTGGCTGTTGCCCAGGTCTTGCAGCAGGCTGTTGCCGGCCAGTTCCTGGCGGCGCAGCAGGGTGATTGCATTGAGGGCTGCCAGCTCGGCATTGAGCTGGTTGCGCTGGTCGGCGGTCAACGGCTTGCCGGCGTCCTTGCCCGCCTTGAGTGTGTTGTTGATCTGCTGGGAGCGGGTCTGGTTGGCGCTGATCTCGGCCTGGGCCCGCTCCGGGCGGGTTTGCGAGGTGATGGTCAGGCTGTTGGCTTCCGACAGCGCCTTTTGCAGCTCACCCTGCTGGGTGGTGCGCTCGGCCAGCATCTGCTCCAGCTGAGGCACGCTCAGGGCCGCATAGCGCTGCGCCACGGGGATCACTTTGCTCTCGTTGAGCTTGGTCAGCTCGCGCTGGTTTTCGCGGGTCTGGTTGGGCGCGTCACTGAGCTGCTGCTTCAGGGCGGCGAGCTTTTTCTCGCTGTCTTCCTTGGTGCCGAGGAAGGTCAGGGTCTGTTCCAGGACTTGCTGCAGGGCTTTCTGTTCAGCCTCAGGCAGCTTGCGCTCGGCGATCTTGTCGAGGCTGGACTGGATGGACGCGCTGGTCGGCGGTTCTGCCGCCCAGGCGAAGGAGAGGGACAGGCACAGCCCGAGCAGGGCTGCGCAAACATAGATGCGCAGGGACATAGGCAGAAAATTCATGCAACCAGGGGCGAAGTTCGGAGTTTAAAGGAACAATCCGGGGCCGGGTCGAGTTCCTTCGGGGAATTTGACGCCCACTTTGAGGATCTTGTTCCCTTCCATCATCGCCACCGTCCATAGCGTGTTGTTCCATTCGATCTGGTCGCCCACCACCGGTGCGCCGCCAACCTTCTGCGCAATGAAGCGGCTGAGCGGCATATGCGGGTCCTGGCCATCGAGCTGCAAACCGTACAACGCCGCTACAGCCCCCAGTTCTGCGTCACCTTCGAGCACGAAGTCACCAAAGAAGCGCAGGTCCAGACCGCGCTGCGGCGCCTGGCTGAATAACTTGCCGAGGGCCGGAAGGTTGTGTTCGTGGCCGATCACGCAGAGCAAATCATCGACTTCCAGGGTGGTACTTCCCGACGGGTGGAGCAGTTGCTGGCCACGAAACAGGGCCGCGATACGGGTGCCCTCGGGCATTTTCAGTTCGCGCAGGGCGGCACCGATGCACCACTTTTCCGCCCCCAGGCGATAGACGAACAGCTCCCACTCGCTGGTGATATGGACTTCCAGGGCCGAACGGGAGATGGGCGCAGGGTCGGGCGGTACGGTGACTTTGAGCAGCTTGGCCATCCACGGCAGGCTGGTGCCCTGCACCAGCAGCGAGACCAGCACGATAAAGAACGCCAGGTTGAAGAACAGCTGGGCGTCAGGCAGGCCGGCCATCAGCGGGAACACCGCCAGGATGATGGGGACCGCGCCGCGCAGGCCGACCCAGGAGATAAACGCCTTTTCCCGGCCATGGAACGCCTTGAACGGCAACAGGCTGGCGATTACCGACAGCGGCCGGGCGAAGATGATCATCCACAGCGCCAGGCCCAGTGCTGGCAGGGCGATGGGCAGCAGGTCATGGGGGGTGACCAGCAGGCCCAGCACCAGGAACATGCCGATCTGCGCAAGCCAGGCCATGCCGTCGAGCATATGCAGGATGCCGTGGCGGCTGCGGATCGGTCGGTTGCCCAGCACCAGGCCGCACAGGTACACGGCGAGGAAGCCGCTGCCGTGAAGGGCGTTGGTAAGCGAGAACACCACCAGGCCGCCGGCGATCACCAGGATCGGGTAGAGGCCGCCGGCGAGGTTGATCCGGTTGACCATCTGCAGCATCAGCCAGCCGCCGCCCAGGCCCATCAGGCTGCCAATACCGAACTCGCGCAGCAGATGGCCGAGCAGGCTCCAGTGCAGGCCGGTCTGGCCGCTGGCGATCATCTCGATCAGGGTGACGGTGAGGAATACGGCCATCGGGTCGTTGCTGCCCGACTCGATCTCGAGGGTCGCGGTGACCCGCTCGTTCAGGCCCTTGCCGCCCAGCAGCGAGAACACCGCCGCGGCGTCGGTAGAGCCGACGATGGCGCCGATCAGCAGGCCCTGGATCAGGCTGAGATCAAACAGCCACGCCGCGACCATGCCGGTCAGGCCCGTGGTGATGAGCACGCCCACGGTGGCCAGCGACAGGGCCGGCCACAGGGCCACGCGAAAACTTGCCACCCGTGTGCGCAAGCCGCCGTCGAGCAGGATCACGGCCAACGCCAGGTTGCCCACCAGATAAGCGGTTGGATAATTGTTGAAGATGATGCCGCCACCATCCACGCCGGCCAGCATGCCGACGGCAAGGATGATGACCAGGATCGGGATGCCCAGGCGCGAAGACAGTGAGCTGACCAGAATACTTGCACCTACCAGCAATGCGCCGATCAAGAACAGGCTATTGATGGTGGACGCATCCAAAGGCGGTACTCCGGGGAAAAGCAGAAAGGGGACCGGCTTGAACAAGCAGGTCGCATGCCAACTGATTCTAACCTGAGGGCTTGGCGCGCTGTAAAGCGTTCCGTGGCGTTGATTTCAAATGCGGGGTGCGGTGGTGGATAGATGACACCCCGGCGCATGGGCAATGGCTTGAAGTGAGGGCCCCTCCATTGCACCGAGGTCCCACACCATGCCTGACGCTACCCTTACGCCAGTTCAGCCCGATGCCAGTGCCACCTTGCAGGGCATCGCCGAACGCTACATGGCCAACTTCCCCTCCCTGCATACCTTGGCGCGCCAGGCTGCCGGGCACATCGTGCGCCAGCAGTTGGGTTACTGGCTGGACCCTGACCGCATTTACTGGCATCGCTTCGAGGGTGCGATCAGCAGCAACCGGACCTTCACCGGCTGGCGGCACGAGGGTTCCCCCGTGCGCTCGATGACCCTGAGCGAACTGACCTTGCGCCGCTTCGCGGCGGGCGAGCAGGGCAACAGCGATCTGCTGGGCCTGTACGGCGGCTTCTACCGGGTGGATGGCCACCATGGCCGTTACGACGAGACCAATGAAGTTCGCTTGCTGCCCAGTGCGATTCTGCAGGCATTCTGGAACCTGGATTTCCAGCCCGTGTACCTGGCGACGCTGGCGAAATTCTGGGAGGACTCGGGCGAGGATTTTTGCCTGCTGGCGCGTACAAGCTACCTGGCGGCGGTCGCCCTCGCGCAGGCGCAAGGCCGGCTGAGCGAGCGGGATTACACGCAGTTGTGCGCGGCGGTGGCGGCTGGCGCCGCACTGCCTTTGAGCCTGCAGCAGTTACGGGTAAAGGCCGCAGCAGAGACTGAATCGCCGTTTCGCCAATGTCGGCTGGGGGCGTACACGGCGCGGGATCTGTTCTGGCTGACGCTCACTGGAGGCCGGCAGGTGCTGTATTTCTGCGGGCAAGGCCGCAGCGAGTTGCAGGTGTTCGACAGCACGAAACGCCTGAACGCCTGGCTCCAGAAGCAACTGCGCGATCCGTCCGCCCGTGAGCGCTTCATTGCGCACTTTCTCCACGACGCTGGGGCGTTGGCCGACGATGGCGCTACCTTGCGCGCCTTGTGTGATCAGTTGGTGGCGGCAACGGTGCACCTTGAGCGGGCCGGGCACCCGAGCCGGGGCGATGTCTTCGACACGCTGTACCGCGTCACGGTGACTGAAATGGTGCGCGATGCCCGCGCCCGCAGCACCTCCAACAGTGAGCTGCACAAGGGCGAGTGGATGAACTACCTGAAACTGGCGCCGCGCTTTGTAACGCCGTTGGCCTTGATCTGGTGGCCCTTTGCCGGAGTTGCCCTGGGGGCGGGCGTCGGCAACCTGGGGCTGCACCTGGATCAGGCGCTGAACGCGCCGTTGCTGGCACAGCGCCGGGCAGGCTGGGGAGATGCCTTCGTTGATGTGTTGTTCATTCTGATTGATGCGCAGATGTTGCACCTCGGCGAGGTCTTCGAGGCACCGGGGCTGGCCGAAGCCCCGGCACTGGCGCCGGAAGAAGGCTATGTGCCGGATTCGCTGCGGGGTGTGCAGGACGAGCGGCCGGCGCTGGCGCTGGATGAGGGCGGTGGCGAACAGGGCGGGGATTTTCCCGGGCGCCGCTCGTCGTTCTGGGACCTGCACATGCAGCCTTCGGCCGATGAGTTGCTGGCCGTTTCGGATGTGGCCCTGGCCCGTCAGCGCGGGCTGATGGTTCACGTGCCGCGGGTCGAGCTGGAGGCGTTCTCGGCCGATGGCGATTATCTGGATGCCTTTGGCCAGCCGTATCCGGTGTATCGCGACGAGTTGGGCTTCGGTGCGCGCAACATCAAGACGTACACCCATTCGCCCGAGCGCTATAACAACCTGCTGCGAGGGCTGGCGCTGGACGGCGAGTTGGCCGCCAACGTGGCCCGAGTGCATGGCCTGGCGGATGAGTTGGAGAGCCTGGGCGGCGACAACCAGGTGCGTCTGTACCGGGTCGGTATGGGAAGGCGTGACACCAGCGGTGCGTATTGGCGTGACGGGCGGATCAAGGTGGGGGACCGGTTGCTGACCACCGATTTCACCTCGTTTTCGGAGAACCCGTATTTTGCCTGGGAGATGTTCAACAGCCCGGCGGCGCAGGTGAGCGGGCAGGCGGCGTTCGACGACGGCTCGGTGGTGTATGTGCTGGAGCCGGGAGGTGCGCGCTGTGCAGTGCCGGTGGCGCCGTTTTCCGATCTGCAGCATGAGGCCGAGTCGGTCGTGCTGCCGGGGTGGCATTTGCAGGTGGAGGACATCGCGCACATCAGCGGCGCGGATTACCGGTTTGTGCAGGTGCGGTTGCGGGCGATGGAGGCGGGGAGCGGGCAGGTGTACGAGTTGCGGACCGGGCAGCCGTTTGAGCGGGAGCGGTTTGCGCAGCGTCTGGGGGTGGTTGGCGCGTCGGTGATGGAGCGGTTTTTCCTGCGGTATTGATCGTAGGGCAAGCCCGCTCCGGTAGGAGCGGGCTTGCCCCGCGAAAATGTTACGACTGCTTCACTTCACGCATCGGCTTGCCTTTGACCGGCGCGCCGTTGGCCACGTAGTACTTGGCGGTGCTGCGCGGCAGTGGCTGGCGGCCACGGATCTTGTCGGCGATTTTCTCGGCGATCATGATCGTGGTGGCGTTCAGGTTACCGGTGATGATGATCGGCATGATCGAGGCATCGACCACACGCAGGCCCTGCATGCCATGCACGCGACCCTGGCCATCGACCACAGCCATCTCGTCGTCGCCCATCTTGCACGAGCACGATGGATGGAACGCGGTTTCGGCGTGTTCGCGGATGAACTTGTCCAGTTCCTCGTCGGTCTGCACATCGGCGCCTGGGCTGATTTCGCGACCACGGTAAGCATCCAGCGCAGGTTGGGCCATGATTTCCCGGGTCAGGCGGATGCCGTCACGGAATTCCTGCCAGTCCTGCTCGGTAGCCATGTAGTTGAACAGGATGCTCGGGTGCTGGCGCGGGTCCTTGGACTTGGCCTGGATACGACCGCGGCTAGGCGAACGCATCGAACCCATGTGGGCCTGGAAGCCATGTTCCTGTACGCCGTTGCTGCCGTTGTAGTTAATCGCAACGGGCAGGAAGTGGTACTGGATGTTCGGCCACTCGAACTCAGGACGGGTGCGGATGAAACCGCCGGCCTCGAACTGGTTGCTGGCGCCGATGCCGGTACCGTTGAACAGCCACTCGGCACCAATGGCCGGCTGGTTGTACCAGAGCAGCGACGGGTACAGGGAAACCGGCTGGGTGCAGGCGTACTGCAGGTACAGCTCCAGGTGGTCCTGCAGGTTCTCGCCAACGCCTGGCAGGTCATGGACCACCGGGATGTCGAGGTTCTTCAGCAGTTCGGCCGGGCCGACACCGGAGCGCTGCAGCAGTTGCGGCGAAGCGATGGCGCCGGAGCAGACGATGACTTCCTTGCGGGCACGGGCTTCGACGCGCTCTTCGCTGGCGCCGACCAGGTAGGTCACGCCAACGGCGCGCTTGCCGTCGAACAGCACGCGGTCAGACAGGGCGTGGGTGACGATAGTCAGGGTCGAACGCTTCTTGGCGGTGTCCAGGTAGCCACGGGCGGTGCTGGAACGACGGCCTTTAGGCGTGACGGTACGGTCCATCGGGCCGAAACCTTCCTGCTGGTAGCCGTTCAAGTCTTCGGTGCGCGGGTAACCGGCCTGCACGCCGGCCTCGACCATGGCGTGGAACAGCGGGTTGTTGCCGGCTTTTGGCGTGGTCACGCTGACCGGGCCTTCGCCACCGTGCCAGTCGTTGGGGCCGATGTCGCGGGTTTCGGCCTTGCGGAAGTACGGCAGGCAGTCCAGGTAGGTCCAGTCGTCAAGGCCCGGCAGTTGTGCCCAGCCGTCGAAGTCCAGGGCGTTGCCGCGGATGTAGCACATGCCGTTGATCAGCGACGAGCCACCCAGGCCCTTGCCACGGCCGCATTCCATCCGGCGGTTGTCCATGTGCGGCTCTGGATCGGTCTCGTAGGCCCAGTTGTAGCGACGACCCTGCAGCGGGAAGGCCAGGGCGGCCGGCATCTGGGTACGGAAGTCCATGCGGTAGTCGGGGCCACCGGCCTCGAGCAGCAGGACGGTAACGCCTTCGTCTTCGGTCAGGCGGGTCGCCAGGGTATTACCGGCCGAGCCGGCACCGACGATGATGTAATCGAATTCCATGGGGGGCTTCCTCCGGAAGCAGCTGCAAGCTTCAGGCTACAAGCTGCAAGTAACAGCAGTTGTGCGAAGCTTGCGAGATGGATTAGGCCTGCAAGGGCCGGTGGGCTACGCCGACCGGCACTTTCTTGCAGCTTGAAGCTTCAGGCTTGTAGCTGTCGGTCAAAAGACCGACGCGTAATTACCCAGCTCTACCTGTACCGACTTGATGCGGGTGTACTGAGCCAGCGAGCTCACACCGTTTTCACGGCCGACACCGGATTGCTTGTAGCCGCCGACCGGCATTTCGGCTGGCGACTCGCCCCAGGCGTTGATCCAGCAGATGCCGGCTTCAAGCTGGTGGATGATGCGGTGGGCGCGGCTGATGTCGTTGGTGCATACGCCAGCGGCCAGGCCGAAGTCGGTGTCGTTGGCACGACGGATGACTTCTTCTTCGGTCTCGTAGGAGAGGATGCTCATCACCGGGCCGAAGATCTCTTCCTTGACGATGGTCATGTCGTCACGGCAATCGGTGAATACGGTCGGGGCCACGAAGGCGCCCTTGGCGAATTCGCCGTCGGTCAGACGCTCGCCGCCGCACAGGACGCGTGCACCTTCTTCCTTGCCCTTGGCGATGTAGCCCAGCACGTTTTCCATGTGGGCGAAGCTGACCAGCGGGCCGAAGTTGGTGTTCTCGTCTTCCGGGTTGCCAACGCGGATGCGGGCAACGCGCTCGGCGATCTTGGCTTCAAAGGCCGCTTTCATCGAGGCAGGCACGAATACGCGAGTACCGTTGGTGCAGACCTGACCGGAGCTGTAGAAGTTGGCCATCATGGCGATATCGGCGGCGCGATCCAGGTCGGCGTCTTCGCAGATGATCAGTGGCGACTTGCCGCCCAGTTCCATGGTGACTTCCTTGAGCGAGGAGCTCGAGGCGCTGGCCATGACTTTCTTGCCGGTGTCGGTGCCGCCGGTGAACGAGACTTTCTCGATGCGCGGGTGCTCGGTCAGCCAGGTGCCGACTTCGCGGCCGCTGCCGGTCAGGACGTTGAACACGCCATCGGGCAGGCCGGCTTCGGTGTAGATCTCGGCCAGTTTCAGGGTGGTCAGCGAGGTGACTTCGCTTGGCTTGAAGATCATCGCGTTACCGGCCGCCAGGGCTGGTGCGGATTTCCACAGGGCGATCTGGATCGGGTAGTTCCAGGCGCCGATACCGACGGTCACGCCCAGCGGCTCGCGGCGGGTGTAGACGAACGAGCTGTCGCGCAGCGGGATCTGCTCGCCTTCGATGGCCGGCACCAGGCCTGCGTAGTATTCCAGCACGTCAGCACCGGTCACGATGTCGACGTAGCGGGTTTCGGAGTAGGACTTGCCGGTGTCCAGGGTTTCCAGGGCGGCCAGCTCATCGTTGCGCTCGCGCAGGATGTCGACGGCGCGGCGCAGGATGCGCGAACGCTGCATGGCGGTCATGGCGGCCCAGACTTTCTGGCCGCGCTCGGCGCTTTCTACTGCGCGCTCGACGTCTTCTTTGGTGGCACGTTGCACCTGGGCGAGGACTTCGCCGTTGGCCGGGTTGATGGCGTCAAAGGTAGCGTCGCTGGAAGCGTCGACATAACCACCATCAATGTAGAGTTTTTGCAGTTCGAAACGGGCCATAGTGTCCTCGCAAGTGCAGTGTGTAAGTGGCTATCCGAGCGACGCTCCTGCTGTTTGGGCAATTGCGCCGCGTAGTGGTTCAGAGGTCCGTGTTTGTGGGGTCGGACTCGTCTGCTTCGCCAGTTGTAGATCCATGTATTCGTAAGCGATTTGTTTCGCCTGGTCGGTGTCGAAGGCTTCTCCGGACAACGCTCCGCGCAGCCACAGGCCGTCGATCAGAGCTGCCAGTCCACGGGCTGCGGTGCGTGCCTCGGACAACGGCAGCACACGGCGGAACTGGCAGCACAGGTTGGAATACAAGCGGTGATCGTTGATCCGCTGCAACCTGTGCAAAGACGGCTGGTGCATGCTGGAGGCCCAGAAGGCCAACCAGGTTTTCATTGCCGGGCCGTTGACCTGACTGGCGTCGAAGTTGCCTTCGATGATCACCTGCAGGTGGGCACGCGGGCTGTTGTCCTTGAGCGCCTGCCGGTTGGCGACGACGTTCTCGCTCAGCACGCTCATCAAGTACTGCATGGTCGCTGCGATCAGGCCGTTCTTGTCCTGAAAGTAGTGACTGATGATGCCATTCGACACGCCGGCCAAACGGGCGATCAGCGCAATGCTGGCGTCACCCATCCCGACCTGGTCGATCGCCAGCAACGTGGCTTCGATCAATTGTTGGCGGCGAATGGGTTGCATACCGACCTTGGGCATCTTGCAAATCTCCTCAGGCCTGCGAGCAGTCGACGAGCGGCTGCCTCGGCGAAGGCCAGTCTATTTTGTTTTGATTGAACGTTCAATCAACAAAGAATAAGCTCTGCGACAATCTGTGCCATTGACAGACTTTTCCTACAGTCTGCTGGCACAAATTGGCACCCCAAAAAGACGTGTAACCCCCGGAATACAAGGTGTTGACGGGTGTAAGCGGCGCGTTGGACAGATCTGCCGAGCGGTACCTCACTGCCCGGCCAACCCTCGGAGCGGGGTGTTCGGCCTGTTTTTTTTCAACGTATTCGATTCGGGATCACGGTTTTTCAAGGTGCTTTTATAACACCTGACGCCAGTGGGGCTATTGCACCATTTGCGCAGGCAACGGTTGTTTCGTTTCTCTCGCACTGCCCGGAGCCTATGTGCAATGAGTTCTGCCTCCCTAACCAAGACCCCTGCCGAGAGGGTCCGGGTCAATAGCGTGGTGTTCTACACCTCGACGCTGCTGATCCTGCTTCTGACTGCCTTGCTTATCGCTGTTCCCGAAACTGCTGGCCAACTGCTGGGCCAGGCCCAGGCCTGGCTGTCGCGCAGTTTTGGCTGGTACTACATGCTGGTGATTGGCGGCTACCTGGTATTCGTCATCGTTCTGGCCTTCTCCAACTTCGGCAAGCTCAAGCTTGGCGGCAAGGACGACACCCCGGACTTCAGCTACGGCGCATGGGCCGGCATGCTGTTCTCGTCCGGCATCGGTATCTCGCTGCTGTATTTCGGTGCTTCCGAGCCGCTGGATCACTACTTCAACCCGCCCCAGGGTTCGCCGCAAAGCCTGCAGGCGGCCCGTGAAGGGTTGCAGCTGACCTTCCTGCACTGGGGCCTGCACGGCTGGGCCATCTATGCTCTGGTCGGCCTCGCCGTGGCTTACTTCGCCTACCGCCACAACCAGCCGCTGGCCCTGCGTTCGGCGCTGTATCCGCTGGTGGGTGAGCGTTGGGTCAAAGGCGCTGCTGGTCACACCGTAGACATCTTCGGCATGTTCGTGACCCTGCTGGGCCTGGTGACCAACCTGGGTATCGGCTCGATGCAGGTGTCCTCGGGCCTGGAATACCTGTTCGGCATGGAGCACAGCAACACTAACCTGCTGATCGTGATCCTGGTCATGAGCACTGTGGCGACCATCGCTGCGGTCTCGGGTGTGGAGAACGGCATCCGCCGCCTGTCCAACCTGAACATCATCCTGTTCAGCGGCCTGTTGCTGTTCGTGCTGCTCAACGGCCCGACCCTGCACCTGCTCAACAGCTTCGTGCAGAACATCGGTGACTACCTCAACGGTGTGGTGCTCAAGACCTTCGACCTGTATGTGTACGAAGGCGACGGCGCCAAGTCCGAGCGCTGGCTGGGCCTGTGGACCCTGTTCTACTGGGCCTGGTGGATCTCCTGGGGCCCATTCGTCGGCATGTTCATTGCCCGGATCTCCCGTGGCCGTACCGTGCGCGAGCTGGTGGCCGGCGTGCTGCTGATTCCGCTGGGCTTCACCCTGGCCTGGCTGTCGATCTTCGGCAACACCGCACTGGA
This sequence comes from Pseudomonas sp. JQ170C, assembly GCF_035581345.1. Classification (NCBI taxonomy): domain Bacteria; kingdom Pseudomonadati; phylum Pseudomonadota; class Gammaproteobacteria; order Pseudomonadales; family Pseudomonadaceae; genus Pseudomonas; species Pseudomonas sp. JQ170C. The sequence continues at coordinate 346,820 of NZ_CP141608.1, forward strand.
CCTGGTGATCAACCAGGGGGCGGTGGAGCTGGGACGCTCGGCGCTGGAACAGCCGTCGATGTCGATCTACCAACTGCTCGAGCACTTCCCGGCGGCCAAGATTGTCGTGGGCGTGGCGATTTTCGTCGGCTTCGTACTGTTCCTGACCCCGGCCGACTCCGGTGCGGTGATGATGGCCAACCTTTCGTGCAAAGGCGGTGACGTCGACGAAGATGCACCGCACTGGCTGCGTATCCTCTGGTCGGCCATCATCACGCTGGTGACCATCGGCCTGCTGTTTGCCGGTAACTTCGAGGCCATGCAGACCATGGTGGTGCTGGCCGGCTTGCCGTTCTCGGTGGTGCTGGTGCTGTTCATGTTCGGTCTGTACAAGGCCATGAAGCAGGACAGCCAGGTCGAGCAGGAGCAGGCCGAACTGGCTGCCCGCGGCCGTCGTGGCTTCAGCGAGCGCCTGAGCCAGCTGGATCTGCAACCGACCCAGGCGGTGGTTCAGCGCTTCATGGACAAGCGCGTCAGCCCGGCGCTCAAGGATGCTGCAGCGCAATTGCAGGTGCTGGGCTTCCAGGTGCAGACCCGTGTCGGCCAGTCGCGCGCGGCCATGGGCCTGCGCATCGAGATGGAGGAGGGCAACCCCTTCGTCTACGAAGTGAGCCTGGACGGCTACCTGGCCGCGCCTAGCGAGGCGCCGGTCGAAGGTGAGAGCGAGGTGCGCCAGCGCTTCTATCGCGCCGAGGTGTACCTGCACAACGGCAGCCAGGAATACGACCTGATGGGCTTCACGCCCGAGCAGATCACCCGTGATGTGCTCGATCAGTTCGAAAGCCACCGCCAGGTGCTGGGGCGCGTCTACAGCTGATAAACGCTGAGTGACCGCAAAGGGCCCTGTTCCACGGAACAGGGCCCTTTTTGTTTGTGCGCCGCGCCAGGCTGGACAGCCGCGCAGGGGATCGGCACTCTTGGCGTTGCCAAGGAGCCCGGTGCCATCATGTTCAAGCGTCTTGTTCTGTTGTTGTGCAGTTGCCTGTCGTTCGCCCACGTTGCCCGCGCGGATGAGGCGGTGGTGCTGCTGACCGAGAATTTTCCGCCCTACAACATGTCGATCAACGGCAAGAGCTTTGCCCGCGACGAGGGCATCAACGGTATCGCCACCGATATCGTGCGCGAGATGTTCAAGCGCGCCGACGTGCCTTATACCCTCACGCTGCGCTTCCCCTGGCAGCGCATCTACCAGCAGGTGCTGACCACGCCCGGCCACGGGATTTTCGTCATGGCCCGCCAGCCGGAACGCGAGGCGCTGTTCAAATGGGTGGGGCCGATCGGCCCGGATGACTGGATCCTGCTGGCGCCGGAAGACAGCGACATCACGCTCAACAGCCTGGATGACGCCCGCCGCTATCGCATCGGTGCCTATAAAGGCGACGCCATCGGCAACTTCCTCACCAACAGAGGGCTAAAGCCGGTGCTCGCACTGCGCGACCGCGACAATGCGCAAAAGCTGGTCAAGGGCGAAATTGACTTGTGGGCCAGCGGCGATCCGGCCGGACGCTACCTCGCCAGGCAAGTCGGCATCAGCAACCTCAAGACCGTGCTGCGCTTCAATGGCGCCGAGTTGTACCTGGCGCTGAACAAGCAGGTGCCCGATGAGGTGGTGCGCAGGCTCCAGCAAGCGCTTGAGCAAATGCGCAGCGACGGCTTCGTCGAAGCGGTCTTCGCCCGCTACTTGTAGACGCCGTTGCGGCCGTGGCCGGCCATGGCCCGGTTACTGCGCTCGGCGATCATCTGGCGAATCTCGATCCATTCGATGCCCTGGGCCTTGAGCCTGGGCAGCTCACGCTCCAGCACGTCCAGCGTCTGTGGATAAGGGTGGCCGATCAGCACCGCCGAGCCTTGCTTGCGTGCCAGGGCAATGCCCAGCTGCAGCTGCGCGGCGATGGCTTCCGGGGTGCGTTCATCATCGAGGAATACGTCCCTGGAAACGCTGGCCAGGCCGATGTTCTGCGCCGAGCGGGCCGCGACCGTGGCCGCGCTGGTGCGGCTGTCGACAAAAAACAGGCCGCGTTGTTGCAGCTCGCCCATCAGCCAGGCCATGGGGCCGGCCTCGGCGGTCATGCGGCTGCCCATGTGGTTGTTGATGCCTGCGGCATAGGGCACTTTGGCCAGGGCGGCGTTGAGCCGGCGCTCAAGCTCCGGCAGCGGTGTGCCGGGATGCCAGGCGTAGGGGCCGGTGGCCGGGTCCATGGGCATGTGCAGGATCACCGTCTTGCCGGCGCGATGGGCCTGGCGGGCAAAGTCGGTGGCGTGCGGGGTGTCGGGCATGATCGCCAGGGTTACCGGGCCGGGTAGCGCCAGGGTGCGCGCATCGCGGGCCGGGTTCTGACCGAGGTCGTCGATGATCAGGCTGAGGTAGGCTTTGGCCGGTTGAGCCGGTGCCGCCAGGGCGACACCGCTCAACAGGAACAGCAGGGTGAACAGCAGGCAACGCATCAACTGGCCTTATTTACCCTGGGTGATGCTCAGGCCCTTGAGCAGGCTCAAGGCCTGGCTGAGCTGGAAGTCATCATCCTGTGGGCGAGCCTTGTTGCGGGCTGCCTTGCCGGACGGGCGGTCGGCGCCGCCGTTGCCGTTGCCCAGGTGGCCTTGCAGATCGGCTTCCTTGAAGTTCTCGGTGTCTTGCTCGGCGGTGATCTTGGCGCGCCGCACCTCGATGTCCGGAACAATGCCCTGGGCCTGGATCGAGCGGCCATTGGGGGTGTAGTAGAGCGCAGTGGTGATCTTCAGGGCGCGCTCGTTGTTCAGCGGCAGTACGGTTTGCACCGAACCTTTGCCGAAGCTGTCGGTGCCCATCACCACGCCGCGTTTCTGGTCCTGCAGGGCGCCGGCGACAATTTCCGACGCCGAGGCGCTGCCGCCGTTGATGAGTACCACCAATGGCACCGCTTCGCTGGCGTCGGCCGGGTCGGCCGAGAAGCGCAGTTCGGAGTTGGCGATACGGCCCTTGGTGTAGACGATCAGGCCCTTGGTCAGGAAGTGGTCGGCCACTTCCACCGCCGACTGCAGGACGCCACCGGGGTTGTTGCGCAGGTCCAGCACCAGGCCGCGCAGCTTCTTGCCGTTTTCCTTGCGTAGCTGGGCCAGGGCCTTGCCGACTTCTTCGCCGGTCTTGACCTGGAACTGGGTGATGCGGATGTAGCCGTAGCCGTCTTCGAGCAGCTGGCTCTTCACACTCTTGACCTGGATGACCGCGCGGGCGAGGGTCACGTCGAACGGGTTGCCGCCATCGCGGACCAGGGTCAGGGTGATTTTCTCACCGATCTTGCCGCGCATCTGGTCGACCGCTTCGGTCATGGTCTGGCCGCGGGTCGGGTGCCCGTTGATCTTGACGATCAGGTCACCGGCCTCGATGCCGGCACGGGAGGCCGGGGTGTCGTCGATGGGGGAGACCACCTTGACGAAGCCATCTTCCATGCCGACTTCGATGCCCAGGCCGCCGAACTCGCCGCTGGTGCTTTCCTGCAGCTCCTGGAAGTCTTCCGGGCCCAGGTAGGCAGAGTGCGGGTCGAGGTTGCTGAGCATGCCCTTGATGGCGTTTTCCAGCAGGGTCTTGTCATCCACAGGTTCGACATAGGCTGCCTTGATCCGGTCCATGACCTCGGCAAAGGTGCGCAGTTCGTCCAGCGGCAGCGGCGCCTTGGCCGTAGCCGCCGAGGCCGGTACCGAGGCAGGTTTGGCGGGCTCGGCCGCCTGGGCCAGGGATGCGCCAAGGACCATGGCGATGCTCAGGGCCAGCGAGGTGAGGCGAGGCGAATACAGCATGTCGAACGAACTCCTGATCCTGGTAGCGCTCCGTAGGGAGCTTCGGCGTAGCCCGATATCGCGCTACGCCGCTAAATAGGGGGTTGGTGGTACCTATCCTTGGGCACGGCACCATTGTGCGGGGTCGCTGGGGCGGCCCTGCTGGCGGATGGCGAAGTACAGTCCCGAGCTGTCCTGGCCGCCGCTGTTGCCGACGGTGGAAATAGCCTCGCCGGCCTTCACGACGTCTCCGGCGCTCTTCAGCAGGCTCTGGTTATGGCCGTAGAGGCTCAGGTAGCCATTACCATGGTCGAGAATGACCAGAAGTCCAGCGCCGCGCAACCAGTCGGCAAACACCACCCGGCCGCCATGCACGGCACGCACCTGGCTGCCGGGAGAGGCGCTGATCATCACCCCGTCCCATCTGGCCCGCGAATCATCGCCGCGGGTTTCACCAAAACGTGCCAACAATCGACCATTGACCGGCCATGGAAGTTTTCCACGGGCCGAAGAAAAAGCACCGCCGAAGGTCTCGCCGCTGCTGGAAACCAGCGGGCCAGGCATCGGCTTGGGCTTTTTCGGGGCATCGGTGTTGGCTGCCAGGGCTTCGCGCTGGCGCTGCTTTTCCGCTTCCTGCGCGGCCAGCAGTGCCTTCTGGCGGGCTTCTTCCGCCTCGCGGGCCTGGCGGGCGAGGGTTTCTTCGATGGTCTTGAGGACCTTGGTCAGGTCGGCCTGGTCCTGCTCGCGGGCCTGCAGCTTCTGGTCGCGCGCATTTACATCGTTGCTGAGCTTGGCCAGCACCTGCTGGCGTTCGGCGCGAACCTTCTCCAGCTCCTGGCGCTGAGCATCGAGGTTGCCTTGCTGGGCCAGCAACTGGGCCTGTTGCAGGCTGATGTCCTGTTCCACATTGGCCAGCTGGCGCAGGGTCTCGTTGAAGCTGCGCAACTGCGCCAGGCGCGCCTGGCTCAGGTAGTCGTAATAGGTCAGGGTGCGGGCGAACTTTTCCGGATTCTGCTGATTGAGCAGCAGCTTGAGGTATTCCTCGCGGCCGTTCTGGTAGGCCGAACGGGCCTGGATTGCAATCAGGCGTTGTTGTTCAACGCGGGCGCTCTGGAGTTTTTTTTTCTCGTGATCAAGGCGCTCCAGTTCGCCCTCGGTCTTTTTTAGTTCCTGCTGCAGGGCCTCCACCTGCTTTTCCAGCTTGCCGATGTCGGTTTCTGTGCTGCGCAGGTCTTTCTGCACACCGGATTTTTCCTGCTGCAAATTGCCGAGCATTTTTTTCAGCTCGGCAATGTCCTGGCGCGTGGCGTCCAGTTGCTGCTGGGTTTGCGCGCGCTCGTCGGCAAACGCCGGGCTGAGCAGGCAAGACAGGGCTAGTACGATCAGGGCGCGAAACATGGAGTGGGCGACACCAGGGATAGAGACTGGCCTAGTATGCCCGCCACACGCCGCAAAAAAAACGCCTCAACACAACTGTGTTGAGGCATTGGTCGGCTACTGCCTCAAAGCTTCAGCGCTTTCTTGCCACTTGAGGCTCGGCGCTGCAGCTCAAGCCTTCAGACGAGAATCGAGGTGCCCGTCATTTCTGCAGGCTTTTCCAGGCCCAGCAGCTTGAGCATGGTCGGCGCCACGTCCGCCAGTACGCCGCCTTCGCGCACCGTGAGGTTGCGCTTGCCGACATAGATGAACGGTACCGGCTCAGTGGTGTGCGCGGTGTGCGCCTGGCCGGTGCATTCGTCTTCCATCTGCTCGACGTTGCCGTGGTCGGCGGTGATCAGCGCTTCGCCGCCCACCTTGTCCAGGGCTTCGACGATGCGGCCGACACACAGGTCCAGGGCTTCGACCGCCTTGACCGCTGCTTCAAACACGCCGCTGTGACCGACCATGTCGCCGTTGGCGTAGTTGACCACGATCACGTCGTAGCGCTGCTGCTCGATGGCTTCGACGATGCGGTCGGTGACTTCCGGCGCGCTCATCTCCGGCTGCAGGTCATAGGTGGCGACCTTCGGCGACGGGATCAGGATGCGCTCTTCGCCTTCAAACGGCTCTTCGCGGCCGCCGGAGAAGAAGAACGTCACGTGGGCGTACTTCTCGGTTTCGGCGATGCGCAGCTGGGTCTTGCCGTTTTTTGCCAGGTATTCGCCGAGCACGTTGTTCAGGCTGCCCGGGGCGAACGCGGCCGGGGCCGGGATCTTCGCCGAGTACTGGGTCAGGCCGATGTAGGCGGCCAGCTTGGGCAGGCGTGCGCGCGGGAATTCATTGAAGTCGGCTTCGACGAACACGCGCGACAGCTCGCGGGCACGGTCCGCGCGGAAGTTCATGAAGATCACCGCGTCGCCGTCTTCGACCTTGACGGCTTCGCCGATGCGCGTGGCCTTGACGAATTCGTCGCTCTCGCCACGGGTGTAGGCAGCTTCCAGGCCGGCAACAGCGGAGTCGGCGGTGTATTCGGCAGCGCTGTCGACGATCAGATTGTAGGCGGTGGAGACACGGTCCCAGCGGTTGTCGCGGTCCATGGCGTAGTAACGGCCGATGAGGCTGGCGATGCGGCCCTTGCCCAGCTTGGCGAAGGTAGCGTCGAGCAGCTCGATCGAGGATTGCGCGCTTTTTGGCGGGGTGTCTCGACCGTCCAGGAAGGCGTGCAGGTAGATCTTCTCGGCGCCACGCTGTGCGGCCAGTTCGGCCATGGCGATCAGGTGATCCTGGTGGCTATGCACGCCGCCGTCGGAGAGCAGACCGAGGATGTGCACTGCCTTGCCGGCGCCCACGGCCTTGTCGACCGCGCCGCAGAGCACGGCGTTCTCGAAGAACTCGCCGTCCTTGATGGCCTTGGTCACCCGGGTGAAGTCCTGGTACACCACGCGGCCGGCGCCGAGGTTCATGTGGCCGACTTCGGAGTTGCCCATTTGCCCGTCAGGCAGGCCGACGTCCATGCCGGAGCCGGAGATCAAGCCGTGCGGCTGGGTGGCGCGCAGGCGATCGTAGACTGGCGTGTTGGCCGAATAGATGGCGTTGTAGTCAGGGCTTTCGCTGTGACCGAAACCATCCAGGATGATCAGGACCAAGGGTTTTGGCGTGCTCGTCATCAATCCCACTCACGGTTGTTCAGATGATAAAGACACGCATTTTAGGGCAAATTGGTCATGAATGACGAATTAACCTTGTTTGGCGCCGGGCATTGGCCGACGGACTGTAGCCGCTTGGCAGGATTTACTGCCAACGAGCCGGTCGGGCGGGCTTTGGCCGACCTTGGGTGCTGTGTATACTGGCCAACATTTTTAATGGCCTGGAACACCTTCCGATGGTTGCTCACCTGATTGAATTCGCAACAAAACACTATTTGCTGGTCGGTATTTTCATCGTTCTGTTGGTGCTGCTGATTATCCACGAAGCGCGCAAGGGCGGCCGCAGCCTGAGCACTGGCGAGCTGACCGCACTGGTCAACGCCGACAAAGGCCTGGTGATCGACATCCGTTCGACCAAGGACTACTCGGCTGGCCACATCGTGGGTGCCCTGAACATCCCGCAGGACAAATTCGCCGCCCGCATGGGCGAGCTGGAAAAGCACAAGGCCAAGACCCTGATCGTGGTCGATTCCATGGGCCAGCACGCCGGCACCACTGCCCGTGAACTGCTCAAGGCCGGCTTCACCGCTGCCAAGCTGTCGGGTGGCGTGTCGAGCTGGAAGGCCGACAACCTGCCGTTGGTGAAGTGATATGAGCGCCGTCATCGTCTACTCCAGCGATTACTGCCCCTACTGCTCGCGGGCCAAATACCTGCTCGAGAGCAAAGGCGTGGATTTCAAAGAGATCAAGGTCGATGGCAAGCCGCAGGTGCGTGCCGAGATGAGCCAGAAGGCCGGCCGCACTTCGGTGCCGCAGATCTGGATCGGCAGTACCCACGTCGGCGGTTGCGACGACCTGTATGCCCTTGAGCGCGCCGGCAAGCTCGACGCGCTGCTCAAGGCTTGAACCAGAACCCCTATAAAGACCCTGGAAAGAAGGATCTGTCATGACTGATCAACAGAACAACGACGCCGCCGCAGCTGAAGACAACTCCCCACAGTTCTCCATGCAGCGCATCTATGTGCGCGACCTGTCGTTCGAGGCGCCGAAAAGCCCGGCCATCTTCCGTCAGCAGTGGGAGCCGAGCGTCGCGCTGGACCTGAACACCAAACAGAAAGGCCTGGAAGGTGACTTCCACGAAGTCGTGCTGACTCTGTCGGTGACCGTGAAGAACGGCGACGAAGTGGCCTTCATCGCTGAAGTGCAGCAAGCCGGTATCTTCCTGATCAAGAACCTGGACGCGGCTTCCATGAGCCACACCCTGGGTGCCTTCTGCCCGAACATCCTGTTCCCGTACGCGCGCGAAACCCTGGACAGCCTGGTAACCCGCGGCTCGTTCCCGGCCCTGATGCTGTCGCCGGTCAACTTCGATGCCCTGTACGCCCAGGAAATGCAACGCATGCAGGAAGCAGGCGAAGCGCCTTCGCTGCAGTAAGTTTTGCGATGCATTGAAAAAGCGCCCTGATGGGCGCTTTTTTTATCGCAGCTGTAGCAGCGGGCTTGCCCCGCGATCAGGCAAATCCCTGCTGACGCCAGGCCTCATACACCGTCACCGCCACCGTATTGGACAGGTTCAAGCTACGGCAGCCTTCCTTCATCGGCAGGCGCAGGCGCTGTTCGGCGGGCAGGCTGTCGAGCACGTCGGCAGGCAGCCCACGGCTTTCCGGGCCGAACAAAAAGGCATCGCCAGGCTGGAACGCCACTTCGTGGTAAGGGTGCGAAGCCTTGGTGGTGAAGGCGAACAGGCGCGGCTGGCCGAGGCTTTCCAGGCAGCTGGCAAGGTCGGCGTGACGCTTGAGCGGGGCATACTCGTGGTAGTCCAGCCCGGCACGACGCAGGCGTTTGTCGTCCAGCTCGAAGCCGATGGGCTCGATCAGGTGCAGGTGACAGCCGCTGTTGGCGCACAGCCTGATAATGTTGCCGGTATTCGGCGGAATCTCTGGTTGAAAGAGGATGACGTGAAACATGCACGGCTCCGAACATAAAGATGACGGGCATTCTACTCCTGAACCGGACCCGCGTTCGCAGCTCTGGCCGCGTGTGCTGTTTTCGCTGGCCATTGTGGGCATGCTGGTGGGGTTGATGATCGGTCGCCTGACCGCGCCTGAGCCCAGGGTGCTGGAGCAGCTTCAGGTAGTCGAGGGCGGGTTGGACCTGTGGTTCAACGAAGAGCCCAAGCTGCACGGCGAAGAAGTCGAAGGCACCCTGGCGCTGCTGTTCGATGCCCAGGGCAAGGCGGCGCGAGGCCAGCTGCAGCTGCAGGGCAAGCCTGTCAGCTGGCGGGTTCAGAAGAGTGACGGCGGGTTGCTGGTGACCCTGGTGGCGGCCCGTCCCCTGCACGGCGACTGGGCCGGTGCAGAGGACGATGGGCGCTGGCGGGTACAAGTGCGACTGCGCGAATAAAAGAGGGGAATCCCCGGCCTGCCTGTACCAAGGTCCCCAAAACTGGAGTACTCATACTAATGCAGGGTGTGTGCCAGTTTTGTTGCAGTGCGCAAAATGGCGGGTTTGGCGGGGTTTGGCAGTCGCGGGCAGGGGATTAGTGCCTTGGGGCGGTGCATGGGGCACAGGTTCGGTGCAGTTTCGCGGGGCAAGCTCGCTCCTGTAGGAGCGGGCTTGCCCCGCGACCGCGTCAACCCTCGTCGTCGCCATCCTCGTCACTGCCATCGACCTTCATCCCCAACTCCTTGATCTTGCGCGTCAGGGTGTTGCGTCCCCAGCCCAGCAGCACGGCGGCATCGCGTCGGCGGCCGGCGGTGTGCTTGAGGGCGGTCTCGATCATGATCCGCTCAAAGCTCGGCACCGCGCTGTCGAGCAGGTTCGACTGACCCCGCGACAGCGCCTGGTCAGCCCACTGGCGCAGCGCTTGCTCCCAGTTGGTGACCGGGGCGGCGTCCTGAGGCAGGTTCAGAAGCTCCGGCGGCAGGTCGCCGACGTGCACTTCCCGGCCTGAAGCCATCACGGTGATCCAGCGGCAGGTGTTTTCCAGCTGGCGTACGTTGCCGGGCCAGGGCAGGTTGCGCATGTACTCTTCGGTCTCGGCCTTGAGCAGCTTGGGCTCTACCGCCAGCTCCTGGGCCGCACGGCCGAGGAAGTGCCGGGCCAGGGTCGGGATGTCTTCGCGACGGTCGGCCAGGCGTGGAATATGGATGCGGATCACGTTCAGGCGGTGGAACAGGTCTTCACGAAACTTGCCGGCCTGCACCAGGGTTTCCAGGTTCTGGTGAGTCGCGGCGATGATGCGGACATCGACTTTTACCGGCACATGACCGCCCACCCGATAGAACTCGCCATCGGCCAGTACCCGCAGCAGGCGTGTCTGGGTGTCGGCGGGCATGTCGCCAATCTCGTCGAGGAACAGCGTACCGCCATCGGCCTGCTCGAAGCGGCCGCGCCGCAGATTGGCCGCGCCGGTGAACGCGCCTTTTTCGTGACCGAACAGCTCGGACTCCATCAGGTCCTTGGGAATGGCCGCCATGTTCAGCGCAATGAAGGGCGAGGCTGCGCGTGGGCTATGGCGGTGCAGGGCGTGGGCGACGAGCTCTTTGCCGGTACCCGATTCGCCATTGATCAACACGGTGATGTTGGAGTGGCTCAGGCGACCGATCGCGCGGAACACCTCCTGCATCGCCGGCGCTTCACCGATGATTTCCGGGGTGCGGGTCAAGGCCGGAGCTACATCGAGGCCTTGCTGTTCCTGGGCGTGCTGGTTGGCGCGCTTGACCAGCGATACCGCTTCATCGACGTCGAATGGCTTGGGCAGGTACTCGAATGCGCCGCCCTGGTAGGAGGCCACTGCGCTGTCGAGGTCCGAATGAGCGGTCATGATGATCACCGGCAGACGCGGGTGCTGCTCGCGGATCTGCGCCAGCAGGTCCAGGCCGCTGGCCCCGGGCATGCGGATGTCGGAGATGATCACGTCCGGCTGCTGGCGTGCCAGGCGGCTCATGACGCCGTCGGCGCTGTCGAAGCTCTGGGTGGTCATGCCTTCCTGTTGCAGGGCTTTTTCCAGGACCCAGCGGATGGAGCGGTCATCGTCGACGATCCAGACGGTTTCACTACGGCTCATGAGGCGGAGGCTCCTTGTTCCAGCGGCAGGAAGATCGAGAAGGTGGTGTGGCCAGGATGGCTGTCACACTCGATCAGGCCCTGGTGCTGGCTGATGATGTTCTGGGTGATGGCCAGGCCCAGCCCGGTACCGTCCGGACGGCCGCTGACCATGGGGTAGAAGATGGTTTCCTGCAGCTCGGCGGGGATGCCCGGGCCGTTGTCGATGATTTCGACCTTGGCCACCAGGCGATGGCGGGTGTGGCCGATGGTGAACTGGCGCATTGCGCGGGTACGCAGGCTGATACGCCCCAGGCGCAGCTCATTCTGGCCGCTGACCGCCTGCATGGCATTGCGCACGATATTGAGCACCGCCTGGATCATCTGTTCGCGGTCGATCAGCACGTCCGGCAGGCTTGGGTCGTAGTCGCGCGCCAGGGTAATACCGCCCTGGCTCTCGGCCTCTACCAGGCTGCAGACCCGCTCGAGCACTTCGTGGATGTTGGTCATCGCCAGCGACGGCAGCTTGTTCGAGCCCAGCATGCGATCGACCAGGTTACGCAGGCGGTCGGCCTCCTCGATGATCACGTTGGTGTAATCCTTCAGGCCTTCCTCAGGCAGTTCCCGGGACAGCAACTGCGCCGCGCCGCGAATGCCGCCCAGCGGGTTCTTGATTTCATGCGCCAGGCCGCGCACCAGCATCTTGGTGGTTTCCTGCTTGGACAGCTGGGCTTCTTCCTTGGTGATGCGCAGCAAGCGATCACGGGGGTGGACCTCCAGCAACAGCAGGGTCTGGCCTTTGCTCAGGATGGGCGTTACCGCGTAGTCGACGGTCTGGGTCTGGCCGGTCAGGGACGTCAGTTGGGCTTCGCGCTTGGTGAAGGGGTGCGCGTGTTCCACCGCCTGGCGCAAGGAGTTGAGGGCCTCAGGGGATTCGGTAAACAACTCGCTGATGAATTGCCCATGGCTGCGCTGGCCGCTGATGGCCAGGAGCATTTCCGCTGCCGGGTTCATGTACTCAAGACGCAGATCGGCATTGAGCAGGATGGTGGCAGTGGTCAGGTTGTCCAGTAGCAGTCGGTGCAGGGCATCGCTGATGGTCATGGGGCGTCGGTGACCTCTTTTGGTGATCTGCGGTGACAAAGGAAAATGCAAAAATTAAACCAAAGCTCCGAAAAGAAGCGTAATCCCCTGAAATGGGGCCATCGCTGCGCAGGAAATCCCTGATTTAACTGTTGTTGGCAGAAAATTGAACCAAATTGGGCTGTTTCCGGGTTTGGGACATTCGCTTATGCACCACTATAGAGCACTGTGGTTTTCGCGGGGCAAGCTGCCCATGTAGGTGCGGGCTCGCCCCGCGACGGGTTTGCAAGGCAAAAAAAAGGCCTCCCAATGGGAGGCCTCTTCACGTCACGTCACTGAATCAGCAGCTGTAGTACAGCTCGTATTCCAGTGGGTGTACGAAGGTACGGACCTTGATTTCTTCTTCGCTCTTCAGCTCGATGAAGGCATCGATGAAGTCGTCGGAGAACACGCCGCCCTTGGTCAGGAACGCACGGCCCTTGTCCAGCTCTTCCAGGGCTTCTTTCAGGCTACCGCAAACCTGTGGGATGTCCTTGGCCTCTTCAGGCGGCAGGTCGTACAGGTTCTTGTCGGCGGCATCGCCTGGGTGGATCTTGTTCTGGATACCGTCCAGGCCGGCCATCAGCAGCGCAGCGAAGGCCAGGTACGGGTTGGCCGATGGGTCCGGGAAGCGCGCTTCGATACGGCGGGCTTTCGGGCTGGAAACGTACGGGATACGGATCGAAGCGGAACGGTTGCGAGCCGAGTAGGCCAGCATGACCGGAGCCTCGAAGCCTGGAACCAGACGCTTGTAGGAGTTGGTCGAAGGGTTGGTGAAACCGTTCAGAGCCTTACCGTGCTTGATGATGCCGCCGATGAAGTACAGGGCGGTATCGGACAGGCCGGCATAGCCTTCGCCTGCGAAGGTGTTCTTGCCTTCTTTCCAGATGGACATGTGAACGTGCATGCCCGAGCCGTTGTCGCCGTACAGCGGCTTCGGCATGAAGGTGGCGGTGCGGCCGTAGGCATCGGCAACGTTGTGCACGACGTATTTCAGGGCCTGTACTTCGTCAGCCTTCTTCACCAGGGTGTTGAACTTGACGCCGATTTCGTTCTGGCCGGCAGTCGCCACTTCGTGGTGGTGAACTTCGACGGTCTGACCCATTTCTTCCAGTGCGTTGCACATGGCAGTACGGATTTCGTGGTCGTGGTCGAACGGCGGAACCGGGAAGTAGCCACCTTTCACGCCTGGACGGTGGCCTTTGTTGCCGCCTTCGACGTCCTGGTCGGACATCCACGAGCCTTGCTCGGAGAAGATCTTGAACATCGAGCCGGAGATGTCGGACTTGAACTTCACTTCGTCGAAGATGAAGAACTCAGGCTCTGGACCGGCGAATACGGTGTCACCGATGCCGGTGCTCTTGAGGTATTCCTCGGCGCGCTTGGCGATCGCGCGCGGGTCACGGTCGTAACCCTGCATGCTCGAAGGATCGACGATGTCACAGGTCAGGATCAGGGTCGGCTCTTCGGTGAACGGGTCCAGCACGGCGGTGTCGTCGACCGGCATCAGGATCATGTCCGAAGCCTCGATGCCTTTCCAGCCAGCGATGGAGGAACCGTCGAACATCTTGCCGACTTCGAAGAAGTCTTCGTCCAGCGCATCACGGGCCGGCATGGTCACGTGGTGCTGTACGCCCTTGGTGTCAGTGAAGCGCAGATCAATCCATTTAACGTCATGATCTTTGATGAGTTGAACCGACTTCGACATAGTGTCCTCCGGGGTGGGGTAGAGCTTGCCTGTGCAGCCCTTGAATTTGGGTGATGCCGGGCGCGAATAGTCGGCCAAGGCAACCTGCCTCACAAGGGAGCAAATTGCATGCCAGTGCCCCGGTTTGGAATTTTTGCCCCATTCTTACGCGTTTCAGGGGTGATGAGCCGAAATGTCAGGCAATTCATGCACCCTTAGGGGGCGCAAACGAGGTCGAAAGCACCATATTGGTGCATCGTAAACCTTCTGTAGATTAATTGGTTAAACCTTGAGCAATTTCCGCTATAATCCGCGCCCCACTTTTTTAGTCGGCATCGCGCGCGCTGTTTTCAATGAAACTAATCGTAAAAGTCTTCCCAGAGATCACCATCAAGAGCCGCCCGGTTCGCAAGCGCTTCATCCGTCAACTGGGCCGCAACATCCGTACCGTGCTCAAGGACCTCGATCCTGCGCTCGCGGTTGACGGTGTCTGGGACAACCTCGAGGTGGTCACCCGCATCGAGGACGAGAAAGTCCTGCGCGAGATGATCGAGCGTCTGACCTGCATGCCGGGCATCGCCCACTTCCTGCAAGTCGACGAGTACCCGCTGGGCGACTTCGACGATATCGTCGCCAAGTGCAAGACCCACTTCGGTCACCTGCTGCCCGGCAAGCGCTTCGCGGTGCGATGCAAGCGCGGCGGTCACCACGACTTCACCTCGATGGACGTCGACCGTTATGTCGGCAGCCAACTGCGTCAGCAGTGCGGCGCCGCCGGTATCGACCTGCGCACCCCCGAGGTCGAGGTGCGTATCGAGGTCCGTGACAAGCTGCTGTATGTGATCCACAACCAGCACAAGGGCATCGGCGGCTACCCGCTGGGCACGCTGGAGCAGACGCTGGTACTGATGTCCGGTGGTTTCGACTCCACCGTGGCGGCCTACCAGATGATGCGTCGCGGCCTGATGACCCACTTCTGCTTCTTCAATCTGGGCGGCCGTGCCCACGAGCTGGGGGTGATGGAAGTCGCCCACTTCCTGTGGAAGAAATACGGCAGCAGCCAGCGCGTGCTGTTCGTCAGCGTGCCCTTCGAGGAAGTCGTTGGCGAGATTCTCGGCAAGGTCGACAACAGCTACATGGGCGTGACCCTCAAGCGCATGATGCTGCGCGCGGCGACCAACATCGCCGACCGCCTGGAGATCGACGCCCTGGTGACCGGCGAGGCGATCTCCCAGGTGTCCAGCCAGACCCTGCCGAACCTGGCAGTGATCGACTCGGCCACCGAGAAACTGGTGCTGCGCCCGCTGCTGGCCAGCCACAAGCAGGACATCATCGACCAGGCCAACGAGATCGGCACCGCCGAGTTCGCCAAGCACATGCCTGAGTACTGCGGCGTGATTTCGGTGAACCCGACCACGTGCGCCAAGCGTCATCGCCTTGAACATGAAGAAAAGCAGTTCGACATGGCTGTGCTCGAGCGCGCCCTGGAGCGTGCTCGCCTGGTGTCCATCGACAATGTGATCGATGAACTTGGCCAGGATATCCAGATCGAAGAAGTCAGCCAGGCGCTGGCCGGGCAAGTGGTGATCGACATTCGCCACCCCGACGCCCAGGAAGACCAGCCCCTGGAACTGGACGGCATCGAGGTCAAGGCCTTGCCGTTCTACGCCCTGAACAGTCGCTTCAAGGAGCTGGACGCTACGCGCCAGTACCTGCTGTATTGCGACAAGGGTGTGATGAGTCGCCTGCATGCCCATCATTTGCTCAGTGAGGGACATGCCAATGTGCGCGTTTATCGTCCGACATAAAACGCCGGGGCTATATGGCGGGAGCATCCGCCATCGCCCTCCCGACCTGCGGGCCCGTTGAGCGCTATTCATTCATATTGGCCGCCTAGACTGGGCGGCAACCCGAATCCTCTGATCGAGATACACACGTGATCGAAAATCTGCGTAACATCGCCATCATCGCCCACGTTGACCATGGTAAAACCACTCTGGTCGACAAACTCCTGCGTCAGTCCGGCACTCTGGAGCGTAACGAGCTCAACGACGAGCGCGTCATGGACTCCAACGACCAGGAAAAAGAGCGCGGTATTACCATTCTGGCGAAAAACACCGCCATCAACTGGAACGGCTACCACATCAACATCGTCGACACCCCCGGCCACGCCGACTTCGGTGGCGAGGTTGAGCGTGTAATGTCGATGGTCGACTCCGTACTGCTGCTGGTCGACGCCCAGGACGGCCCGATGCCGCAAACCCGTTTCGTGACCAAGAAGGCCTTTGAAGCCGGCCTGCGTCCGATCGTGGTCATCAACAAGGTCGACCGTCCAGGCGCGCGTCCTGACTGGGTTCTGGACCAGATCTTCGATCTGTTCGACAACCTGGGTGCCACCGAAGAACAGCTGGACTTCAAAGTCGTCTACGCCTCGGCCCTGAACGGCATTGCCGGTCTGGACCACACCGAAATGGCCGAAGACATGACCCCGCTGTACCAGTCGATCATCGACAACGTACCGGCGCCGGCTGTTGACCGTGACGGTCCGTTCCAGATGCAAATCTCGGCTCTGGACTACAACAGCTTCCTGGGTGTTATCGGCGTTGGCCGTATCGCTCGTGGTCGCGTCAAGCCGAACACGCCTGTCGTGGCTATCGACGTCGACGGCAAGAAGCGCAACGGCCGTATCCTGAAGCTGATGGGTCACCACGGTCTGCACCGCGTTGACGTTGAAGAAGCTCAGGCTGGCGACATCGTCTGCATCAGCGGTTTCGACGAGCTGTTCATCTCCGACACCCTGTGCAGCCCTGACGCGGTCGAAGCGATGAAGCCGCTGACCGTTGACGAGCCAACCGTTTCGATGACCTTCCAGGTCAACGACTCGCCGTTCTGCGGTAAAGAAGGCAAGTTCGTCACCAGCCGCAACATCAAAGAGCGTCTGGACAAAGAGCTGCTGTACAACGTTGCACTGCGCGTTGAAGAAGGCGACTCGGCTGACAAGTTCAAGGTTTCCGGCCGTGGTGAGCTGCACCTGTCGGTTCTGATCGAAACCATGCGTCGTGAAGGCTTCGAGATGGGCGTTGGTCGTCCGGAAGTGATCATCCGCGAAATCGACGGCGTCAAGCACGAGCCGTTCGAGAACGTCACCATCGACATCCCTGAAGATTCGCAGGGCAAGGTCATGGAAGAAATGGGTCTGCGTAAAGGCGACCTGACCAACATGGTTCCGGATGGCAAGGGCCGTGTACGTCTGGAATACAACATTCCAGCCCGTGGTCTGATCGGTTTCCGTAACCAGTTCCTGACCCTGACCAACGGTGCAGGCATCCTGACCTCGATCTTCGATCGCTACGCTCCGATGAAGTCCGGCCACATGTCCGGCCGTCAGAACGGCGTACTGGTTTCGGTAGAGACCGGCAAGGCACTGACCTACTCCCTGGAAACCCTGCAGGCTCGCGGCAAGCTGTTCGTCGAGCACGGTCAGGAGATCTACAACGGTCAGATCGTTGGTCTGAACAGCCGTGACAACGACCTGGGCGTCAACCCTACCAAGGGCAAGAAGCTCGACAACATGCGTGCTTCGGGTAAAGACGAAACCATCGCCCTGGTTCCACCTGTTCGCTTCACCCTGGAACAGGCTCTGGAATTCATCCAGGACGACGAGCTGTGCGAAGTGACCCCTAAGTCGATCCGTCTTCGCAAGAAGATCCTCGACGAAGGCGAGCGTACCCGCGCTGCCAAGAAAGCCAAGGCTAACTAAGCCCGGCTGAACAAAAACGCCCCCGGTCGAAAGGCCGGGGGCGTTTTTTTATGCCTGTAGGAGCGGGCTTGCCCCGCGATAGCGATCTGTAAGTCACATCGCATCACATCGCATCGCGGGGCAAGCCCGCTCCTACCGGTCAGCGGCGTGCAGCAGGCTTGGGCATATAAGCGCAGTAGCCTGGCCGCGGGCCTATCCGTGGGTGATTGCGGCAGGTGTCCGGGCGCGTCTCATAAATGGTGCACAAGCGGCTCTTGCGATCCAGGTACAGGCAGTCATCGTTGCTCATCTGCGCCAGGGTGAAGATCCCCGACTTCTGGTTGAAGCGCTGGATGATCCCGTCTTTCTGCAAACGCTTGGCAATGTTCTTCGGCGGCTCGCCCACCTCGAACTCATCCACTACGCCCATGCGGATCAGGTCTTTGATTTTCACTTCCGTCGGCAAGGTGCAGCAGGTCGAGTTGCAGCCTCCGCACATATGGCTTTGGTACTTCTGCCAAGTCTCCAGGCGGTCAACTTCGGCGGCGGCAATCAGGGTCGGTTTCATCAGGCTCAGGTTTTTAGATGTTCTGGTGGGCGCGCGATCATACCGGAGTTGGTCAAAATGTGAACAACCATTTGCCGGTTCTCCGCCTGCGGGCCTGCTTTTGCGTACAAACACCAGAACCTGCGCTGACGCTCTGTGTCGAAGGGTCTAGGCTGAACAGTCTCCATCCGCATTCGTCAACTTGCCCGAGGACGTCGCATGTCTCAGGAACCACTCGCACGTGACGCAGAGGTGGCCGCGTTTCGCACCGCTGTACTGGATAAATTGACCTACGCCGTCGGCAAAGACCCGGAGCACGCGTTTGAGCACGACTGGTTCGAGGCGATCGCCCTGGCAGCCCGTGATCACATGGTCGATCACTGGATGGACCACACCCGGCAGATTTACCGCAAGAGCCAGAAGCGGGTGTACTACCTGTCACTGGAATTTCTCATCGGCCGCCTGCTCTACGACAGCCTGAGCAACCTGGGCCTGCTGGACATCGCCCGTGAGGCCTTGAGCGGGCTGGATGTCGACCTTGAGCGAATTCGCCTGCTGGAGCCCGATGCGGCGCTGGGCAACGGCGGGCTGGGCCGACTGGCGGCGTGCTTCATGGAAAGCATGTCGACCCTGGGCATCGCCGCCCACGGCTATGGCATTCGCTACGAGCACGGCCTGTTCCGCCAGGCGGTGGTCGATGGCTGGCAGCAGGAGCAGACCGAGAACTGGCTGGACTTCGGCAACCCCTGGGAGTTCGAGCGGGCCGAGGTGATCTACCCGATCAGCTTCGGCGGCAGCGTGGAAACCGTGCATGACGCCAACGGCCAGCAACGCCAGGTCTGGTGGCCGGCCGAGACCGTGCGCGCGGTGGCCTACGATACGCCGGTGGTCGGCTGGCGTGGTTCCAGCGTCAACACCTTGCGGCTGTGGCGGGCCCGGGCGCTGGAAGAGCTGCACCTTGAGCGCTTCAATGCCGGCGACCACCTGGGTGCCGTAGCCGAGGTCGCCCGTGCCGAAAGCATCTCGCGGGTGCTGTACCCGGCCGACAGCACCGAGGCCGGCCAGGAGCTGCGCCTGCGCCAGGAGTACTTTTTCGTCTGTGCCTCGCTGCAGGACCTGCTGCGCCGTCACCTGAACATGCACGACAGCCTGCTCAACCTGCATGAGTCGGCGGCGATCCAGCTCAATGACACCCACCCCTCGATTGCCGTGGCCGAGCTGATGCGCCTGCTGGTCGATCAGCATGAGGTGCCCTGGGACACCGCCTGGCAACTGACGGTCGACACCCTGGCCTACACCAACCACACCTTGCTGCCCGAAGCCCTGGAAACCTGGCCGGTGGGGCTGATGGAACGCATGCTGCCGCGGCACATGCAGATCATCTACCTGATCAATGCCTTTCATATCGACGCCCTGCGCGCCAAGGGCATCCACGATTTCGACGTGCTGCGCGCCGTGTCGCTGATCGAGGAAGACAACGGCCGGCGGGTGCGCATGGGAAACCTGGCGTTCCTCGGCTCGCACAGTGTCAACGGCGTGTCGGCGCTGCACACCAAGCTGATGCGCAGCACGGTGTTCGCCGAGCTGCATAAGTTGTACCCCGAGCGGATCAACAACAAGACCAACGGCATCACCTTTCGCCGCTGGTTGTTCCAGGCCAACCCGGAACTGACGGCCATGCTGGTCGAGGCCCTGGGCCCGGAGGTGCTGGACGATCCGCAAGGCCGGCTCAGGGCGCTGGAGTCGTTTGCCGACAAGCCGGCATTCTGCAAACAGTTCGCCGCCCAGCGCCTGCACAGCAAGCGGGCCCTGGCCAGCCTGATCCAGGAGCGCCTGGGTACCACGGTCAACCCCGAGGCGATGTTCGATGTGCAGGTCAAGCGCATCCACGAGTACAAGCGCCAGTTGCTCAATCTGCTGCACACCGTGGCCCTGTACCAGGCAATCCGCGCCGAGCCAGGCATGGGCTGGGTGCCGCGGGTGAAGATCTTCGCCGGCAAGGCGGCGGCCAGTTACCACCAGGCCAAGCTGATCATCAAGCTGAGCAACGACATCGCCCGCGTGGTGAACAACGACCCGACCGTGCGCGGCCTGCTCAAGGTGGTGTTCCTGCCCAACTACAACGTGAGCCTTGCCGAAAGCATCATTCCGGCGGCCGACCTGTCCGAGCAGATTTCCACCGCCGGTTACGAGGCCTCGGGCACCAGCAACATGAAGTTCGGCCTCAACGGCGCGCTGACCATCGGCACCCTCGATGGCGCCAACGTGGAGATGTGTGAGGAGGTGGGGTCCGAGAACATGTTCATCTTCGGCTTGAGTGCCCAGCAGGTCGAGGCGCGCAAACGCAGTGGCGACTTTGGTGCCAGCGCCGCGATCAGTGCCTCTCATCGGCTCAATGATGTGCTCCAGGCCATTCGTGGCGGGGTGTTTTCGCCCGATGACCCGGCCCGCTATGTTGGCTTGGTGGACTCGCTGGTGGCTTATGACCGCTTTCTGGTGTGCGCCGATTTCGATGCCTACTGGGAGGCGCAGTTGCGCGTCGAAGCGCTCTGGCGCGATCCAAAACAGTGGTGGCGCATGGCGGTACTCAACACCGCGCGCATGGGCTGGTTCTCCTCTGACCGGACCATTCGCGAGTACGCGACGCAGATCTGGAGGGCCCTGGACTAGGCTCTGAACTAGGCTGTGTAGATCGGCCCGGGAGCGATGAACTCTCGGGCCGATGTGCCGTCTGATCGGGCAAGCGTGTCTCATTGCTCGCTAGCGCTTCACTCTCCCTGTAAACTGCGTGGGTTTTTATTACCCCATTCTTCGGAGCCTTACATGTCCCGCGTTACCCTGAGTCGCTATTTGATTGAGCAGACCCGCAGCAACAGTACTCCTGCCGATCTGCGCTTCCTGATCGAAGTGGTGGCGCGTGCGTGCAAGGAAATCAGCCATAACGTCTCCAAGGGCGCCCTGGGCGGCGTTCTGGGCAGCATGGGCACCGAAAACGTGCAGGGCGAAGTCCAGAAGAAACTGGACGTGATTTCCAACGACATCCTGCTCGAAGCCAACGAGTGGGGCGGTCACCTGGCCGGCATGGCGTCCGAAGAAATGGACAACGCCTACCAGATCCCGGGCAAATACCCGAAGGGTGCCTACCTGCTGGTATTCGACCCACTGGACGGTTCGTCGAACATCGACGTCAACGTGTCGGTCGGCACCATCTTCTCGGTACTGCGTTGCCCTAACGAGTACCTGAGCCAGAACGAAAGCCTGAACGAACAGGCCTTCCTGCAGCCAGGCACCAAGCAGGTTGCCGCCGGTTACGCGATCTATGGCCCGCAAACCATGCTGATCCTGACCCTGGGCAACGGCGTCAAGGGCTTCACCCTGGACCGCGAGCTGGGCAGCTTCGTACTGACCCACGAGAACATCAAGGTGCCGGAAACCACCGCCGAGTTCGCCATCAACATGTCCAACCAGCGTCACTGGGAAGCCCCGGTCAAGCGCTACGTCGGCGAGCTGCTGGAAGGTGAGACCGGTCCGCTGAAAAAGAACTACAACATGCGCTGGATCGCCTCGATGGTTGCCGATGTGCATCGCATCCTGACCCGCGGCGGCCTGTTCATGTACCCGCGCGATGCCCGCGAGCCTTCCAAGCCGGGCAAACTGCGCCTGATGTACGAAGCCAACCCGATGTCCTTCATCATCGAACAGGCCGGCGGTGCTTCCACCGACGGCAACCAGCGCATCCTCGACATCCAGCCCGAGAGCCTGCACCAGCGTGTGGCGGTGTTCCTCGGTTCCAAGCAGGAAGTCGAGCGCGTTACCGGTTATCACCAGGAGTAAGTCATGCTCGCACCTTGGCAGCCGTTACTGGAGTGGTGGTTCGGATGGGGCACCAGTCCCCAGGACGTCGCTGACGAGAAGAGTACGCTGTGGTTTGGCAAGCACCACGACGCCGAGGCGCAAGAGCGTTTCGGCGACCTGGTCGAACAAGCCCTGGCCGGCGGTCTGGAAGAGTGGCTGCAAAGCCCGCAGGGTTGGCTTGGACTGGTCCTGCTGCTCGACCAACTGCCGCGCATGATCCACCGCGACACGCCGCGTGCCTTCGATGGCGACCGGCGTGCCCAGGTGCTGGTGATGCAGGGTCTGGACAAGGCCTGGGATTATCAGCTGCTGCCGATCCAGCGGGTGTTCATCCTGCTGGTGCTGGAGCATGCCGAGGTACTGGACTGGCAAAACGTCAGCATCGAGCGCTACCGCTTGTTGCTCGATGCCCAGCCCGACAGTGACCGGCGATTGTTCGAGGGTTTCCTCGATTACGCCGAACAGCACCAGCGGGTGATTGCTCGTTTTGGCCGGTTTCCGCACCGCAATCTGATTCTGAATCGGCCGAGTACCGATGAAGAGATGGATTTCCTGCTGGAGCCGGGTTCGCGCTTCTGAGCTGAGATATATCGCGGGGCAAGCCCGCTCCTACTGTAGGAGCGGGCTTGCCCCGCGATCAGTTTCAGATCCTGAAACTTCCCACCAGGTGCTTCAACCGCTCGACCTGATTCTCCAGGTCATTGCAGGCACGCAACGTCGCTTGCAGGTTCTCGACCCCTTCCTGATTCAGCGTATTGATCTCGGTAATGTCGACATTGATCGACTCGACCACGGCCGTCTGCTCTTCAGTGGCGGTGGCCACCGACTGGTTCATGCCGTCGATCTCGCCGATGCGCTGGGTCACGCTGCCCAGCCGCTCACCGGCCTGGTTGGCGATCCCCACACTGTGTTCGCTGTGGCTCTGGCTTTCGGTCATGGTGCTGACCGCAACGCGGGCACCGGCCTGCAGTTCCTCGATGATGCGCTGCACCTGTTGAGCCGAGTCCTGGGTGCGGTGGGCCAAATTGCGGACCTCGTCGGCGACCACGGCAAAGCCGCGGCCGGCTTCACCGGCGCGGGCAGCCTCGATGGCGGCATTGAGCGCCAGCAAGTTGGTCTGCTGGGAAATGCCACTGATCACTTCGAGGATCTGGCCGATGTTCACCGTGTTGGCGTTCAGGGTCTCGATGTTGCCGCACGAATCGCTGATCTTCGCTGACAGCTGGTTCATCACCTCGATGGTCTGCTCGACCACTTGCTGGCCATCGGCGGCCAGGTTGCGTGCTTCGCTGGAGTGCTGGGAGGCGAGGGCGGCGTTCTGGGCGATTTCCTGGGCCGCGGCGCCGAGCTCGTTGATGGCTGCAGCCACGCTGCTGGTGCGGCTCGATTGCTGGTCGGCGTTGAAAATCGACGCATTGGAGGCGCTCACCACCCGCAGGGCCACTTCGTTGACCTGGCCGCTGGCCGAGGCGACTTCACGAATCGACTCGTGGATGCGTTCGACGAAGCGGTTGAACGACTGGCCCAGGCTGCCGAACTCATCCTGGCCATGAATGACCAGGCGGCGGGTGAGATCGCCTTCGCCTTCGGCGATGTCGTGCATGGCCCGGCCCATCACATGCAGCGGCTCCATCAGCACGCGAATCAGCACGCCGAGCAGGGCGATGATGATCAGCACGGCGATCACCGTGGCGACGATGGCCGTGGTGCGCAGTTCGCTGAGCATGGCGAAGGCGAAGTCCTGGTCCAGCTCCAGGGCGACATACCAGTCTGCCGATGGCACGCCGCTGACCTTGGTGAAGGTGATGAACTGGGCGTTGCCGTCGCGCTCGGTTTCCTTGAGGCCGCTGCCGATCCGCGGGGTGTGCCGTGGGTAGGCTTCGCTGAGGTCCTTGAGCACAAGCTTGGCATTGGGGTGCACCAGGATCTTGCCGTCACCGTTGACGATGAACGCCTGGCCGTGGCCGTCGAAGTTCAGGGCGTTGATGATCGCGCTGATGCTGTCCAGGTCGGTGTCGGCACCGTTGACGCCGATCAGCCGGCCCTGGTGTTGAACGGGGGTGGCCAGCGTGATTACCAGTTTGTTCGCCGATGCCGAGATGTACGGTTCGGTGATGATGGTCTGCCCGGCACTGCTGGCGGCCTTGTACCAGCCCCGTACGCGCGGGTCGTAGTCGGCAGCGCGGTTGCCCAGCGGCACCGACTGCATGTAGCCGTCCTGGCCGCCGAAATAGGTCAGCAAAAAGTTGCTGCCATACACCGGCAGGTTG
This sequence comes from Pseudomonas sp. JQ170C, assembly GCF_035581345.1. Classification (NCBI taxonomy): domain Bacteria; kingdom Pseudomonadati; phylum Pseudomonadota; class Gammaproteobacteria; order Pseudomonadales; family Pseudomonadaceae; genus Pseudomonas; species Pseudomonas sp. JQ170C. The sequence continues at coordinate 370,944 of NZ_CP141608.1, forward strand.
AGGCTGCGCGTCAGGCTGTCTTTGCTGGCGCCATCGACGGCCACTTGCTGGGACAGCGATTGCAGGATCTGGATGCGGCTTTGCAGCCAGGTCTGGATGTTGCTGCTGGTCAGGCTGCCCAACTGCTGCATCGAGGCCTGGGTGTTGGCAAGCAGGGTCTGGCGCTGGCGGTAGTCGTTGAACAGGATGAAGCAGGTAAAGGCGACAGCAACCACCAGGGCGGCGGCGAGCAGAATCTTGTGGCTGAACTTCAGGTTTTTTGTCATTGCGTGGTCTGTCTGCACAAGGCGGGTCAACGGAGAGGGCGCGGCAATACGTCGCAGCGCCTTCCTGTGTCGTCCGCTGTGGGCAAAAGATTAGGCCGATGCGGGTCTATACGACCAAAGGCAGGGATTTGACGCCAGGAAAGCGCGTGAGGCCGGGAACCAGAGTGGGTTTTTCCCTTCTAAGCTGTCGGTAGGCCATCGTGCCTGCACCCTCATGTCCAGGAGTGACCCTTCATGTCGTTGCGTTCCCTCGCCCTGCTGTCCTTGTGCGTGTTTCTGACCGCGTGCAACAAGATCAACCAGGAAAACTATTCAAAGATCAAAGCCGGTATGGCGAAGGCCGAAGTTGAGCAGCTACTTGGCGCCCCCAAGGAGTGCTCCGGCGCACTGGGCATGTCCAGTTGCACCTGGGGTGACGAGAAAACCTTCATCAGCGTGCAGTACGCTGCCGAGAAAGTGCTGATGTATTCCGGGCAGGGACTCAAATGAAACAGCTACACCTGCTGCTGGCCCTGTGCGCCGGCTTGATCCTGGGTGGCTGTGCCAACTCGGGAACGGGCCCGGTACCGCCCAAGACGGTCGAAAAGGTCGACCTCAAGCGTTATCAGGGCAAATGGTTTGAACTGGCGCGCCTGCCGATGTACTTCCAGCGCGACTGCGCCCAGTCCGAGGCGCACTACAACCTCAAGCCTGACGGAACGATGGGTGTGCTCAACCGCTGCATGACCCTGGAAGGCGAATGGCAGGAAGCCAGCGGCACCGCCATACCGCAGGTGCCAGGCGAGACCGACAAGCTCTGGGTGAGCTTCGACAACTGGTTCTCGAAGCTGCTGCCCGGTGGCGTCAAGGGTGACTATTGGGTGCTCTACATCGGCGACGACTACCAGACCGCGCTGGTCGGCAACCCGGATCGCAAGTACCTGTGGATTCTGTCGCGCAAGCCGGTGATTCCGGCAGTGGAGCGTGAGAGCTTGCTGGCCAAGGCGCGCCAGCAGGGGTATGACACCAACCGGCTGATCTGGCGGGTGTCGGACCGGGACATGGCTTCGCACAAGCGTTGAGGGTCAATCGCCGGCACTGCCGGCGATGGTTGCACTGCGGATAGGGTCAGCCCAGCAACGTACGCAACACCCCGGCAAACGCCCGGGCACTCTCTTCTTCATCGGCATGCCGCCCCTGGCGCACCACCCATGTGCCGTTGACCATCACATCCCGCACCTGGCGATCGCCCCCGGCAAACAACCAGCGGTTGAGGATGCCGTCGTCATTGGCGGTGGCCAGGTACGGATCGTTGCCATCGAGTACCAGCCAGTCGGCGCGTTTGCCCACCGCCAGTTCGCCGATCGGCTGCCCCAGCGCCTGAGCGCCGCCGCTCAAGGCTGCGTCATACAAGGTTCGCCCCACCATCGGCTGATCACCCCGGTACAGGCGGTTGCGGCGCTGGTCGCGCAGGCGCTGGCCGTATTCGAGCCAGCGCAATTCTTCGACCACGCTCAGTGACACATGGCTGTCCGAGCCAATGCCCAGGCGACCGCCCTGGGCCAGGTACTCCACTGCCGGGAAGATGCCGTCGCCGAGGTTGGCCTCGGTGGTCAGGCACAGGCCGGCAACGGCGCCGCTACGGGCCATCAGTTGCACTTCATCAGGTTCGGCATGGGTGGCATGGACCAGGCACCAGCGCGAGTCGACTTCGGTGTTTTCATACAGCCACTGCAACGGCCGGCGCCCGCTCCAGCTCAGGCAGTCGTCGACTTCCTTCTGTTGCTCGGCAATGTGGATATGCACCGGGCAGGCTTTGTCGCTGGCTGCCAGCACCTGGGCAATCTGCTCAGGGGTCACCGCGCGCAGGGAGTGGAAGCACAGGCCCAGTTGTTGCGCCGGTTGGCGGGCCAGCTGCGGCGCCAGTTTGGCCTGCAGGTCCAGGTACTGCTCGGTGCTGTTGATAAAGCGCCGCTGGCCTTCATTCGGTGCCTGGCCGCCGAACCCGGCGTGGCTGTAGAGCACGGGCAGCAGGGTCAGGCCGATGCCGCTGGCGCTGGCCGCCTGGCTGATGCGCAGCGACAACTCGGCAGGGTCGGCATAGGCTTGGCCATGGGTGTCATGGTGGACGTAGTGGAACTCGGCGACCGAGGTGTAGCCGGCCTTGAGCATCTCGATGTACAGCTGGCGGGCGATGACCTGCAACTGCTCGGGGCTGATCTTGCCGACCAGGCGGTACATCAGGTCGCGCCAGGTCCAGAAGCTGTCATTGGGGTTGCCGGCAACTTCGGCAAGCCCGGCCATGGCGCGCTGGAAGGCGTGGGAATGCAGATTGGGCATGCCCGGCAGCAGCGGGCCTGCCAGACGCTCGGCGCCTTCGGCCGAGCCGCCAGGCTGAATGTGTGCCAGCAGGCCATCGGCGCCGACCTCGATACGGACGTTTTCGGCCCAGCCTGTAGGCAGCAAAGCGCGCTCGGCAAAGAAGACGGACATCGACCCACACCTCGTTGTGATTATTTGTATATACATATACAGACGTTTGCCTGCTGGGTAAACTCCGGCAAGCTACCGTTCATTCAACCGAACAAGGATATCTTCCGTGCCGACACCTCCTGTCTCCGCGCTGGTTGCCCAGATGGGCGAGGGTCCGGCGCCGCTGTATGCCCGGGTCAAACAAATGATTGCCCAGCAGATCCAGAATGGCAGCTGGCCGCCGCACCACCGGGTGCCGTCGGAAAGCGAACTGGTCACCCAGCTGGGTTTCAGCCGCATGACCATCAACCGCGCCCTGCGTGAACTGACTGCCGAAGGGTTGTTGGTGCGCATGCAGGGCGTGGGGACCTTCGTGGCCGAGCCCAAGACCCGCTCGGCGCTGTTCGAGGTCAACAACATTGCCGACGAGATCGCCGTGCGTGGCCATGAGCACAGTTGCAAGGTGGTGATCCTGGCCGAGGAGGCCGCCGGTTCCGAGCGCGCCCTGGCCCTGGACATGCGCGAAGGCCAGCGGGTGTTCCATTCCTTGATCGTGCATTACGAGAACGGCATCGCCGTGCAGATCGAAGACCGCTTCGTCAATGCGGCGGTCGCACCCGATTACCTCAAGCAGGACTTCACCCGGCAAACCCCCTACGCCTATTTGTCCCAGGTCGCACCGCTGACCGAAGGCGAGCACGTGGTCGAGGCGATTCTGGCCGAGCCGGAAGAATGCCGCCTGCTGCAAATCGAACAGAGCGAGCCGTGCCTGTTGATCCGCCGCCGCACCTGGTCGGGCCGCGTGCCGGTCACGGCAGCTCGCCTGATTCATCCCGGTTCCCGTCACCGTCTGGAAGGACGCTTCAGCAAATGAGCCAGTTGCAGGTTTTACGCGCCAAAGACTACCCCCGCATGCCGTGGAAGAACGGCGGCGGCAGTACTGAAGAAATCACCCGCGATGCTGGCGTTGGCCTGGACGGCTTCGGCTGGCGCCTGTCGATTGCCGATATCGCCGAGTCGGGCGGTTTTTCCAGCTTCGCCGGTTACCAGCGGATCATCACCGTGCTCGAAGGCGAGGGTATGCGCCTGCTGGTCGATGGCCAGCCCACGCGGCCGCTGTTGCCGTTCGATGCCTATGCCTTCAGGGGTGAGAGCCAGGTCAGTTGCACCTTGCTCGGCGCCTCGATCCGCGACTTCAACCTGATCTATGCCCCTGAGCGTTACCAGGCTCGCCTGCAGTGGCTCGACGGCACCCAGCGGGTCTTCAGCTCGGCCTCGACCCTGTTGCTGTTCGCGGCGTCTTCTCAGGTGGAGGTCGCCGTGGCCGGGCAGGGTGAGCACAGCCTTGGTCGCTATGACTGCCTGCACCTCGATGCCAACGACAGCCTGCAAACCTTGAACATCCAGGGGCGCTGCTGCCTGATCGAGCTGTCCCCGCGCTGAAACCGTAACAGCCTCGGCCACGCATTTGGGCGGGGCTGTTACCGATTGACCCGCAGTGGTGCAACGCCACTGGTCGGCTTCTCTCCCCAAAAATACCGCCCGAAAAAAATATTTCAGACCGGCTCCAAGGCCTGCGGGGCTTTAGCACCTGCATTCGCGCCGCTTGGAGGACAGGTTCGAGAAGTTGGCATTTCAATTGCCTATGCTTGTACATACAAGTAAATATGTGTTTGTATAAGTGCCATGACACACCCAATGCCTGGGTTGGTTTGGACTGATCGCTTAGGAGCCATTTCCGTGACTGACAACAATTTCAAAAAATTCCGTGACGTCGAAATCCGCGCAGCCCGCGGCAACAAGCTCACCGCCAAAAGCTGGCTGACTGAAGCACCGCTGCGCATGCTGATGAACAACCTCGACCCGGAAGTGGCAGAGAACCCCAAGGAACTGGTGGTTTATGGCGGCATCGGCCGCGCCGCGCGTAACTGGGAGTGCTACGACAAGATCGTCGAGAGCCTGACCAACCTCAACGAAGACGAAACCCTGCTGGTGCAGTCGGGCAAGCCGGTCGGCGTGTTCAAGACCCACAGCAACGCCCCGCGTGTACTGATCGCCAACTCCAACCTGGTGCCGCACTGGGCCAACTGGGAACACTTCAACGAACTGGATGCCAAGGGCCTGGCCATGTACGGCCAGATGACCGCCGGCAGCTGGATCTACATTGGCAGCCAGGGCATCGTCCAGGGCACCTACGAAACCTTCGTCGAGGCCGGTCGCCAGCACTACAACGGCAGCCTCAAGGGCAAGTGGGTACTGACCGCTGGCCTGGGCGGCATGGGCGGTGCCCAGCCACTGGCCGCGACCCTGGCCGGTGCCTGCTCGCTGAACATCGAGTGCCAGCAGAGTCGCATCGACTTCCGCCTGAGCAGCCGCTATGTCGACGAGCAGGCCAAGGACCTGGACGACGCCCTGGCACGCATTGCCAAGTACACCGCCGAAGGCAAGGCCATCTCCATTGCCCTGCTGGGCAACGCTGCCGAAATCCTGCCTGAGCTGGTCAAACGTGGCGTGCGCCCCGACATGGTCACCGACCAGACCAGCGCCCACGACCCGCTCAACGGCTACCTGCCTGCCGGCTGGGCCTGGGAGCAGTACCGCGACCGCGCCCAGACCGACCCGGCTGCCGTGGTCAAGGCCGCCAAGCAATCCATGGCCGTACACGTCGAGGCCATGCTCGACTTCCAGAAGCAGGGCATCCCGACCTTCGACTACGGCAACAACATCCGCCAGATGGCCAAGGAAGAAGGCGTCAGCAATGCGTTCGATTTCCCAGGCTTCGTACCGGCCTACATCCGTCCGCTGTTCTGCCGCGGTATCGGTCCGTTCCGCTGGGCTGCGCTGTCGGGCAATGCTGAAGACATCTACAAGACCGACGCCAAGGTCAAAGAACTGATCGCCGACGACGCCCACCTGCACAACTGGCTGGACATGGCGCGCGAGCGCATCAGCTTCCAGGGCCTGCCGGCGCGTATCTGCTGGGTTGGCCTGGGCCTGCGCGCCAAGCTGGGCCTGGCGTTCAACGAAATGGTCCGTAGCGGCGAGCTGTCGGCGCCCATCGTCATTGGCCGCGACCACCTGGACTCGGGCTCGGTCTCCAGCCCCAACCGCGAAACCGAATCCATGCAGGATGGCTCCGACGCCGTCTCCGACTGGCCGCTGCTCAACGCCCTGCTCAACACTGCCAGCGGCGCGACCTGGGTTTCGCTGCACCACGGTGGCGGCGTAGGCATGGGCTTCTCCCAGCACTCGGGCATGGTGATCGTCTGCGACGGTACCGATGAAGCGGCCGAGCGTATCGCTCGCGTACTGCACAACGACCCGGCCACCGGTGTCATGCGTCACGCCGATGCCGGTTACCAGATCGCCATCGACTGCGCCAAGGAACAAGGCTTGAACCTGCCGATGATTACAGGCTGATCATCGCCAATTGGTTGATACTGATATCTATGCAGGCGAATACGCCTCACGAGTACGGAGCATTAACGTGACTGAATTGACCCTGAAGCCCGGCACCCTGACCCTGGCTCAGCTGCGTGCGATCTACAAGCAGCCGGTAAAACTCAAGCTGGATGCCAGCGCCGATCAGCAGATCGATGCCAGCGTCGCTTGTGTCGAGCAGATCCTGGCGGAAAACCGCACCGCCTACGGCATCAACACCGGGTTCGGCCTGCTGGCCTCGACCCGTATCGCCAGCCACGACCTGGAAAACCTGCAGCGTTCGCTGGTGCTGTCCCACGCCGCCGGCGTAGGCGCGCCAATCGATGACGCCCTGGTGCGCCTGATCATGGTGCTCAAGGTCAACAGCCTGAGCCGTGGTTTCTCCGGCATCCGCCGCAAGGTGATCGATGCACTGATCGCCCTGATCAACGCCGAGGTCTACCCGCACATTCCGCTCAAAGGTTCGGTTGGCGCCTCCGGCGACCTGGCACCGCTGGCGCACATGTCGCTGGTACTGCTCGGCGAAGGCAAGGCACGCCACAACGGCCAGTGGCTGCCCGCCACCGAAGCCCTGGCAGTTGCCGGCCTCGAGCCGCTGACCCTGGCGGCCAAGGAAGGCCTGGCCTTGCTCAACGGTACCCAGGCGTCCACCGCCTTTGCCCTGCGCGGTCTGTTTGAAGGCGAGGACCTGTTCGCCGCCGCCATGTCGGTCGGTGGCCTGACGGTCGAAGCGGTACTGGGTTCGCGCTCGCCGTTCGATGCCCGTATCCACGAGGCCCGTGGCCAGCGCGGCCAGATCGACGCCGCCGCCTGCTACCGCGACCTGCTCGGCGACGGCAGCGAAGTCTCGGCTTCGCACCAGAACTGCGGCAAGGTACAGGACCCGTACTCCCTGCGCTGCCAGCCACAAGTCATGGGCGCCTGCCTGACCCAGTTCCGCCAGGCTGCCGAGGTGCTGGTGGTCGAAGCCAACGCCGTGTCCGACAACCCGCTGGTATTCGCCAACGAAGGTGACGTGATCTCCGGCGGCAACTTCCACGCCGAACCCGTGGCCATGGCGGCCGACAACATGGCCCTGGCCATTGCCGAGATCGGCTCGCTCAGCGAACGCCGCATCTCGCTGATGATGGACAAGCACATGTCCCAGCTGCCGCCGTTCCTGGTGGCCAACGGTGGCGTCAACTCGGGCTTCATGATCGCCCAGGTGACCGCCGCTGCACTGGCCAGCGAGAACAAGGCCCTGGCCCACCCGCACAGCGTCGACAGCCTGCCGACCTCGGCCAACCAGGAAGACCACGTGTCGATGGCCCCGGCTGCCGGCAAGCGCCTGTGGGAAATGAGCGACAACGTGCGCGGCATTCTGGCCGTGGAATGGCTGGCTGCCTGCCAGGGCCTGGACCTGCGCGAAGGCCTGAAGACCTCGCCGAAACTGGAACAAGCCCGCCAGACCCTGCGTAGCAAGGTCGCCTACTACGAGAAAGACCGCTTCTTCGCCCCGGACATCGAGGCGGCAATCGCCCTGTTGGCTGAAGGTCACCTGACCGGTCTGCTGCCGGCCAAGGTCCTGCCTAGCCTGTGATCCCTGGGCTGGCCTGTGGGCCAGCCACCTGCCGCACGGACCTTCACAGGTCCGTGCCGCTTTTCGCCTACAACAAAAACAGGACGCGAAATGCACACTCAAGCTCAAGGACTCACGCGCGGATTGAACGCGCGTCATATTCGCTTCATGGCATTGGGCTCGGCAATCGGGACCGGCCTGTTCTACGGCTCTGCCTCGGCGATCCAGATGGCCGGCCCGGCCGTGCTGCTGGCCTACCTGATTGGTGGTGCCGCCGTCTTCATGGTGATGCGCGCGCTCGGTGAAATGGCCGTGCACAACCCGGTGTCCGGCTCCTTCGGCCAGTACGCCAACACCTACCTGGGGCCGATGTCCGGGTTCATCCTGGGGTGGACCTACGCCTTTGAAATGATCATTGTCTGCCTGGCCGACGTCACGGCGTTCGGCATCTATATGGGCTTCTGGTTTCCGGAGGTGGCCCGCTGGATCTGGGTGCTGGGCATTGTCTTCCTGATCGGCGGCCTGAACCTGTGCAACGTCAAGGTGTTTGGCGAGATGGAGTTCTGGCTGTCCTTGCTCAAGGTCGGCGCCATCGTTGCAATGATTCTGGCCGGCTTCGGCATCATGGCGTTCGGGCTGAGCACTGCCGATACCGGTAACGCGGTGGGCGTCAGCAACCTGTTCGAGCATGGCGGTTTCATGCCCAACGGCATCGGCGGCCTGATCGCCTCGTTTGCCGTGGTGATGTTCGCCTTCGGCGGCATCGAGATCATCGGCATCACCGCCGGCGAGGCCAAAGACCCGCAGCGCGTCATCCCCAAGGCGATCAACGCCGTGCCGCTGCGCATCCTGCTGTTCTACATCCTCACCCTGTTCGTGCTGATGTGCCTATACCCATGGCCACAGATCGGCAGCCAGGGCAGCCCGTTCGTGCAGATCTTCAGCAACCTGGGCATTGGCTCGGCAGCGACTGTGCTGAACATCGTGGTGATTTCGGCGGCAGTGTCGGCCATCAACAGTGACATCTTCGGCGCCGGTCGGATGATGTACGGCCTGGCCCAGCAAGGACATGCACCCAAAGGCTTCGCCAAGATCTCCCGTCACGGCGTGCCGTGGATGACCGTGATGGTCATGGGTGCGGCCTTGCTCGGCGGTGTAGTGCTCAACTACCTGATCCCGGAAAACGTGTTCCTGCTGATTGCCTCGATCGCCACCTTTGCTACTGTCTGGGTCTGGCTGATGATCCTGGTGACCCAGGTGGCCATGCGCCGCAGCATGAGCCGTGAAGAGGTGGCCCAGCTCAAGTTCCCGGTGCCGTTCTGGCCGTACGGGCCGGCTGCCGCCATTGCCTTCATGCTGTTCGTGTTCGGCGTGCTCGGGTACTTCCCTGATACTCAGGCCGCATTGCTGGTGGGCGTGGTCTGGGTGCTGTTCCTGGTCGCTTCCTACCTGCTGTGGTGCAAGCCGCGGGCAGCCAAGGGCGAGATGCCGCTGGCCCAGGATCCTTCTCAATCTCACCGCTAACGACGGAGACGTTCCATGAAAACCCTCTGGCAGCACTGCCATGTGGCGAGCATGGCCCAAGGCAGCTACTCGATCATCGAGGACGCGGCGATTGTCACCAGCGCCGGCCACATCGAGTGGATCGGTCCGCGCCAGTCGCTACCGGCCATCACCGCTGACAGAACCGTGGACCTGGGCGGCGCCTGGGTCACGCCGGGGCTGATCGACTGCCACACCCACGCGGTGTTCGGTGGCAATCGCAGCGGCGAGTTCGAGCAGCGCCTGCAAGGCGTGAGCTACGCCGAGATCGCGGCCCAGGGCGGCGGCATCGCCAGCACCGTGCGGGCTACCCGCGCGGCCAGCGAAGATGAGCTGTTCGCCAGTGCCCGCCAGCGGGTGCAGGCGCTGATGCGCGATGGCGTGACCACCCTTGAGGTGAAGTCAGGCTACGGCCTGGACCTGGCCAACGAGCGCAAGATGCTCAAGGTGGCCCGTCGCCTGGGCGAGGAGCTGCCACTGACCGTGCGCAGCACCTGCCTGGCCGCCCATGCCTTGCCGCCTGAGTACAAGGACCGCGCCGACGACTACATCACCCACATCTGCGACGAGATGCTGCCGGCCCTGGCTGCCGAGGGGCTGGTCGATGCCGTGGATGCATTCTGTGAGTACCTGGCCTTTTCCCCGGCCCAGGTCGAGCGGGTGTTCATCAAGGCCCATGAGCTGAAGTTGCCGGTCAAGCTGCATGCCGAGCAACTGTCGTCATTGGCGGGCTCGAGCCTGGCCGCGCGATACCAGGCGCTGTCGGCCGATCACCTGGAGTTCATGACCGAAGACGACGCCATTGCCATGGCGGCATCAGGGACCGTGGCGGTGTTGCTGCCCGGGGCCTTTTACTTCTTGCGTGAAACCCAGCTGCCGCCGATGGATGCCTTGCGCAAGCACGGGGTGAAAATCGCCATCGCCAGCGACCTCAACCCGGGCACCTCGCCGGGGCTGTCGTTGCGCCTGATGCTCAACATGGCCTGCACACTGTTCCGCATGACGCCGGAAGAAGCCCTGGCCGGTGTTACCCTGCACGCCGCCACGGCCTTGGGCCTGGGTCATAGCCATGGTTCGCTGGAGGTGGGCAAGGTGGCAGACTTCGTCGCCTGGCAGATCGAGCGTCCGGCAGACCTGTCGTATTGGTTGGGCGGCGACCTGCCCAAGCGGGTGGTGCGCCTGGGCCATGAAATTTTCAACTGATTAAAGGAGGGCCTATGGACAAGGTACTGAGTTTTCACCAAGGCAGCCTGCCGCTGCTGATCAGCATGCCCCATGCCGGCCTGCGCCTGACCCCTGTGGTCAAAGCCGGACTGGTGGCGCAGGCGCGAAGCCTGCCCGACACCGACTGGCACATTCCGCAGTTGTACGACTTTGCCCGTGAACTGGGCGCCAGCGTGGTGGCGGCCGAGTACTCGCGCTTTGTCATCGACCTGAACCGCCCGGACGACGACAAGCCCTTGTATACCGGTGCCACCACCGGGCTGTACCCGGCCACCTTGTTCGAGGGCGAGCCCCTGTTCGAGGCTGGCAAGGAACCGTCGGCCGAAGAGCGGGCCGAGTACCTGGAAGGCATCTGGCGCCCTTATCACAACACTATCCGCAGTGAACTGGACCGCTTGAAGAAGCAGTTCGGTTACGCGCTGCTGTGGGATGCCCACTCGATTCGCTCGCATATCCCGCACCTGTTCGACGGCAAACTGCCGGACTTCAACCTGGGCACCTTCAATGGCGCCAGTTGTGATCCGCAGCTGGCCGAGCGCCTGCAGGCCGTTTGCGCCAGGGCCGAGCAGTACAGCCATGTGCTCAACGGCCGCTTCAAGGGTGGGCACATCACCCGTCACTACGGCGACCCGGCCAACAACATCCATGCGGTACAGCTGGAGTTGGCGCAGAGCACCTATATGGAAGAGGTCGAGCCGTTCAAGTACCGCGAAGACCTGGCGCAGCCGACCCAAGTGGTGTTGAAGCAGCTGCTGGAAACCATGCTTGCCTGGGGCTGCGGGAGCGGGCTTGCTGCGCGAGGCGATTGACCTGACAGACTGCTATCGCGGGGCAAGCCCGCTCCTACCACTGCCGTGATGATGCTCTAAGCGCAATTCAGGTTTATGATGCCCAACGGCAGAATAATTCCCACACGGAGTGCGTAATGCAGACCTTGTACCCGCAGATCAAACCCTACGCCCGGCACGATCTGGCCGTGGAAGCACCGCATGTGCTGTATGTCGACGAGAGCGGTTCGCCGGAAGGTCTGCCGGTGTTGTTCATCCACGGGGGGCCGGGTGCAGGCTGCGATGCCCAGAGCCGCTGCTACTTCGACCCGAACCTGTACCGGATCATCACTTTCGATCAGCGTGGCTGTGGTCGCTCGACCCCCCATGCCAGCCTGGAAAACAACACCACCTGGCATCTGGTCGAAGACATCGAGCGCATCCGCAAGCACCTGGGGATCGACAAGTGGGTACTGTTCGGCGGCTCCTGGGGTTCGACCCTGGCCCTGGCCTACGCCCAGACCCATCCCGAGCGCGTTCACGGGCTGATTCTGCGCGGCATCTTCCTGTGCCGCCCGCAGGAGATCGAGTGGTTCTACCAGGCAGGCGCCAGCCGCCTGTTCCCTGACTACTGGCAAGACTACATTGCCCCGATCCCGGCCGAGGAACGGGGCGACCTGGTCGGCGCTTTTCACAAGCGCCTGACCGGCAACGACCAGATCGCCCAGATGCACGCCGCCAAGGCGTGGTCCACCTGGGAAGGGCGCACCGCCACCTTGCGGCCCAATCCGCTGGTGGTCGATCGCTTCTCCGAGCCTCAGCGTGCGTTGTCGATTGCCCGCATCGAGTGTCATTACTTCACCAACAATGCCTTCCTCGAACCCGATCAACTGATCCGCGACATGCCGAAGATCGCCCACCTGCCGGCGGTGATCGTGCATGGCCGCTACGACGTGATCTGCCCGCTGGACAATGCCTGGGAGCTGCATCAGGCCTGGCCGAACAGCGAGCTCAAGGTGATTCGCGACGCCGGCCACGCCGCGTCCGAGCCGGGCATCACCGATGCCCTGGTACGCGCCGCCGACCAGATGGCCCGGCGCCTGCTGGACCTGCCCCTGGAAGAAGCATGAAGGGGTTGCTGCAACGCGTGCGGGGCGCGCGGGTCGATGTAGCAGGGCAGACCGTCGGTGCAATCGACCAGGGCCTGCTGGTGCTGGTGGCGGTCGAGCCCGGCGATACCCCGGCCCACGCCGACAAGCTCTTGCACAAGCTGCTCAACTACCGGGTATTCAGCGATCCGCAGGGCAAGATGAACCTGTCGCTCAAGGACATCGGTGGCGGGCTGCTGCTGGTGTCCCAGTTCACCCTGGCCGCCGACACCCAGAGCGGGTTGCGGCCAAGCTTCTCGACGGCCGCGCCGCCGGCACTGGGCGCCGAGTTGTTCGACTACCTGCTGGCCCAGGCCAGGCTCAAACATGAAACGGTTGCCAGTGGCCAATTTGGTGCAGACATGCAAGTGCATCTGGTCAATGATGGCCCCGTAACATTTATGTTACAAATCTGATGGCAAAAAACCCCTGTTTGTTAGAAAACAAGGGGTTTTGTGGCAGAAATAGTTTGTTTCGCCTGATGCGTTGTAACGCGGCCTGCTGGATAATCGCGCGCTATGTGGACCTGCGTTCGTGGGTTCGTTTCACTCTGACTTGAGACTGTCTGGAACCGTTTGGGGAATCATTGCGCCCTTTCGGAGTCCGAACAGTGCTCGCCAACCTGGCATTTGTCGCTGGCCGTTGGTTCTTTAGATCTGTTTTCGGCGAGGGTTGCTCGTGATTGTAAGTCCCTGTAATGCACCAAGAACTCCTGGCAATCGGCTGCGCAAGGCCCTGCTGGCGGGCGCTACGCTGGTAGGCCTGCTCAGCGCCGGCCAGCTCTGGGCGTTCAACCTTGACGATGTCGCGGCCAAGGCGAAGGATCTTGCCGGACAGAAATATGAGGCTCCAAAAAGCAATCTGCCGGCCGTGTTCCGTGACATGAAATACGGTGACTACCAGCAAATTCGCTTCCTTAATGAGAAGGCTGAATGGGCGAATGAGAAAACCCCGTTCAAGCTGTCCTTCTATCACCAGGGCATGCACTTCGACACGCCGGTGAAAATCAACGAAGTGACGGCGACCACGGTCAACGAGATCAAGTACGACCCGAGCCGCTTCGATTTCGGCAATGTGCAGTTCGATCCAAAGGCCACCGAGAACCTGGGTTACGCCGGTTTCCGCGTCCTGTACCCGATCAACAAGGCCGACAAGCAGGATGAGATCATGACCCTGCTTGGCGCCAGCTACTTCCGCGTAGTCGGCAAGGGCCACGTGTATGGCCTGTCGGCCCGTGGCCTGGCCATCGACACCGCGCTGCCGTCCGGCGAAGAGTTCCCGCGCTTCACCGAGTTCTGGGTCGAGCGTCCGAAACCTGCCGACAAGCACCTGGTGATCTACGCGCTGCTCGATTCGCCGCGCTCCACCGGCGCCTACCGCCTGACCCTGCGTCCGGGCAGCGACACCATTGTCGACGTCAAGTCCAAGGTGTTCCTGCGTGACCACGTCAGCCGCCTGGGCATTGCCCCGCTGACCAGCATGTTCCTGTTCGGCGGCAACCAGCCGTCCAAGGTGCTCAACTACCGTCCGGCCCTGCACGACTCCGAAGGCCTATCGATCCACGCCGGTAATGGCGAGTGGCTGTGGCGTCCGCTGAACAACCCGAAACACCTGGCCGTGAGCAACTTCAGCGTCGAGAACCCGCGTGGTTTCGGCCTGCTGCAGCGCCAGCGTGACTTCAGCCAGTTTGAAGACCTGGACGACAACTACCAGAAGCGCCCAAGCGCCTGGATCGAGCCGGTTGGCGATTGGGGCAAGGGCACAGTGGACCTGGTCGAGATTCCGACTGCCGATGAAACCAACGACAACATCGTTGCGTTCTGGAGCCCGGAAAAACTGCCGGAGCCAGGTACCCCGTTCGACTACGCCTACCGCCTGCACTGGACCATCGACGAGTCCGAGTTCCACTCGCCGAACCTGGGCTGGGTCAAGCAGACCCTGCGCTCCACCGGTGACGTCAAGCAATCCAACCTGATCCGCCAGCCAGACGGCAGCGTTGCCTTCCTGGTCGATTTCGAGGGTCCGGTGTTGGCTAAACTGCCAGAAGACACCGCTGTGCGTAGCCAGGTCAGCGTCGGCGACAACGCCGAACTGGTCGAGAACAACCTGCGCTACAACCCGGAAATCAAAGGCTGGCGCCTGACCCTGCGGTTCAAGGTCAAGGACCCGAGCAAGTCCGTGGAAATGCGCGCAGCCCTGCTGCGTGACGTTCCGGTCGAGCCGGCCAAGCCAGCTAAACCTGCCAAGCAGGACAAGGCTGCGGCCAAGCATGCCAAGGCCGAGAAGCCTGCCGAGCAACCTGCCGCCGACGCGGCGCCTACCACCGGGACACCGGCCACCACCGAACAGGTGTTGACCGAGACCTGGAGCTACCAGTTGCCTGCCGATGAGTAATTCTCAAGCACGGCCAGAATCGCTCGGCGAGTACCTGGCCCATTTACCTCTGAGCGACGAGCAGCGGGCAGAACTTGCCAGCTGTTCCTCGTTCAGCGAGCTGCACCAGCGTTTGTCTTCGCAGCCGGCTGTGCGCGATGCCGAGGCCGTCCAGGCCTCGGTGGGCAGCCGCCTGACCTTGACCAGCGCCGCTGAAATGGAAGAGGCCGAGATGCTCGGCCTCGACGCCAGCGGTCGCGTGTGCCTGAAAGCCACGCCGCCGATCAAGCGGACCCGGGTCATTCCCGAGCCATGGCGGACCAACATCCTGATCCGCGCCTGGCGCCGCCTGACCGGGCGTACCAACGCCCCGGCACCGGCCAAGCGTGAGCTGCCCAAGGCACGCTGGCGCTGGGTCGGCTCCATGCGCCGCTATATCCTGCTGACGCTGATGCTCGGCCAGACCATCGTTGCCGGCTGGTACATGAAGGGCATCCTGCCGTACCAGGGCTGGTCGTTCGTTGATCTTGACGAAGTCATGCACCAGCCGCTGCTGCAAACGGCAACCCAGGTCTGGCCGTATGCGCTGCAGACCAGCATCCTGATCCTGTTCGGTATCCTGTTCTGCTGGGTATCGGCCGGTTTCTGGACCGCATTGATGGGCTTCCTCGAGCTGCTGACCGGCCGCGACAAGTACCGCATCTCCGGCAGCAGTGCCGGTAACGAGCCGATCGAGGCCGGTGCGCGTACTGCCATCGTCATGCCGATCTGCAACGAAGATGTGCCACGGGTGTTCGCCGGCCTGCGTGCGACCTTCGAGTCGGTGGCTGCCACGGGCGACCTGGACCGCTTCGACTTCTTCGTCCTCAGCGATACCAACGACACCGACATCGCGGTGGCCGAACAACAGGCCTGGCTTGAAGTCTGCCGCGAGTCCAAGGGCTTCGGGCGGATCTTCTACCGCCGTCGTCGTCGCCGGGTAAAACGCAAGAGCGGCAACCTCGACGACTTCTGCCGTCGTTGGGGCAGCGACTACCGCTACATGGTGGTGCTCGACGCCGACAGCGTCATGAGCGGCGAATGCCTGACCAGCCTGGTGCGCTTGATGGAAGCCAACCCGGACGCCGGTATCATCCAGACCGCGCCGAAAGCCTCGGGCATGGACACTCTGTATGCGCGCATGCAGCAGTTCGCCACCCGCGTCTATGGCCCGCTGTTCACCGCCGGCCTGCACTTCTGGCAGCTCGGTGAGTCGCACTATTGGGGCCACAACGCGATCATCCGCATGAAGCCCTTTATCGAGCACTGCGCCCTGGCGCCGTTGCCGGGTAAAGGCGCGTTCGCCGGTGCCATCCTCTCTCACGACTTCGTCGAAGCTGCGCTGATGCGCCGTGCCGGCTGGGGCGTATGGATTGCCTACGACCTGCCGGGCAGCTATGAGGAGTTGCCGCCGAACCTGCTCGACGAGCTCAAGCGTGACCGGCGTTGGTGCCACGGCAACCTGATGAACTTCCGCCTGTTCCTGGTCAAGGGCATGCACCCGGTTCACCGCGCGGTGTTCCTCACCGGGGTGATGTCGTACCTGTCGGCGCCGCTGTGGTTCTTCTTCCTGGTGCTGTCGACGGCGCTGCTTGCGACCAACACCCTGATGGAGCCGCAGTACTTCCTCGAACCACGCCAGCTCTATCCACTGTGGCCACAATGGCACCCGGAGAAGGCCATCGCGCTGTTCTCCACCACCATCGTGCTGCTGTTCCTGCCCAAGCTGCTCAGCGTCATCCTGATCTGGGCCAAGGGCGCGAAAGAGTTTGGCGGGCGCTTCAAGGTCACCCTGTCGATGCTGCTGGAGATGCTCTTCTCCATGCTGCTGGCGCCGGTGCGGATGATCTTCCATACCCGTTTCGTGCTCGCCGCGTTCCTGGGTTGGGCTGCGACCTGGAACTCGCCGCAGCGTGACGACGACTCCACCCCGTGGAGCGAAGCGGTACGCCGTCACGGCCCGCAAACCCTGCTGGGTGTGGCCTGGGCGTTGCTGGTGGCCTGGCTGAACCCAAGCTTCCTGTGGTGGCTGGTGCCGATCGTGGGTTCGCTGATGCTGTCGATCCCGGTCTCGGTGATCTCCAGCCGCGTGCACCTGGGCCTGCGCGCCAAGGACGAGAGCCTGTTCCTGATCCCCGAGGAATACGCCACGCCCCACGAGCTGCTGGCAACCGACCAGTACACCCACGAGAACCGCTGGCACGCCATGCACGACGGCTTTGTCCGTGCAGTGGTCGACCCGCAACAGAACGCCCTGGCCTGTGCCCTGGCCACTGCACGTCACGGTGTCGCGGCGCCGATCGAGTCGCTGCGTGCCGAGCGGATCGAAAAGGCGCTGGACCTGGGGCCGACCGGCCTGGACGGCAATACCCGTCTGGCCCTGCTCAGCGACCCGGTCGCCCTGACTCGCCTGCACAATCGCGTGTGGGATGAGAAGCACGAGCCCTGGTTGAGCGTGTGGCGTCAGTCGATCGCCAACGATCCGCACTCGCCGTTGCTGCCGCTGCATCCGGAGCCGGTGGCGCAGCCTTCGATGGCCAGCGCCTGATTCATCGCGGGGCAAGCTCGCTCCTGCAGCCAATGCAGGAGCGGGCTTGCCCCGCGATCGTCTCCCCCCTTTTTCCGATACCCACAACGCTGCCCATGCGTTAGCATCCCCTCCGAATATCTCGCACCGGTTTGTAGGACGGTTCGCGCTAAAAATAAAATTCGGGCTTTATTGCTGGGGGATCTGGTGATGTTGAAAAAATATCTGTCGATGCTGCTGGTCGGCGTCACGGCACTGGTCGCGGTCAACGCCGCCCAGGCAGCCGGGGCTATTGATGATGCAGTCAAGCGTGGCACCCTGCGTGCCGGCATGGACCCTACCTACATGCCGTTCCAGATGACCAACAAGCGCGGCGAGATCGTCGGCTTCGAAGTCGATATCCTCAAAGCCATGGCCAAGTCCATGGGCGTCAAGCTGGAGATGGTCTCCACTTCCTACGACGGCATCATCCCGGCCCTGATGACCGACAAGTTCGACATCATCAGCAGCGGCATGACCCTGACCCAGGAACGCAACCTGAAACTGAACTTCAGCGAACCCTTCATCGTGGTCGGCCAGACCCTGCTGATCCGCAAGGAACTGGCGGGCGAGATCAAGTCCTACAAAGACTTGAACAACGAGAAGTACCGCCTGACCTCCAAGCTCGGCACCACCGGTGAAATGGTCGCCAAGAAGCTGATCGGCAAGGCCAAGTACCACGGCTACGACAACGAGCAGGAAGCGGTGATGGACGTGGTCAACGGCAAGGCCGACGCCTTCGTCTATGACGCGCCGTACAACGTGGTTGCGGTGAACAAGGCCGGTGCCGGCAAGCTGCTGTTCCTGGACAAGCCGTTCACCTTCGAGCCCCTGGCCTTCGGCCTGAAGAAGGGCGACTACGACAGCCTGAACTTCATCAACAACTTCCTGCACCAGATCAAGCACGACGGTACCTACGATCGAATCCACGACAAGTGGTTCAAGGACACCGCCTGGCTCAAGGACATGGAATAAGGCCACGGCGCAGCGCCTGGCTTGAAACCCGACGCGCAGGCTGGTCCTGCGCGTTCGCTTTTACGGAAGTACGCTTACGTGATCAAACACAAAAAATCCCAGTGGCCCTGGCACGGGCTCACCGCGCTGGTCCTGGTGGGCCTGGCGCTGAGCCTGTACTACGCGACCTCGATGATCTCCTACGAGTGGAGCTGGAACCGGGTGCCGCAGTACTTCGCCTACCAGGCTGAAGTTGCCCAGCGCGCCCCCGAAAACGGCACCATTGAGTCGATCACCCCCCGCGGCAACATGGCCACCGTCACCGTGCGTGACGAGAGCGGTGCCGAGCAGGTATTCGAGGTTGAACAGGGCAGTGTGCAGCTGTCGCGTGGCGACGATGTCGCTGAAGGCGACTTGATTGGCGTCACCCATCACTGGGCCGCCGGCCCCTTGGCCTGGGGCCTGTGGACCACTATCTGGATCTCGGTGGCCTCGGGCGTGCTGGGCCTGGTGATCGGTCTGTTTGCCGGTCTGTGCCGCTTGTCCAACAACCCGACCCTGCGTGACCTGTCCACGGTCTACGTCGAGCTGGTGCGCGGCACGCCGTTGCTGGTGCAGATCTTCATTTTCTACTTCTTCATCGGCACCGTGCTGAACCTGTCCCGGGAGTTTGCCGGGGTGGCGGCGCTGGCGCTGTTCACCGGCGCCTATGTTGCCGAGATCGTCCGTGCCGGCGTGCAGTCGATTGCCAAGGGGCAGGGCGAAGCGGCCCGTTCCCTGGGCCTGAGCGCAAGCCAGTCGATGCGCCATGTGGTGTTGCCGCAAGCGTTCAAGCGTGTGTTGCCGCCGCTGGCCGGGCAGTTCATCAGCCTGGTCAAGGACACCTCGCTGGTGTCGGTGATTGCCATTACCGAACTGACCAAGAGCGGGCGCGAGGCGATCACCACCTCGTTCTCGACCTTCGAGATCTGGTTCTGTGTCGCCGGGTTGTACCTGTTGATCAACCTGCCGCTGTCGCACATGGCCAGCCGGCTTGAGCGGAGGCTTGCGCAAAGTGATTGAAGTTCGTGATCTGGTAAAAGTCTTCGATACCCGTGGCCAGGTGGTGCGGGCGGTCGACCATGTCAGTACCGATGTGGCCAAGGGCGAAGTGCTGGTGGTGCTCGGCCCGTCGGGTTCGGGCAAGTCGACCTTCCTGCGCTGCCTGAACGGCCTGGAATCCTTCGACGAGGGCACCGTGGCCATCGACGGGCTGCAACTGGCCGACCCCAAGACGGACGTCAACGCCTACCGCCGTGAAGTCGGCATGGTGTTCCAGCACTTCAACCTGTTCCCGCACATGACGGTGCTGGAGAACCTGTGCCTGGCCCAGAAGGTGGTGCGCAAGCGCGGCAAGGCAGAGCGCGAAGCCAAGGCCCGGGCGCTGCTGGAGAAGGTCGGGATCGCCCAGAAGGCCAACGAGTACCCGTCGCGGTTGTCCGGTGGCCAGCAGCAGCGCGTGGCGATTGCCCGCGCCCTGGCGATGGACCCGAAAGTCATGCTGTTTGACGAGCCGACCTCGGCGCTTGACCCGGAAATGGTCGGCGAAGTGCTGGATGTGATGAAGACCCTGGCCCTGGAAGGCATGACCATGGTCTGCGTGACCCACGAAATGGGCTTCGCCCGTGAAGTGGCGGACCGGGTGCTGTTCTTCGACCATGGCAAGCTGCTGGAGGACTCGCCGCCTGAGCAGTTCTTTACCTCGCCCAAGGACCTGCGGGCTCAGGCGTTTTTGCGTCAGGTTCTTTAGGGTCATCGCGGGGCAAGCCCGCTCCTACCAGGTAGGAGCGGGCTTGCCCCGCGATACGGTTTACAGCTGGAACCGCCCGACCAGCATCTGCAAGTGGTTCCCCAACCGCGCCAGCTCGACACTCGACGCCGCCGTCTCTTCACTGGCCGCCGAGGTCTGATCCGACACATCCCGAACGTTCATCACGCTGCGGTTGATCTCTTCCGCCACGGCGCTCTGCTGCTCTGCTGCCGCCGCAATCTGCTGGTTCATCGCCTGGATCGCCGACACCGTACGGGTGATGGTCTCAAGGGACGTGCCGGCGCGGCGGGTCAGTTCGACGCTGCTGTCGGTCAGGCTGCGGCTGGCATCCATCACCGTGGCCACTTGCTGGGTACCGTTCTGCAAGCCCGCGATCAGTTGCTCGATTTCTTCGGTGGACTGTTGGGTGCGCTGGGCCAGGCTGCGCACTTCATCGGCGACCACGGCAAAGCCGCGTCCGGCCTCACCGGCGCGCGCCGCTTCGATAGCGGCGTTGAGGGCCAGCAGGTTGGTTTGCTGGGCCACTGACTTGATCACATCAAGCACGCTGCCGATCTTGTCGCTTTCGGCCTTGAGCTGGCCCATGGCTTCGCTGGAGTGGTTCACCTCGCAGGCCAAGCGCTCGATCTGGGCGATCGCTTCGCCTACCACCCGGTCACCTTCCCGAGCCTGTTGGTCGGCCGCCACGGCCGCCTCAGAGGCTTCTTCGGCGTTACGGGCGACCTCATGCACAGTGGCGGCCATTTCGTTCATGGCGGTGGCCACCTGGTCGGTCTCGACCTTTTGGTTGTTGACCCCGGCGCTGGTCTGCTCGGTCACTGCCGACAGCTCTTCGGCGGCACTGGCGATCTGGGTGACGCCGTCACCGATGCCGCCAATCAGCTCGCGCAGGCTGACAGTCATGCGCTGCATGCTGCGCTGTAGCTGGCCCAGCTCGTCGCGGCGCTCGACAGTGAGGTCCTGGCGCAGGTCGCCGCTGGCGATTCGGTCGGCGGCGTTCAAGGTCTGGCGCAGGGGAATGACGATCTGGCGGGTGATGGCCCAGGCAGCAAGCAGGCTGAGCAGCAGGGCCAGGACAGTGGCCAGGGTCAGCATGGATTTGGCGTTCTGCGATTCCTCATCGCGAACCTGGGTCAGGGCGCTCGTCAGTTGCTGGCTCTGGTCGATCAGGGTCTGGCCCAGGCCGGTCATGTGCTGTGTCGCTTGCTCGTTGGCAGCTTGTGCGGCGCCGAACTGGGTGACAGCTGCCCGGTAAGTGTCCAGCGCACGGGTGGCCTGCTGGAAGCTGCTGGTGAAGTTGGCCGGCAGCACTTCGGTCAGGGTCTTGAGCTGGGCGGTGGCCTGGTCGATGGCCTCGTAGGCGGCCTGCTGGAATTCGCTTTTGGCGCTGTAGGTGTAGCCGCGCACCTGGAAGCGTGCCTGCTGCAGCAGTTTGCCGGCGCCAACGACGCTGTTGAACAGGTTCATGTCGCCACCGCTGAGCAGTTGTTGCTCGACGTCGGTAATCAAGGACACGGCCTGCTCGGCACTGCCTGACATGGCCTGGCGACTGGCCTCGCGCTGTTTCGCCGCCTGGTCAGCCTCTTGCAGCGCCTGGCGGTACTCACGCACGGCCTGCTTCTGCTGCTCGATGTGTTTTTGATCTTCGGGGCGAGTGATGCGCTGGTCGATGACCTGCAACTGGCGCTCAAGGTTGGCCAGGGTGTTTTCGAGGTGGCGCGCCGAGGCCTCGTCGCCCCGGATCTGGTAGCCCTGGCGGGCAATGCGCAGATCGAGGGTGGCCTGCAGCACCTGGGAGATGCCGCCCAGGGTATCGCCGCGCTGGGTGATACCGCTGATGCCTTGCCAGCCGGTCAGGGTAATGCTCAGGGTCAGCAGCAACACCAGGCCGAAGCCGATGCCGAGCTTACGATTGACGCTCACGTTACCCAGGTGCAGGGCTAACCAACGGTACATGGTGGGACTCCATTGCGATCGGCAGAGGCGATTTTATTGTTCTGGTGCTCATGCATCGGCGCCAGATCGCAAAACTGAAGTCAGAACAGACGAGCGAGCAGGGCGGTGACCGCCGTCTCCACGCGCAGGATGCGCTCGCCGAGTTGCACCGGGGCAAGGCCGGCCTTGCCCAGCAAGTCGATCTCGTAGGGGATCCAGCCGCCCTCGGGGCCGATGGCGAGGGTCACCGGCTCGTTCAGGCCGCGCGGGCAGGGGGGGAAGGGGCCGGGGTGGCCGACCAGGCCGAGGGTGCCTTGGGCGATGGCCGGCAGGCGGTCTTCGACGAAGGGCTTGAAGCGCTTCTCGATGATGATCTCGGGCAGGAGGGTGTCGCGGGTCTGCTCCAGGCCCAGGATCAATTGCTCGCGAATCGCGTCGGGTTCGAGGAATGGCGTTTGCCAGAAGCTTTTCTCGACCCGGTAGCTGTTGACCAGGATCACCTTGGGCACGCCCATGGTGGCGACGGTCTGGAACACCCGGCGCAGCATCTTCGGGCGCGGCAGGGCCAGCACCAGGGTCAGCGGCAGCTTGGCCGGCGGTTCGCGGTCGAAGCTGACCGAGAGCTCCGCCTCGTGGCCTTCCAGGCGCAGCACCCGGGCCTCGCCCATCAACCCACCGATGCGGCCGACGCGCAGGCTGTCGCCCACCGCCACGCGGTGGATTTCCTGCATGTGGGTAAAGCGCCGGTCAGCCAGGACGACGCGGTCAGCCGCGATGAAGTCGGCCTCTTCGAGGAGCAACAGGTTCACGGCTGGGTCGCTGGCGGCTGGTCGTTGTGGTCGTCGGCAGCGTCATCCTGCGGCGCACTGCGCTTGCGGATCAGCGAGCCAAACAGAATGCCGATCTCGAACAGCAGCCACATGGGCACCGCGAGCAGGGTCTGGGAGAAGATGTCCGGCGGGGTCAGGACCATACCGACCACGAAGCAGCCGATGATCACGTAGGGGCGGATCTTCTTCAGGTACTCCACGTCGACCACGCCGATCCACACCAGCAGCACTACGGCCACGGGAATCTCGAAGGCGACGCCGAAGGCGAAGAACAGGGTCATGACGAAGTCCAGGTAACTGGCAATGTCCGTCATCATCGACACCCCTTCAGGGGTGGCGCTGGCGAAGAATCCGAAGATCAGCGGGAACACCAGGAAGTAGGCGAAGGCCATCCCGGCGTAGAACAGGAAGATGCTGGAGATCAGCAACGGAATGGCGATGCGCTTTTCGTGGCGGTACAGGCCAGGGGCGATGAAACCCCAGATCTGTTGCAGGATCAGCGGGATGGCCAGGAACAGCGAGACGATCATGGTCAGCTTGAACGGCGTCAGGAACGGCGAGGCCACGTCGGTGGCGATCATCGTTGCGTTGGCCGGCAAGTGGGCGCGCAAGGGCGCCGAGACCAGGGTGTAGATCTGCTGCGCGAAGGAGAACAGCCCGGCGAAGATCAGGAAGATGGCCGCGACGCAGCGCAGCAGGCGTGTACGCAGCTCGGTAAGGTGCGAAACCAGCGGCATCGGCTGGTCGTTTTCCGGAATATCGCTCATGGGGCTCGCGGGGGCTGTGTCGGTTCGGTGGTCACGCTGGCGGCCGGCGTGGTGTCGCTGCTGGCCGGGGTCGGCGCGGCGGCGGTTTCGCTGCTGGCAACCGGGGTTACCGGCGGCTGCGGGCTCACGCTTTGCGGGTTGAGGATCTTGCGTGCTTCCTGCTCCATGGAGAGGATGTGCTCGTTGTGCAGTTGCCGACGGATGTCATCGGCGCCGATCTCACGCTCCACTTCCTGCTTGATCGCATTGAAGCTGCGCTTGAGGCGGCCGATCCACAAGCCTGCGGTACGCGCGGCACCCGGCAGGCGCTCGGGGCCGAGTACCAGCAGGGCCACCAGGCCCACGAGCAGAAGTTCGCCGAAGCTGATCCCGAACATTGATCAATCTTTCCTGATGGGCTCTTCGACTTTGTGCGCCTGGCCGTCGATGGTCTGCGGCTGGTTCAGCGGCGAGGCCTGAGGCTGGACGGGCTGTGCCGGTTGTACCGGCGGCGGGGTCGATTCGGCAGGCTTGGATTCTTCCTCGTTCATGGCCTTGCGAAAGCCCTTGATCGACTCGCCCAGGTCGCTGCCCAGGTTCTTCAGCTTCTTGGTGCCGAACACCAGTACCACCACGACCAGCAGGACAACCCAGTGTTTCCAGTCAAAAATACCCATGGTGCAATCCCTCGAGATAATTCAGTTAGGCCGAAGGCTGGCGCGCGGCCTTTTCGGCGTGCCCGGACAGGCCAAAGCGGCGGTCCAGCTCGTCCAGCACCGCCTGCGGGTGCTGGCCCAGTGCGGCGAGCATGACCAGGCTATGGAACCACAGATCGGCGGTCTCGTAGATGACATCGCTGTAATCTCCGCTGTGGGCGGCATCCTTGGCAGCAATGATGGTCTCGATCGACTCTTCGCCGAGCTTTTCCAGAATCTTGTTCAGGCCCTTGTGATACAGGCTGGCGACGTAGGAACTGTCGGGTTCGGCGCCTTTGCGCGACTCCAGTACTTCAGCCAGGCGGGTCAGGGTGTCGCTCATGTCAGTGTCCTGCGCTGTAGATGGCATGGGGATCCTTGAGGACCGGGTCGACGGTCTTCCACTCACCGTTTTCATAGACGCGGTAGAAGCAGCTTTCGCGACCGGTATGGCAGGCGATATGCCCCAGTTGCTCGACCATCAGGATGATCACGTCGGCGTCGCAGTCCAGGCGCATTTCGTGCAGTTTTTGCACATGGCCGGACTCTTCACCCTTGCGCCACAGTTTGCCACGGGAGCGCGACCAGTAGATGGCTCGCTGCTCGGTGGCGGTCAGGCTCAATGCTTCGCGGTTCATCCAGGCCATCATCAACACGCGCCCGGTCTTGTGGTCCTGGGCAATGGCCGGTACCAGGCCATCGCTGTTCCAGTTGATCTCGTCCAGCCAGTCTTTCATGTTCGACTCCAAATCAGGGCCTGATTCTGTGCCAGGCCCTTGCGCTAGTGTGCCAGCCGCAGGCGCGGCTGGCTATCGACGCACTATCAGGTAGAGGCCCGCGGCGAGCATCAGCCAGGCAGGCCAGGCGGCCGGGGCGCTGAGGCTCACGGCACCGGCGGCCAGGGTTGCGCCGCCCGCGAGCAGGCCGGCACCGAGCAGGCGCAAGGCCCAGCCATCGCCCTTCTGTTGCCAGGGGCTGGGCGGGTCGGCCAGGTGCGGCTGCGACATGCGTTCGAGCAAGTCGCGGGTCATACCGGCCAGGTGCGGAATCTGTTCGACCTGGCCGTGCAGGTTCTGCAGCAGGGTCTTGGGGCTGACGCGCTCGCGCATCCAGCGCTCCAGGAACGGCTGGGCAGTGCTCCACAGGTCCAGGTCGGGGTACAGCTGGCGCCCCAGGCCTTCGATATTGAGCAGGGTTTTCTGCAACAGGACAAGCTGCGGCTGGACCTCCATGTTGAAGCGCCGCGCGGTCTGGAACAGACGCATCAGTACCTGGCCGAAGGAAATATCCTTGAGCGGCTTCTCGAAGATCGGTTCGCACACGGTGCGGATCGCCGCCTCGAACTCGTTGAGCTTGGTATGGGCCGGCACCCAGCCCGAGTCGATGTGCAACTGGGCCACGCGGCGGTAGTCGCGCTTAAAGAAGGCGAACAGGTTGCGGGCCAGATAGTCCTGGTCTTCAGGCGTCAGGCTGCCGACGATGCCGCAGTCGATGGCAATGTACTGCGGGCTCCAGGGTTTGACGGTGCTGACAAAGATGTTGCCCGGGTGCATGTCGGCGTGGAAGAAGCTGTCGCGGAATACCTGGGTGAAGAAGATCTCGACACCGCGCTCGGCGAGCATCTTCATGTCGGTGCGCTGGTCGGCCAGGGTGGCCAGGTCAGTGACCTGGATGCCGTAGATGCGCTCCATCACCAGCACCTTGGGACGGCACCAGTCCCAGTACACCTGGGGCACGTACATCATGTCCGAGCCCTCGAAGTTGCGCTTGAGCTGGCTGGCGTTGGCAGCCTCGCGCAGCAGATCGAGCTCGTCGTAGATGGTTTTTTCGTAGTCGTTGACCACTTCCACCGGGTGCAGCAGGCGGGCATCGGCCGACACACGCTCGGCGCCGCGGGCGATCAGGAACAGCCAGGCCAGGTCCTGGGCGATGATCGGCTTGAGGCCCGGGCGCACCACCTTGACCACCACCTCTTCGCCGCTCTTGAGCTTGGCCGCGTGTACCTGGGCGACCGACGCCGAGGCCAGCGGTTCGACGTCGAAACGGCTGAACACTTCGCTGATCTTGGCACCGAGCTGTTCTTCGATCAGGGCCACGGCCTTTTGTGGATCGAAGGGCGGCACCCGGTCCTGCAGCAGCATCAGCTCATCGGCGATGTCTTCGGGCAGCAGGTCACGGCGGGTTGAAAGTAGCTGGCCGAACTTGATGAAGATCGGGCCCAGGTCCTGCAGCGCCAGGCGCAGGCGTGCGCCGCGGCTGAGTTCCAGGGTTTTGCGGGGAAACCAGCGCCAAGGCATCAGGTGCCGCAGGGCCATCAGCCACCAGGGCAACGGCAGTTCAAACAGCAAGTCATCGAGACGGTAGCGGATGACCACGCTCTGGATGCGCAACAGACGGCGGACGGCAAGCAGCT
This sequence comes from Pseudomonas sp. JQ170C, assembly GCF_035581345.1. Classification (NCBI taxonomy): domain Bacteria; kingdom Pseudomonadati; phylum Pseudomonadota; class Gammaproteobacteria; order Pseudomonadales; family Pseudomonadaceae; genus Pseudomonas; species Pseudomonas sp. JQ170C. The sequence continues at coordinate 397,702 of NZ_CP141608.1, forward strand.
TCATGCGTTATCGCTGGTATCAAGGGATCGGGCAAGGCGCTCGATGCGCGCCTCGAGGCGTTCAATATCGACTTTGAGCGTGTCGAGCTCGCTGAATCGGGCTTCGGCTTCACGTTGACCGACCAGAGTGCGGGCTTCTTCGGCCAGGTACTCGGAGAGGTTCTGGTTCAGATTGGCCAGGCCCTGGCGCGTCCAGCTGGCGCGGCTGCGCAGATGGCCGCTGAGCAGTTGCGTGGCGACCGGGCCGAGCCAGCGCGAGACTTCGTATTCCCAGTCCAGCTCCAGGTCCTGCAGCACCGCGACCAGGTCCAGCAGTACCGCGCTGTTGCCTTCGAGCTCGACCTGCGGGCTGTGCAGTACCGAGGTCTTGTCCTGGCTCAGGGCCAGGCGAACCAGGCTGCTGGCCGGGGCACGCAGGGTGCAGTCGGCTGCAATCTCCCAGTGGGCGGCGAGCATCAGGCCGTCTTCACCGGGCAGGATGAACACCTGCAGCGCTGGCTGGCGACAGTCGATGGCAATCACCTTGCCATCGAGCGCAGCCAGGCGCGGCAGCGCCGTGCTGTCCAGGCGCAGGACACGGTTCAGACCGTGCTCGACGCTGGCGAGAAGACCGGCCAGGAGCATCAGGGCTTGATGCCCCGGTGCAGGGCAACGATGCCGCTGGTCATGTTGTGGTAGGTGACGCGGTCGAAACCGGCCTCGACCATCATGGCCTTGAGGGTTTCCTGATCGGGGTGCATGCGGATCGACTCGGCCAGGTAACGGTAGCTTTCCGAGTCGTTGGTGATCAGCTTGCCGGCCAGGGGCATGAAGGCGAACGAGTAGGCGTCGTAGACCTTGGACATCAGCTTGCTGGTCGGCTTGGAGAACTCCAGCACCAGCAGGCGGCCACCGGGCTTGAGCACTCGCAGCATCGAGCGAATGGCATCTTCCTTGTGGGTGACGTTACGCAGGCCGAAAGCGATGGTCACACAGTCGAAATGGTTGTCGGGGAACGGCAGCTTTTCAGCGTCGGCCTGGACGAACTCGATATTGCCGGCCACGCCACGGTCGAGCAGGCGGTCGCGACCAACCTTGAGCATCGACTCGTTGATGTCGGCCAGCACCACCTGGCCGGTGGGGCCGACCAGTTGCGAGAACTTGGCGGCCAGGTCGCCAGTGCCGCCGGCGATGTCCAGTACCCGGTTACCGCTGCGCACGCCGGACAGCTCGATGGTAAAGCGCTTCCACAGGCGGTGCATGCCGCCGGAAAGCACATCGTTCATCAGGTCGTATTTGGCTGCTACAGAATGGAAAACCTCAGCGACCTTCTCCGCTTTCTGGCTTTCCGGCACGTTCTGATAGCCGAAATGGGTGACGGGTTCGGCGTTGTCGCCTTTGCGCTGATTGTTCATATCGCTTCACCGGAAAAAATTACTGGCCATTCTAGGGCGTACGGTCGGATTTGTCTTGGCGGGGTGTGTCGCAGGTGGGGGGCGGGCATAATAGTCAGTATGCCTCTGAACCCAGGATTGAACGAATGACCCAGATCAGCGTTGAACGCAAACACAGCCTGGGCCGCCAAGCGGCTCGGGAAAAGGCCCAGGCCCTGGTCGACAAACTGGCCCGCGAATACGACCTCACTGCCCGCTGGGACGGCGACCGGGTCGAGGTCAAGCGCAGTGGCGCCAATGGCAGCGTGCAGATCGGCGAAGACACCATCAAAGTCGAACTCAAGCTGGGCATGATGTTGTCGATGATGAGCGGAACCATCAAATCCGAGATCGAGCGGGCTCTCGAGAAGGCGCTCGCCTAGCGGCTCAAGGGGGGAGTTTTTAGCTGCAAGCTGCAAGTGGTTTGCGGTGAGCGGGAGGAGGGCGAAGGTTTCAAGATCACCGCTGCTCCTACTTGCCGCTTGAAGCTTAAAGCTTGCAGCTGCCCTTTATTAGTGTGCCGTTTCTAATTTTTCTCCCTACCTTATGCTCAAGCCCAACTTCCATGGGCAGTTCCTCCATATCTATTCGAGCGTGAGGTGCAGAGCATGGCCAAAGTGATCCTGAAGAAGAAAGACGACGCCCAGCGTACGCTGGGTGAGGTGCGCGGCTACGCGCGCAAGATTTGGCTGGCAGGCCTGGGCGCTTATGTCCGGGTGGGTCAGGAAGGTGCCGACTACCTGAAAGAGCTGGTCAAGGCCGGCGAAACCGTCGAGAAGCGCAGCAAGAAGCGTATCGACCATGAGCTCGATGCAGCCAATAGCCAGATCGAGTCGGTCAAGGGCGAGATCTCCAGTGTGAAGGGCAAGGTCGAAGTCCAGCTCGATAAAATCGAAAAGGCTTTCGACACACGGGTTGCCAGTGCCTTGAATCGTATCGGCATTCCGTCTAAACATGACGTGGAGGCACTTTCTGCCAAGCTCGATGAGCTGACGGCATTGCTCGAACGTGTCGCGCGTAAACAATAAGGAGATCGGGATGGCTGGCAAGAAGAATAGCGATAAAGGAAGCAGCTCCTGGGTCGGGGGGATCGAGAAGTACTCCCGCAAGATCTGGCTGGCTGGTTTGGGTATCTACTCCAAGATCGACCAGGACGGCAACAAGCTCTTCGAGTCCCTGGTCAAGGACGGTGAGAAGGCTGAAAAGCAGGCCAAGGGATCCGTTGACGCGGCCAAGGCTTCGGCCAAGTCGGCCACCTCTCGGGTGGGTGATGTGAAAGACCGCGCACTGGGCAAGTGGAGCGAACTCGAAGAAGCTTTCGACAAGCGCCTGAACAGTGCCATTTCGCGTCTGGGCGTACCGAGCCGCAATGAGGTCAAGGCGCTGCACCAGCAGGTCGACACGCTGACCAAGCAGATCGAGAAACTGACCGGTGCCTCGGTCAAGCCGGCTTCCAGCAAGCCTGCGGCCGCCAAGACTGCAGCCAAGCCACTGGCCAAGGCTGCGCCGAAAGCGGCAGCCAAGCCTGCAGCTGCGAAGACTGCAGCGGCCAAGCCGGCTGCTAAACCTGCAGCCAAGCCGGCAGCAGCCAAAGCGGCAGCAAAACCTGCCGCGGCGAAAAAGCCTGCGGTGAAGAAAGCACCGGCCAAGCCAGCAGCAGCCAAGCCTGCAGCACCGGCCGTCAGTGCAGCACCAGCACCGAGCGCTGTACCTGCTGCCACTTCGGCACCGGCTGCACCGGCCGCACCTGCGCCATTGGCTTCGGTGAGTCCGATCAACCCGTCCTGATTTTCAGGCGGATCTGTCGCGGGGCAAGCCCGCTCCTGCAGAGGTTGCAGGAGCGGGCTTGCCCCGCGATGCTTTCAGCCACCCAGATAGCGCAACGCAATCTGCTCCGCGGCATGCCTGGAATCCGTTTCGAGGTGCGGCGCCACCAGCATCATCACCTGGTACACCACCACCCCCACTTCACCTTCACGGGCCAGCACCCGCTGGTAGTCCAGGGAGAACAGCAGGGTCAGGGTGATCTGCTCAACCAATTGCCCCAGTGCCCGTGTATCGCTGGTCACCTGCCCCTGGGCCTTGAGGCTGGCAAGCAGCGCCGCCAGGGTGCGCTTGAGGGCGTTTAGCAGGTTGCGCATGCCACGTGCCAGCTTGGGCAGGCGGCCAGTCAGGTTCGACAGGTCCTGGAACAGGAAGCGGTACTGGGCCATGCGCTCGACGATCAGGTGCAGGAACAGCCAGTAGTCCTCGGCATCCAGGCGCACCTCCAGCGGCGGGTCGAGCAGCGGGGTCAGCTCGTCTTCAAAGCGCTCGAACAAGCCCAGCACCAACGGCTCCTTGCCGTGGAAGTGGTAGTACAGGTTGCCCGGGCTGATGCCCATTTCGTTGGCAATCTCGAGTGTCGAGACATTCGGTTCGCCCTGCTGGTTAAACAGCTGCAGGGCACATTCCAGAATACGGTCGCGGGTTTTCATCCGTTCTACTTGTTCAGCGCGCCTGCACGTAGGTGCCAGGGGCGGGGTCCATGGGAGGGTAATTCTGGTTGCCCAGGGTGATCAGTGTTTCGCGCTGCGCACCGGAGCGGGCCTGAATCCATTCCAGCCACTGGGGCCACCAGCTGCCGTCGATCTGCTTGGCGTCGTAGAGCCACGCCCGTGGGTCACTGCTCAGGCGGGGGTTGTCGACGTAATGCGCCTTGGGATTGCCCGGTGGGTTGAGGATGCTCTGTACATGGCCGCTATTGGCCAGGATGAAGCGCTTGTCGCCCCCCAGCAGCAGGGTTGAGCGGTAGACCGCATCCCACGGGGTGATGTGGTCGTTGCTGCCGGCCACGCTGAAGCTGTCGACATTGACCTTCTGCAGATCGATGGGGGTGCCACAGACCTCAAGGCCTGCCGCATGGGCCAGGGGGTTGTGCTTGAAGAAATCCAGCAGGTCGCCGTGCAAGGCAGCCGGCAGGCGGGTGTTGTCGTTGTTCCAGTAGAGGATGTCGAAGGCCGGTGGTGCCTTGCCCAGCAGGTAGTTGTTGACGAAGTAGTTCCAGATCAGGTCGTTGGGGCGCATCCAGGCAAAGACCTTGGCGATCTCCCGGCCATCGAGCACACCTTGCTGGTAGGAACGGCGCTTGGCGGCCTCCAGCGTCTGTTCGTCGGCGAACAGGCTGGCCGGGCTGTCGATCTGGCTGTCGAGCAGGCTGACCAGGTAGGTGGCGCTGCTCACCCGGCGCAACTGGCGCTTGGCCTGCAGGTGGCCCTGCAGCGCCGCCATGGTCAGGCCACCGGCACAGGCGCCCATCAGGCTGATTTCGCGGCTGCCGGTAATTGCCCGGCACACGTTCATGGCCTCCTCCAGCGCCTCGACATAACTCGACAGGCCCCACTCGCGGTGGCGTGGATCGGGGTTGCGCCAGCTGACCATGAACGTCTGCAAGCCGTTCTTGAGCATGTACTGGACGAAGCTGTTGCCCGGGCTCAAGTCGAAGATATAGAACTTGTTGATCTGCGGCGGCACCACCAGTACCGGCCGGGCGTATTGGGTTTCGCTCATCGGCTTGTACTGGATCAGCTCCAGCAGCTCGTTGCGAAACACCACTGCGCCGGGAGTGGTGGCCAGGTTTCTGCCGACCTCGAAGGCGTCGGGGTTTACCTGGCGCGGCAGGCCGTCGTTATGGCGAAGATCGTCGATGAGGTGGTGAACCCCGCGTACCAGGCTCAGGCCGCCGGAGTTGAGCAGCTCCTTGACCGCCGCCGGGTTGAGCAGGGAGTTGCTTGGCGCCATCGCATCGTTGAGCAAGGCGAAGAGAAAGTGCGCGCGGGCGCGGTCATCGGCATCGAGCTGGCTTTCGTCGATCCACTGGCGGGTTTGCTTCTGCCAGGCAAGGTAGGCCTGCAGGCCACGGCTGTAGAAGGGGTTGAGGCTCCAGGCCGGGTCCTTGAAGCGGTTGTCGCGCGGATTGGGCTGGTGAGGGGTATCACCGAGCAGCACACGGCCCAACTGATTGCCCAGGGCGAGCACATGCTTGGCCGTGTGCAGCGGATGACGCAGGCTGTGCCGGCTGACATTGCGCAGCGTTGAAAGCAGGTCGCGACCACGCAGGCCGCTGATCGCACTCTGCACGTTCATATAGGTGGCGGGGACCGGTACCGACCCCTTCGCGGGCTTGTCTTTCATCAGGCAACACTCCGTCGTCAGGCCATCAACAAATAGATCAATGCAAGAGCGGCACCAACCTCATGCCGCGCACCGGGCCGCCTGGCATCCTGCCGAGGGCTCGGGTTCGCTGCTTCTCAGCTGGGGGCGGGCCGAGGGTGCATGACGGCGCGTTGGCGCTCTTGCTGGAGGAATTTCATGATGATCGGGGCCACGGCTTCGGCCCGGGTAATCAGGAACAAGTGACCATCGTCGATTATGTGTAGCTGGGCATTGGGAATACGCCAGGCCAGCAGGCGCATATTGATCAGCGGGATCAGCGGGTCGTCGTCGCCAGCCAGCACCAGGGTGGGCTGCTGGATCTTGTGCAGCCAATGGATGCTGGTCCAGCCAAACCCGGCAAACAGCTGCCAGTAGTAACCCAGCTTGCCCGAGGAACGCACCTTGGCGGCATGGGCCATGGCCAGGTCCGGGTCGCGGCGAAAGGCACCGCCATAGATCTGCGGCGCGATGCGGATGACATGCGAGGGCTGGATGTAACGCCGCGGGCTTGCCATCAACCACAGCACCTTGGGCTTGCCCGGCACCATCACCGCGCCGGCGGCGGTGGCGGCGAGCACCAGCTTCTTGCAGCGCTCGGGATAGTCGTGGGCGAACTGCTGGGCCAGGGCCCCGCCCCAGGACACACCGATGGCGTTGACCTGGCCGTAGTCCAGGTAATCGAGCATGCGCGCGGTGAGCTTGGCCAACCCGGGAAAACGATAGGGATGCCGGGGTGTGGATGAGCCTCCCACCCCGGGCACGTCAAAGGCAATGACTTCCAGGTCCGGGTCCAGGGCCTGGATAAACGGGAACACCAGTTCCAGGTTGGCGCCGATGCCATTGAAGATCAGCAATGGCGTCAAATGCGGCTTGCCGGGACGAACCGCGGTGCGGATGGTCTGGCCATCCAGGTCGACGGTCCTGAATATGTACGGTTGCGGCATGCGCGAAGCCCTGTGGTGGGTGAGGCGCCGTGGCCTGGCGGTGGCCACGGCGGTCGGATGTATCAGCGCTCGTGCACGTAGGTACCCGGTGCCGCTTCGGCGGACGGATGGGCCCGGTTGCCCAGGCGTGTCGGTGCTTTCTTCAGTTCACCGGAACGCTCTGTCAGCCAGTTCTGCCAATGCAGCCACCAGGAGTCGGTGTGCTTGTGGGCATTGTCCTGCCATTCAACGACGCACGCCGGCCGCTCGCTGCTGGTCATGTAGCGTGCCTTGGGGTTGCCAGGCGGGTTGAGAATGCTCTGGATATGCCCGCTGTTGGACAGCACGAATTCGACGTTGCCACCAAACAGCTGGGCCGACCGGTAGCAGGCCTGCCAGGGGGTGATGTGATCGGTGGTGCCGGCCAGGCTGTAGATGTCAGCGGTGACTTTCTTCAGATCGATCGGTGTTCCGCACACTTCCAGTGCATCGGCACGGGTCAGTGGATTACTTTTGAACATTTCGATCAGGTCGCCATGGAAGGCGGCGGGCAGGCGGGTGGTGTCGTTGTTCCAGAACAGGATGTCGAACACCGGTGGCTCGTTGCCGAGCAGGTAGTTGTTGACCCAGTAGTTCCAGATCAGGTCGTTGGGCCGCATCCAGGCAAACACCTTGGCCATGTCGCGGCCTTCCAGTACGCCGGCCTGGTAGGACTGGCGCTTGGCGGACTCGAGCGTCTGCTCGTCGACGAACAGGGCCACCTGGTTGTCGAGGGTGGTGTCGAGCACGCTGACCAGCAGGGTCAGGGCATTGACCTTGGTTTCGCCCAGTGCGGCATAGTGTCCGAGCAGCGCGGTGCAGGTGATGCCGCCGGAGCAGGCGCCGAGCATGTTCAGGTCTTTGCTGCCGGTGATCGCCAGGATCACGTCGACCGCTTCCTTGAGAGCGTCGATGTAGGTCGACAGGCCCCATTCGCGCTGGGCCTTGGTCGGGTTGCGCCAGCTGACGATGAAGGTCTGCACGTTGGAGCGCAGGCAGAAGCGCGCCAGGCTCTTCTCGGGACTGAGGTCGAAGACGTAGAACTTGTTGATCTGTGGCGGGACCACCAGTAGCGGCCGGGACAGGACCTGCTCGGTAATGGGCCGGTACTGGATCAGTTCCAGCACGTCGTTGCGAAAGACCACGGCGCCTTCACTGGTACCCAGGTTCTTGCCGACCTCGAAGGCTTCCATGTTCACCTGGCTGGGCATGCCGCCATTGTTGACCATGTCCTTGGCAAGGTTAGACAGGCCGTCGAGCAGGCTCTTGCCACCGGTTTCAAAGAAGCGTTTGACTGCTGCCGGGTTGGCTGCGGAGTTGGTCGGCGCCATGGCTTCGGTCATCAGGTTGATGACGAAATGGCCGCGGCTGATGTCCTGGTCGGAAAGGTTGCTGGTGTCGATCCAGTGGTGCAGCTCCTTGCGCCAGGCAAGGTACGTTTGCAGGTAGCGGCGATACAGCGGGTTCTGGCTCCAGGCCGGATCGTTGAAGCGACGGTCGTCGTTCTCCGGTTGCAGCCCCGACTTGCCGAAGATCACATCCTTGAGTTCCATGCCGAAGTGAGCGACATGCTTGGCACTGTGCAGCGGTTGCCGGATGGCCTGGCGCAGCACCATTCGAGCAGATGTCAGCAAATCCTTTCGACGCAAGCCGATTACCGGGTTAAGACCCAGGGTGTTTTCCGAGGCTTGGCGCTGCAGGTCATCGTTGTTCTTGTTACTCATCTACGACGCTCCGTTGTCCTGAGACGAGTACCGGCCTGCTGTGGGCGTTACACAGACGAGTGCCCGGTACTGCTGCTCGGGTGACCAGTGATAACGAACTGCGGTCCTGCGGCCGGATGCAAACGAGGATGAGCCATGCGGGGTTTTCTGCGTGTGAAGACAGCCTGCTTTCGCTCGCGACCTCTACATTCCGGCCCGACCCTGCGCCGAATACGATGCAGGGAACTTGCCAGATCCATTGGTTACCCGACTTTGGGGTGATGCGCAAGACGGCCATTCATTGGCCGTTGAGCAGGCATTCAAGCAGATAGAATTAGAAAATGCGCTCTAAACCCTGGAGGGCCCGGACTAGAGCATCAGCTTGACGATCGACTCGGATGGGTCGCGGGATTTTCCGGCTTTTGCCAGGTCATCGAGATACTCGGCCCAGAGCTGGTCCTGACGCAGGCATAGCTGCTCCAGGTACTCCCAGGTGAACAGGCCGCTGTCGTGGCCGTCATCGAAGGTCAGTTTCAGTGCGTACTGGCCAGCCGGTTCGATCTGCGACAGACCGACATTGAGCTTGCCGAATTGCAGGATGGGATTGCCGTGGCCCTGGACCTCGGCGGAGGGAGAGTGCACCCGCAAAAACTCGGCGGGCAGGTGATACACCTCATCAGGCCCGTAGGTAAGCGACAGGGTCTTGGAGGCTTTATGCAGGGTGATACCGGTAGGAAGTCTGGGCATTGGGTAAGAACTCTTGGGCTATCAGCTGCAAGCTACAAGCTGCAAGAGAGAGCGTCCAGCGCTCGTCACCTTGCAGCTTGTAGCTCACCACTTGCCGCTTTAGAGAATATAGCGCGAGAGGTCTTCGTTCTGCGCCAGTTCGCCCAGGTGGCTGTTGACGTACTCGGCGTCGATGCGGATCGGCGCTTCGTTGTGGGCGCTGGCCAGGTCGCCGGCGCTGAACGACACCTCTTCAAGCAGACGCTCGAGTAGGGTGTGCAGGCGACGGGCACCGATGTTCTCGGTCTTCTCGTTGACCTGCCAGGCGATTTCGGCCAGGCGCTTGATGCCTTCGGCAGCGAACTCGATGTTCAGGCCTTCGGTCTTGAGCAGCTCGCGGTATTGCTCGGTGAGCGAGGCGTGCGGCTCGCTGAGGATGCGCTCGAAATCTTCCGGGGTCAGGGCCTTGAGTTCGACGCGGATTGGCAGGCGGCCTTGCAGCTCGGGTACCAGGTCGCTTGGCTTGCTCAGGTGGAACGCACCGGAAGCGATGAACAGGATGTGGTCGGTCTTGACCATGCCCAGCTTGGTGTTCACGGTGCAGCCTTCGATCAGCGGCAGCAGGTCACGTTGCACACCTTCGCGGGAGACGTCAGCGCCGCCGACGTTGCCGCGCTTGGCCACCTTGTCGATCTCGTCGATGAACACGATACCGTGCTGCTCGACCGCTTCCAGGGCCTTGGCCTTGAGCTCTTCCTCGTTGACCAGGCGGCTGGCTTCTTCGTCGCGTACCAGCTTGAGCGCTTCCTTGACCTTGAGCTTGCGGCTCTTGCGCTTGCCCTTGCCCATGTTGGCGAACAGGTTCTGCAGCTGGTTGGTCATCTCTTCCATGCCTGGTGGCGCGGAAATGTCGACGCCCATGGACTCGGCCACTTCGATCTCGATTTCCTTGTCGTCCAGCTGGCCTTCGCGCAGGCGCTTGCGGAACAGCTGGCGGGTGTTGGAGTCCTGGGTGTTGACCTGGTCTTCGTTGAAACCAGTGCGCGCCGGTGGCAGCAGGGCATCGAGGATGCGGTCTTCTGCAGCGTCTTCGGCGCGGTGGCCTACGCGGATGATTTCCTGTTCGCGCAGCATCTTGATGGCGGCATCGGCCAGATCACGGATGATCGACTCGACATCACGGCCAACGTAGCCGACTTCAGTGAACTTGGTCGCTTCGACCTTGATGAACGGGGCGTTTGCCAGCTTGGCCAGGCGACGGGCGATTTCGGTCTTGCCGACACCGGTCGGGCCGATCATCAGGATGTTCTTGGGCGTGACTTCAACGCGCAGCTCGGCAGGGAGCTGCATGCGGCGCCAGCGGTTGCGCAGGGCGATGGCGACGGCACGTTTGGCGTCGTCCTGGCCAATGATGTGGCGGTTGAGTTCGTGGACGATCTCGCGGGGGGTCATGGACATGGTAGTGATGGTCCTTGGGCTCGATAAATCAGCGTGGAAAAGCCCGGCCACTGTGGCCGGGCGCCAGAACAGCTGAGTTACTCGGCCAGGTCCTGCTCCTCGATGGTCAGGTTGTGGTTGGTGAACACACAGATGTCACCGGCGATGTTCAATGCGGTTTCGGCGATTTCACGGGCCGAGAGGTCGGTCTTCTGCAGCAGGGCGCGAGCGGCGGCCTGGGCGTAGGCGCCACCGGAACCCATGGCGATCAGGCCGTCTTCGGGCTCGACCACGTCACCGTTGCCGGTGATGATCAGCGAAGCGTCCTTGTTGGCGACTGCGAGCATGGCTTCCAGGCGGCTCAGGGAACGGTCGGTACGCCATTCCTTGGCCAGCTCTACAGCGGCACGGATCAGATGGCCCTGGTGTTTTTCCAGCTGGCCTTCAAAACGCTCGAACAGGGTGAATGCGTCGGCGGTGGCACCGGCGAAGCCAGCGATGACCTGGCCGTGGTACAGGCGACGGACTTTCTTGGCGTTGCCTTTCATCACGGTGTTGCCGAGAGAAACCTGGCCGTCGCCGCCCATGACGACTTTGCCGTGGCGGCGAACTGAAACGATGGTGGTCAAGGGAGAGTCTCCACGCAGCGGGGCGAAAATGCCTGATGCAGACTCATATGGGGGTGCAGGGAAGAATTTCAACCTTCAATGGCAATCGCGGGGCAAGCCCGCTCCTACGGGTAGGAGCGGGCTTGCCCCGCGAGCGTGTCAGGCTTCGTGGCTGATGTGCCCGTCAACCAGGGTGTAGCGCACGGCGCCTGGCAGGCAATGCCCGATGAACGGGCAGTTGTCGCCCTTGGAGCGCCATTGCTCACCGGCAACGGTGGAGGCATTCGGGTCGAACAACACCAGGTCTGCTGCACCGCCAGCCTTGAGCTGGCCTGCAGGCAGGCGCAGCGCGTCGGCCGGGCCGCTGGACAGGCGCGCCAGCAGCGTTGGCAAGTCGAGCAGGCCGTCTTCGACCAGGGTCATGGCCAGCGGCAGCAACAATTCGACGCTGCTGATGCCTGGCTCGGTAGCACCGAAAGGTGCCAGCTTGGCATCGCGCTCATGGGGCTGGTGGTGGCTGGAGATCGCCTGGATCACCCCGGACTTTACCGCCGCGCGCAGAGCATCACGGTCGGCATGGGTGCGCAGCGGCGGTTGCACGTGGTAGAGGCTGGAGAAATCACGCAGCGCTTCGTCGGTGAGGATCAACTGGTACAGCGCCACGTCGGCGGTGACCGGCAGCCCCAGCTCCTGGGCCTGGGCGATCAGCCGGGCACCGCGGGCGCTGGTCAGCTGGCTGAAGTGTGCACGCACGCCGGTTTGTTCCACCAGCAGCAGGTTGCGCGCCAGGGCCACGGTTTCAGCGGTTTCCGGGATACCCGGCAGGCCGAGGAAGCTGGCCATGGCACCTTCGTGGGCCAGGCCACCCTGGGCCAGGTCGCGGTCCTGGGAGTGGAAGATCACCGTCAGGTCGAAGGTGGCGGCGTATTCCAGGGCGCGAGCCAGGGTACGGTTGTTGGCGAACGCATTCAGGCCATTGCCGAACGCTACGCAGCCGGCATCGCGCAGGGCAATCAGCTCGGCCAGTTGTTCACCTTCCAGGCCTTTGCTCAGGGCGCCGATCGGGAAGACCTTGCTGTGCCCGGCTTCACGGGCGCGGTCGAGGATCAGCTCGGCCACTGCCGAGGTGTCGAGTACCGGCTTGGTCTGCGGCGGGCAGCACAGGCTGGTGACGCCACCGGCGGCGGCAGCGCGGGTCTCGCTGGCAATGCTGCCCTTGCGGCTGTAGCCCGGCTCGCGCAGGGCGACGTTGAGATCGACCAGCCCGGGCGCGGCGATCAGGCCCGTGGCGTCGATGCTGCGGGCCGGGGTGAAACCGGCCGGCGCTGCGCCCAGGGCGACAATTTTGCCGGCATCGATGTGCAGGTCGGTGACCTGGTCCAGGCCGCTGGTGGGATCAATGACCCGGGCGCCGAGAATACTGAGGGTCACTGGGCGTTCTCCTGCTCGAATTGACGTTGGGCGGTCTGCCCGCTCATGGCCATGGACAGCACCGCCATGCGCACGGCAATGCCGTAGGTGACCTGGTTGAGGATCACCGAATGGGCGCCGTCGGCCACTGCCGATTCGATTTCCACACCGCGGTTGATCGGCCCCGGGTGCATGACGATGGCATCGGGCTTGGCACCGGCCAGGCGCGCGGTGGTCAGGCCGAACAGGCGGTAGAACTCACCTTCGCTGGGCAGCAGGCCACCGGCCATGCGCTCACGCTGCAGGCGCAGCATGATCACCACGTCGACGTCCTTGAGGCCCTGTTCCAGGTCGGTGTAGACCTTCACGCCGTACTGTTCGATACCGATCGGCAGCAGGGTTTTCGGGCCGATCACGCGGATGTCCGGGCAGCCGAGGGTCTTGAGGGCGAGCATGTTCGAGCGGGCGACGCGCGAGTGCAGGATGTCGCCGACGATGGCCACCGAGAGGTTTTCAAAGCCGCCCTTGTGCCGACGAATGGTCAGCATGTCGAGCATGCCCTGGGTCGGGTGGGCGTGACGGCCGTCGCCGCCGTTGATGATCGCCACCTCGGGGCAGACGTGCTCGGCGATAAAGTGCGCGGCACCGGAATCGCCGTGGCGCACGACGAACATGTCGGCGGCCATGGCTTCAAGGTTGCGCAGGGTGTCGAACAGGGTTTCGCCCTTGCTGGTCGAGGAGGTCGACACATTCAGGGTGATCACGTCGGCCGACAGCCGCTGTGCCGCCAGTTCAAAGGTGGTGCGGGTGCGGGTGGAGTTCTCGAAGAACACGTTGCAGACGGTCTTGCCGCGCAGCAACGGGACTTTCTTGACGGCCCGGGCGCCGACTTCAAGGAAGGAGTCGGCGGTGTCGAGGATTTCGGTCAGCAGTTCGCGGGGCAAACCGTCGAGCGAGAGAAAGTGGCGCAGCTGGCCCTGATCATTGAGCTGCAGCGGGCGCTTGGCGTCGATTGGCGTCATCGCGAGGGACTCTTAAAGTGCGGAAGCGGAGGCGAGGTCCTGGCGCTCGAGGGCGAGCGGTGCGGGTCCGGTCAATTTTACCCGTTCATGGGCGGCCAGCGACAGGGTGGCACCGACCACATTTGGCCGGATTGGCAATTCGCCGGCATCCAGGTCCAGCAGGCAGACCAGGGTCACGCTGGCTGGGCGGCCGTAATCGAACAATTCATTGAGGGCGGCGCGGATGGTTCGACCGCTCATCAGCACGTCATCCACCAGGACCAGGTGCTGGCCTTCGATCTCGAACGGGAGGTCCGAAGGGCGCACCTGAGGGTGCAGGCCATTCTGGCTGAAGTCGTCGCGGTAGAAGGACACGTCCAGGGTGCCGAGGGCGGTGTCGCTGCCCAGCTCTTCCAGCAGCGCCTGGGCAACCCAGATGCCCCCGGTACGGATGCCGATGAAGCGCGGCTCGGTAATGTTGCGACGGGCCAGATGGGCACGAAGATCGACGGCCATCTGCCGGATCAGTTCGGCGGGATTGGGTAGGCTCATGCTTGCTCCTCAAGAGGCCGGGAGCATAGCGCTGGCCCGGCTTGAATCCGATGATCTGGGTCAGGACTGCCCGGTATTGGCCTCCAGCCAGCCTTGCAACAGCAGGGCGGCGGCAATGGCGTCCACCGGGTTGTCGCGGTAACTGCCGCGCTGGCCACCACGGGCCATGCGCTCGCCCTTGGCTTCAAAGGTGGTCAGGCGTTCGTCGTGGGTGTGCACGGGCAGGTTGAAGCGGCCGTTCAGGCGTCGGGCGAACTTCTCGGCGCGCTCGCTCATTTCACTGGGGGTGCCGTCCATGTTCAAGGGCAGGCCGACCACCAGGGCGTCGGGCTTCCACTCCTTGATCAGTTTTTCCACCTGGGTCCAGTCGGGCGTGCCGTTCTGGGCCTTGAGGGTGCACAGCTCGCGGGCCTGGCCGGTGATCACCTGGCCGACGGCGACGCCGATCTGGCGGCTGCCGTAGTCAAAGCCCAGCAGTAGGCGTACTTCACTCATCAGGCGTGCCCCGCCTGGCTGGTGAGCAGGCTCAGGTTGATGCCTAGGCTCGCGGCGGCGGCTGCCAGGCGTTGTTCGCTGGTCATGCCGAAGATGATCTGGGGGTCGAACGGGCAGTTCAGCCAGGCGTTGTCGGCCAGCTCTGCCTCCAGTTGCCCGGCTTCCCAGCCGGCGTAGCCGAGGGTGATCAGGCTCTGCTGGGGGCCGAAGCCGTCGGCGATGGCAAACAGGATGTCCTGGGACGTGGACAGCGACATGCCTTCCAGCTCGACGGTGGCCTGGAAGGTCTTGTCGGTGGTGTGCAGCACGAAGCCACGGTCGGTCTGTACCGGGCCGCCCATGTAGATGGGGATCTGCGTGCAATTGGCGGGCGGTTCGACGTCGGGGCGCAGTTGTTCAAGGATGTCGGCCAGGTTCAGGTCCTGCGGCCGATTGACCACCAGCCCCATGGCGCCATTGGCGTTGTGCTCGACGATGTAGGTCAAGGTGTGCGCGAAGTTCGGGTCAGCCATGTGCGGCATGGCGATCAGGAACTGGTGCTTGAGGTAACTCGGGCTGAGGTTTTTCATGCTTGATAGTGTGGCGTTGGGGCGCCGGACTGACAAGCCTGCTTTTCCCCGCGCCTACGGGTATCAATTGCTCGACAGGCGGTCGCCGCGGGCGAAGCGCCAGGTGCGGATGATTTCCAGGCGGTCGATATCGGCCAGGTCACCCGTGAATGGTGCGAAAGGGGCGGCCAGGCGCACGATGCGCTGGGCAGCCTGGTCCAGCAACGGCTGGCCGGAAGACTCCAGTACCAGCACTTCATAGAGCGAGCCGTCGCGATTGATCGAGACCATCAGTCGCAGGTTGCCGTAGATCTGTTGCCGGCGGGCTTCGTCGGGGTAGTTCAGGTTGCCGATGCGCTCGACTTTTTTGCGCCACTCGTCCTTGTACCAGGCGCCCTTGTCGCGCATGGTCGAGGCCGCATTGAGGCGGTGGATGCGCGGGCGCTTGGCGTAGAGCTGTTGTTCCTGGGACAGCTCGGCCTCAAGGCTGGCGATCTGGCTCGACAGCTGCGAGCTGTCGAAATCAGGCGTGGCGGCCTTGGGCTTGGGCTGCGGCTTGACTTCTTTGGGGCGCGTTTCGACTTTTTGCGGTTTGGGCGCCTGGGTGGTGACCACGGCCTTGGGCGGCGCCGGCTGGGGTTTCACTTCAGGCTTGGCGGCCGGTGGTGGCGTCACCTTGTTGATCTTGCTGTCCTGGAATGGCGCAATCTCGGTGGTTTTCGGCACCGCTTTCTTGTCCAGGGTGCCACTGCCTTGCTGGTTGTCCTGGGCCAGGTAGTCGGCCTTCTCGGGCGCTTTTTCGCTCTTGAAGGTGGCCAGGGTGATTTCCATGGTCCGGCGGATTTCTTCAGGCTTGGCGAAGGAAAAGCCAAGGCCCAGGATCAGCGCCAGGTGAATCAGGGCCGCCAGGAACAAGGTAAAGCCGAGCCGATCCGCCGGGCGAACGCGGGGCGGGATAAAGTCGGCAGGGATGTCAGCAGGCAGGGTCATCGGGTATCCAGCAGCCGCAAGGCCGGGGGCGAGCCGGCAGAGCAAGGCGCTTCAGGTCAAAATCGACCGGCATGATACCCCACTCTGCGCGGTTGCTCCGCGTCGGCTGTCAGCGCGCTTTGAGCTTGCGATCAATGGCGTCCATCAACTGCACACCGATGCGGGTACCGAAGGCGTTGTCGATTTCGCGGATGCAGGTCGGGCTGGTGACGTTGATTTCGGTCAGGTGCTCGCCGATCACGTCCAGGCCGACAAACAGCAGGCCCTTTTCACGCAGGGTCGGGCCAATCTGTTCGGCGATCCAGCGGTCACGGTCGGTCAACGGACGGGCTTCGCCACGTCCGCCGGCGGCCAGGTTGCCTCGGGTCTCGCCACTGGCCGGAATGCGCGCCAGGCAGTAAGGCACAGGCTCGCCGTCGATCATCAGGATGCGCTTGTCGCCGTCCTTGATAGCCGGCAGGTAGGCTTGCGCCATGATCTGCTGGGTACCGTGGAGGGTCAGGGTTTCGAGGATCACCGACAGGTTCGGGTCGCCCGGGCGATGACGGAAGATCGACGCGCCGCCCATGCCGTCCAGTGGCTTGAGAATGACGTCGCCGTGCTGGGCGGCAAACTCACGCAGGATGTCGGCGCGGCGGCTGACCAGGGTGGGCGGTGTGCATTGCGGGAACAGGGTGGCAAACAGCTTCTCGTTGCAGTCGCGCAGGCTCTGCGGACGGTTGACCACCAGCACGCCGGCGGCCTCGGCCTGCTCGAGCAGGTAGGTGCTGTAGACGAACTCCATGTCGAAGGGCGGGTCCTTGCGCATCAGGATCACGTCCAGCTCGCTCAGGGCGCTGTCCTGTTCGTCTTCCAGCTCGAACCAGTGCTCGGGGTCGGCAAATACCTTCAGGGGACGCATGCGCGCCCGGGCAGCACCTTCGCCCTGATAGAGGTCTTTCTGTTCCATGTAGAACAGCGTCCAGCCGCGCTCCTGGGCGGCAAGCAGCATGGCCAGCGAGCTGTCCTTTTTATAGGAAATGCGCGCAATGGGGTCCATGACAATCCCGAGGCGAACGCTCATGGGCTATATCCTCTAAAGCGGCGGGGTGCCGCGTTGGCTCAAATGAAAAGTGGCGTCAGGGTGGCGCCCGCTGCGCTGGCGGTCAAGGGAAAAACGCAGAGCGGACGGCGCTGTGACGGGCCGATGGAATGCACCCCCAGAGTGTGCTAAAAAGGCCTGGCACGTGGCCTGCACGGCCGTCTCCAGCTGCAAGCCACAAGCCATATGCCACAAGAAAAAGCACGCCGCGTACACCCTGCCTTTTCTTGCCGCTAGAACTTTTAGCTTGCCGCTCATAGCGAGCAGCGATGGTAGAGCAATTATGGAACAGCCCGGCGCGGCACTGAAGGTGATGGTGATCGATGACTCGAAGACGATTCGCCGCACCGCCCAGATGTTGCTCAGCGAAGCAGGGTGCGAAGTCATCACGGCCACCGACGGGTTCGACGCCCTGGCCAAGATTGTCGACCAGCACCCGCAGATCATATTCGTCGACGTGCTGATGCCACGTCTGGACGGCTACCAGACCTGCGCTCTGATCAAACACAACAGCGTCTTCAAGGACACGCCGGTGATTCTGCTGTCGTCCCGTGATGGCCTGTTCGACAAGGCAAGGGGCCGCGTGGTTGGCTCCGATCAATTTTTGACCAAGCCTTTCAGCAAGGAAGAGCTGCTGGATGCAATCCGCGCGCATGTGCCCGGGTTCGCCGCAGAAGAACAACCCGCACCCTGACGCCGCGCCCCGGCAGCAGCGTCCATTCCTTTGATGGGGAACAGCATGGCTCGAGTTCTGATCGTCGATGATTCGCCGACTGAAATGTACAAACTCACCGGAATGCTCGAAAAGCACGGGCATCAGGTGCTCAAGGCTGAAAATGGCGCCGACGGCGTGGCCCTGGCGCGCCAGGAAAAGCCCGATGCGGTGCTGATGGATATCGTCATGCCCGGCATGAACGGTTTCCAGGCGACTCGCCAATTGAGCAAGGATGCGCAGACGGCGCACATCCCGGTCATTATCGTCACCACCAAGGATCAGGAGACCGACAAGGTCTGGGGCACCCGCCAGGGTGCAAAGGACTACCTGACCAAGCCGGTGGATGAGGACACCCTGATCCAGAAACTGAACGACGTACTCAAAGGTTGACCACGCAGCCCATGGGCGAATCGCTGACGGCCTTCGAGCTGCTGCTGGATATCGACCGGCGCTGTCGGTTGCTGGCGGCTGACCTGCCGTTGCAGGAAACCCGTCTGCAGAGCTGGAGCGGTATCGGTTTCCGTATTGCCGACCAATGGTTTGTCGCCCCCATGGGCGAGGTGGCCGAGGTATTGCACGAGCCCCACCTGAGCCGCATTCCCGGGGTCAAGCCCTGGGTGAGTGGAGTGGCCAACCTGCGCGGCCGCCTGCTGCCGGTGATGGACCTGTGCGGCTTTTTCGGCCTGGGCCTGTCGGCACCGCGCAAGCAGCGCCGGGTGCTGGTGCTCGATCATGAAGAGCTGTTTGCCGGGCTTTTGGTTGATGAAGTACTGGGGCTGCAGCACTTTCCCCTGCATAGCCTGGAGCTTTCGCCGCCCACGCCGTTGCTCAATGGCGCGGCGCCTTTTGTGCAAGGTCATTTCCAGCGCCAGCGCTGCTGGGCCATTTTCAGCCCGTTGGCCCTGGCCCAGGCGCCGGGTTTTCTCGACGTGGCGTTGTAAAGGAATGCCAGATTCGTGACCACTACCAAGTCGGCTACTTCGACCCAAGGCTCGCGCAGCAGCGCCCGGATCGCGGCGCTGTTCGTCGTTCTGATCCTCTCGATCATCCTGCTGTTCGCCAACTTCGCCTATCTCAACACCCAGGCCAACTATGACAAGCAGTACATCGGTCATGCCGGTGAACTGCGGGTGCTGTCCCAGCGTATCGCCAAGAACGCCACCGAGGCCGCGGCGGGCAAGGCCCGCGCGTTTCGGCTGCTGAGCGAGGCGCGCAACGATTTCGAGCAGCGCTGGGGCTATCTGAAAAAAGGCGATGCGGCCACCGGCTTGCCGGCCGCGCCGCCAGCGGTGCGCAACGAGATGGAAGCGGTGCTGCGCGACTGGGAAGGCCTGCGCAAGAACACCGACACCATTCTGGCCAGCGAGCAGACCGTGCTGTCGTTGCACCAGGTCGCCGCGACCCTGGCCGAGACGGTGCCACAGTTGCAGATCGAGTACGAAAAAGTAGTGGAGATCCTGCTGCAGAGCGGGGCACCGGCCAGCCAGGTTGCGGTGGCCCAGCGTCAGTCGCTGCTGGCCGAACGTATCCTGGGCTCGGTCAATACGGTGTTGGCCGGGGATGACACGGCCGTGCAGGCGGCCGACGCCTTCGGCCGCGACGCCAGTCGCTTCGGCCAGGTGCTGGACGGCATGCTCGGCGGCAACCAGACCTTGCAGATCACCCGCGTTCAGGACCCCGATGCCCGGGCACGGCTGGCCGAAATTGCCGAGCTGTTCCAGTTCGTCGCAGGTTCGGTGGATGAAATCCTCGAAACCTCGCCGGAGCTGTTCCGGGTGCGTGAGGCCGCCGGCAGCATCTTCAACCAGTCACAGACCCTGCTCGATGAGGCCTCGCGCCTGGCCAACGGTTTCGAGAACCTGGCCAGTGGCCGCACCCTGGATACGGTCGGCGGCTATGTGCTGGGCCTGCTGGCGCTGGCTTCGATCATCCTGATCGGCCTGGTCATGGTCCGCGAGACCCACCGGCAACTGCGCGAAACGGCGGAGAAGAACGAGCGCAATCAGCAGGCAATCATGCGCCTGCTCGATGAAATCGAAGACCTGGCCGACGGCGACCTGACCGTCACCGTGTCGGTGACCGAAGACTTCACCGGGGCCATTGCCGATTCGATCAATTACTCCATCGACCAACTGCGCGACCTGGTCGCGACGATCAACCTCAGCGCCGAGGAAGTGGCCGCGGCCGTCCAGGACACCCAGAACACCGCGCACCAACTGGCCAAGGCCTCGGAACACCAGGCCGAGCAGATCAGCGAGGCCTCGGTGGCCGTAGGTGACATGGCCGAGTCCATCGACCGGGTGTCCACCCATGCCTATGAGTCGGCCAAGGTGGCCGAGCGTTCGGTGGCCATTGCCAACAAGGGCAACGAGGTGGTGCATAACACCATCCACGGCATGGACAACATTCGCGAGCAGATTCAGGACACCGCCAAGCGGATCAAGCGCCTGGGCGAGTCGTCGCAGGAGATCGGCGATATCGTCAGCCTGATCGACGACATTGCCGACCAGACCAACATCCTCGCCCTCAACGCGGCGATCCAGGCCTCGCTGGCTGGGGAAGCCGGCCGCGGCTTTGCCGTGGTCGCCGACGAAGTTCAGCGTCTGGCCGAACGTTCGTCGTCGGCCACTCGCCAGATCGAGGCCTTGGTGCGCACCATCCAGGCCGACACCAACGAAGCGGTCATTTCCATGGAACAGACCACGGCTGAAGTGGTACGCGGTGCGCGCCTGGCACAGGATGCCGGCGTGGCCCTGGCAGAGATCGAAGGGGTTTCGCAGACCCTGGCCGAGCTGATCCACAGCATCTCCGACGCCGCCCAGCTGCAGACCTCATCGGCCGGGCAGATCTCGCATACGATGGCAGTGATCCAGCAGATCACCTCACAGACCTCGGCAGGCTCCAGCGCCACGGCCGAAAGCATTGGCG
Organism: Pseudomonas sp. JQ170C; assembly: GCF_035581345.1. Taxonomy (NCBI): domain Bacteria; kingdom Pseudomonadati; phylum Pseudomonadota; class Gammaproteobacteria; order Pseudomonadales; family Pseudomonadaceae; genus Pseudomonas; species Pseudomonas sp. JQ170C. The sequence continues at coordinate 418,464 of NZ_CP141608.1, forward strand.
ACCTGGCCCGCATGGCCAGCGAAATGCGCCGCTCGGTGTCCGGCTTCACGCTGCCACCGACGCCGCCACGTTGAGCGCGCGCCAGTGAGCATGGCAACGGGAGCAGATATGGCTGAGCTGCATGACACGGTCGCCCTCGCCTGGGTCAAGGGTGCCATCGGTGACTGCCTGGCCCAGGCGCGCCTGGCGCTGGAGCAGTTTTCCGCCGAGGCCGGCGATGAAGACGCGCTAACCGGATTTGTCGACAACCTGCACCAGGTGCGCGGCTGCCTGGTGATGCTTGAACTCAGCGGCGCCGCGCTGCTGGCCGAAGAGCTGGAGCAGCTAGGGCAGGCGCTGCGGGCAAAGCGGGTAAGCCAGCGTGGCGAAGCCCTTGGCGCGTTGTTTCGCGGCCTTGAGCAATTGCCGTTGTACCTGGACCGGCTGCGCAGTGCCCGTCGCGACCTGCCGTTGGTGGTACTGCCGGTGCTTAACCAGCTGCGCGCGGAGCGCGGAGTCGAGCCGCTGGGGCAGGGTAGCCTGTTGACGACAGCACCCGCACCGGCTGAAGAGCTGGCCAATCTCGACCTGTCCCTGAGCGCCTTGCGCGAGCGGTTGCACGCAGGCTCCGACCGCGATGCCATGCGTTCGGTGGTGGCTGCGTTGTGTGAAGACCTGATGCGGGTCAAGGAACGCCTGGACCTGTTTGTACGCAGCGATCGCCAGCGTCTGGATGATCTGCAGCCCTTGCTCTCGCCGCTGCGGCAAATTGCCGACACGCTGGCGGTGCTGGGCTTTGGCCAACCACGGCGCGTCATTATCGACCAGGTGCTGGTTTTGCAGAGCCTGGCCCAGGGCCAGCGCGCCCCGGATGACGCCGTGCTGATGGATGTGGCCGGGGCATTGCTGTATGTCGAGGCGACGCTGGCCGGCATGGTCGGGCCCCTCGAGCATCACCCCAGCCAGAGCTCGCTGCCGGGCACCGACCTGGCCGAAATTCGTCAGTTGGTGCTGGAAGAGGCCAACGCGGTGCTGCAGCAGGTCAAGGACCAGATCGGCGACTCGCTGGAGGCCGGCTGGCAGCCCCATCGCATGCAGCCCTTGCCCGGTTTGCTGCAACAGGTGCGTGGCGCCCTGGCCATGCTGATGCTGCCGCGACCGGCGGCCTTGATGGGGCGCTGCGGCGACTACGCCCAGGCCAATCTGCTCGGGGCCGCGCCGCCGGACACCACGGCCCTGGCGCACCTTGCCGACGCCCTGAGTGCCTGTGAGTGTTATTTGCAGTGGCTGATTGCCGACCCGCAGGCCAACCACTGGCATTTCCTCGACGCCGCCCAGGCAAGCCTCGCTGCGTTGGGGTATGCGCCTGAGCCTGTGCCGGCGGTTGAAGCCCAGGTGCCGGTTATCGAAGAGCCGGTGGTCGATGAAGAACTGCGCGAGGTGTTTCTGGAGGAAGCCGACGAGCTGTTGCCGCAACTCAAGGCGCAATGGGCGCGCTGGCAGGCCAATCCGGCTGAGCGCGACGCGCTGGTAGAGCTGCGCCGCGGACTGCACACCCTCAAGGGCAGTGGCCGCATGGTGCGGGCCCAGGGGCTGGCCGAGCTGGCCTGGGCGGCCGAGCACTTTCTCAACCGGGTGCTGGAAGGCCGTGTCGAAATCGGCGCCGTGCCCCTTGCCTGTCTGCAACACGTACTGGATCTGATTCCCGGACTGCTGGCGGCCTTTGCCAAGGGCCAGTCCCAGGCTGCAGAAGACATCGAACAACTGGCGTTGCGCCTGCACGCACTGGCGATGAATGACGCGCCCTTCGAGGCGGCTGCCAACGAGTCCATTGACCCTCAATTGCTCGAGATCTTCCGCAACGAAGCCCAGGGTCATCTGGCGAGTATCGACAGCTTTCTGGAACATGCCGAGCAGCATTTGCCGCAGCCGGTCAGCGACACATTGCAACGCGCCCTGCATACGCTCAAGGGCAGTGCCGCCATGGCCGGCGTCGCGCCCATCGCTGAACTGGCTGGTGCCCTCGATCTGCTGGCGCGGGAATTCAAGGCCCACCAACTGGCCTTCGACCTTGAAGAAATCTACCTGCTGGAAAGCGCCGAGCCGCTGTTGAAACGTGGGCTCGAGCAACTGAGCAACGCACCGCTGGCGCCGATTGTCGGCGCGTCGACCCTGATCGAAGAGATTCACCAGGTGGTCGAGGCGCGTCTGCAGGCGCTGCTGGAGGCACCGAGCCAGGGCGTACGGATCAAGCGTGACCCGCAGCTGATTGCCAGCTTCCTGGCCCAGGGCATGGATATCCTGCTGGATGCCGAATCGTTGTTGTTGCGTTGGCAGGAGCACCCGGGCGAGCGCCAGGAGCTCACCGCGCTGCTCGATGAGTTGACCACCCTGGGCCAGAGTGCCCATTTGGCCGATCTTTGGCAGGTGGATGACCTGTGCGAAGCGCTGTTGGACCTGTACGGCGCGGTCGAGGAAAGCAGCCTGGCGGTCAGCGAACGCTTCTTCGAGGAGGCGCAGCATGCCCATGAGGCGCTGATCGACATGCTCGACCAGATTGCCGCAGGCCAGGAAGTCGACCCGCGGCCGGAACGTCTCAAGGCCCTGCGTGAGCTGCTCGACGAAGCGTTGGCACCCGATGCCACGGGGTTGGTCAGCATCCGCGATGGCCAGGCGAACATCGCCGAACTGGGCGCTGCCACGGCGGCCCTGGACGCGGAGCCGGCCATGGTCGAGCTGTTTCTCGAAGAAGCCTGCGATGTGCTTGAAAGCGCTGACCAGGCGTTGGCCCGGTGTTTGGTCGAGCCCGACAATGCCCTGACCTTGTCGTCGCTGCAGCGCGATCTGCAGACCCTCAAGGTGGGGGCGCAGATGGCCGCCATCGGCGCGGTTGAAGTACTGGCCCGGGAGCTGGAGTTGCTCTACGAGGGGCTGGTCGATCGCCGTTTCAGCCTGACGCCTGCGCTTGGCGATCTGCTCAAGCGCAGCCACGCGCAACTGACCCAGGTGCTTGCCTCGTTGCAGCAAGGGCAGGCGCCTGCAGCAGCCGTCGAGTTGCTGGCGGCGCTGCGTGAATTTCGCCATGAGGCAGCCCCGGCCGCGGTCGCGGACAAACCTGCCGACGCAGTGCAGGAGGCGGGCGACAAGGAGCTGCTGGAGATCTTCCTCGAAGAGAGTTTCGATATCGTCGAAAGCTCGGGTGCGGCCTTGTTGCGCTGGCAGGCTGAGCCACGCAATGGCGTCGAAGTGGAGAACCTGTTGCGCGACCTGCATACCCTCAAGGGCGGTGCGCGCATGGTCGAGATTGCGCCCATAGGCGACTTGGCCCATGAACTGGAATTTCTTTACGAACTGCTGGCCGCCGGGCAGTTGCAGCCCAGTGCAGCGCTGTTCAGCCTGTTGCAGAACTGCCATGACCGCCTGGCCCATATGCTGGATGCCGTACGCCTGCATCAGCCGCTGCATGCCGCCACGGCACTGATCGACTACATCCGCAATTTCAGCAGCGCCGCCCTGGCCGACACGGCCGCCCAGCATTCCAATCCGGATGCAGCGCCGGTTGAATTACCGGTGGCCGCACCTGAGCGCGGGCCGGTCGACATGGTCAAGGTGGCGTCAGAGCTGCTCGATGACCTGGGTAACCTGGCCGGTGAGCATTCGATCATTCGTGGACGTATCGAGCAGCAGGTCAACGATGCCCAGGTGGCGTTGAACGAAATGGAAACCACCCTGGAGCGCATGCGCGATCAGTTGCGCCGCCTGGATACCGAAACCCAGGGGCGGATCCTCAGTCGCCAGCAGGCTGATGGTGACAACCAGGCCTACGACGACTTCGACCCGCTGGAGATGGACCGCCACTCGCAGTTGCAGCAGTTGTCCCGGGCCCTGTTCGAGTCGGCTTCCGACCTGCTCGATCTCAAGGAAACCCTGACGGTGCGGGCTCAGGATGCCCACAGCCTGTTACAGCAGCAGGCACGGGTGAACAGCGAGTTGCAGGAAGGCCTGATGCGTACGCGCATGGTGCCGTTCGAGCGGTTGGTGCCGCGCTTGCAGCGGGTCGTGCGGCAGGTGGCCAGCGAGCTGGGCAAGCAGGTCGAGCTGGTGGTGGGCAATGCCGAGGGCGAGATGGACCGCAGCGTGCTGGAGCGCATGGTGGCGCCGCTTGAGCATATGTTGCGCAACGCCGTCGACCATGGCCTGGAAGCCCGCGATATGCGCCTGGCGGCGGGCAAGCCTGAACAGGGTCTGATTTCGCTGAACCTGCTGCATGAGGGCGCCGACATTGTCATTGAAATGTCCGACGACGGTGCGGGCGTGCCGCTGGACGCGGTGCGGCGCAAGGCAATCAAGCGCGGACTGCTCGACCCGGAGGCCGTGCTCAGCGATCACGAGATCATGCAGTTCATTCTGCAGCCGGGCTTCTCCACGGCCGAGAAGATCACCCAGATTTCCGGGCGCGGTCTGGGCATGGATGTGGTCCATGAAGAGGTCAAGCAACTGGGCGGTTCGATGGTGATCGAGTCCAATCCGGGCAAAGGGGCGCGCTTTCTGATCCGCCTGCCGTTCACCGTCTCGGTCAACCGGGCGTTGATGGTGCAGTTTGGCGACGAGCAATATGCCGTGCCGCTCAACACCATCGAAGGCATCGTCCGGGTGCCGCCTGCGGAGCTGGAAACCTGTTACCAGCTCGAATCGCCCCATTACGAATACGCCGGGCATCGTTACGTGCTGCATTACCTGGGCGAACTGCTGCAAGGGGCGGTGCGACCGCGCCTGCTTGGCCAGAGCCTGCCGCTGCCGGTGCTGCTGGTGCATTCTCATGATCAGCAGTTTGCCATCCAGGTCGATAGCCTGGCCGCCAGTCGCGAAATCGTGGTCAAGAGCCTGGGGCCGCAGTTTGCCGGCGTCCAGGGATTGTCCGGGGCGACCTTGCTCGGCGATGGCCGGGTGGTGCTGATTCTGGATTTGCTGGGGCAGTTGCGCGGTCTGCAGCAGCGACAGTCCCAGCAAGCGGGAAGCAACGCCACCCTGCGCCGCCAGCAGATCGAGCGGGCACCGAAGCGGCCGTTGCTGGTGATGGTGGTCGATGACTCGGTAACGGTACGCAAGGTCACGGGGCGACTGCTGGAACGCCACGGCATGAACGTGCTGACGGCCAAGGACGGTGTCGATGCCATGGCGCTGCTGCAGGAGCATCGTCCCGACATTCTCCTGCTGGACATCGAGATGCCGCGCATGGACGGCTTCGAGGTCGCCACCCAGATTCGCCATGACCCGGAGCTCAAGGACCTGCCAATCATCATGATCACCTCGCGAACCGGGCAGAAACACCGCGACCGGGCCATGTCCATCGGCGTCAACGACTACCTGGGCAAGCCTTATCAAGAATCGGTGTTGCTGCAGAGCATCGCCCTGTGGAGTCGCCGCCATGCTTGAGCAATCGGTTCGTAATGGCCGACGCACGAGCCTGACCGGCCTGCTGCTGGCCCTCGGCGATCGCTGCCTGGTGCTGCCGAACGTGGCGGTGGCCGAGTTGATCGGATACCAGGCCGGGACCCCGGCCGAGCAGCAACCGGCGTGGATGCTCGGCTGGATCGACTGGCGCAACCAGCGCTTGCCGCTGCTCAGTTTCGAGGCGGTGTGCGGCGGCCCGGTGAAGGTCGGCGAGCGGGCGCGGATTGTGGTGCTCAATGCCCTGGGCAGCAGCCGCCAGCGGTTTATCGCCTTGCTGGTGCAGGGCATACCTCGCTCCTGCAAGCTCGACAGCCAGCTCAACTATGTCGATGTGCCGTTGGCGCCGCTGGAGCTGGCAGCGGTGCAGGTCGGCGATCAGGTCGCCCGGGTGCCGGACCTGCCGGCACTGGAGCGCTTGCTGGAGGAAGCAGGGCTGGTTTGAAACATTTGCCTGTGTAGGATGGGACGTCAGTCCGTTGTCTGGAGGACCCTGTTGCATGTATCACGGTGAACGTTTCAACGCCTGGACGCATCTGGTCGGCGCGGTGCTGGCCTGTATCGGTGCCATCTGGTTGCTGGTGGTGGCGAGCCTTCAGGGCGATCCCTGGAAAATCGTCAGCCTGGCGATCTATGGCTTTACGCTGCTGTTGCTCTACAGCATCTCCACGGTCTATCACAGCGTGCGCGGCCGGGCGAAGGTGGTGATGCGCAAGCTCGATCACCTATCGATTTATTTGTTGATTGCCGGCAGTTACACGCCGTTCTGCCTGGTCAGCCTGCGCGGCCCCTGGGGCTGGAGCCTGTTCGGCGTGGTCTGGGGGCTGGCAGTGATCGGCATGCTGCAGGAGATCAAGCCGCGCTCCGAAGCCCGGGTGCTGTCGATCATCATCTATGCGGTGATGGGCTGGATCGTACTGGTAGCGGTCAAGCCACTGCTGGCGAGCCTGGGGGGCGCGGGGTTTGCCTGGCTGGCCGCCGGTGGTGCGTTCTACACCATCGGCATTATCTTCTTCGCCTATGACAGCCGCTTTCGCCACTGGCATGGCATCTGGCACCTGTTTGTCATCGCCGGCAGCCTGCTGCACTTCATCGCCGTGTTCTTCTACGTGCTCTAGAAGTCGCCCCACAACTGCTGGGCGACAGCCAGGGCCACCACCGGTGCGGTTTCGGTGCGCAGCACCCGTGGGCCAAGGCGCGCAGCCTGAAACCCAGCGGCCTTGGCCTGGTCCACTTCGGCGTCGCTCAGGCCGCCTTCGGGGCCGATCAAAAAGGCCAGGCTGTCGGGCTTCTGGTGGCTGACCAGCGGCTCGGCTACCGGGTGCAGCACCAGCTTGAGCTGCTCGTCACACGCCTTGAGCCAGTCGGCCAGCAGCACGGGCGGGTTGATCTGCGGCACGCTGGAGCGGCCACACTGCTCGCAGGCGCTGATGGCCACCTGGCGCCAGTGGGCCAGGCGCTTGTCGGCCCGCTCGTCCTTGAGGCGGACTTCACAGCGCTCGCTGACGATCGGGGTGATGACGCTGGCGCCCAGCTCGGTGGCTTTCTGGATGGCCCAGTCCATGCGCTCGCCCCGGGACAGGCCCTGGCCCAGGTGAACCTTGAGGCTGGAGTCGGGCTGGCCGGCGAACGCTTCGTTGAGGCTTACGCGCACGGCTTTCTTGCCGACTTCCAGCAACTGGCCCAGGTATTCCTGGCCGCTGCCGTCGAACAGCTGCACGGCGTCGCCGGCGGCCATGCGCAGTACACGGCCGATGTAGTGGGCCTGGGCCTCCGGCAGGTCGTGCTCGCCAAGGCTCAGGGGGGCATCAATGAAGAAGCGGGACAGTCTCATTTGCAAACTCTGTAGGCGCGGGCTTGCCCCGCGATTGTGTTTTTTGATCGTGATCGCGGGGCAAGCCCGCTCCCACAGGTATTAGCCCGGATCGCGGAAGTCGGGGTGGAAATCAGCCGGTACCGCCACGCTGACACTGCTGCGTGTGGCGATGTCGATGCCTTCGCTGGCCACCTCGGCGAGGAAGTCGATCTGCTCGGGTGTGATCACGTAGGGCGGCAGGAAGTACACCACGCTGCCCAGTGGGCGCAGCAGGGCACCGCGAGTCAGGGCATGCTCGAAGACCTTCAGGCCGCGACGCTCCTGCCAGGGATAAGCCGTCTTGCTGGCCTTGTCCTGGACCATCTCGATGGCCAGGGCCATGCCGGTCTGGCGCACTTCGGCGACATGGGGGTGATCGACCAGGTGCGCGGTGGCCGTGGCCATGCGCGCCGACAAGGCCTTGTTCTGCTCGATGACGTTGTCTTGCTCGAAGATGTCCAGGGTCGCCAGGGCCGCGGCACAGGCCAGCGGGTTGCCGGTGTAGCTGTGCGAATGGAGGAAGGCGCGCAGCGTCGGGTAGTCGTCGTAGAACGCGCTGTACACCTCGTTGGTGGTCAGGCAGGCGGCCAGCGGCAGGTAGCCACCGGTGAGGGCCTTGGACAGGCAGAGGAAGTCGGGGCGGATGCCGGCCTGTTCACAGGCGAACATCGTTCCGGTGCGGCCGAAGCCTACGGCGATTTCGTCGTGGATCAGGTGCACGCCGTAGCGGTCACAGGCCTCGCGCAGCAGCTTGAGGTACACCGGATGGTACATGCGCATGCCGCCGGCGCCCTGGATCAGCGGCTCGACGATCACGGCGGCGACCGTGGCATGGTGCTCGGCCAGGGTCTGCTCCATGACGGCAAACATGTTGCGCGAGTGTTCCTCCCAGCTCATGCCTTCCGGACGCAGGTAGCAGTCCGGGCTTGGCACCTTGAGGGTGTCGAGCAGCAAGGCCTTGTAGGTTTCGGTGAACAGCGGCACATCGCCGACCGACATCGCGGCGATGGTTTCGCCGTGGTAGCTGTTGCTCAGGGTGACGAAGCGCTTCTTCTCTGGCTGGCCTTTGTTCAGCCAGTAGTGAAAGCTCATTTTCAGCGCCACTTCGATGCACGATGAGCCGTTATCGGCGTAGAAGCACCGGTCCAGGCCTTCGGGGGTCAGCTTGACCAGGCGCTCGGACAGCTCGATCACCGGCTGGTGGCTGAAGCCTGCGAGAATCACGTGCTCAAGCTGGTCGACCTGATCCTTGATGCGCTGGTTGATGCGCGGGTTGGCATGGCCGAACACATTGACCCACCAGGAGCTGACAGCGTCCAGGTAGCGCTTGCCTTCAAAGTCTTCCAGCCACACGCCTTCGCCGCGCTTGATCGGGATCAGGGGCAGGTGTTCGTGGTCTTTCATCTGGGTGCAGGGGTGCCACAGGACCTTCAGGTCACGTTGCATCCACTGTTGGTTTAGGCCCATTTCGATTCTCCTGGCGACGACGGCGCGAACATGCGCCGCAAGCCTATGCAAAGCGCCGGGCGAGAACAACCCGTGGCATGCAATCAGGCGGCTGGCGTTGCTGGCGGGGACCCTTGGCCTGGCGTATCCTTCAGCTACTCTTTCCGGGGGATTCCCCCCAACATTCTGCTTAGATCCGGAGTTCGCCAAAATGTCTGCTGGTTGGCTGCGCGCGTGTGCGCTGGTAATGATAGGACTGTTCAGTGGCGCCGCGCTGGCCAAGGACAAAACCCCGACGGCGATTGTCGTCGGCGGTGGCCTGGCCGGCCTTACGGCTGCCTATGAGCTGCAGGGCAAAGGCTGGCAAGTCACGGTGCTTGAAGCCAAGTCGGGCATGGGCGGGCGCTCGGGCCTGGCCACCAGCGAGTGGATCGGCAACAGCAAGGCCCAGCCGGTCCTCAACCAGTACCTGGACAGCTTCAAGATCACCACGCTGCCGGCGCCGGAATTCGTGCGAACGCCGGGTTACCTGATCGACGGCGAGTACTTCACCGCCGCTGACCTGGCCACCAAGCAACCGGCCACGGCCGAAGCGCTCAAGCGCTACGAAAAGACCCTGGATGATCTGGCGCGCTCGATCGACGATCCGCAGAACCCGGCGGCCAACAGCACACTGTTTGCCCTCGACCAATTGAACGTGTCGACCTGGCTGGACAAGCTGCAACTGCCGACTACCGCTCGCCAACTGGTGAATCAGCAGATCCGCACCCGCTACGACGAGCCTTCGCGTTTGTCGCTGCTGTACTTCGCCCAGCAGACCCGTGTCTACCGTGGCGTCAGCGATCGTGACCTGCGCGCCGCTCGCCTGCCTGGTGGCAGCCCGGTGCTGGCCCAGGCCTTCGTCAAGCAGCTCAAAACCATCAAGACCAGCTCGCCGGTCAGCGCCATTGTCCAGGAAAAGGACGGCGTCACCGTCAAGGTCGGTAGCGTCGGTTACCAGGCTGACTACGTCGTGTTGGCGGTCCCCCTGCGTGCCCTGTCGAAGATCCAGATGACCCCGGGCCTGGACAGCCAGCACCTGGCGGCGCTCAAGGGCACCAACTACGGCTGGCGCGACCAGCTGCTGCTCAAGTTCAAGACCCCGGTCTGGGAGCCACGCGCCCGCATGTCTGGCGAGATCTTCAGCAACGCCGGCCTCGGCATGCTGTGGATCGAGCCTGCGCTCAAGGGCGGCGCCAACGTTGTGATCAATCTGTCGGGCGACAACGCCCGCTTGCTGCAGGCGTTTGGTGACAAGCAGATGGTCGATCAGGTGCTGATCCGCCTGCATGCGTTTTATCCACAGGCCCGTGGTTCCTTCACCGGCTACGAAGTACGCCGCTACAGCACAGACGCTGGCATGGGTGGTGCGTATCTGGCTTACGGCCCAGGCCAGATCAGCAAGTACTGGCGCCTGTGGGAGCGCCCGGTGCAGCGTGTAGCCTTCGCCGGCGAGCACACCGACGCCCTGTACCCAGGCACCCTGGAAGGCGCCCTGCGCAGTGGCCAGCGCGCCGCTAGCCAGGTCCAGGACCTGGCGGCAGGCAAGTCCTTCGACCCGGCCAAGGCTGCAGCGGTTGCGGGTGCAGCAGGTGCTGCGGGTGCCGCAGCAGCGGCGAGCAAGGGCAACTTCTTCAGCAATATGTTTGGTGGTTCGTCCGACAAGCCAGCCAAGGCAGCAGAGCCTGCGAAGCAGGACGAGGCCAAGCCAGGCTTGTTCAAGCGTATTTTCGGTGGTGATGAGAAGCCGGTTGAGAAGCCTGCGGCCAAGCCGGTCGAGCCTGCGGCCACCCCTGCTGTGGCACCGGCCGCGCCAGTCGCGCCAGTGGCCAAGCAAGAACCGGTCAAGGCAGCGCCTGCCAAGGCCGCAGCCGCCAAGCCTGCGCCGGTGAAAAAGCCGGTTGCCAAGGCTGAGCAGGCGCAAAAGACGGCTGCCAAGCCGGCGCCGGTCAAGAAGCCTGTGGCCAATACCCAGGCCAAGGCGCAGTAAGGCGTTTATCGCTGTCGCGGGGCAAGCCCGCTCCTACGTTAGGAGCAGGCTTGCCCCGCGAAATCTTCACCACCTTCCCCTGCAGTTAATGTTTTCTTAATGGCGTTGTTTCACAGTACTGATCGTTTTTCTCGATATATCAAGGCAAAATTTTCCGCTTTAATTCGATATTTAACGCGTTAGTCTGTGCACAGTTCTTACAGGGAAACACGGCAATGCAACTGCGTAATTCGTCTTCTCGTTACGGCTTCGTCAGCATCTTCATGCACTGGGGTGTCGCACTGGCAGTCTTTGGACTGTTCGGGCTGGGCTTGTGGATGATGGGGCTGGACTACTACAGCCCGTGGCGCAAAGACGCTCCCGACCTGCACAAGAGCATTGGCCTGGTCCTGCTGGCAGTGATGCTGCTTCGCGTGCTGTGGCGCTTCATCAGCCCGCCGCCACCAGCCTTGCCCAATCACGGCAAATTGACCCGCGTCGCCTCCAAGGCCGGGCATGGTCTGCTCTACCTGGGTTTGTTCGCCGTGATGATCGCCGGCTACATGATCTCGACCGCCGATGGCGTCGGCATCCCGGTGTTCGGCCTGTTCGAGGTGCCGGCCTTGGTCAGCAACCTGCCTGACCAGGCGGATGTCGCCGGTGAGATTCACTTTTACCTGGCCTGGGGCCTGGTGATTTTTGCCGGCCTGCATGGCCTGGCAGCCCTGAAACATCACTTTATCGACCGTGACGCGACCCTCAAGCGCATGCTGGGCCGCAAAGCTTGATGTTCAACCTCAACTCCAAAAAGGATATAGACGCATGTTGAAAAAGACTTTTGCCGCTCTGGCGCTCGGTACCGCACTGCTCTCGGCTGGCCAGGCCATGGCGGCAGACTACAAGATCGACAAGGAAGGCCAGCATGCCTTCGTTGACTGGAAAATCAGCCACCTGGGCTACAGCTTCATCCACGGTACATTCCGCGATTTCGACGGTACCTTCAGCTGGGATTCGGCCAAACCTGCCGACAGCAAGATCGCTGTCGACCTGAAAACCGCCAGCCTGTGGTCCAACCACGCCGAGCGTGACAAGCACATCGCCAGCGCCGACTTCCTCGACGTGAAGAAGTACCCACAAGCCAAGTTCGTTTCCACCAGCGTCAAGCCGACTGGCGACAAGACTGCTGACGTGACGGGCGATCTGACCATGCACGGTGTGACCAAGCCTGTGACCTTCAAGGCTGTGTTCAACGGTGAAGGCAAGGATCCATGGGGCGGCGAGCGTGCCGGCTTCAACGCCAAGACCACCCTCAACCTGAACGACTTCGGCATCAAGGGCCCAGGCGCTACTTCGCAGACTCTGGACCTGGATATCTCGATCGAAGGCGTGAAGCAGAAGTAATCCGCGCTACGCACCAACAAAAACGCCGCCCCTAGGGGCGGCGTTCTTGTTTCTGCGTTTGCTGGATCAGCGATTGCGGGTCAGCAGTGCAGGCTTCTCGCCACGTGGGCGGCTTGGCAATTGCTCAAGCTGCTCGGCAGTCGGGAAACGGTCGATCTTCGACTCTTTGTGCATGATCTTCGGTTGCGGCTGACCTTCACGCGGGTTGCGTACGGCCGGCTCGCCCGAGGCGCTGTCACTGCTCGGACGACGGTTGCGGCCACCACCACCGTCACGGCGCTGTTGGCCGCCAGTGCCGTTACGTGCGCCACCGCGTTTTTCGCCGTTGGCCGAGCCGCCGGTACCGGCGCCGCTGCGTGGGCCATTGTTACGGCCCTGGCCGCCACCGTTGTTACGAGGTTGACCGGTGCCGGCGCCGGCCTGGGCAGGTGCGCCCGGACGACGGTTGCGACCCTGGCCGCCCTTGTTCTGGTAAGGGCTGACGTAGTCGGCGCGGTTACCAAAGTTGTCCACGTCGTCATCCAGGAACTCTTCTGGATCACGGTTGGCCTGTGCGGGTGCTGCACCCGGCTGTGCGGATTGCGGCTGGCGTGGCTTCTTGTCGCGCGGTTTGCGGTCCTGGCGACCACCGGCGGATTTCTCCGCGGTTTTTTCCTTGTCTTTCTCGCGACCTTTTTCCTTGCCTTGATCCTTGCCCTTGTCCTTGCGACCGCCGTTGTTGGCATTGCTGCCATCGGCACGCTGGCCACGGCCGCCGCGCGGATTGTTCTGCGGACGTTCGCGCACTTCAGGTTTTTCGGCTTCAACCTTGGAGGCATCGAAGCCCATCAGGTCACCGTCCTGGATCTTCTGGCGCGTCACGCGCTCGATGCTCTTGAGCAGCTTTTCTTCGTCCGGGGCGACCAGCGAGATCGCCTCGCCGGAGCGACCGGCACGGCCAGTACGGCCGATGCGGTGTACGTAGTCTTCTTCGACGTTGGGCAGCTCGAAGTTGACCACGTGCGGCAGCTGGTCGATGTCCAGGCCACGGGCGGCGATGTCAGTGGCGACCATGATGCGCACGGTGCCGGCCTTGAAGTCGGCCAGGGCCTTGGTGCGCGCGTTCTGGCTCTTGTTGCCGTGGATGGCGGCGGCGGTCAGGCCGTGCTTTTCCAGGTACTCGGCCAGGCGGTTGGCGCCGTGCTTGGTGCGGGTGAACACCAGCACCTGTTCCCAGGCGCCCATGGTGATCAAGTGGGCCAGCAAGGCGCGCTTGTGGCTGGCTGGCAGGCGATACACACGCTGCTCGATGCGCTCGACCGTGGTGTTCGGTGGCGTGACTTCGATGCGCTCGGGGTTGTGCAGCAGCTTGTCGGCAAGGTCGGTGATGTCTTTGGAGAAGGTCGCTGAGAACAGCAGGTTCTGGCGCTTGGCCGGCAACCGTGCGAGGACTTTCTTCACATCGTGGATAAAGCCCATGTCGAGCATGCGGTCGGCTTCATCCAGGACCAGGATTTCGACGTGGGACAGGTCGACGCTACCTTGGCCGGCGAGGTCCAGCAGGCGGCCCGGGCAGGCGACCAGCACGTCGACACCGCGGGACATGGCCTGAACCTGCGGGTTCATGCCGACGCCGCCGAAGATGCAGGCGCTGACGAAGTTCAGGTCGCGGGCATAGACTTTGAAGCTGTCATGCACCTGGGCGGCCAGTTCGCGCGTGGGCGTGAGCACCAGAACGCGCGGCTGGCGCGGGCCATGGCGCTGGGATTTGTCTGGGTGACCACCTGGGAACAGGCGCTCGAGGATTGGCAAGGCGAAACCACCGGTTTTACCAGTACCTGTCTGGGCGGCGACCATCAGGTCGCGACCTTGCAACACGGCGGGAATGGCCCGCTGTTGCACCGGAGTGGGCTGGGTATAGCCCGCTGCCTCGATGGCGCGGACTAGAGCCTCGGAGAGACCGAGGGAAGCAAAGGACATGAGTAATCCTGTTCTTAGTGGGGGCTAAGCCCGATGGGATAATCTTGCCTGGCGCGACGGGCATCGGGTGATGCTATCGCGTCCGGTCCAGCAGGGTCTTCAATGCGCATCCGGAGTGTGGCGGGCGGGCTTTTGGCCGCGCTGTCCTGCCGGTCGGGATGCCTTTTGCAAGGCCGAGCGTCCGGGCGTAAGCCTGGCGGGAAGGCCCGAGTATAACAGAGCAATCAGGGCGTGCTGTGTTCCTGCTGCTCAACGGCCGTCCGAATGCTGTCTCCGGCGCCGCCATAGCGGGCGTTCAGGGCCGCATAGGCAGGTTCACGCTTGAAGCGGCGAAGCTCGGCGGCGAAGCGCTGAACCAGAAGATCCATGCCGACATTGCGGCGCACGGCCAGGTACTGGCTCTGGCGGCTGACCACCAGTGGCAGCTCGCTGATCTCCTGCTTCAGGCCCATGCTGTTGATCATGTAGCGCCCGACACGCCGGTCGGTGATCAGCAGATCAATGCGCCCTCGCTGCAGTTTGCCGAAGTTGGCTTCATGGGTGGGCGCCGGTTCGCGGGTGAACAGCGGCGATTCGCTGAAGGCCGAGGCGTAGGTGTAGCCGGGGGAGGTGCCCACCGTCAGGCCGCGCAGGTCTTCAAGGCTGTTGATCGAGTGGGGGCGGGCGTTGGCGTAGAACAGTACGAATTCGACATCCGACAGGGGTTCGCTGGGGTAGTACAGCTGACTGTCGCGCTGCGCAGTCTGGAAAATATCCAGAACACCGTCGGCCAGGCCCTGCTCGACCATGGCCAGGCACCGCTTCCAGGGCAGGAACTGCCACTCCACTTCCACGCCCAGGCGCTTGAATACCTCGGCGGTGACCTCGTAGTCGATGCCTTTGGGCTCACCGTTCTCCAGGTACACGTAGGGCGCCCAGGGTTCGGTAACGATACGCAGTTTCTCGCCATGGGCCAGGGCACTCAGGCAAGTGAGGAGCAACGCGGTCAGGAGGCGGGCGAAATCAGGCATGGCTGGAGATTACGACGTGTACACGGCTATGGCTAGTGGACGTGCGCAATGCTCCAGCCCAAGCATCAGTGATGTGATCGCTTTAACAGGGATTCGCGGACTGTGCCGTGCTTTTGCCCAAGGCTCAGGCGCATGCCGGGGTGTTCCAGCCACCGCTGAAGTTTTTTCTGGCACAGCGGGTGGCGGGCACTGGCGTTTTCCAGGGCTTTGTCCCACCAGGCGGATGCGCAGGCACGGTCAAACTCGTTGGGGTAGTCGTAGCAGCCGTACATCAGTTCACGCAGGAACTGGCGCTGCTCGGCGGGCAGAGTCAGGCTCAGCGCCTTGTAGCCCAGGCGTTGCAGGGCTGGGGGCTTGGGCAGTTGAGCGTTGACCCGCGCCACGTCCTGCAGGGCCTGGCAACTTAGTGGGGCATGCTGGTGCTTGGCCAACCAGGCCTGGACCTTGGCCCGGAACAGCTGCTTGCGGCTCCAGTAGTGGTGGATCAGGTCGGTGCACTGGTTGACGTGCATCCGGCGGTAGGCCGCGACCGACAGGCAGAACTCCTCCAGGGTGTAGGCCCCGTTGGCGTGCGGGTAGTACGTGTCCATCAGGGCGATGGACTGATCGAGCAGGCCGGCGTCCTCCTGCATCAGGCCGATCACGCCGGAGTTGAGCAACGGCAAGTTGCGGTCGGCCAGACCGCGTGCTTCAAGCATCGGCGCCAGACTTTTGAACAATGGGCATTGGGGATCGTCGCCGTAATTGGCGCCGATGGCGTTGCACAGCAGGGTACCCGGCTGCACGCGGCGAAACAGCTCCATGGGCGATTGATGAAAGAAGGTGTCGGTGTCGATCAGTACGGCTTTGGCGTGGCTGGCCAGCACCTGGCGCAGGACCACATGCTTGCTGCGAAAGTGATAGCCGTAGGGCTGGTTCCAGGCTTCGCGGGTTGCGTCATCCAGGAGGTGGACGGTCACCGGCAGGTGCTGATAAGGCTCGGGGTTGTCACTGTAGACCTGGATGTCCAGGGCTTCATCAGGGGTTTTGCGCAAGTTGGCCAGGGCGCTGACGATGCTGAACTGCGCTTCTTGATGATAGGTGGGCGGCCCGAAGACCAGGTAGACAAGTTGCGGGCGGGCTGAGGCGTGGCCGTGGGTCATGAATGCGCGTAAATCCGTAGGTCATGAATGCAGAAAAGGCCTTAGCGTAAGCCAAGACCTTTTCAGCAATCTGCAGCAATTGTTACCAACGGTTTACAGGCCGATCAGCGGGGCAACTTGAGGTTGTTCCAGATCGCCAAGCTAGGTTCGGCCTGGTTCAGCGTGTAGAAGTGAAGGCCCGGTGCGCCGCCTTGCAGCAGTTGTTCGCACATGCGGGTAATCACCTCTTCACCGAAGGCCTGGATGCTCTTGACGTCATCGCCGTAGGCTTCCAGCTGCTTGCGGATCCAGCGCGGAATTTCGGCGCCACAGGCATCGGAAAAACGTGCCAGCTTGCTGTAGTTGGTGATCGGCATGATCCCCGGTACCACAGGAATGTTCACGCCCAGTTGCTGCGCACGCTCGACGAAGTAGAAGTAGCTGTCGGCGTTGAAGAAGTACTGGGTGATGGCACTGTCGGCACCGGCGTTGGCCTTGCGCACGAAGTTCTTCAGGTCATCCTCGAAGTTGCGCGCCTGGGGGTGCATCTCGGGGTAGGCGGCGACTTCGATATGGAAATGATCACCACTTTCCTGGCGGATGAACTCGACCAGCTCGTTGGCGTAACGCAGTTCGCCACTGGCCATGCCCATGCCCGAAGGCAGATCGCCACGCAGGGCGACGATACGCTGGATGCCGGCAGCCTTGTACTGGGTCAGCAGGCCGCGCAGGTCGTCCTTGCTGTCACCGACACACGACAGGTGCGGTGCGGCAGGCACTTTTACTTCGCTTTCCAGCTGCAGCACGGTGTTGAGGGTGCGGTCGCGGGTCGAACCACCGGCACCATAGGTGCAGGAGAAGAAGTCAGGGTTGTAGCTGGCCAACTGGCGGGCAGTGGCGAGCAGCTTTTCATGGCCAGCATCGGTCTTGGTCGGAAAGAACTCGAAGCTGTAACGACGCTCTTGTGACATAGAAGATTCTCTTCAGCGGCAAGCTACAAGCTGCAAGCGTCAAGTAGAAGCGACATGAGTCGCTTGCTGCTTGACGCTTGCAGCTACCAACTATCAGTAGCGGTAGGCGTGTGGCTTGAATGGCCCTTCAACGGTGACACCGATGTACTCGGCCTGTTGAGGAGTCAATTGGGTCACCACGCCGCCGAAGCCGCGGACCATTTCCAGGGCCACTTCTTCGTCGAGTTTCTTCGGCAGTACTTCAACGGTCAGGCGCTCGGCTTTCTGAGCGGCTGGCAGGTCGGCGTACTTCTGGCCGAACAGGAAGATCTGCGCCAGTACCTGGTTGGCGAACGAGCCGTCCATGATGCGGCTTGGGTGGCCAGTGGCGTTGCCCAGGTTCACCAGGCGGCCTTCGGCCAGCAGGATCAGGTAGTCGTCGTTCTGTGGGTCGAAGGTGCCAGCACCGGTACGGTGGATCTTGTGTACCTGTGGCTTGACCTCTTCCCAGGCCCAGTTCTTGCGCATGAAAGCGGTGTCGATTTCATTGTCGAAGTGGCCGATGTTGCACACCACGGCGCGCTTTTTCAGGGCCTTGAGCATGTTGGCGTCGCAGACGTTGACGTTACCGGTGGTGGTGACGATCAGGTCGATCTTGCCCAGCAGGGCCTTGTCGATGCTCGCTTCGGTACCGGTGTTGATACCGTCGATGAACGGCGAGACCAGCTCGAAACCGTCCATGCAGGCCTGCATGGCGCAGATCGGATCGACTTCGGTGACCTTGACGATCATGCCTTCCTGGCGCAGCGACTGGGCAGAGCCCTTGCCGACGTCACCGTAGCCGATGACCAGGGCTTGCTTGCCCGACAGCAGGTGGTCGGTACCGCGCTTGATCGCATCGTTCAGGCTGTGACGGCAGCCGTACTTGTTGTCGTTCTTGCTCTTGGTGACCGAGTCGTTGACGTTGATGGCCGGAATTTTCAGCTCGCCCTTGGCCAGCATGTCCAGCAGGCGGTGAACGCCGGTGGTGGTTTCTTCGGTAACGCCGTGGACGCGGTCGAGGACGGCCGGGTACTTCTTGTGCAGCAGCTCGGTGAGGTCGCCGCCGTCGTCCAGGATCATGTTGGCATCCCATGGCTGGCCATCCTTGAGGATGGTCTGCTCCAGGCACCACTCGTACTCTTCTTCGGTCTCGCCTTTCCAGGCGAATACCGGAATGCCGGCAGCGGCGATGGAGGCAGCGGCCTGGTCCTGGGTGGAGAAAATGTTGCAGGACGACCAGCGAACTTCGGCACCCAGGGCAACCAGGGTTTCGATCAGCACGGCGGTCTGAATGGTCATGTGGATGCAGCCGAGGATCTTGGCACCCTTGAGCGGTTGCTCTTGCAGGTACTTGCGACGCAGGCCCATCAGTGCCGGCATTTCCGATTCAGCGATGATGGTTTCGCGACGGCCCCAGGCAGCCAGGGAGATGTCGGCGACTTTGAAATCGGTAAAACCTGCAGGCGTGATTACAGCGCTCATTGAGAGCCTCCATTCGTAGTGTGCGAATGGGCGCCGTTGTGCGTTTAGTGTCGGCAGGCAGGGCCTGGCCAGACAACGCCCCATCCGAGCCTGACAGGTTGAACCTGCTGCAGCGCCCCTCGGACAGGTGGCGGGAACGGTATCAAGTGCAGATGACCGTTTTTAAAGCGAGGGCGATTATAGCCGCGCCAACGCAACTGCCCAAGGTTTTCTGTCGATTAATCGAGACCATAGTCGATGTTAAATGGAGGCATGTGGCTGGCTCTGCCATCATTACCTCCATCGATTGGCAAGACGGTCAGGAGTAGATATGAATTTTCACACCCGCAAATGGGTCAAGCCCGAAGACCTCAACCCCAACGGCACCCTGTTCGGCGGTAGCCTGCTGCGCTGGATCGACGAAGAGGCGGCGATCTACGCGATCGTCCAGCTGGGCAACCAGCGTGTGGTGACCAAGTACATCTCGGAGATCAACTTCGTCAGCGCTTCGCGCCAGGGCGACATCATCGAGCTGGGCATCACGGCCACCGAGTTTGGTCGCACCTCCATCACCCTCAAGTGCGAAGTGCGCAACAAGATCACCCGCAAGAGCATCCTCACCGTTGACCGGATGGTGTTCGTCAACCTGGGCGAGGACGGCCTGCCGGCGGCTCATGGGCGGACGGAGATCAAGTACATCAAGGATCAGTTCGATACGACGGTGGAGTGAGGCAAGCATCGCGGGGCAAGCCCGCTCCTACTGGGGCGGGCTTGTCCTTCAAGGCTGCTCGGTTACTCCGCGCACCACTCGCCCAATCGTCAACCCCTGCAACAGGATCGACGACAGCACCACGATGTAGGTGATGCTCAGCAGCAGGTCACGCTCGGTACCGCTGGGCAGCGACAGCGCCAACGCCACCGAAACCCCGCCACGCAACCCACCCCAGGTCAGTACCCGCACGGTGCCGCGCGGTACGGTGCGCCAGCGGCGCAGCAGGACAATCGCCGGGGCCACGGTCAGCAGGCGTGACAGCAGGATCGCCACAGCCAGCACACCGGCGGCCGCCAGGTGCATCCAGGAGAACGGCAGCAGCAACAGCTCAAGGCCGATCAGGGCGAACAGCAGGGCGTTGAGCATGTCGTCGATCAGTTCCCAGAAGCCGTCCATGTAGCGACGGGTCATCTCGTTCATCGCCAGGTTGCGCCCCAGGTTACCGATGATCAGGCCTGCCACCACCATCGCGATGGGCGCCGACACATGCAGCTCGTAGGCCATGGCCGAGCCCCCAATGACCAGGGCCAGGGTCAGCATGACCTCGACCTGGTACTGCTCGATGCTCTTGATCATGCGGTAGGTGATGTAGCCGATCAGGCCGCCGAACAGCGCGCCACCGATGGCTTCGCGGGCAAAGAGAATGGCGGTCTCGCTGGCAGTTGGCGTCTCACCCAGTTGGGCGATGCCCAGCAGCACGGTAAACACCACCACCGCCGTACCGTCATTGAACAGCGACTCGCCGACAATCGTGGTTTTCAGCGGCTTGGAAGCGTTGGCGGTCCGCAAGGCACCGAGCACCGCGATCGGGTCGGTGGGCGAGATCAGGGCGCCGAACAGCAGGCAGTAGAGCAGGCTGACGTGCCAGCCGAACAGGGCAAAGATCCAGTGGGCGAGGTAGCCGATGACCACGGTGGCGATCAGTACGCCCACGGTGGCCAGCAACCCGATCGGCCAGCGGTAGCTACGCAGGTCGGCGAGATTGACGTGCAGGGCGCCGGCAAACAGCAGGAACGACAGCATCCAGTGCATCAGCAGGTCGTTGAAGTCGATCTGGCTCATCAGGCCTTGCACGCGTTCTTCCAGCCCCGGGTAGCCAATGACACTCAAGCCTTGGAGCAGCAGGGAGAACAGCAGGGCAGTGACCATGACGCCGATGGTGGGCGGCAGGCCGATGAAGCGGTAGTTCAGGTAGGTGAGGAGGGTGGTCAAGCAGATAAACGCAGCAACGAGCTCAAGCATTCGGGGTCCTGTAGTGGCTTCCAATTCGGCACCCGATTCCATCGGGCAGTGCTTGGATGGCCTGCCGATGGCTTGGGGACACAGTTTTTGACTGCATGCGTTGACCGCGCCCGCGGGGTTTCGTTTCCCCGGCAAGCAAATGTGCGCGACGCCAGGCTGGATGAAATGCTTAGATAGCGCCTGGCCATTGATGACCCGACCTGCACTGCCAAGGACCTACGCGTGTTAGCCACTTCTCTGGTATTGGTTGCTGCCTTGCTGCATGCAACCTGGAACACCCTGATCAAATTCAGCGGCGAACGCCTGCTGGTGATCGCCAGCATGGATGCCGTGGCACTGGTGTTCGCTGTGGTGATGGTTGCCTTCGTGCAGGTTCCTCCGGCTGAAGTCTGGCCTTGGCTATTGGCTTCGGCCTTGTTCGAGCAGCTATATCGATTTCTGCTGATCCAGGCCTACCGGGTCGGCGATCTTGGGCTGGTCTATCCCCTGATGCGTGGCCTGTCGCCGCTGGTGGTGCTGGCGCTGACGTTGACCTTCGCCGGGGAGACGCTGAGCAATCAGCAGATCCTGGGCATTCTGCTGATCCCTTGTGGCATGGCCTGCCTGCTCTGGCAGGGCGGCGGAGGCGATCGCCTGCCCTGGTCGATGTTGCCGGTGGTGGCCCTGATCGGCTTGTGCATTGGTTGCTACACCTGGTTCGACGGCCAGGCGATTCGGCTCTGGTCGCAACCGCTGGACTATCTTGTGTGGTTGACGCTGCTCAGTGCCTGGCCCTTCCCGTTACTCGCCGGTGTCGCTCGGCGGGCGCCCTTCGTGCTGTTCTGGCGACTGCAATGGCGGCTGGGGCTGGCCGTGGGTGTCTGCGTGCTGCTCAGCTATGCCCTGGTGCTCTGGGCCATGCAGTTGGGGTCGGTGGCCGAGGCGGCGGCATTGCGAGAGGTCAGTGTGATTCTGGTGGTGCTGTTCGGGATGCGCTACCTCAAAGAACCTTTTGGCGGTCCCAGGCTCTTAGCCTGTGCCCTGGTGCTGATCGGCATGCTGATCATGAAACTTTGATGTTCCAACCGACAAGGACTTAGCCATGACCGTTGCTTTCTGGTGTGTATTGATTGCGTTGTTTCTGCCGATCCTGTGTACCAGCATCGCCAAGCTCAGCAGCGGGCGCTTCAACCTGCGCCAGAACCACGACCCGCGGGCCTTCCAGGAGACGCTTGAAGGTTTGCCGCGTCGCGCCCATGCGGCGCAACTGAACAGTTTCGAGGCGTTCCCGGCCTTTGCCGCCGCGGTGATCATCGCCGACATCGTCGGCAATGCCGAGCAGGTGACCCAGGACGTGCTGGCGGTGGTGTACATCACCAGCCGCCTGCTCTACATCATCTGCTACCTGGCCGATTGGGCAGCGTTGCGTTCGCTGGTGTGGTTTGCCGGGGTGGCGTTGATCGTGTCGTTCTTTGTTGTATCCGTTTGAATTGTTCGCGGGGCAAGCCCGCTCCTGCGGTAGGAGCGGGCTTGCCCCGCGATTGGCTCGTCACAGTACCTTCGGCACCTCAGGCAGCGCTGCTCCCTTGGGCCAAAGCAACCAGATCTGACCCTGCTGCTTCATGTTCCCTGCCAGTTCACCCGCTTCTGCACCGGTCCCCCAGAACAGGTCTGCCCGCACTTCGCCGGTGATTGCACCGCCTGTGTCCTGGGCGGCGACCGGGCGAACCACCGGGGCGCCATCGGGACGAGTGGTGGAGAGCCACAGCAGGCTGCCCAGGGGAATGACCTTGCGGTCGATGGCCACGCTGTACCCTGCGGTCAATGGCACGTTGAGCGAACCTCGCGGGCCTTCGTTGCTGTCCGGGCGGGTGCTGAAGAACACGTAGCTGGGGTTGCTCGCCAACAGTTCCGGGACGCGTGTCGGGTTGGCCTGCGCCCAGCCATGAATGGCGCCCATGCTCACTTCTTCTTTTTTCAACTGCCCCTGTTCGACCAGCCAGCGCCCGATCGGGCGGTAGGGGTGGCCATTCTGGTCGGCATAACCAACGCGCAACTGGCGACCGTTCTCCAGTTGAATCCGCCCGGAGCCCTGGATCTGCAGGAACTGCAGGTCCATGGGGTCGGTCAGCCAGGCCAGTACCGGCGCTGGCACGCCTTGCTGGTTGATCACCTCGGCGGTGTCGTAGGGCTTGAGGGTGCGACCCTCGATGCGGCCACGCAGGCGTTTGCCCTTGAGCTCGGGATAGACGCTGTCCAGGGCCACCACGATCATGTCGTCGGGCACGCCGTAGACCGGCACATGGGCTGTGTCGGTCTGGGTCAGGCTGCCGGGATAGACCGGCTCGTAGTAGCCGGTGATCAGGCCGTTGGCGCTGTTTTCGCCCGAACGCATGCTGTAGACATCCAGCTGGCCCTGAAGAAAGCTGCGTACCTGGCCACTGTCGGCGGGCACGGTGGCGGCCGCTGCACAGGTGCTGGCCCAGATGGCATCGCGCTTGAGGCGTTCGCAGGCGCTGCGCCAGGCTTCAAAGCCGGCCAGCAGGTCACGGTCGCTGACCTGGGGCAGGTCTTTCCAGGTCTGGCTCACATAGGTGGCGACGGCGTGGGGCTTGGGCTTTTCCGGGCCGCCGCCGTTGCAGCCAGCGAGCAGGGCGAGTGCCGAAAGCGTCAGAACCAGAGGGCGCAGGTGAGATTTCATGTACAGCGTTCCTTGGCGGATTGCCTGGGCTTCAGTGGCCCTGGCAACCCGTAGAGTTAATAAGGGTATTGGTCTTTGCTGGCGAGACGAGGATACTGGCCGCCTTTTTCTGTGAGCCGAAATTACCATGATGCTCAAGCGACTCTCTGTTGTGCTGCTGGCCTGCCTCACTCTGACCGCCTGTGGCGGTGTTGATCCCAATTCGCCGCTGGGTCAGCGTAAAACCATCTTCAAGCAAATGCTCAAGACCAGTGAAGACCTGGGCGGCATGCTGCGTGGGCGCCTGGCGTTCGACGGGCAGAAGTTCGCCGACGGCGCGGTCAAGCTCGATGCCTTGGGCCGTGAGCCGTGGAAGCACTTCCCGCAAGTGCGCGAAGAAGACGAGAGCAGCGCCCGTCCTGAGGTCTGGCAGCAACAGGCGCGTTTCCAGGAGCTGGCCCGACAAATGGAAGCCAGCACTGCCGAGCTGGTGGCGGTGACACGTACCCAGCCGTTGCAGGCCGCGCAGCTGACGGCGCCGATGAACAAGGTCGAGGCGGCGTGCAAAGCCTGTCATACCGAGTTTCGCAATCATTGAAAACGCCATCGCGGGGCAAGCCCGCTCCTACCGGTAGGAGCGGGCTTGCCCCGCGATGAGGTGTGTCTTACTTCTCGAGTTCATCCAGTGCTTGTTGCAGCTCTTTCTTGGACTCGGCGAGCTTGTCCTTGCGCTTGTTGATCTTCTCGGCGTCACCTTTTTTCATGGCCTTGTCCAGGTCCTTGGTGCGCTGGGTCACTTCATGGCGGGCGTCGAGCACTTTTTGCTCGCGCTCCTTGCGCAGACCGGCATCGGTGCAGTGCTCGGTCACTTCGCTCAAGGCTTTTTCCAGGCCGGCCTGCTGGTCTTTGTTGCCATGGGCGCGAGCCTGTTCGATTTGTTCGCTGATGGCCTGACGCTTGGCTGCGCAACCGGTCAACCCTGGTTGTTCTTCGGCAGCCAGCAGCGGTGAGGCGAGCAAACCACAGACAGTGAACAGGGCGAGAGGTGATAGCAGTTTCATAGGGGCTCCGTGTGAGGCGGGACAGCAGAATTCATGATGCTGCCCTGATCCGTGAAATTTAGAAACCCTCGATTGCATGTCGGTGCAATTGTTCGGCCATCATTTGTACGTCGGGTGAACCGAAAAACGCCAGCAGCTGGGCGCTACGTCCACGCCCGATGCCGGGTTCTGCCAGCCACTGTGCCGCGTCGCGCCGGGCAAGCTCTTCCCAGGGGGCCTTGAATGCAAGGGCGCTGGGGGCTGGAATGCCCAGGGCCCGCAGCCAGCGATCAAAGGGTTTTTGGCGGGTTTGCTGAAATGTAAAAAGAAGTTGCTGGCGACTGCGTTCGGCCAGGCCAGGCACGTGCTGGAGGTCGTCATCCGTGATGTTCAGCCAGTCCGTCAGGCTCTGGACCAGGCCGCTGTCGACCAGGCGGGCCCAGGTCCCGGGCCCCACGCCTTTCATGGCCAATCCCTGTTTGCCACTCAGCCAATTCAGGCGTGCGATGAACTGCCCGCGGCAGGTGTCACTGGGTTGCCAGCAACTGAGCGCGTGGTGGTCGGCGGGGTCGGGCACTTCGATGGCCGGGCGCTCCACGCTGCGGTGTACAACCTGATCGAGGCGCGGAATGGTCAGCCCCGCCAGGCTGATCGCTATCTGGTCACCCGGGCGGATATCCAGTTGTTGCCAATGCTGGAAGGACCCGGCGCTCACCTGGCGGATCTGTCGATCATCCAGTTGCACCGGTTTGATTTGCAGGACCGGTGTGATGCGGCCGGTCCGGCCGATGTTGAACTGCACTGCCCGAACCTCGGCCAGAGCCTGGGCAAAGGGATATTTCCAGGCAGCGATCCAGTACGGCTCGCGGGCTCGCCAGCGCGTGCCGTCCGGGCGCTGGCCCTGGCGCAGCACAACACCGTCGCTGGCGAACGGAAGTGGGGCGCGGTACCAGTGCTCTCGCCATCGTGATGCTTCGTCCAGATCCTGGATGGGCACGCTGTAGCGCTCTGTGTCGGTGAAGCCCAGGTCGCTCAACCCGGCAAGTCGCTGTTGCTGGCTCGCGGGGCCCTGGGGCCAGGCCCAGACAAACAGGCCGATGGCTGCGCCTTGTTGTTCGTCGAGCTGTTTGCGTGCAAGTAGCCCCGCAACCTTGCCGCGGGCATTGCGGCTACCGGTGTCGGCCTGAACATGGGCGTCCAGGCGCCAATAGAGTTCGCCTTGAAGGACCAGGTCCAGGGGGCGCGGCAGTTGACGATTGACGGCACTGAGCACCGGGATGTGACGGCTCCAGTCGTGCCCGTCGCGACCATCGCCGCGGCTGATCAAGGACACCAGTTGGCCTGCCTGATAGACCAGGGTGACGGCAACTCCGTCGACCTTGGGTTGAATCCAAAGGTCGTGCTTGTCCTGCATCCAGGACGCGACTGCCTGCTCGTCGGGCAGTTTCGCCAGGCCTGTGTGGGCAATGGGGTGGGGAATCGGGCCGGTGGCAGTCTTCAGCGGGTTGTCGGCGACCGCACTGGTCGCCGGGAAGCATGAGCGCCAGTGTGCGAGCCGGGTGCGGCTCTGATCGTAGAGTTCGTCTGCTACCAGCGATACGCCTTGGCGATGGTAGTGGTCATCCCAGTGGGTGAGGGTTTGTTGCAGGTTGTGGATCTCGGCCTGTGCCTGAGCGGCGGGCCATTGGGGGCACGTCTGGGCGTGCGCGCAGGTGAGCCAGGGCAGCAGCAGTAGCGTGAGCAGCAGTTTGTGGAACATGGCGAGCATCCTTGCTCTGCGAGGTGAACTCACAGACTAGGATGGCTTCGGGCCGTAGAGGGCAGAGCATTGTTAGGGGGTGTGTAGGGAACTCGCGGGGCAGGCCGCTGCCTGCAACAGGCACAAAAAAGCCCCGGCCGGTGACCCGGCAGGGGCTTTGTATTGCCTGGGGTTTACAGGCCGGCAGCGGCGCGCAGGGCGTCGACGCGGTCGGTGCGTTCCCAGGTGAAAGTGGTGAAGGTATCGTCGCCGACAGTCTTCTGCTGCGGGGTGCGACCGAAGTGGCCGTAGGCAGCGGTTTCCTGGTACATCGGGTGCAGCAGGTCGAGCATGGTGGTGATGGCGTACGGACGCAGGTCGAAGCACTCACGCACCAGCTGGATGATCTTGTCGTCGGCGATCTTGCCGGTGCCGAAGGTGTTCAGCGAGATGGAGGTAGGC
The DNA here is from genome assembly GCF_035581345.1 of Pseudomonas sp. JQ170C. Taxonomy (NCBI): domain Bacteria; kingdom Pseudomonadati; phylum Pseudomonadota; class Gammaproteobacteria; order Pseudomonadales; family Pseudomonadaceae; genus Pseudomonas; species Pseudomonas sp. JQ170C. The sequence continues at coordinate 445,060 of NZ_CP141608.1, forward strand.
TGGGCCACGCCGATGGCGTAAGACACCTGGATCTCGCAGCGCTCGGCAAGACCGGCGGCAACGATGTTCTTGGCCACGTAACGACCGGCGTAGGCTGCCGAGCGGTCAACCTTGGACGGGTCCTTGCCGGAGAACGCGCCGCCGCCGTGACGGGCCATGCCGCCGTAGCTGTCGACGATGATCTTGCGACCGGTCAGGCCGCAGTCGCCCACCGGGCCGCCGATGATGAACTGGCCGGTCGGGTTGATGTGGAACTGGGTGTCTTTGTGCAGCAGTTCGGCCGGCAGGGTGTGCTTGACGATCAGCTCCATCACCGCTTCCTGGAGGTCTTTCTGCGAGACTTCAGGGTTGTGCTGGGTCGACAGGACCACGGCGTCGATGCCGACGACCTTGCCGCCTTCGTAGCGGCAGGTCACCTGGGACTTGGCATCCGGGCGCAGCCACGGCAGCAGGCCGGACTTGCGTGCTTCGGCCTGGCGCTCGACCAGGCGGTGCGAGAAGCAGATTGGCGCAGGCATCAGCACGTCGGTTTCGTTGCTGGCATAGCCGAACATCAGGCCCTGGTCGCCAGCGCCCTGGTCTTCCGGCTTGCTGCGGTCAACGCCCTGGGCAATGTCTACCGACTGCTTGCCGATGATGTTCATTACGGCGCAGGTGGCGCCGTCAAAGCCGACGTCGGAGCTGTTGTAGCCGATGTCGACGATGACTTTACGCACGATCTCTTCCAGGTCTACCCAGGCCGAGGTGGTCACTTCGCCAGCGATGATCGCTACACCGGTTTTAACCAGGGTTTCGCAGGCGACACGGGCGAATTTGTCCTGGGTGATGATGGCGTCCAGCACAGCATCCGAAATCTGGTCGGCGATTTTGTCCGGATGCCCTTCAGATACGGACTCGGAGGTGAAAAGGGAGTATTCGCTCATCTCGACGGGTTCCTAAAATTTACCGATGGTGAGTGTCGCCAGCCGGTCGCTGAAAATGGCGGACCTGGATCTGGAAACCATTACGTAAGCCCACATAGAGGCTGTCCCCGGGAGCCAGTCCCGCAGCGCTGGCCCAACGGGCCAGGTCGTCCTGCTCGAAGCCCAGCCAGATATCGCCGCAAGCCTCTCTGGCCCAGCTCTGGTCGTGGCTGCACAACTCTGTTACCAACAGGCTTCCGCCTGGCTTCACACGGTTGGCCAGCTGCCGCAGGGCTTCGGCCGGGGCGCTGAAATGGTGCAGGACCATGTTCAGCACTACGCAGTCGGCGTCCACATCCGTTGCACTGAGTGCATCGGCCAACTGCAGGTTCACATTGGCCAGACCTTCTCGCTCACAGACCTGGCGGGCCAGTTCGAGCATGGTCGGGCTGTTGTCCAGTGCCGTGACCCGGGTAAAGCGCCGGGCCAGCTCTGGAAGAAATTCACCATCGCCAGGGCCCACTTCAAGGGCGCCAGCGTCGGCTTCAAAGCTCAAGTTATCGAGCAGCGCCAACAGGCTTTCGCGGTACTGGGGCAGTCCGGCGATCAGGTCCTGCTGGGCACGGAATTTTTCTTCGACGCGCTGGAAAAAGTCCTGGCTGGTGGCCGCACGCCGTTGCTGGACCTGGCCGATCCGCGCCTGGACATCGTCCGGCAACGCCAGGCCATCGACTTCTTCAAGCAAGGCCGCATGCAGCTTGCCGCCCAGGCGCAGGGCATCGGGCAGGGCACGGCGATAAAAGATCGCGTTGCCTTCGCGACGCGTCGCCACCAGTGCAGCCTGGGATAGCACCTTGAGGTGGTGGCTCATCCCGGACTGGCCGATGGCGAAAATCTGCGCCAGTTCCAGTACCCCGAACGAATCGTTAGCCAGCGCGCGCAAGACGTTCAGGCGCAGCGGATCGCCACTGGCCTTGCACAGGGCGGCCAGCTCGTCGCTTTGCTCAGGGCGGATTGACGGCAAACGAAGATTCATGGGCGGCAGTCTAGTCAGGGTGCCCCTGCGTCGCAAGCTCAATATCAAAAAGTTTTGATATTGAGCGATGGGCGGGGCAATTCGTCGCAGCAGACTCGACCGATTCCGCTGTTTGACCGGGCTATTGCCTGAATCTGTACGCAAACACAGGAAAATCATGCCGCATCGACCATCCGTCATTGCCCCCGGACACATGCCTAGGCGAAAATAGCCGCCTTTTTTCGTTTCGTAACTTATTCAACCCCCCAGGAGATAAGCGATGCCCAGCCGTCGTGAACGTGCCAACGCCATTCGAGCACTCAGCATGGATGCCGTGCAGAAGGCCAACAGCGGTCACCCCGGTGCCCCTATGGGCATGGCGGATATCGCCGAAGTTCTTTGGCGCGACTACCTGAAGCACAGCCCGAGCAACCCTGATTTCGCCGACCGCGACCGCTTCGTGCTGTCCAACGGCCACGGCTCGATGCTGATCTACTCGCTGCTGCACCTGACCGGCTACGACCTGTCGATCGACGACCTGAAGGCCTTCCGCCAGCTGCACAGCCGCACCCCGGGCCACCCGGAACTCGGTTACACCCCAGGCGTCGAGACCACCACCGGTCCGCTCGGCCAGGGCCTGGCCAACGCCGTGGGCTTTGCCATCGCTGAAAAAGTCCTGGGTGCCCAGTTCAACCGCGAAGGCCACAACGTCGTCGATCACCACACCTATGTGTTCCTGGGTGATGGCTGCATGATGGAAGGTATCTCCCACGAAGTCGCTTCCCTGGCCGGTACCCTGGGCCTGGGCAAGCTGATCGCCTTCTACGATGACAACGGCATCTCCATCGACGGCGAAGTCGAAGGCTGGTTCACCGACGACACGCCAAAGCGTTTCGAGGCCTACAACTGGCAGGTGATCCGCAATGTCGACGGCCATGACGCCGACGAAATCAAGACCGCCATCGAGACCGCTCGCAAGAGCGAGCAGCCGACCCTGATCTGCTGCAAGACCATCATCGGTTTCGGCTCGCCGAACAAGCAGGGCAAGGAAGATTGCCACGGTGCTCCGCTGGGCAACGACGAAATCGCCCTGGCCCGCAAAGAGCTGAACTGGAACCACGGCCCGTTTGAAATCCCGGCTGACATCTACGCCGAGTGGGACGCCAAGGAAGCCGGCAAGGCCGCTGAAGCCGAGTGGAATCAGCGTTTCGATGCCTACGCTGCCGCCTTCCCTGAACTGGCCAGCGAGCTCAAGCGTCGCCTGAGTGGCGAGCTGCCGGCTGACTTCTCCGAGAAGGCTGCTGCCTACATCGCTGAAGTCGCGGCCAAAGGCGAAACCATCGCCAGCCGTAAAGCCAGCCAGAACACCCTGAACGCTTTCGGTCCTCTGCTGCCGGAATTCCTGGGCGGTTCGGCTGACCTGGCCGGTTCCAACCTGACCCTGTGGAAAGGCTGCAAGGGCGTCAGCGCCGAAGATGCCAGCGGCAACTACATGTTCTACGGCGTGCGTGAGTTCGGCATGACCGCAATCATGAACGGCGTTGCCCTGCACGGCGGCCTGGTGCCTTACGGCGCGACCTTCCTGATGTTCATGGAGTACGCCCGCAACGCCGTGCGCATGTCGGCCCTGATGAAGCAGCGCGTGATCCACGTCTACACCCACGACTCCATCGGTCTGGGCGAAGACGGCCCGACTCACCAGCCGATCGAGCAGCTGACCAGCCTGCGCAGCACCCCGAACCTGGACACCTGGCGCCCAGCCGACGCCGTTGAATCGGCGGTGTCGTGGAAGCACGCACTGGAGCGCAAGGACGGCCCTTCGGCGCTGATCTTCTCGCGTCAGAACCTGCAGCACCAAACCCGTGATGCTGGCCAGATCGCCGATATCAGCCGTGGCGGCTACGTGTTGAAAGACTGCGCAGGCGAGCCTGAGCTGATTCTGATCGCCACCGGCTCCGAAGTCGGCCTGGCCGTTCAGGCCTTCGACAAGCTGACCGAACAGGGCCGCAAGGTCCGCGTGGTGTCGATGCCCTGCACCAGCGTCTTCGATGCCCAGGATGCTGCCTACAAGCAGTCGGTCCTGCCGTTGCAGGTCGGTGCACGTATCGCTATCGAAGCGGCCCATGCCGACTTCTGGTACAAGTACGTCGGCCTCGAAGGCCGCGTGATCGGCATGACCACCTACGGCGAGTCGGCCCCTGCGGCCGCCTTGTTCGAGGAGTTCGGTTTCACCCTGGAAAACATCCTGGGTACCGCTGAAGAGCTGTTGGAAGACTGATTCGATAGAATCGGATTCATCGCGGGGCAAGCCCGCTCCTACAGGAATGTAGGGGCGGGCTTGCCCCGCGATTGCAGATAACGCTTCTGTTCCGTGAGCATCCCATGCCCCAAACGCGTCCTTACAAAGTTGCACTCAACGGCTACGGCCGTATTGGTCGTTGCGTCTTGCGCGCACTCTTTGAACGGGGGGCGAAGGCGGGCTTCGAGATCGTTGCACTGAACGACCTGGCCGATCAGGCCAGCATCGAATACCTGACACGCTTCGACTCCACCCACGGGCGTTTTCCCGGCGAGGTGAAGGTCGACGGCGATTGTCTGCATATCAATGGCGACTGCGTGAAGGTTTTACGCAGTGCCACCCCGGAAGGGATCGACTGGGCGGCGCTGGATGTCGACCTGGTACTGGAATGCTCCGGTGCCTACAACACCCGTGCCGATGGCCAGCGTTTTCTCGAAGCCGGCGCGCCGCGGGTGCTGTTTTCCCAGCCCATGGCCAGCGAGGCGGACGTCGATGCGACGGTCGTCTATGGCATCAACCAGGACTGCCTCGATGGCAGTGAATTGCTGGTTTCCAACGCCTCCTGTACCACCAACTGCGGCGTGCCGCTGCTGCGGGTACTGGACCAGGCGTTTGGCCTTGAATACGTGTCGATTACCACGATCCACTCGGCGATGAACGACCAGCCGGTGATCGACGCCTATCACCATGAAGACCTGCGCCGCACCCGCTCGGCGTTCCAGTCGGTGATTCCGGTATCCACCGGGCTTGCGCGCGGCATCGAACGGCTGCTGCCGGAACTTGCCGGGCGAATTCAGGCCAAAGCCGTACGCGTGCCGACCGTCAACGTATCGTGCCTGGACATCACCCTGCAGACCGCCCGTGATACCACTGCGGCAGAGGTCAACCAGGTGCTGCGCGATGCTGCCCTGAGCGGCCCGCTGAAGGGGCTCCTGGCCTACACCGAGCTGCCGCACGCCAGTTGTGATTTCAACCATGACCCACATTCGGCCATTGTCGATGCCAGCCAGACCCGCGTTTCCGGCCCCCGGCTGGTCAATCTGCTGGCCTGGTTCGACAACGAATGGGGTTTTGCCAACCGTATGCTCGACGTTGCCGAACATTATCTGCACGTCGTCAATCAAACCCGCTCCACTAGTAAACAGCCCTGAAGGACCGCATTCATGACCGTGTTGAAGATGACCGACCTCGATCTGCAAGGTAAGCGCGTACTGATCCGCGAAGACCTCAACGTGCCTGTGAAGGACGGTGTGGTTGCCAGCGATGCGCGTATCCTCGCTTCGCTGCCGACCATCAAGCTGGCCCTGGAAAAGGGCGCGGCCGTGATGGTCTGCTCGCACCTGGGCCGTCCGACCGAAGGCGAGTTCTCGGCCGAGAACAGCCTCAAGCCGGTAGCCGATTACCTGAGCAAGGCCCTGGGCCGTGAAGTACCCCTGGTTGCCGATTACCTCGACGGCGTCCAGGTCCAGGCCGGTGATCTCGTGTTGTTCGAGAACGTGCGTTTCAACAAGGGCGAGAAGAAGAACGCCGACGAGCTGGCGCAGAAGTACGCAGCGCTGTGCGACGTGTTCGTGATGGACGCGTTCGGCACCGCTCACCGCGCCGAGGGTTCGACCCACGGCGTGGCCAAGTTCGCCAAGGTTGCCGCTGCAGGCCCGCTGCTGGCCGCCGAACTGGACGCCCTGGGCAAGGCGCTCAAAGCCCCGGCCAAGCCGATGGCGGCCATTGTTGCCGGCTCCAAGGTGTCGACCAAGCTGGACGTACTCAACAGCCTGAGCCAGGTCTGTGACCTGCTGATCGTCGGTGGCGGCATCGCCAACACCTTCCTGGCCGCTGCCGGTCACCCGGTGGGCAAGTCGTTGTACGAGCCTGACCTGATCGACACTGCCAAGGCCATCGCTGCCAAGGTCAATGTACCGCTGCCGGTAGATGTGGTGGTTGCCAAGGAATTCGCCGAAAGCGCCGCGGCTACCGTCAAGCTGGTTGCCGACGTTGCTGAAGACGACATGATCCTCGACATCGGCCCGCAGACCGCGGCCAACTTCGCCGAGCTGTTGAAGTCGTCCAAGACCATTCTGTGGAATGGCCCGGTTGGCGTGTTCGAGTTCGACCAGTTCGGAAACGGCACCAAGGTACTGGCCCAGTCCATCGCTGAAAGCACCGCGTTCTCCATCGCCGGTGGTGGCGATACCCTGGCCGCCATCGACAAATATGGCGTTGCCGAGCAAATCTCCTACATTTCTACCGGTGGCGGCGCGTTCCTCGAGTTCGTCGAGGGCAAGGTCCTGCCAGCGGTGGAAGTACTGGAACAACGGGCCAAGGCCTGATTCGCTCAGCGCCTGGCAAAGGGAGCGACCTGATGGTCAAGCGATTGCCTGTGTTTGTCCTGGTCGGTTTGCTGGGCGCTTGCTCCAGCACGCCGGAGCCTGAGGCCGATCAGCCTGGTGCGCCGAAAGGTGGCTGCTATCAGTCGGAATGGCAGGCGGAGACCGCTCCTGTGATCAACAAGCGACTCGGCCCGGATGGCCTTGAGAAGTACGACGACGAGCACCAGCGCCGGGCCCAGGGTTGCCCTTGATCGGTTGATGGCAACCTACCGGCCTGTTTGTGGTCTGCTAGAGGATATTGGATGAAAGGTGTCGTGGCCCTGATGGCCTTGGCAGTACTCGGTGGATGCGCAAGCTTCACGCCGAAGGAGACACCCGCGGACAACTGGACCCGCTGGGTCTGCGACAGCAAGGCCGAAGTGCTCTGGCGCTTTGCCGACAGCAGTCAGCAGAACCTGGACGTGCGTCTGGGCGGTGGTGACCAGGTCTATCGGCTCAAGGCCGAGCCAGGTGCTTCCGGTACGCTGTACAGCGATGGCGTGCTGGCGTTCCACAGCAAGGGTGATGAAGGCCTGGTGTACTGGGCTGCCACCAACGATTTGATAGGGCGGGGCTGCAAGGCGCCGTGACTGGCCGGGCCGCCTGGAGGCGGCCCACACTACTTGAATAGCAACCGCCACTGCGGCAGGCTTGCACGAAAAACGACGCTTGTCGGGAGAGAGATACACAATGGCACTCATTAGCATGCGCCAGATGCTGGACCACGCCGCCGAATTCGGCTACGGCGTTCCAGCTTTCAACGTCAACAACCTCGAGCAGATGCGCGCCATCATGGAAGCCGCCGACAAGACCGACTCTCCGGTGATTGTCCAGGCCTCGGCCGGTGCCCGCAAATACGCCGGTGCCCCGTTCCTGCGCCACCTGATCCTGGCCGCGATCGAAGAATTCCCGCATATCCCGGTGTGCATGCACCAGGACCACGGCACCAGCCCTGACGTTTGCCAGCGCTCGATCCAACTGGGCTTCAGCTCGGTGATGATGGACGGTTCGCTCGGCGAAGACGGCAAGACCCCGACCGACTACGAGTACAACGTCCGTGTTACCCAGCAGACCGTTGCCATGGCGCACGCCTGCGGCGTTTCGGTTGAAGGCGAACTGGGCTGCCTGGGCTCGCTGGAAACCGGCATGGCCGGCGAAGAAGACGGCATCGGTGCCGAAGGCATCCTGGATCACAGCCAGATGCTGACCGATCCGGAAGAAGCCGCCGACTTCGTCAAGAAGACCCAGGTCGATGCCCTGGCTATCGCCATCGGTACCAGCCACGGCGCCTACAAGTTCACCAAGCCACCAACCGGTGACGTCCTGGCGATCGACCGTATCAAGGAAATCCACAAGCGCATCCCCAACACCCACCTGGTGATGCACGGTTCTTCCTCGGTTCCGCAGGAATGGCTGGCGATCATCAACCAGTACGGCGGCGACATCAAAGAAACCTACGGCGTGCCGGTCGAAGAAATCGTCGAAGGCATCAAGTACGGCGTTCGCAAGGTCAACATCGACACCGACCTGCGCCTGGCCTCCACCGGTGCCATGCGTCGCCTGATGGCGCAAAACCCGAGCGAGTTCGACCCGCGCAAGTTCTTCGGCGCCACCGTAACGGCCATGCGTGATGTCTGCATTGCCCGTTACGAAGCCTTCGGTACTGCCGGCAATGCCTCCAAGATCAAGCCGATCTCCCTGGAAGGCATGTTCCAGCGCTACCTCAAGGGTGAGCTGGCGGCCAAGGTCAACTAAGACCTGACCGTATGAAAAAACCCGCAGCGATGCGGGTTTTTTTATGCCTGGCGCCAATCTAGAGGCTGGTATGGCCTGATCGGACAGACCGTTAGTCGGCTAACGAGCGTTTCCGTGGATAGTGGCAAGGTGATAACTTCAGGTTTAAGGCAGCGAGGTCTAGAGTTAGGCTCGGATTTCAACCGAAATTCGACTTGTGCCACAAGAGAAGCAGCATGGATTGCGCGCAACCTCCGTCACATGAAAACGGCTCAGTCCTTCTAGTCGTTGATGACTACCCGGAAAACCTGGTGAGTATGCGTGCCCTGCTGGCGCGTCAGGACTGGCAGGTACTGACTGCAAGCTCGGGGACAGAAGCCTTGAGTGCGCTGCTCGAGCACGAAGTGGATCTGGTGCTGCTGGATGTGCAGATGCCAGGCATGGATGGTTTTGAAGTCGCCCGTCTTATGCGCGGCAGCCAGCGTACGCGGCTGACGCCGATCATTTTCCTCACCGCCAACGAACAGTCCCAGGCCGCCGTGCTCAAGGGCTATGCCAGCGGTGCGGTGGATTACCTGTTCAAACCCTTCGATCCGCAGATTCTCAAGCCCAAGGTGCAGGCGTTGCTTGAGCAGCAGCGCAACCGGCGTTCGCTGCAGCGCTTGAGCCGCGACCTGGAAACCGAGCGCGCCTTCAACGCCTCGGTGTTGGAGAACGCGGCCGAGGGCATCCTGGTGGTGGCCGATGACGGCTTGATCTGCTTTGCCAACCCAGCGATTTCGCGGTTGCTCGATGCGCCGGTTGAACGTTTGCAGGGCACCGATCTTCTGGCTTATGTGCAGTCGCCGGGCGCGACGGTATGGTCCGAGTCGCCGTTCTATCAAACCTACCTGGATCGGGAGATTTTCCGCGTTCACGATGCTGTGCTGCGTACCGCAGGGGGGCATCCGCTGCCGGTGGCGCTGTCGTGCGCACCGCTTCCGGGCGAGCGGCGGGCGATGGTGGTGACGGTGCTGGATATGTCAGTGGTGCGCAGCCTGCATCAGCAGCTGGAGTATCAGGCCGTGACCGACCCGCTGACCGGGCTGCTCAATCGGCGTGGTTTCTACCAGGCTGCCGAAAGCGCGCTGGTGCGCAACGAGCGTTCGGACAAGTCCCAGGCCTTGTTGTACCTGGACCTGGACGGCTTCAAACGCATCAACGACTCCCTTGGCCATGAAATCGGTGACCGTGTCCTGCATTGGGTGGCCGAGCAGCTCAAGGACTGCCTGGGCACCTGCGCCATTCTCGCGCGCATGGGCGGTGACGAATTCACCGCGCTGCTCGATGCGCTGGACTGCCCCGAACAGGCCGCGCGCTTTGCCGAGAAGCTGATCGAGCGTGTGTCCATCTGCCAGGACATCGAAGGGCTGGAGGTGACGCTGGGGGTCAGTATCGGCATCGCCACCTACCCGGATTGCGGCTTGGGCCTTGATGGGTTGCTGCGTGCGGCCGATGCGGCGATGTATGCCGCCAAGCAGTCCGGGCGTCAGCAGTACCGCTATTACGACCATGACCTCAATGGCCGGGCGCGCTCACGGCAGATGCTCGAAGACAGCGTGCGCGATGCGATCGGGCACGGGGATTTCAGCCTGGTCTATCAGCCTCAGGTTGCCTTTGCCGATGGACGCTTGCGCGGCTTCGAGGCCTTGTTGCGCTGGCGCCACCCCAGTGTCGGGGATGTGCCGCCGGGCTTGTTCATTCCCTTGCTCGAAGAGGCCCGGCTGATCAATCGCCTGGCCAGCTGGATCTACCAGCAAGGTGCGGCGCAACGCCGGGCCTGGAGCGAGTGTTTTGGCCCGGACGTGGTGCTGAGCATGAGCCTGAGCAGGGTGCAGTTTGCCATGCCCAATCTGGTTGAAGAGCTGGCGCGGGTGATCGCCACTCACGCACTTGCACCTGCCCAGTTGGAGGTCGAAGTCGCCGAGACGTCGCTGATGTACAACCGCGATGAAGCCTTCAAGCAGCTGCACAAACTCCGCGAGTTGGGCGTGCGCATCGCACTGGACGACTTCGGCGCGGGTGATTGCTCGTTGAGCCTGTTGCGCGACCTGCCTATTGATACGCTCAAGCTTGATCGCCATCTGGTGGCGAAACTGCCAGGTTCTGCGGTCGATGGCGCCCTGGTCCGCTGTGTGATCGAGCTTTGCCAGCAGTTCGGGATCAGTACCATCGCCGAAGGGGTCGAGACCTACGAGCAGGCCCGCTGGTTACGCGCCAGTGGTTGCGAGTTCGCCCAGGGCTTCCTGGTGGCGCACCCCATGACGGCCACGGATGCGAGTGAGTTCCCGGGCTTTTTTGACTGGTACCTGCTGTAGTTGGGTAAACTGCGTTTTTTTCACCTGCTTTCGCCTCATGACTGCGCTCAAATACCTGCAAGCCTATCCTCCCGCCCTGCAAGACCAGGTCCGTCAGATGATCGCCAGCAATCGCCTGGGGGATTACCTGCAGCAGCGCTACCCGGAGCGTCATGCCGTGCAAAGCGACAAGGCACTGTACAGCTACGCCCAGGGCTTGAAGCAGGAGTACCTGCGCAACGCCCCCAACCTGGACAAGGTGCTGTTCGACAATCGCCTGGACCTGACACACCGGGCATTGGGGCTGCATACGGCGGTGTCCCGGGTGCAAGGTGGCAAGCTCAAGGCAAAGAAAGAAATCCGCATTGCCTCGTTGTTCAAGGAGGCAGCGCCGCAATTTCTGAAGATGATCGTGGTGCATGAACTGGCCCACTTGAAGGAAAGCGATCACAACAAGGCGTTTTACCAGCTCTGTGAACACATGCTGCCGGGCTACCATCAATTGGAGTTCGACCTGCGTGTCTACCTGACCTACCGCGAGCTGCCCGGCAACGGGTAAGCCGTAAGGACCTGCCAATGGACGTGAGCAAGACCAAGACCAGTTTCTACCGCCGCTTGTACGTCGCCTGGCTGATCGACAGCCAGACGGCCAGCAGCGTGCCGGCGTTGATGGAGGCAACGGGCATGCCCCGTCGCACCGCCCAGGACACCATCGCCGCGCTGGCTGACCTGGATATCGTCTGTGAGTTCGAGCAGCAGGAGGGCGCGCGCAATCACGCCGGGCACTACCGGATTCGTGATTGGGGGGCGATCGACAAGCAGTGGATCATCCAGCACCTGCGGGGGATTCGTGAGGTGTTGGGGTATCCCTGAATAAATTTCGCGGGGCAAGCCCGCTCCTGCCGTAGGAGCGGGCTTGCCCCGCGATGCGTTCAGCCGCGGCGCATGCCGATATGCGCAATGTCGTCTTCCAGGTACTCCTCACCCACCACCGTAAAGCCATAACGCCCATAGTAGTCTTGCAGGTGCGCCTGGGCCGACAGGTACACCGGCACGCCCGGCCAGTGTTTCTCGGCCTGTTCAAGGGCCTCTTCCATCAATTCATGCCCCAGCCCGCGGCCGCGTGCCGAGGGCGCCGTTACCACGCGACCGATCACCACGTCACCGCCCTGGGACTGTGGGTCGAGCAAGCGCAAGTAGCACTGCAGCGTGTCATTTTCCCAGCCCATCAAGTGACAGGTGTCGCCGTCCAGGTCCTGGCCATCGACGTCCTGGTAGGCGCATTTTTGCTCTACAACGAAGACTTGGGTGCGTAGCTGCAGAATGGCATAGAGTTGTTCCTTGCCAAGGTCGCTGTGATGTTTGCAGATCCAGTCGATGGACATAGGTAGCGCTCGAGCAGTTGATTGCCTTGATCATGGCAGATGAAAGGCGCAACGACGAGGCGCAAAGTGCCCGCCCTCGACTCAAGGTGTGACGCAGCTCAAGGTGACGGCATTTTGCTATCATTGCGCGCTGCGCCGGGTTACATCTTTGTGTAACCTGCGCACACTTGCGGGCACCGGAAGCGCTCAAGCAGTCGCAATCAACGGTGTGTAACGACACGCCTGCTAAAGGATTTGAGCATGTCGACACTGCTTCGAGCCTTGGGTTTTCTTGGGTTGTTGCTGGCGTTCAACGCCGCACAGGCGGAGAAGCTGCGCCTGGTCGCGGACAGCTGGCCCCCCTTTACCGATGCCAGTAAACCCGGCGGTGGCCTGGCGACAGTGATTGTCACCACTGCCTTGCAGCGTGCGGGTTACGACAGTGAGTTCGAGCAAGTGCCCTGGGCACGGGCGCTGCTTGGAATAGGCGAGGGGCGATACGACGTATTGATCAACGCCTGGTTCAACGAAAGCCGTACCTACATTGGGCAGTTCTCCGCCAGCTACCTGACCAACCGTATTCGCTTGCTCAAGCAGAAGGGCGATGACTTCAGGTTCAACGCCTGGAGCGACCTCTACCCCTATCCCATCGCCATTGTCCGCGACTATGCCTACTCGCCCGAGTTCGATGCCGACAGCCAGCTGCAGAAGATACCGGTACGCAATTTCACAGTGGCCGTGCGCATGTTGGCCGCGGGCAGGGTGGGGTTGACCCTGGAAGACGAGTACGTCGCCCGCTACTTTCTACAGCGTGAATCTCGCTGGGTTCGCGATAGCGTCGAGCTCGTCGACAAGCCCCTGGCCGAGAACGCCCTGCATATCCTGGTGAGCCTCAAGACCCCGGGCCATGAAAAGATCGTCGCCGACTTCAACCGCGCCATCACCCAGATGAAGGCCGATGGCAGCTATGCACGCTTGCTTGAGTACCACGGCTTCTGATCAGGCCTCGGCATCCTTGATCAAATGGGCGGCCAGGGTGCGCAAGGGGCCCAGTTGGCGACAGATCAGGGCCAGCTGTGTTTGCACCAGGCGCTGGTTCTCTTCCATATCCTCGGGCATCTGCTCGAGCGCATTGGCCAGGGCTTCTTCGGCATCGCTGTGGATTGCCACCGGCAACTTGCTGGCCAGGCCTTCGGCAATTTCGTCCAGGCTCTTGGCAAGGCTGGCGCCGGCACCGTCGATCAACTGCTCGTGGACATCGGCCGGCAACGTGGTTTCGCGGTGCGCACCCAGGCCCGAGAGGTAACTGAGCAAGGTGTGGGAGAGCACCAGGAAGCGAAAGCCGACATCCGCTTCCTTACGAAAATGTCCCGGCTCCATGAGCATGTTGGCCAGGGTGGTCGACAGCGCGGCATCGGCGTTGTGGGCGTTGCGCCGCGCCAGGCGGTAGGCCAGGTCATCACGCTTGCCCTGGGCGTACTGCTGCATGATCTGGCGCAGGTAGATGCTGTTGCAGCTCAGGGTGTTGGCCAGCACCTTGTTCAGGCGCCGGCCCTGCCAGTCGGGCAGGAACAGGAACACCGCCAGGATGGCGATCAGGCTGCCCACCAGGGTATCGAACAGGCGCGGCAGGAACAGCCCGTAACCGTCGCCGATCTGGTTGAAGCAGAACAGCACCATCAGGGTGATTGCTGCAGTGGCCAAGGTGTAGCGGGTGGTGCGGTTGACGAAGAACACCACCCCGGCCGCCACGGCGAACAGTGACTGGATGATCGGGCTGGGGAACAGGTCAAACAGCGCCCAGCCGACAGTCAGGCCGATGCCGGTACCGATGATCCGCTGCACCAGCTTGCGCCGGGTCGCACCGTAGTTGGGCTGGCAGACAAACAGGGTGGTGAGGATGATCCAGTAACCCTGGGTGGGGTGGATCAGGTGCACCATGCCATAGCCGATCGACAACGCCAGGGGCAGGCGCAGGGCATGGCGAAACAGCAATGAAGTGGGTGTCATCTGTTGGCGCAGGCGATTCCAGACATCCGCCAGGCTGTGCGGCGAACGGTCGAGCAGGCTGCTGTCGCTGGCATCGGCGAGGTTGTCCGGATTGCTCGCATCGCTGAGCAGGCGGTCCAGGGTTGTCAGGTTGGCGGCCAGGGCGCGCAACGAACGCAGCAGCCCACGCCAGGCCGGGTTGCTCTGGATACGCAGGTGCTCCAGGGAGGCATTGAGGTCTTCCAGGGCCTGGGCAAAGCCGGTGTCGTAGATGAACGGCTGGCGCAGCTGGATCGACTCGGACAACTGCTGGCAGGCCACCCCTTGCTGGCGCAGCAGGCGCTGGCAGCGGAACAGCACGTCACTGTGGAAGAAGGCTTCGGTCAGGGCGTTGTAGGGGTAGTGCGAGGAGCTGGCGCGCTCGTGGATGTCCTGGGCCAGGAAGTACAGCTTCAGGTAACGGCTGACTTTCGAGCCCGGCCGGCCATTGCCGACCCGGTGCAGGATGATCTCCTTGGCGGCATTGAGCGCGGCCACGACCCGGCCGTTCTGCTGGGCCAGTTCCAGGCGCCGGGCCTCGACGTCCAACTGGCGGATCGGCTCGAACAGCGTGGCCTTGAGCTTGAGGTAGCGCCCCAGCTCGCGAAACAACCGCGCCAGGCTTTGCTGCACGGGCTGGTTGGAGAACAGCACCTGCCACAGCACCGACAGCAACCCGTACCAGGCGGCGCCCGCCACCAGCAACAGCGGCTCGTGCCAGAAATCGGTAACTTCGCCACCCCGCTGGTCCACACCGATCATGGTATAGACCGAGAGAATCAGCGTGGCCGAGGCGATGGCGCCGTAGCGCTCGCCCAGCGCGCCGAGCATGGTCAGGGCAAAACTGGCCAGTGCCAGAGCACAGACAAAGATAATCGGGTAGGGGAACAGCAGCTCCACCGACAACGCCGCGACGGTAAAACACACCAGGGTCACGGCCAGGGCATTGAGGCGACCTTGCCAGCTGTCGTCGGTCTCGGCCAGGGCGCTGGCGATAATGCCCAGGAACAGCGGAATCAGCAGGCTCATCTCGTCCTGGTACCAGCACAGCAGCATGCTGCCTGTCAGGGCGATCAGGACACGGATGGCATAGCTGAATTTGTCCAGGGCCCAGAGGCGGCGCAACGATTGGCTGAGCGAGGAGGATGACATGTCGGGTCGGCAGGCCTTGAGCGATGATCGAAATTGAGCCAGTCAGATGGCAGTGGTGTTACCACCGTCACCTGACCAGCAAAATTTGTTCCTTGATGCGCTGATTCTACCGCGAAGGTTAGACGAACTGCGCTGCCGCGTACGCCGAGGCCCAGGCCCACTGGAAGTTGAAGCCGCCGAGGTGACCGCTGACATCGAGTACTTCGCCGATAAAGTACAGGCCCGGACTTTTCAGCGACTCCATGGTCTTGGACGATACTTCGCGGGTATCGACGCCGCCCAGCGTCACCTCGGCCGTGCGGTAGCCCTCGGTGCCGGCGGGTACCACCTGCCAGGCCGCCAGTTTCTCGCTGACCTGGACGAGCTCGGCCGGGGTGTACTGCTTCATCGGCTTGGAGACGAACCAGTGTTCGGCGAGCAGGTTGGCCATCTTCTTGGTGAAGACTTCACCCAGCAGGGTCTTGAGCTCACTGTTGGGGCGTTCGGCCTGTTGCTGCTGCAGCCAGCTCAGGGCGTCGTGCTCGGGCAGTAGGTTTATTTCGACGCTGTCACCGGCTTCCCAGAACGACGAGATCTGCAGGATCGCCGGGCCGCTCAGGCCACGGTGAGTGAACAGCAGGTTCTCGCGAAAGCTGGTGCCGTTGCAGCTGGCCACGCAATCCACCGAGGTGCCGGACAGCTCGGTGCAGATCGCCTTGAGCTGCGGCTCGGTGATGGTGAAGGGCACAAGGCCTGCGCGGGTAGGCAGCAGGGTATGGCCGAACTGGCGGGCGACCTGATAGCCGAAGCCGGTAGCGCCCAGGGTCGGGATCGACAAGCCGCCGGTGGCGATCACCAGCGATTGGCACTGGAACTGGCCGGCGCTGGTTTCGAGCAGATAGCCGCCGTCGACTTTCTCGATCTGGTCAATGCGGGTATCCATGCGCAGTTCGGCGCCGGCGTTACTGCATTCGGCCAGGAGCATGTCGAGGATGTCGCTGGATTTGTTATCGCAGAACAACTGACCGAGCTTTTTCTCGTGATAGGGCACGGCGTGCTTGCCGACCATCTCGATGAAGTCCCACTGGGTGTAGCGGGCCAGGGCCGACTTGCAGAAGTGCGGGTTCTGCGAGAGGAAGTTGGCAGGCTCGGTGTACATGTTGGTGAAGTTGCAGCGGCCACCGCCGGACATCAGGATTTTCTTGCCTGGCTTGTTGGCGTGGTCGAGCAGCAGCACCTGGCGGCCGCAGCCGGCGGCAGTCAGGGCACACATCAGGCCGGCGGCGCCTGCGCCAATGATGATTACTTCGGTGGAACGCACTGCTGATTCCTCAAGATTTGGGGTGAAGCGTTCGTGGGGCAAGCCCGCTCCTACAGGGGATGCGAGAGCGGGCTTGCCCCGCGAGGAAGGCTATTAAACGATCCGTACCCGCAGCGAACGGCCTTTGATCTTGCCGCTGTTCAGGCGCGCCAGCGCCTGCTTGGCCACCGCACGCTCCACCGCCACAAAGGCCTGGAAGTCG
The DNA here is from genome assembly GCF_035581345.1 of Pseudomonas sp. JQ170C. Lineage (NCBI taxonomy): Bacteria > Pseudomonadati > Pseudomonadota > Gammaproteobacteria > Pseudomonadales > Pseudomonadaceae > Pseudomonas > Pseudomonas sp. JQ170C. Next base: position 461,758 of record NZ_CP141608.1, read on the forward strand.
AAAATGGCAATCTTGCCGACCTGGGTACCCGGCAAGCCGGCGTCACCTGTCAGGGCGCCGAGGATATCGCCCGGACGCAGCTTGTCTTTACGGCCGGCGGCAATGCACAGGGTGCTCATGGTCGGCAGCAGCGGGGCGCCGCCCTGGGCCTTGAGGCTGTCCAGCTGTTCCCAGCGCAGCGGCGCTTTCTGGATCACTTCGATGGCCTGGGCGCGATGACCTTCGGCCGGGGCGACCAGGCTGACGGCCAGGCCTTTTTCACCGGCACGGCCCGTACGGCCTACACGGTGTACGTGGATCTCGGCGTCGCGAGCCAGCTCGACGTTGATGACCATGTCCAGGGCATCGATGTCCAGGCCGCGGGCGGCGACGTCGGTGGCGACCAGTACCGACAGGCTGCGGTTGGCGAACAGGGTCAGGACCTGGTCACGGTCACGCTGCTCCAGGTCGCCGTGCAGGGCCTGGGCCGAAATGCCCTTGGCCTGCAGGTGTTCGACCAGCTCCTGGCACTGCTGCTTGGTGAAGCAGAACGCCACGCAGGACTGTGGGCGGAAGTGCCCCAGCACTTTGTTCACCGCTTCCATGCGCTGTTCGGGGGCGATTTCGTAGAAACGCTGTTCGATCTGGCTGTCGGCGTGCAGGGCTTCGACTTTCACGGTCTGTGGATCGCGCATGAAGCTCGAGGCCAGTTGCTTGATGCCGGCCGGGTAGGTGGCGGAGAACAGCAGGGTCTGACGGCGCTGGGGGGTCTGCCCGATGATGTCGGCGATGGCGTCGTAGAAGCCCATGTCGAGCATGCGGTCGGCTTCGTCGAGAATCAGCTTGTTGAGGCCGTCGAGCACCAGGGTGCCCTTGCTCAGGTGCTGCTGCACGCGGCCCGGCGTGCCGACAATGATGTGCGCGCCATGCTCCAGCGAGGCGATCTGCGGGCCCAGCGACACGCCGCCGCACAGGGTCAGGATCTTGATGTTGTCTTCGGCACGGGCCAGGCGGCGCAGCTCTTTGGCGACCTGGTCGGCCAGCTCGCGCGTTGGGCACAGCACCAGGGCCTGGCAGCCGAAATAACGCGGGTTGATCGGGTTGAGCAGGCCGATGCCGAATGCGGCGGTCTTGCCGCTACCGGTCTTGGCCTGGGCGATCAGGTCCATGCCCTTGAGGATTACCGGCAGGCTCTGGGCCTGGATCGGGGTCATCTGGGCGTAGCCGAGGGCGTCCAGGTTGGCCAGCATGGCGGCGGACAGCGGCAAAGTGGCGAAGGCGGTGGCAATGGTGGTCACGAGGCGGGCCTGCAAAACAAAATGTCGCGCAGTGTACCAGCCTCATGGCCTTGTGCCCTAAGGCTCTATCTCCGGTTCCGGACGAGGGGCACGCCTTCCGTCTGCCTTGGACAGTTGCATGAAGATCGCCGCCGCCAGCATGGCCATCAGGCCGATGGTCAGGAACGTGAGCTGGAAAGCCCCCAGTGTGCTGTCCACACCTTCGGCGCTGCCCGCGGCGCTGAAGCCCCCCAGCAGGGCGCCGGCACAGGCGACACCCAGGCTCAGGGACAACTGCGCCACCACCGACAGCAGGCTATTGCCGCTGCTGGCGCTGGCGTCGTCAAGGTCGATCAGGGTGACGGTGTTCATCGCCGTGAACTGCATGGAGTTGACCGCGCCGAGCAGGCCCAGCTGGAACAGCAGAAGCCCATAGGGCGTCTGCTCGTCTACCAGGCCCAGGCTTGCCAGCAGTAGGCCGAGCAGCAGGGTGTTGCCGGTGAGGATGGTGCGGTAGCCGAAGCGCTCGATCAGCGGGCGGGCGATGGACTTGGCCAGCATGGCCGCCGCTGCCAGGGGGATCATGCTCATCCCGGCCTGGGCCGGCGAATAGCCCAGGGCCACTTGCAGCAGCAACGGCACCAGGAACGGCAGGGCGCCACTGCCCAGGCGGGCGAACAGGTTGCCCAGGATGCCGACGGAGAAGGTCCGGGTGCGGAACAGCCGGGGCGAGAACAGCGGGTTGTCGATGCTGCCGGCGCGTAGCCAGTAAGCCGCCAGGCATGCCATGCCGGCAAACAGCAACAGCATCACCCGCAGGTGGGGCAGGTGCAGTTCGCCCAGGCCTTCCATGGCGATCGTGATCAGCACCATCGCCGCGCCGAACAGCACAAAACCGACGCCGTCGAAGCGCGTGCGCTCACTGCCGCGCAGGTCGGGAATGAAGCGCCACACGGCATAGCAGCCAATGACGCCGACCGGCAGGTTGAGCAGGAAAATCCAGTGCCAGCTGAGAATCTCCACCAGCCAGCCGCCCATGGTCGGGCCCAGCAATGGGCCGAGCAGGCCGGGAATGGTGATGAAGCTCATGATCCGCACCAGTTCCGAGCGGGGGTAGGCGCGCAGCACCACCAGGCGCCCGACCGGCAGCATCAAGGCGCCCCCCAGGCCCTGGACCACCCGCGCCGCCACCAGCATGCTCAGGCTTTCGGACAGGGCACACAGCAGCGAGCCCAGGCTGAACAGCAGGATCGCGCCGAAAAAGATCCGTTTGGTGCCAAAGCGGTCGGCAATCCAGCCAGAGGCCGGAATCAGCAGGGCCACGGTGAGCATGTAGGCGATGATCACCGACTGCATGCGCAGCGGGTCTTCGGCCAGGTCCCGGGCCATGGCTGGCAGGGCGGTGTTGAGGATGGTGCCGTCCAGGGACTGCATGAAGAAGGCGATGGCCACCACCCAGGGGATCCAGCGGGCGGTGACGGGGTCGAGCGGGGCGCGGCTTGGCATGGCTGGTCCTTCAGGGCTGTATCTCGGGGCCAGCCCGCTACTGCGGCAGGCGCGGACTGGCCTCGTGATCAATCACAACGTCAATGTCAGGCGGTTGACCAGAGCCCCCGGCAAATGGCTGGAACTGGTCTGGCGCTGGCCATAGGTACTGGTCGACAGGATCAACTCCCGCTCGCGGGTCAACGCCTCCAACTGCGACCCCAGCAAACTGTAGACGCTGTCATCGAAGCGCATGGTGCTCACCGGTGCCTGGATCTGGCCGTTCTCGACCCAGAAAGTGGCAAAGCGGGTCAGCCCGGTCATGCGGGCGGCCGGCAGGTCGGAGAAGTTCAGGTACCAGAGGTTGCTGATGTACAAGCCGGTACCCAGGCGCGCGAGGATGTCGTGCTGGTCCAGCTCGCCACCGGCCAGGCTCAGGGCGCAAGGCGATTCATGGCTGTCGGCGCCGTTGGCCGCCAGCTCGAACTCGGCGGCGCTGCGGGCGCAGATCAACCGGTCAAGGCCACGGCCCTGCTCGATCAGGCGCAGGTCGCTGCGCGGCGTACCTTCATCGGAGAAGCTCGGGCTCAGCGAGCCGCTGACCTGTTCGGCGATGCTGACCATCGGGTTCAGGCGGGCATCGCCATCGTACAAGCGCTGCAACGGACTGTTCTTGGTGGCCAGGGAATGGGCGGAGAAGCCACCCCAGCACAGCATGCCCATGATCTCGTCCATGGCCGCGGGCGCCAGGTAGGCGCGGTACTCGCCAGGTGCCAGGGTCTTGAGTGGTCGCCCCAGGTATTCCAGTTGTTCCCGCGCCTGGCGCAGGCGCTGTGAGAAGACCTCGCTGTCCCACTGCTGACCGGCGTAGTTGGCCTTGACCGCCTGGCCGTTGCGGTGGAACAGGCTCCAGTCGAAGTTGAAGCTGTTGGCCTGGTGCCAGCCGAAGGCCCCGAACGAGCTGGCAAAGCCCCGGCAGATCGGCCCTGCGGCATAGATGCCGACCAGATCCAGTTCCCCGGCCCCCAGTTCGATCTGCGCCAGTACCTGGGCAAGGTCGGGCAGCGGCGGGTCTTGCACGCTATGGCTCTGCCAGGCGCTGTCGTTGAGTTGCAGGTAGGGGTCGGCTTCGAGCAGCGGCAAGGTCTGGCGCAGCTGTTCGATGGCCTGGGCCAGGCGCTGCTGATCGACGTCGGGGTCGTTGCCCAGGGTGAACTGCAGCTCGCCCTGGCGGCCATCCATGACCAGTTTCAGCACGCAGCTGGCTTGCTGGACTTCGCCGGCCTGGCGCACCTTGGCGTGGTTGAAACGAATGAATCGGGAGTGCTCGGCGCTGTAGCTGAGGGTGAAGTGTTCCGGCGCGCGAACCTGTTCTTGCAGGCTCTGCAACAGGCGTTGAAAGCTGTGCAGTGGGGTGGCAGCCATCAGGCGTCTCCTCCGAATACGTCGATCTGGCTGAACACGCAGGCGGGTGAAGCATGGCCCACCCGCACCACCTGATTGGGTTCGCCCTTGCCGCAGTTGGGTGTTCCCAGGACCTGGAAGGTGCTGGCATCGCCCACGGCGCTGAGGTTGCCCCAGAACTGCGCGGAGATCCCCCGGTAGTTGGGGTTCTTGACCACGCCCTTGAGCTCACCGTTCTCGATCAACTGGCCCCATTCGCAGCCGAACTGGAACTTGTTGCGGGCATCATCAATGGACCAGGAACGGTTGGTGCGCATCAGGATGCCGCGCTCGATGCCGCCGACCAATTGCGCCAGGCTCTGGTCACCCGGCTCGATGTTGAGGTTGGCCATGCGGTCGATCGGCGCGCGGTTCCAGCCGCAGGCGCGGCTGTTGGCGACGCCGTCCAGGCCCGAGCGGAACTGCGACAGCGCACCGCCCAACGGGCGTAGCAGCAGGCCGTCGCGGATCAGGAATTGCTTGTTGGCGGCGGTGCCATCGTCGTCATGGCTGTAGCTGGCCAGCTCCTCGCCGATGGTCGGGTCAAAGGTCACGTTGAGCAGTTTCGAGCCGTACTGCAGGGTGCCGAAATCGCTGGCGTTGACGAAGCTGGTGCCAGCGTAATTGCGCTCGTCACCGAGGATGCGGTCCATTTCCAATGGGTGGCCGATGGACTCGTGGATCTGCAGCATCATCTGGTCGGGCATCAGCAGCAGGTCGCGCACCCCGCTCGGGGTGTTGGGTGCGAGCAGCAGTTGCAGGGCCTGGTCGGCGACCTTGGCCCCGGCACCCAGCAGGCCGCAACGCTCGATTACATCCATGCCGCCTTGCTGGCCGAAATTCTCCCGGCCCAGGCTGCGGCTCTGGCTGTCCTGGCCATCGAAGGCGGTGGCGGTGAAGCCCGGGTAGATGAAACGCTGGGCCTGACGCTGTTCGGCGCCGGCGGTATTGAGGTAGATCTGCTCGACGGTGCTGATGCCCAGGCTTGCCTGCCAGTTCACCAGGCGGCTATCGGCGGGCACGCTGGCCGATTCGCGGGCCAGCAGGGCAAAGCAGTCCGCCAGCGAGGCCACGGGTTGTTCAAGGTTGGGGGAGCAGTAGTCGGTGCGCCCGGTGGCGACCGGTTGCTCGCGCAGGTCGAGCAGGGCGCAGCCGGCGATCTGCCGGGCGAGCGCCTCGGCTTGCTCCAGGGCGCGTTGCAGGCCTGATTGCGACAGGTCGGCGGTGGCCGCATAGGCTTCGACGCCGTTGAGCCGAACCGTCAGCATCGCGCCTTCGTCACGGCTGAAGAACGGCGGCTCGGCAACGTTCTTGCGCACCGACAGGTGCTGCTGGGACTGCTGCACATGCCGCAAGGAAAAGAATTCGGCCGTGCTGCGCAGGGCGGCGAAGCGCTGGCGCAGCAAAGCGGTCAACTCGAACATGAAGAACCTCCGTGGGTACGGTGGCTCCCCCTCAGAACCACTCGTCGTGCATGCCCTGGCACGTATCGTCGCGAGCCTCGAGCAATGACAGCTCATTATGGCAGCCCGGCACTTCCCAGGTCAGGAAATAACGGGCGGCCTGCAACTTGCCCTTGTAGAAGTCGCGGTCGGCCGGATCACCCCGTTCCAGGCCCTGCTCGGCGCGGATCGCCTGCTCCAGCCAGCGCCAGCCGATCACGCAGTGGCCGAAGGCCTTGAGGTACAGCGCCGAGTTGGCCAGGGCACTGTTCACCTGGCCTTGGGCCAGATCGCCAAGCAGGCCCAGGGTGACGCTTTGCAGGCGAACCTGCAGCTGCTCGAGGGGCGTGCGCAGGTGATCAAGGCCGGGGTAACCCCGCGCCCGTTCGCAGGTGCCGGCAATCAAACGCACCAACTGCTTGAGGCCGGCACCGCCGTTTTGCGCCAGCTTGCGCCCGAGCAGGTCCAGTGACTGAATGCCGTGGGTGCCTTCGTGAATGGGGTTCAGGCGGTTGTCGCGGTAATACTGCTCGACCGGGTATTCGCGGGTGTAGCCGTGGCCGCCGAGAATCTGGATCGCCAGTTCGTTGGCCTTGAGACAGAACTCCGATGGCCAGGATTTGACGATCGGGGTCAGCAGATCGAGCAATTCGTGGGCCTGCTGGCGCTGGAGTTCGCTGTCGCCGCTCTGGGTGTCGTCGAACAACCGTGCCGCATACAGGCCCAAGTCGAAGGCGCCTTCGACATACGCCTTCTGGGTCAGCAGCATGCGCTTCACATCGCTGTGGCTGATGATCGGCACAGCGGCGGTGGCCGGGTCCTTGTTGTCCAGCGGCCTGCCCTGGGGGCGTTGGCGAGCGTAGTCCAGCGAATACAGGTAACCGGCGTAGCCGAGCATCACCGCGCCCATGCCCACGCCGATGCGTGCCTCGTTCATCATTTGGAACATACACGCCAGGCCTTGGTGCGGTTTGCCCACCAGGTAGCCTACGCATTGGCCGTTGTCGCCGAAGTTCAGTGCCGTGGAGGTGGTGCCGCGCCAGCCCATCTTGTGGAACAGCCCGGCCAGCAGCACATCGTTGCGTGGCCCCAGGCTGCCATCGGCGTTGACCAGGAACTTGGGCACGATGAACAGCGAAATGCCCTTCACCCCCGGCGGGGCATCCGGCAGCTTGGCCAGCACCATGTGGACAATGTTTTCCGACAGCGGATGGTCGCCGCCCGAGATAAAAATCTTGTTGCCGCGCAGCCGGTAGCTGCCGTCGCCGGCAGGTTCAGCGCGGGTGCGGATATCGGCCAGGGAAGAGCCGGCGTGCGGCTCGGTCAAGGCCATGGTGCCGAAGTACCGCCCCTCGATCATCGGCTGCAGGAACAGGCGCTTTTGCTCATCGCTGCCAAAACTCTCGATCAGGTTGGCCGCGCCCATGGTCAGGAACGGATAGGCCGTCGTCCCCGCGTTGGCTGCCTGGAAGTGGGCAAAACAGGCCTGTGAAAGCAGGGTCGGCAGCTGCATGCCGCCGGCTTCGAAATCGCGACTGGCATTGAGAAAGCCCGCTTCAAGGAACGCATCGACAGCCGGTTTCACTTCAGGAATCAGCACCGCTTCGCCGTTTTCATAGCGCGGTTCGTTCTCGTCGCCTTTGCGGTTGTGCGGGGCGAAGAACTTCTCGGCAATGGTTCGCGCGGTGCCCAGCGCGGCATCGAAGGTTTCCCGGTTGTGCTCGGCAAAGCGCGGGCGTTGGGTAAGGGCCTCGGCATCCAGCACTTCGTAGAGCTCGAAGGCCAGGTTGCGGGCGCTGAGCAGGGTCTCGGACATGGCGGCATTCCTGTCATTGAAGTCGGCTGAGTGTAGGAATGGCAGGGTGGCGTGACCAGCAAGATTGATGCAGGTGATGGTGTGGGACAGCTGTCAGTTCGGTGCTGGGTTGAAGCAAGCAGCGGGAGAGTGTGGACAAAAGATGAATCGGAATGCTCGCTCCGGGCAGTCGGAGCGAGCCGACATTTTTCCAGAGGGAAAAAGCATCTGATAGGCCGCCAACTACACGGCGGTATGCCTTATGTCCATCACCACGCTTGCCTCGGCACAGGCTGTTGTCAGTTCAGGTTCCCGGGCCGGGCCCATGTTCTTCGTGGTGTCCGTGCGCAAACTGACGTTGATGACGTGTTTCACGTTCGGCCTTTATGGGTTGTTCTGGTTTTACCGCAACTGGGAGCTCTACCAGGAAACCAGTGGCGTGAAGGTGAACATGCTCCTGCGCTGCGCGCTGCCCGAGCTGTTCATCTACTCGCTGTTGAGCCGGGTTGACCGGCAGATTCGCGCCACCGGGCGGCAGTATGCGTGGTCACCCTGGTGCCTGACGTTCAGCCTGGTACTGGCGACCCTGGTGTTTTTGCAGCTGTCGATGCTGATGCCGCCAATGCTCGGCGAGATGCCTCTGATTGTGCTCGTGGCGGTGTTGGGAGTGGTGATCAGTTGCTGGGTGCTGGGCAGGATTCAGCGGGCAATCAATTTTTGCGAAGGGGATCCCGAAGGGGCGGGGAATGGGCGGTTGTCGCTGGTGAATGGGGTTTGGGTCGGGGGAATCGTGTTGCTTGGGATTGGGATTGGGGTTGGGTGAAGCTTCGCGGGGCAAGCCCGCTCCTACAGATTGCCTGTAGGAGCGGGCTTGCCCCGCGAGCGCTATCAGCCGATGGTCATCAGGCTTGCGTTACCGCCGGCAGCAGCGGTGTTGACGCTCAGCGCGCGCTCGATCACCAGGCGCTCCAGGGCAATCGAGGTTTCACCCGACGACAGGCCATGTACACCAACGATCGCACCGGCACGCTTGGCCACCTGCTCGCACACGGCGCGCAGTTGGTCGGAGTGGCCGTGGTGCAGAACCGCGTCGAACACGACTTCGTCCTTGGTCCAGTCACCGACCAGTTTGATGCGTGCCTGAACATCCTTCGGCAGACGGTTGCGCAGGGTCTTGGTCAGCTCACCCTCCGGCCACACCGCCGAGCTGCCCACGGCCAGCACGGCAGCCAGTTGGGTCAGCAGATCGGCTTCGACTTCGGCCAGGCACAGTACGTGCTCGCGCGGCAGGATGGTGTAGCTGTTGCGCTCGCCAGTCGGGCCGGCCAGCAGGCGGCTGATACCGCTCTGCGATTGCTGGGCAAACTGGTCGCACAGGCTGCCCAGGTCGGTCAGCTGGTTGCTGGTAGCCCAGGTCTTGAGTGCTTGCAGTGGCTTGGTCATGGCGTCGCGCAGGCGAGTGTCCGGGGTGTTCTCACCGTCGGTACGCTTGAACGACTGCTCGATGGCATCGGCCGGACGGGTCGACAGCAGGCGGTACAGGTACAGCGGGCCACCGGCTTTCGGACCGGTACCAGACAGGCCCTCACCACCGAACGGCTGCACACCGACCACGGCACCGACGATGTTGCGGTTGACGTAGACGTTACCGGCATTGACGCTGTCGATGACCTTGGCGATGGTTTCGTCGATCCGGGTGTGTACACCCAGGGTCAGGCCGTAACCGGAAGCGTTGATCTGCTCGATCAGCTGGTCAAGGTTCTTGCGGTTGTAGCGCACCACGTGCAGGACCGGGCCGAAGATCTCGCGCTGCAGCTCGTCGAAGCTGTCCAACTCGATCAGGGTTGGCATGACGAACGTGCCGCGCTTGATTTCCTCGCCATCGGCAATGGCTACCTGGTACACGGTGCGGCCTTTGTCGCGCATGCCCTGGATGTGCTTCTCGATGCCAGCCTTGGCTTCGGCGTCGATCACCGGGCCAATGTCGACGGCCAGGCGCTCAGGATTGCCCAGGCGGCTTTCGGCCATGGCGCCCTTGAGCATTTCGATCACGCGGTCGGCGGAGTCTTCCTGCAGGCACAGCACGCGCAGTGCCGAGCAACGCTGGCCGGCGCTGTCGAACGCCGAGGAGACCACGTCGATGACCACTTGTTCGGTGAGCGCCGAGGAGTCGACGATCATCGCGTTCTGGCCGCCGGTCTCGGCGATCAACGGGATCGGGCGACCCTGGGCATCCAAACGGCCGGCGATGTTGCGCTGCAGCAGGCGAGCCACTTCGGTGGAGCCGGTGAACATCACGCCTTTGACGCGGTCGTCGCCGACCAGGCGGGCACCGACGGTTTCACCGCGTCCTGGCAGCAGTTGCACCACGCCTTCTGGGATGCCGGCTTCGAGCAGCAGGCGCACGGCCTGGGCCGCTACCAGCGGGGTCTGTTCGGCAGGCTTGGCCAGTACCGGGTTGCCTGCGGCCAGCGCAGCAGCCACTTGGCCGCTGAAAATGGCCAGCGGGAAGTTCCACGGGCTGATGCACACCACCGGGCCCAGTGGGCGGTGGGCGTCGTTGCTGAAGTCGTTGCGGGCCTGCACGGCGTAGTAGCGCAGGAAGTCGACGGCTTCGCGGACTTCGGCGATGGCGTTGGCGAAGGTCTTGCCTGCTTCGCGGGCCAGCAGGCCCATCAGCGGCTGGATCTCGGCTTCCATCAGGTCGGCGGCGCGCTCCAGGATGGCGGCGCGCTCGGCGGGCGGGGTGGCCTGCCAGATCGGTGCAGCCTTGAGGGCGCACTGGATGGCGTTGTCGACGTCGGCAACGGTGGCTTCTTGTACGTGACCGACCACATCGCGATGGTCGGACGGGTTCAGTACCGGTGCCGCGGCTTCGTCGCTGGCGTCGCAACCGAGCATCGGTGCGGCTTTCCAGTTGTTGTGGGCGGTGGCCAGCAGGGCGCAGGACAGCGACGCCAGGCGGTGTTCGTTGGCCATGTCGATACCGGCGGAGTTGGCGCGCTCGGAACCGTACAGATCACGCGGCAGCGGAATGCGCGGGTGCGGCAGGCCGAAGCTGCCTTCCTGGGTCGCCATGCGCTCGATGGTCGCCACCGGGTCGGCGACCAGTTCCTGGATCGAGATCGACTGGTCAGCGATGCGGTTGACGAACGAGGTGTTGGCGCCGTTTTCCAGCAGGCGGCGAACCAGGTAAGCCAGCAGCGTTTCATGGGTGCCGACCGGTGCGTACACGCGGCACGGACGGTTCAGCTTGCCGTCGGCAACCTTGCCGACAACCTGCTCGTAAAGTGGCTCGCCCATGCCATGCAGGCACTGGAACTCGTACTGGCCCGGGTAGTAGTTCTGCCCGGCGATCTGGTAGATGGCCGACAGGGTATGGGCGTTGTGGGTGGCGAACTGCGGGTAGATGACTTCCGGTACCGACAGCAGCTTGCGTGCGCAGGCGATGTAGGACACGTCGGTGTACACCTTGCGGGTGTACACCGGATAGCCTTCCAGGCCTTCGACCTGGGCGCGCTTGATTTCGCTGTCCCAGTAGGCGCCTTTTACCAGGCGAATCATCAGGCGGTGACGGCTGCGGCGTGCCAGGTCGATCACGTAGTCGATCACATACGGGCAGCGCTTCTGGTAAGCCTGGATGACGAAGCCGATACCGTTCCAGCCGGTCAGCTGCGGCTCGAAGCACAGGCGCTCGAGCAGGTCCAGCGACAGCTCCAGGCGGTCGGCTTCTTCGGCGTCGATGTTCAGGCCGATGTCGTATTGTTTGGCCAGCAGGGTCAGCGACAGCAGGCGTGGATACAGCTCTTCCATCACGCGCTCGTACTGTGCGCGGCTGTAGCGCGGGTGCAAGGCCGACAGCTTGATCGAGATGCCCGGGCCTTCATAGATGCCACGGCCGTGGGAGGCCTTGCCGATCGAGTGGATCGCTTGCTCGTAGGAGGCCAGGTATTTCTGCGCGTCGTGCTCGGTCAGGGCGGCTTCGCCGAGCATGTCGTAGGAGTAGCGGAAGCCCTTGGCTTCGAATTTGCTGGCGTTGGCCAGGGCTTCGGCGATGGTTTCACCGGTCACGAACTGTTCGCCCATCAGGCGCATGGCCATGTCGACGCCCTTGCGGATCATCGGCTCGCCGCTCTTGCCGATAATGCGGCTGAGCGAGGAGGTGAGGCCAGATTCGTTGTGGGTCGAGACCAGCTTGCCGGTCAGCAGCAGGCCCCAGGTCGCGGCGTTGACGAACAGCGACGGGCTGTTGCCCAGGTGCGGTTGCCAGTTGCCGGTGCTGATCTTGTCGCGGATCAGGGCGTCACGGGTGCCTTTGTCGGGGATACGCAGCAGGGCTTCGGCCAGGCACATCAGCGCCACGCCTTCCTGGGACGACAGGGAGAATTCCTGCAGCAGGCCCTGGACGATACCGGCACGGCCGCCGGCGCTTTTCTGGTTGCGCAGCTTTTCAGCAATGCCGGCGGCCAGCTTGTTGGTGGCTTCGGCCATGTCTGCCGGCAAGCGAGCCTGCTCCAGAAGCATCGGCACCACTTCCGGCTCCGGGCGACGGTAGGCTGCAGTGATGGCCGAGCGCAGTACCGATTGCGGCAGGATGCTTTCGGCGAATTCGAGGAAGCACTGGTGGGCGTGATCGCCCGGGACTTCACCGGCTTCGTCGCCGTTGCTGCTGGCCTGACCATTGAGTTCGGTCAGCGTGGCGCCACCCTCGAGCTTTTCCAGGTAGTTGAAGATTGCCTGTTTAATCAACCAATGCGGCGTGCGGTCGATGGACTGCGCAGCTGCTTTGAGTCGCTCACGGGTCGGGTCGTCAAGTTTGACCCCAAGGGTGGTCGTCGCCATTTCTTATCCTCATTATTGCCACGATGCTGTGGCTAAAGCTGGCGCCAAGATTAGCTGTGCGCGATTTCGGGTGCAACCTAGTGCAACCCAAAATCTGTAGGAAAAAAGTGCAACTCGTCAGGTAGGTAAAACCCCACAACAAAAATGGCTGTTTCTGATGTGTTTTACGTATGGAAACAGCGTTTCTTGCTCCAAAAAGGAGCAAAAAAGTTAAGTAGTCCGAAATTTCCGACGAGGTGCAACTGGAATAAAAATATTGGTTGCACCTACTTTGCGTTGTTGCATAGCATTCGCGGCCTGGGTGCAACCTCTTCGAGGCTGTCGCTACATAAAAACAAACGCCAGGGCGCAACAAATGAGTGTAAGCAATCCAACCTTGATCACTTTCGTGATCTACATCGCGGCAATGGTGTTGATCGGCTTCATGGCCTATCGCTCCACCAACAACCTCTCCGACTACATTCTCGGTGGCCGCAGCCTCGGCAGCGTCGTGACCGCGCTTTCGGCTGGTGCCTCGGACATGAGCGGCTGGCTGCTGATGGGCCTGCCGGGCGCCATCTACATGTCGGGTCTGTCGGAAAGCTGGATCGCCATCGGCCTGATCGTCGGCGCCTACCTGAACTGGCTGTTCGTTGCCGGTCGTCTGCGTGTGCAGACCGAGCACAACGGCGATGCCCTGACGCTGCCGGACTACTTCTCCAGCCGTTTCGAGGACCAGAGCGGGCTGCTGCGGATCATCTCCGCCGTGGTAATCCTGGTGTTCTTCACCATCTATTGCGCCTCGGGCATCGTGGCGGGTGCCCGTCTGTTCGAAAGCACCTTCGGCATGTCGTACGAAACTGCCTTGTGGGCAGGCGCTGCGGCGACTATCGCCTACACCTTCGTCGGTGGTTTCCTGGCGGTGAGCTGGACCGATACTGTCCAGGCTACGCTGATGATCTTCGCCCTGATCCTGACCCCGGTGATCGTGCTGATCGCCACGGGTGGCTTCGATACCACCTTTGCTGCGATCGAGCTGCAGGACGCGGGCAATTTCGACATGCTCAAGGGCACCACCTTCATCGGCATCATCTCGCTGATGGGTTGGGGTCTGGGCTACTTCGGTCAGCCGCATATCCTGGCGCGTTTCATGGCTGCTGATTCGGTCAAGTCGATTGCCAATGCCCGTCGCATCTCCATGACCTGGATGATCCTCTGCCTGGTCGGTACCTGTGCCGTTGGCTTCTTCGGTATTGCTTACTTCTCGGCGCATCCTGAAGTTGCGGGTCCTGTGAACGAGAACCACGAGCGTGTGTTCATCGAACTGGCCAAGCTTCTGTTCAACCCATGGATCGCTGGCATTCTGCTTTCGGCCATCCTGGCGGCAGTGATGAGTACCCTGAGCTGCCAACTGCTGGTGTGCTCCAGTGCCCTGACCGAAGACTTCTACAAGACCTTCCTGCGTAAGGGTGCGTCCCAGCTGGAACTGGTCTGGGTCGGCCGCGCGATGGTACTGCTGGTCGCCGTGGTTGCCATCCTGATTGCCTCCAATCCGGAAAACCGCGTGCTGGGTCTGGTCAGCTACGCCTGGGCCGGTTTCGGTGCTGCCTTCGGTCCGGTTGTACTGATCTCGGTACTGTGGAAAGGCATGACCCGTAACGGTGCGCTGGCCGGCATCCTGGTGGGTGCGATCACCGTGGTGGTCTGGAAGCACTTCGCTATCTGGGGTCTGTACGAAATCATTCCGGGCTTCCTGTTCGGTGCCTTGGCGATCTACTTCGTCAGCAAGGCCGGCAGCCCTTCGGCTGCGATGGTTTCGCGCTTCGAAGCTGCAGATCAGGCGTTCAAGGTCGGTCATTGATCGGCGTCTGAACCCTGACTGACAACGGCCCGGCCTCCACAAGAGGTCGGGCCGTTGTCGTTTCGGCCGGGCGCTCCTGACGCCAGCCGCATGACGAGGTAAACTGCGCGGTCTTGCAGGAGTTGCCATGAACTATCGTCACGCCTTCCACGCCGGCAACCACGCCGACGTCTTCAAACACCTTGTCTTGACCCGCCTTATTGCGCTGATGGAGCGCAAGGAGCAGCCGTTCGCCTACCTTGACACCCATGCTGGCCTCGGTCTGTACGACCTGCAGGGCGACCAGGCGACTCGCACCGGCGAGTGGATCGAAGGTGTCGGGCGGCTTTGGGGGCGGGATGACCTGCCGGAAGTGACCGCCGACTATCTGCGCATCCTGCGCAAGATGAACCCCGATGGCGAGCTGCGTTACTACCCGGGCTCGCCTGAGCTGGCCCGGCGCCTGGCCCGTCAGCAGGATCGCGTGTTGCTCAACGAGAAGCACCCCGAAGACGGGCGCATGCTCAAGGACAACATGAAGAAAGACCCACGCGTTGCCGTGCACCTGGGCGAAGGCTGGCACGTGCCGCGCGCCTTGCTGCCGGTGCAGGAAAAGCGTGCGGTGATGCTGATCGACCCGCCGTTCGAGCAGGCCGATGAGCTCAAGCGTTGCACCCTGGCGATGAAAGAGACCATTGGCCGCATGCGCCAGACGGTCGCGGCGATCTGGTACCCGATCAAGGATCAGCGTCAGTTGGTGCGTTTCTATCAGGACCTGACCAGCACCGGTGCACCGAAGCTGCTGCGCGTCGAGTTGTACGTGCACCCGCAGGACAGTCCGCAAGGCCTGAACGGCTCGGGCCTTGCCATTGCCAATCCGCCGTGGGGGCTTGAAGAAGAGCTGCGTGCGCTGTTGCCGTGGCTGTCGCAGGTGCTGGCGCAGAGCCAGGGCAGTTGGCGGATGGACTGGCTTATCGCTGAGTAACGGCGGCAAGCCCGCTCCTGCGCTTTACGTTATAATCCCGCTCTTTCGTTGCCGCTCGCCCCTCGGGGCCAGGGCGCATTTTTACAGATTGAAGAGGCTAGACCCTTGGCATTGACGATTCTTGGCCTGTCCGGCGCCCTTAGCCATGATCCTTCCGCGGCCCTGTACATCGACGGCAAGCTGGTTGCCGCCGCTGAAGAAGAGCGCTTCGTGCGCGACAAACATGCAAAGAACCGCATGCCCTACGAATCGGCGAAGTTCTGCCTGGAGCAAGCGGGCATCAAGCCTTCCGACGTTGACGTGGTAGCGATCCCGTTCGCTCCGATCAGCTTGTTCGGCAAGGCGCGCTGGCACTACGCCAAGCGTTACTGGTATGCCCCGGATCGCGCCCTGGATGCGATCCTGATGGGCAACCGTCGCTACAAGCGCTACCGCAAGAAGATCGTCTGGTGCCTGGAGCAACTGGGCTTCGACCCCAAGAAGGTCAAGATCGAGCCGGTCGAGCACCACCTGGCTCACGCCTCCAGTGCCTACCACTGCTCGGGCTTCAAGGAAAAGACCGCGATCCTCGGCATCGACGGCAAGGGCGAGTACGCCACCACCTTCTTCGGCTATGGCGAAAACGGCAAGATCCACAAGATCAAGGAATTCTTCGATCCGGATTCGTTGGGTGGCCTGTACGGCGCGATCACCGAATTCCTCGGCTTCGAGATGCTCGACGGCGAGTTCAAGGTCATGGGCATGGCGCCCTATGGCGATGCCAGCAAGTACGACTTCTCGCGTCTGGCCTCGTTCGAGAACGGCGAGCTGGTGATCAACACCGACTACGCCAACGTCATCGGCCTGCGTCGCTACAAAGAGAAGGGCAAGGGGTTCTACTTCTCGCCAAAGCTCATCGAGTGGCTGGGCCCCAAGCGCGAAGGCGATATCGCCGACGAGCCGTACATCCACTACGCGGCCAGCATGCAGGCGTTGTTCGAGAAGATCGCCCTGCAGATGATCGACCACTACCTGGGCGACATCCTCAAGGAAACCGGCAAGCTGGCGTTCGCCGGCGGTTGCGCGCTGAACGTCAAGCTCAACCAGAAGATCATTGCCCGTCCTGACCTCAAGGAACTGTTCGTGCAGCCGGCTTCCGGCGACGCCGGTACCGCGGTCGGTGCTGCGGCCTATGTGTCCCACGCCCGTGGTGTGCCGGTCGAGAAGATGGAACACGTTTACCTCGGCCCTGCGTACTCCAACGAAGACGTGATCGCAGCCTGTGCCCGTCATCCAAGTCAGCCGAAATGGCGCAAGCTGGATAACATGCCGGAGCAGATTGCCAAGATCATGGTCGATGGCAACCCGGTAGCTTGGTTCCAGGGTCGCATGGAGTTCGGTCCGCGTGCCCTGGGTGGTCGTTCGATCATCGGTTGCCCAAGCGTTGCCGGCGTTGCCGACCGCATCAACCACCAGATCAAGTTCCGCGAGCGCTGGAGGCCTTTCTGCCCGTCGATGCTCGACACCGTCGCCCCGCAGATGATCAAGATCGATCACCCGGCGCCGTTCATGACCTTCACTTTTGAAGTGGCGGAAGAGTGGAAGACCCGCGTGCCGGAAGTCGTCCATGAAGACGGCACTTCGCGGGCCCAGGTGCTCAAGCGCGAGTACAACCCGCGTTACTACGACATGATGAAGGCGCTGGAAGACCTGACCGGTAACGGCGTGTCGCTCAACACTTCGCTCAACCGTCGTGGCGAACCGATGATCTGCTCGCCGACCGACGCCTTGAACATGTTCTTCGGCTCGGACCTGCAGTACCTGATCATGGAAGACATTCTGGTAGTCAAGGACGGCGCGAACACTTATGACGTCCAGGGCTGAAAAGCGCGTCCTGCAGTTCTGCCACGGCTATGACGGTCCGTTTCTGGACTGCGCGCGCCAGTACGCCAGCCTGTTCAGCGGCAGCGGTTACAAGGTCACCACGGTGTTCCTGACCGGTGCCGCCGACCCGGAAGTGGCGGCCGGCTGCGCGTCTGACGAAGTGCTGTTCCTTGAATTCAGCTCCAAGGCCATCCGCGGCCTCAAGCTGGGGGCGATCCGCGCATTGCGCCGGATCGTCGCCACGCGCAACTTCAGCTTTTGCATCGCCCACCGCTTCAAGCCTATCTACATCGCCTTGCTCGGCAGCCGTTTGCCGGTGATCGGCGTGCACCATGCATTTGGTGATTACCAGCGCAGCAGCCGGCAGTTGTTTGCCAATCTGTTTCGCCAGCGCTTGAGCCTGCTTGGGGTGTCCGATGCGGTGCGCGACGACATGCGTAAGTGCCTGGCCAAGTGGCCGGTCGAGCGCATTCAGACGCTCTATAACCGTATTGATATCGAAGCGCTGCAGGCCATTCAGGTGCCGGTCGACGAGGCTCGTCAGGCGCTGGGCTTGGACCCGCAGGCGTGGATTGTCGGTAACGTCGGCCGCCTGCATCCGGACAAGGACCAGGCCACCCTGCTGCGTGGCTTTGCCCAGGCGCTGCCTGGCCTGGCGGCTGGTGCGCGCCTGGCCATTTTGGGCAAGGGTCGCCTGGAGCAGTCGCTCAAGACCCTGGCGGCTGAGCTGGGTGTTGCCGGGCAGGTGGATTTTCTTGGTCAGGTGCCTGACGCTCGCCGCTACTTCAAGGCGTTCGATGCGTTTGCCCTGAGCTCGGATCACGAGCCGTTCGGTATGGTGCTGCTCGAAGCCATGGTCGCCGGAGTACCGGTACTGGCCACGGCGTGCGGCGGTGCCCTGGAAGTGGTCGAAGGGGTCGGTATTCTGTTCCCGCTTGGCGATGCCGAGCGCCTGGGGCAGGGGCTTCAGCACTTGGCCGTGCTGGACGAGGGCCAGCGCCAGGAATGTGCCGAGCGCATGCTGCAGCGGTTGTATGAGCGTTTTTCCGATAGCGCCGTGCGCGATACCTTCTGGCAACTGCCGCACGTTCGCGCGCTGACCGCGGAGGCTTGATGCTTAATCATATTCAAGGCTGGCGCGAGCGCGGCTGGTCCGTGATCGATGCCGCTACTTACGCCCAGGCCTGGCAGCGCTTTGGTGGCAGTGTCGCCACCCACCCCCTGGTGATTGAACAGCTGGCGGACCTGGCGCAGATTCCGGTGCGTTACCTGGGCTGGGAACACAATGGCGAGCTAAAGGCCGCGATCCCGACCTGGGGGCGCTACCTGGCCCTGTCCAAGGACGTGCTCAAGCGCCAAGGCAAGAAAGGCCTGTACGACCTGGGCAATGCCGAGCTGATCCTGCCGGCGGCTGCCGATGCACAGGCACCGCTGCGCCATGCCGGGCGTTATCTGTCCGAGCTCAATCAGGGGCGCTTTGCCAATCTCAAGCCCCAGGCCGAGTCACTGGCCATGGCGCGTACGCCGGAAGACCTGTCGAAGAAGTTTCGCTACAACCAGCGCCGCGAGCTGAGGCTGCTGGAAGAGGCGGGCGGCCAGGTACGGCCGGTCACCGACTTCAGCAGCGCCGAACTGGCGGCAATTTATTGCGATCTGTTCAAGCGTCGCTGGGAGTTCCCGGCAACGGGTGCCGAGCGTATGGCCGATGTCATCGAGCGCTTGCGGGAGCTGTTGATCGGCTCGGTACTGTTTCTCGACGGTGCGCCGATTGCCATTCAGCTAGTGTACCGCGTCGAGGCGCCGGAGTGGATCAGCGTCGAGTACATCAACGGTGGCGTTGACCCGCAAACCAAGGCGTTCAGCCCTGGCAGCGTATTGAGCTTTCTCAATACGCAGGCGGCCTGGGAGGATGCCCGGGCACGCAACAAGCCGCTGCGTTTCTCGTTCGGTCGCGCCGATCGTGAGTACAAGGATCGTTGGTGCAACCCCGTGCCGGTGTTTCAGGTGTGAGCCGCAAGCAGCAGCTGCTCAAGCAGCACCGGCGTAACAAGCGGCTGGGGCTGCTGGTCAGCCTGGTGGTACTCGTCGCGCTGGGTATTTTTGTACAGTGGTGGTTGCCACTGCTGCTCTTGCCGTTGCTGTGGGTCGCCCACGAGGCCTGGTTTGCCGACCACCTGTTCTATTCGCCTGCCGAAGATTATCAATATGCCTTCCCTGCCGACTGCGTCGCCCACCCGGTCGAACTGGTTGGCGGTGCTGTGCGGCTGCCGTCGCCCCTGGATCTTGCCGGGGACGCAACCCTGGTGTTGCAGCTGCGACTGAAAAGCCGTTGGCTCGGGCGTTTTCTGGACCCCGCTGTGGTGCTTGGCGATGAGGACTGCCAGACCTTCGAGCGTGGCGTTGCAGGGGTGCGTTACCTCAACCTCACAGGCTTGGCCGGCTCTTTGAGCGCCGGCCAATTGCGTTTGCGCGGTCGGCACTGTCGCTTGCCGACCGAAGCGACGCTGTGGGTTGTCCCCACTCAAGACCTGCGCCAGAAGCGGATCATGGTGATAGCGCCGCATGCCGACGATGCCGAGCTTGCGGCCTACGGCTTGTACAGCCAGGCGCAGGAAGCCTGGGTGGTAACCCTGACCGCCGGTGAAATCGAAGCCGAACACTATCAACAGATGGGCCTGGACAAGGCCGAGGCTGCGCGCTTGAAGGGGCGGCTGCGGGCCTGGGACAGTATTGCCGTTCCCCGTTGGGCGGGTATTCCCGAGGCGCACTGTGTGCAGCTGGGCTATTTCTGTCTGCAACTGCCGGCGATGCAGGCGACCCCTGACCAACCGATTGCCTCGCGCGAAGCCGAGCTTGCCGATACGCGCCTGTTCCGCCAATTCAACTCGATCACGCTGCCGGGTGACCAGGACGGTGCGCCAACCTGGAGCAACTTGCTGGCGGACCTGCGCGCGTTGTTGCTCCAGGCGCGCCCGCAGGTGTTGGTCATGCCGCACCCGACACTCGACCCTCACCCAGACCACATCTGCGCCCAGGCGGCGGTACTTCAAGCCTTGCAAGGCTTGGCGTGGCAGCCAGAGACCGTGCTGGGTTATGCCAATCATCTGCACGATAACGACCGCTGGCCGATGGGCGAAAGTGGTACCGGCGTTACTTTGCCACCGCAATTGGAAGGTGGAGAAAGCTGGGCGCCCTACAGCATGCTGTTGGACCTGCCCACTCAGCGTGACAAGGCCATGGCACTTGGCATGATGCATGACCTGCAACCGCCGGCTCCGTTCAAGCGTCGCCTGCGCCGCCTGCTCCAGCGCTGGCTGGCGGGCCGACGCGCTTCGCCCTATGGCGAGAACGAGTTTTTCCGCAAGGCTGTACGTCGACATGAATTGTTCTGGCGCCGTGATCTCTGATCGGGGCGCATGACTGTTAGCGGCCAAGCAAAGGCCGCAAGGAAGACAATGAAAGTTCTATTTCTGGTGCAGAAAGAACAACGGGCCATCCTCGATCGTCTCTACGACGGCGTAGCTGCCCATTGCGAATGCGATCTGCGCTGGCTCAGCAGTGCCGATCAGCGCAACCTGCGCAGTTATTTCCGTCGCGAAGTCAACGTTGAAAAGTATGATCGGATCGTGTTTTTCCTGCGTTTCAAGCAAGAAATCCGTCAGGTCGGTTTCATTCGGACGGTGCCTAACCTGGTCATCCTCGAACACGACGCCTACCAGAACTACATCCCGTGCAAGTACACCGGCAAGTTCAGTGCGCATTACCGCCAGCTGCCGTGGGCGCGGGTGATCAGCTCCGGGTACATGGTCAGTGAGCGCCTGCGCCAGGAAGGCTTCGACGCCGAGTTCGTGCCCAAGGGCTATGACCAGCAGTTGCTCGCCGACCAGGGGCGTGAACGGGATATCGAGCTGGCCTTTGTCGGTAGCACCAATAGCGTGGCCTACAGCGGGCGCAAGGCGTTGCTGGACGAGCTGGCGCAGGTTGAAAACCTGCTGGTGACCCGGACCAAGTCCGGTGAAGAGTACTGTGACACGCTCAACCGCATACGTTTCTTCGTCAGTGCCGATGTGGGCATGGGCGAGTACATGATCAAGAATTTCGAGGCCATGGCCTGTGGCTGTGTGCTGCTGGCGTATGACCAGGGTGAGGCGGAAAATCGCGCCCTGGGTCTGACAGACATGCATAACGTGGTGCTGTATAACAGCATCGCGCAGTTGCAAGAGAAGCTCAAAGTACTGCGCGCCGACCCCGCGTTGGCCGAGGAAATCGGTCGCAATGGTCGTGATCTGGCGGTTGCGCAATTCAGCTTCGCTCAAGTGGGTCGTAGCATCGTTGAAAAAATGCAGTCACCTCTGCGTCCCCGTCCAGCCCTGACCGGCTGGCAGCGTTTGCGTTTGAGACTGGGCCTATGAGCCGGCTGTCCTGCGTCATGGTCTCAAACAACCGAATACAGAAGATGGGGAGGGAATCCGGTGCGATTCAGTGAAGAGAGTGATGTAACCCTGGTGGTTACCAGTTGCGGGCGTTTCGACCTGCTCCAGCTTACGCTGGAAAGTTTCGACCGTTTCAATACTGCGCCGATACGCGAGGTGTTCATTACCGAAGACTCCGGGGATGACGCGGTGCATGGCGCGGTCCCGGAGCACTGGAAGCCCTATACCACGGTGTTCGTCAACCGCCCCAAGCTGGGTCAGTTGGCCTCGATCGACCTTGCCTACGGCCGGGTCAGGACGCCCTACATTTTCCACTGCGAAGACGACTGGGAGTTCTACCGCCCAGGGTTTGTTGAGGATTCGCGCAGCATTCTCGAGGTCAGCCCGCAGCTGTTGCAGGTATGGTTGCGCAGCTACGCCCATGACCTTAAATTGCACAGCCCTTACATTCATCTGGGTGGGCGTCAGTTCATCAATGGCGTACCTTGCTACCCGTTGTTGTCGAGCAAGCCGGAGTGGCAAAGCTTCTCGTTGAACCCGGGTTTGCGTCGACTGAGTGATTATCAACGCTGCGCTCCATTTGCCGCCTATGCTGGTGAAAAGGCACTGTCAAAGCGTTATGCCGAGTTGAACCTGACAGGGGTAACCCTGGAGGGCGACGCGGTGTTGCATACCGGGTTCGGCTCCCATGTGAGCCTTCCCGAAGAGCGCCGGCGCAAGGATCGACGTCGCAAGCGTGATCGGGTCAAGCTGGCGGTGATTCTAATTGTCGGGATTGCATTAGGAGTGGGGGTTGGCTTTTTTGCGCATTGATTCGGCCTATATGTGTGTTGTCCATACCGATTTAGGGGGTACTACCCCGTGAATATCGTCAACATCATGTGGGCCGGCGGCGCGCCGTATGTCTCGGTGCACAAGGTGCACCAGCAAATCCTTTCCCAGGCGGGGTCGGATGCAGCGATCAGCAGTTGGTTGCTGCAAGGGCAGGGCTCTTGCTGCAGCGCCGGGGAGACGCGCGAATGGCAACTGTCCCAGCGCCTGCTCAAAGGCCGGCATTTCTGGAAGCTGCTGCATCCCTGGATGCGTGGCCGATTTCGCGAAGCATTGAAGCAAGCCGGTACCGAGGTCGTGTTGCTTGACGGCCTGGGGGTATCCCGATTGGTGCTGCCGGTGCTGCGCCAGTTGCCTGAGGTGCGGGCAGCTGTCGTTTTTCATGGCAAGACTCGCTTGCATCGTGGTGATATCAGTCTGCTGCGTAGCTTCGACCCATCACATGTGACACTGGTTGCCGTCTCCCAGACGCTCGCCCGTACCCTTGAGCAGGACCTCGGTGTGCCTGTGCAGGTATTGCGCTCGGCACTTGAGCCAACCAGCTTTCGCCAGGCGTTGCTGGATCGAGTGGCAGCCCGGCAGGAAATGGGTTTACCGCTCGATAGCGGGCCGGTGCTGGGGGCGGTGGGACGGCTGGTCGATAGCAAGGGCTTCGACTACCTGCTCGATGCGTTTGCGCTGGCCCGCCAGCAGCGACCTGATCTGCGTTTGGTGTTTCTGGGTGAAGGCAACGAACGGCCGTTACTCGAATCACGCATCAAGGCGCTGGGCCTTGGCGACGTTGTTTCCCTTCAGGGCCACTGCAACGGTCTGGCCCATCTGTATCGGGCATTCGATTGGGTGCTGATACCCTCACGCTCCGAGGGGTTGGGCCTGGTGCTGCAAGAGGCCGTAATGGCCGATGTGCCGGTCTTGTGCAGTGACCTGTTAGTGTTTCACGAGCAGTTGGGGGATGCTGGTCGCTATGCCGCTGTCGGGGACATCGAAGACTGGGGGCGGGCGATCATCGAGAGTGTGGCCTCTGATCGTGATCAGGTGGCCCAGGCCCAATACCAGGCCCTTGCGCCCGAGCAGGTCTGGCAGCGCTTCAGCCAGACCTCCAATGACCTGCTACGAACTTCCTGATTTTCAGCCCAGCAGGGCACGTTCCAGTTCGGCAAGGGGAAACTGATCGTCGAGCCGCTCGCGAGCGATGTAGCGAGCAAAATGCTGCACGTTGCGTCGGATCATGCGATTGGACAGTGGCGCCCGCATGAAACGCATATCCGCGACGTCAATCAGTCCCATCTCTTGGTCAGGGGTCACGACAATGTTGCCCAGATGCAATGACCGAAAATAAATCCCCGACCTGTGTAATTTGCGTACCAGTGCCACAAGCTCCGGCAGGCGCTCCTGCCAGCTGAACCCGTCTTTGCGAGACAGTTGGCTCAAGGTTTCACCGGGCAGGGGTTGATACAGCACTGCCGTCATTCCTGGCGCATCCAGCTTGTAGTATTTCAATACCTTCAGCGTAGGAATTCCCTTTTTCTCCAGGCCCATCGCGTTGTCGATGAAGCGAGCGGAGTAAGGTCGCAGCAGTGCAGATGAAATTAACCGCTTGCGCCTGAAGAGCTTGAGGATGTTGCCATCGTTTAGCAGGTACACTTTGGCGCCGTAGCTATCAGCCTCCAGCACCTTGGCACCGAGGATGAGCTGGTTGAAGTCGACCTGGGGTAGCCGGGAACATTGCATGAATAGGGCCTTCAACGGGCTAGCGAAAAGACCGGCCATAATGCCGAAAAGTTTACCGATGCACCATGCCGGTGTTGTTCAAACGATGGCGATACGCATGATGTACGCAAGGCGCTGGGCACAGACCTGGCTGGCGATTGGCTTTCTCTGGTTTCTGGTGGCCATTGCCCTGGCACCAAGCAACAAGATCTATCAGCAAGGTCTGGTGGCGTTTCTCTGGCTGCCGACGCTGGTGCTTTTGTGGTCGGCGCGTGGGGTGCTGCTTGAGGTCTGGAACGCGCAGCGGGCGTTGTGTGTATCGATCATTCTACTGCTCGGCTGGTCGGCATTGAGCCTGACCTGGGCAAATACTGAAGACGCTGGGCGTGAGCTTAAGCGACTTTTGTACATAACGGTCTTTCTGCTGTTTTTTCCTTTGCTGGCAAGTGCCGGGATAGCGCGTCTGATTCAGCTGCTTCGCTGGGGGGCATTGGTCTTGCGGTGGCAGCGGTTTACTCGATTATCCATTTCTACAGTCTGCCAGGGCAGCTGTGGACCACCAGGCTCGAAGGTGTTGGTGAAATTTCCCACCCGATCCTCGGGGCTTATGTCATTGGCGTTGCGATCGTCTGCCTATTGCATTGGCCACCACAGCAGCGCTGGTTTCAAATGCTGTGGGGGCTGGCAGTGCTTTGCCTCGGTGCCTTTGTAATGTTGTGTCAGAGCCGCGGGGCAGCTTTGGGGTTGTTGCTTGCGCTGGTGGCCATGCCCGTATGGTGCCGTGACCGCAGAAATTTCTTGATTGCAGGGGCTGCCCTCCTTGCTGCAGCGGTGGGTTTTGCGCTGATGCATGGGCTGATACTGGAGCGTGGTGCGTCATACAGGCCGGAGATTTTCCACGCCAGCATGCAACTGATTGCAGAGCCCCCCTGGACAGGGCTTGGTTTGGGGAGCTTTTATGTCATTCCGGCATCGGCCGCGAGAGCTGGCGCGCCCGCGCGACGGATTTTGGCAAAGGCATGATGGGCCTGTGGCTGTTTTCGACCCTGGCGATGCAGTTCGACGCTGCTAGCCTCACAGGGACGCCGCGTGCCGAGTGGTTCATCAGCTGGTTGCCGGTGGGGCTGGCTTTCGCACTGGTGTGGGTGCATGCCCGCCGTCCGGGCTGTGATAAAATTTCCGGTTCAATCTGAACAGCGAGCTCGACGATGGCCGAAACACCGCTAAAGGCGGAGCAGCAGAGCAGCTCCAGCCTGAAAATCTACTTCCGGCTACTGAGCTATGTGAAACCGTACATTGGCATTTTCATGCTGAGTATCGTCGGCTTCGTAATCTTTGCCTCTACCCAGCCGATGCTGGCCGGGATCCTCAAGTATTTCGTCGATGGCTTGAGCAATCCCCAGGCCGTGTTGTTCCCCACCGTGCCCTACCTCAAGGATCTGCAGTTGCTGCAGGCCGTGCCGTTGCTGATCGTGCTGATCGCCGCCTGGCAGGGGCTGGGGTCGTTCCTGGGTAACTACTTCCTGGCCAAGGTTTCGCTGGGCCTGGTCCACGACTTGCGGGTCGAGTTGTTCAACAAGTTGTTGGTGCTGCCCAACCGCTATTTCGACAATCACAACTCCGGTCACCTGATTTCCCGAATCACCTTCAACGTCACCATGGTCACTGGCGCTGCTACCGATGCAATCAAGGTAGTGATCCGTGAAGGCCTGACCGTGGTGTTCCTGTTCATTTATCTGTTGTGGATGAACTGGAAGCTGACCCTGGTGATGCTGGCGATCCTGCCGATCATTGCTGTGATGGTGGGTAGCGCAAGCAAGAAATTCCGCAAGCAGAGCAAGAAGATCCAGGTGGCGATGGGCGACGTGACCCATGTGGCCTCCGAGACCATTCAAGGCTACCGCGTGGTGCGCAGCTTTGGCGGCGAAAGCTATGAGCAGAAGCGTTTTGCCGACGCCAGCCAGAGCAACACCGACAAGCAACTGCGCATGACCAAGACGGGCGCCGTGTACACCCCCATGCTGCAGCTGGTGATCTACACCGCCATGGCCGCCTTGATGTTCCTGGTGCTGTTCCTGCGTGGCGATGCCACGGCGGGTGACCTGGTCGCCTACATCACCGCTGCGGGCTTGCTGCCCAAGCCAATCCGTCAGCTCTCGGAAGTCAGCTCGACCATCCAGAAAGGCCTGGCCGGCGCTGAAAGCATCTTTGAACAATTGGACGAGGCTCCCGAAGTCGACAACGGCACCGTCGAGCTGGACCGCGTGGTTGGTCGCCTTGAGGTGCGCAACCTGAGCTTCACCTACCCAGGTACCGAGCGTCAGGTGCTGTCGGATATTTCCTTCACGGCAGAGCCGGGGCAGATGATTGCACTGGTGGGGCGTTCCGGTAGTGGCAAGTCGACCCTGGCGGGCCTGATTCCGCGGTTCTACCACCATGACCAAGGGCAGATCCTGCTCGATGGCGTGGAAATCGAGAACTACCGCTTGCGCAACCTGCGCCGCCATGTGGCCCAGGTTACCCAGCATGTCACCCTGTTCAACGATACCGTGGCCAATAACATCGCTTATGGCGATCTGGCCGGTGCGCCGCGGGCGGAAATCGAAGCCGCTGCCGCCGATGCCTATGCCAAGGATTTCGTCGAGCAGTTGCCGCAGGGCTTCGACACCCAGG
The DNA here is from genome assembly GCF_035581345.1 of Pseudomonas sp. JQ170C. Taxonomy (NCBI): domain Bacteria; kingdom Pseudomonadati; phylum Pseudomonadota; class Gammaproteobacteria; order Pseudomonadales; family Pseudomonadaceae; genus Pseudomonas; species Pseudomonas sp. JQ170C. The sequence goes on from NZ_CP141608.1 coordinate 488,335, forward strand.
TCGGCGAGAACGGCGTGCTGTTGTCCGGCGGTCAGCGCCAGCGCCTGGCGATTGCCCGGGCCTTGCTCAAGAACGCGCCGCTGCTGATTCTCGACGAGGCCACCTCGGCCCTGGATACCGAGTCCGAGCGCCATATCCAGGCGGCACTTGATCATGTGATGAAGGGCCGCACCACGCTGGTTATCGCCCACCGCCTGTCGACCATCGAGAAGGCCGACATGATCCTGGTCATGGACCAGGGCAAGCTGGTCGAGCGCGGTACCCACGCCGAGCTGCTGGCCGCCAATGGCTATTACGCCAGGCTGCATGCCATGGGCCTGGATGAGCCGGCCAAGGCCGATATCACCTGACCCTGTCTACGGGGCCCGTCCTGGGCCCCGTCTGCATTTCTGTGGATAGCTGCAGGCAAGGCTGTAAACAAGCCTTCGTCTTGCCTGTGCTAATATCCTGCCCCTGTTAATTTTGTATATATGGGTTGCCCATGAAGTTGTCCATGCCGCGTTTCGATCAAGCCCCGGTACTGGTGGTGGGCGATGTCATGCTCGACCGCTACTGGCATGGCGGTACCTCACGGATCTCGCCTGAAGCCCCGGTGCCGGTGGTCAAGGTCGAGCAGATCGAGGACCGTCCCGGCGGTGCGGCCAACGTCGCCTTGAACATCGCCGCGCTGGGTGCCCCGGCATCGCTGGTTGGGGTTACCGGCCAGGATGAAGCTGCCGACAGCCTGGCCAACAGCCTGCAGGCCGCTGGCGTGTGCTCGATTTTCCAACGCATCGCGCACCAGCCGACCATCGTCAAGCTGCGGGTCATGAGCCGTCACCAGCAATTGCTGCGTATCGACTTTGAAGAACCCTTCGCCACCGATCCGCTGTCGCTGGGTGCCGAAGTCGACACCCTGCTCGAAGGCGTCAAGGTGCTGGTGTTGTCCGACTACGGCAAAGGCGCCCTGAAAAACCATCAGAGTCTGATCCAGGCGGCGCGGGCCAAGGGCATTCCGGTACTGGCCGACCCCAAGGGCAAGGATTTCTCGATCTACCGTGGCGCCAGCCTTATCACCCCGAACCTCAGCGAGTTTGAAACCATCGTCGGTCGTTGCGCCGACGAAGCGGAGCTGGTGGCCAAGGGTGGTCAGCTGATGCGTGAGCTTGAGTTGGGCGCCTTGCTGGTGACCCGCGGTGAGCACGGCATGACCTTGCTGCGTCCGGAGCATCCGGCGCTGCACCTGCCAGCCCGTGCTCGTGAAGTGTTTGATGTCACCGGTGCCGGTGACACGGTGATTTCCACCCTGGCTGCAGCGATCGCTGCCGGGGAAGACCTGCCTCACGCAGTGGGCCTGGCCAATCTGGCCGCCGGCATCGTGGTGGGCAAGCTGGGTACCGCCGCCATCAGCGCGCCAGAGCTGCGTCGTGCCATCCAGCGCGAGGAAGGTTCGGAGCGTGGCGTACTGAGCCTTGATCAGCTGCTGTTGGCCATTGACGATGCCCGTGCCCATAACGAGAAAATCGTCTTTACCAACGGTTGCTTCGACATCCTCCATGCCGGGCATGTGACCTACCTGGAACAGGCGCGCGCCCAGGGTGATCGCCTGATCGTAGCAGTCAACGACGATGCTTCGGTCAGCCGCCTCAAAGGCCCGGGCCGTCCGATCAACAGCGTTGACCGGCGCATGGCGGTACTGGCGGGTCTGGGTGCGGTGGACTGGGTCATCAGCTTCCCTGAAGGCACGCCGGAAAACCTGCTCAGCCAGGTCAAGCCGGATGTGCTGGTCAAGGGTGGGGACTATGGGATCGACCAAGTGGTCGGCGCCGACATCGTCAAGGCCTATGGCGGTACCGTGAAGGTGCTGGGGCTTGTTGAGAACAGCTCGACTACGGCCATCGTCGAGAAGATTCGCAAGCACTGATGTACGCATCGCGGGGCAAGCCCGGTCCTACAAGTAGGAGCGGGCTTGCCCCGCGATTACGTTACTTGCGCAATTCCCCCCGCGCCATCTGCAGCAACTCCCGCGCCTTACCTGTCAGTCGCCGCAATCCGGAATCCGCTTTCGGCGTTGCCAGCCCTTGTTGGCTGACCCAATCCTTCCAGCGAATCCGCTCATCCCTCACCAGCCAGCCTTCCTGCCGGGCAAAGCTTTCGGCCAGGTACAGGCCGCGCGTGCTCGCGGGCACCAGACGGTCCTGCTTCAGGGTGTACAACTCGGGCCGAGGATGGCCGTCCTCCAGTGGCATCAGGTACAAATCGGGGCGAGTGCGGTTGAGCCGCGCCACCAACTGATCGCCTTCCAGCCGTTCATCGACATGAAACAGGCTCAGGGATTTGGCTTCACGCGGCACCTGCAGGCGCAGGTCGTAGATCAGCTGAAGTGAGGCGGTAGGCAGGTGTACATAGGCACGCGGGCGTTCGAGCAATTGCAGGTTGGCGCAGCGTACTGGTCGTGCCGCACCCGACTGTGGCGTAAGGACAAAGGGCAGGGCTTCGCGATAGTGCAGCGCGTCAGCGTAGGGTGCGGGTAGCCAGGTTTCGTTGAAGCGCCCGCCGAGCCAGCCTTCCGGGGTTTCCAGCAAGCATTCCTCGGCAACTTCCTGGATGGCAGTGTGCAGCGGCAGGTTCAGTTCCTGGGCCGGCACGTAGCCTGAAATCAGTTTCAGCACCACATCGCCACGGTCCTGGCGGCGCTGGCGGACCAGCACCCAATAGTCGCGATTCTGCCAATGCAGGGTCAGTCGTACCGACACCCCCAGGTTGGCCAGCTCGACGGCAAAGCGTTGGCTGTCGGCCAGGTGAATCTGCTTGCGCCGTTGCTGGGTCTGGGCAAAGTTCAGCGGCATGCCGATGCTCTGGTAGCACAGCCCCTCGGGGCTGGCTTCGACATGCAGGGGCAGGGTCTTGAAGTTGCTCGGGTTCTTGCGGATCAGCGTTCGCGGCATGTCGGCTCCTACTTGCGTTGGGGTCGGCCGCGACGGCGGCGCAGGCGTCAGCGATTCAGTATGGCGGCAACGGTGGCCACGTTGTGGGCCAGGTGTACAGGGTTGATGGTACCGACGATAGCACTGCTCACCCCGGGGTGATTGAACAGCAGCTCGAAGCTCGCGCGTACCGGGTCTACCCCAGGGCTCAGGCAGACATGACCACTGGCCAGGGCTTTTTTCACCAGAATCGCTTTGCCATGTGCGGCGGCATAGTCGAGTACCGGGCGTTCTGCCTGCTCGTTCAGATTGTAGGTGACCATGGCGCAATCGCCGCGCTCCAGCGCTTTCAATCCACCCGCTGCCGTTTTGCCTGAGAGGCCGAAGCCGCCGATCTTGCCCTCCTGCTTCAGGGCCTCAAGGGTCTGGTAGACCTCTTCGTGTTCGAGGATGTGCAGGTCGTTGCCATCGGAATGCACCAGCACCAGATCAATATGGTCGGTCTCCAGGCGCTGGAGGCTGCGTTCGATGGAAAAGCGCGTGTGAGCGGCGCTGAAGTCGAAACGAGACTGGCCGTCGTCGAACTCTTCGCCCACCTTGCTGACAATCACCCATTGCTCACGTTGGCCACGCAGCAATGGACCCAGGCGCTCTTCGCTCCGGCCGTACGCCGGTGCGGTGTCGATCAGGTTGATGCCCAGCTCGCGCGCTTGCTGGAGCAGCAGGCGAGCCTGGTCATCGTCGGGGATCGTAAAGCCGTTGGGGTACTTGACCCCTTGGTCACGGCCCAGCTTGACCGTACCCAGGCCCAGCGGCGAAACCCGCAGGCCGGTGCTGCCCAAGGGGCGGTGCAGACCGTGAAGGGTTGGCAGGCTCATGGCAGCAGTTGCTCCCAGACCGGCACCGCCATCGGTGGTTTCGGCAGGTCAGGCAAGGCTGCGCTGGCGGTAGGCTTGATGCCGTCACGCTCAAGGTTGGCCAGCACCCGGTCGGCGAAGTCTGGCGCGAGGGCCAGCTTGGTCGGCCAGCCCACCAGCAAGCGATCCTGCTCGGCGAGGAAGGCGTTGTCGGGGCGCACCAGGCCAGACTGTGCAGGTTCGGCGCGGTCGATGCGCACGGTTGCCCAGCGCACCTGGCTCAGGTCGATCCAGGGCAGCAGGCTGGCGACTTCTTTTTTCGCCGCTGCAATCTGTGCGTCCGGTTCGCGGGCCACACCGTCGGCTTCGGCCAGGTCGCCCCCCAGGTACCAGACCCACTGACCATCGGCAGCCGGATGGCTGGTAACGGTAATGCGCGGCTTGGGGCCGCCACCCAGGCAGTGGGCATACAGCGGCTTGAGGCTGGAACCCTTGGCCATGACCATGTGCAGCGGTCGACGCTGCATGGCCGGTTGCTTCAGGCCCAGTGTTTCCAGCAGGCCGGCATTGCCGGCGCCGGCGCTGAGCACGACACGCTGGGCACGGATTTCGCGACCATCGACGCGCAAGCCGACCAGCTCGCCGCCGTTTTGCAGCGGTTCGATCTGCTCGCCGGCCAGCAAGCTGTCGCCGGCCAGTTCCGCCAGGCGGGTCAGCAGGCTGGGCACATCAATGACCAGTTCAGCCAGGCGGTAGACCTTGCCCTTGAAGGCACGGTCCTGCAGGGCAGGCGGCAGTTGCTCGCCCTTGACCTGATCGACCCGGCCACGCACCGCCTTGCTGGCGAAAAAGCTGGTGAGGTTGCCGGCCAGGGTGCCGGGCGACCACAGGTAATGGGCTTCGGACAGCAGGCGCACACCGGACAGGTCCAGTTCGCCATTGCCAGCCAGGGCCTCGCGCCAGCGTCGCGGCATGTCGGCGATCGCTTCGGAGGCGCCGGTCAGGGCGCCATGCAGGGCGTACTTGGCGCCGCCGTGAATGATGCCTTGGGATTTGAGGGTCTGCTCGCCACCGAGGCTGGCGCGTTCCACCACTACCGTCGAGTAACCCAGGCGACGCAGGCGAGCATTGAGCCAGAGGCCTGCGACCCCTGCGCCGACGATCAGGACGTCGGTGGAAATAACGGATGGCATGCATGTACCTCACAAGCTTGGACAGACGCCCAGTATACAGCCTGTGAAGCGGATCAATGCCCGGCGGTTTTCGAGAACAGCTGGATCACCACCACGCCACCGACAATCATGGCCATGCCGAGCATCGCCGGGAGGTCCAGCTTTTGCCCGTAGATCACCAATGCCGCAATGCTGATCAGCACGATGCCCAACCCCGACCAGATGGCGTAGGCAATACCCACCGGAATGCTGCGCACCACCAGGGTCAGCATCCAGAACGCCACGGCATAGCCGCAGACCATCAGCAGCAAGGGCAGGGGTGTGCTCAGGCCCTTCACGGCCTTCATCGAGGCGGTGGCGATGACTTCGGCGCAAATGGCAATGGCCAGGTAGGTATAGGCATTCATGGGGGCTGTCCTCTGTTCTGGCTGGGCATTCTAGAGCAAGCCTGGATGGGGTAAAGTCATTACCTATCTTTTATGGAGATAGGTTGCATGGCCGAGCAATGGAATCTGGAGCAACTGCGTCTGTTCGTGAGGGTGGCCGAGCTGCGGTCGTTCTCTGCGGTCGCCCGCACCCAGCGCAAGGCCCAGTCAGCCGTGAGCAATGCCATCGCGCTGCTTGAGGCGGACCTGGGCGTCACCTTGTTCGAGCGCAGCAGTGGCCGCCAGCCGCGGCTGACCGAGGCCGGCGCCGCCTTGCTGGAGGATGCCCGGGAGTTGTTGCGCCAATGCGAGCGGCTCGATGGCCGGGCGCTGGCGCTGATGCGGGGGCAGGAGGCGCAGTTGCGGGTGGCCCAGGACGAGGCCATGCCGTATCAGCCGGTGATCGACAGCCTTGATCAACTGGCCCAGCAATTTCCCTCGCTGGAAGTGCAACTTGCCAGCGGCGCGCAGGGCGATGTGGCGCGCAAGCTGGTAGAACGCCGCGCAGACCTGGGGTTGCTGTTCCACCATGAACAGATGCCGCCAGCGCTGGAACGCCGGACCCTTGGGCAGGTAGAGATGGTCACGGTCTGCGCCGTCAACCATCCCCTGGCCGGGTTATTGCGGGTCAACCGCCAGCAACTGGCCCGGCACCGGCAACTGCTGATTACGCCCCAGGCAAGCGGTTATCCGGGAGGCGAACCCATCAGCCCGCAGATCTGGCGCGCAGACAGCTTCTACGCGATTGCTGAGTTGCTGATGCGCGGCCTGGGCTGGGCCTGGTTGCCCCGGCATGTGGTGCAGTATCCGACCTACCATGCGCATATGGTCGAGCTGAGCAGCGAGTGGACGCCACCGCCGCTGGTGGTCGAGCTGGTGTGGCGACGCGATGAACCCCTCGGGCCTGCTGCGCAGTGGTTGGCCGAGCGCTTCGCAGTGCACTTGCGCGCCATTGGCTAGTACACTTTGGCACCATGAACAGAACCCTTTATTCCCTGCTGTTTCACCTGGGCCTGCCGCTGGTTGCGCTGCGCCTGTTCCTGCGCTCACGCAAGGCGCCGGCTTATGCTCAACGCATCGGCGAACGCTTTGCCCTGAACCTGCCGGCCATGGCCAAGGGCGGGATTTGGGTGCATGCCGTGTCGGTGGGCGAGAGCATTGCCGCCGCGCCGATGATCCGCGCGCTGCTCAAGGCTTATCCACAGCTGCCGATCACCATCACCTGCATGACCCCGACCGGCTCTGAGCGCGTGCAAGCGATGTTCGCCGACGAGCCACGGATCCAGCATTGTTACCTGCCCTATGACCTGCCTTGGGCCGCCGGGCGCTTCCTTGATCATATCCAGCCCCGGCTGGCGGTGATCATGGAGACCGAGCTTTGGCCCAACCACATCCACCAATGCGCCAGGCGCGGTATCCCGGTAGCCCTGGCCAATGCGCGATTGTCCGAGCGTTCGGCCCGTGGCTATGCCCGCTTTGCCGGGCTGACCCGGCCGATGCTGGCCGAGATGAATTTCATTGCCGTGCAGACCGAGGCCGAAGCCGAGCGCTTCCGCCAACTGGGGGCACGGGCGCAATGCGTGCAAGTGACCGGCTCGATCAAGTTCGATCTGCGCATCGACGAGCAACTGCTGCCCCGCGCGCGTGACCTGCGGGCACAGTGGCAGGCCAGCCAGCGCCCGGTGTGGATCGCCGCCAGCACCCATGAAGGCGAAGACGAAGTGATTCTCGCCGCCCATCGCCAGTTGCTCGCGCAGCATGCCGACGCCTTGCTGATCCTGGTGCCGCGGCACCCGGAGCGGTTCAACACGGTGTTCGAGTTGTGCTGTGCGCAGTTCCCGACGATCCGCCGCTCCAGCGCCGAGCCGGTGAATGCAGAAACCGCCGTGTTGCTGGGCGACACCATGGGGGAGCTGCTGTTCCTCTATGCGCTGGCCGATATCGCCTTCGTAGGCGGTAGCCTGGTGCCCAATGGCGGGCATAACTTGCTGGAGCCGGCGGCCTTGTCATTGCCTGTGCTCAGTGGGCCGCACCTGTTCAACTTCCTGGAAATCGCGGCGATGTTGCGCGAGGCAGGGGCGTTGCAGGAGGTGGAGGATGCCCAGGGGCTGGCGGCGCAGGTTCAGCGCCTGATCGAGTTGCCGCAGGATGCGCAGCGCATGGGCGAGGCGGGGCGGGCGGTGATGAAAGCCAACCAGGGCGCGTTGCAGCGCTTGCTGGAAGGTTTGGGGCGGTTGATTCAATAACGCGGTGCGTTCTATCGCTGGCAATGCCGGCCCCCGCACTTTCGCGTGTGGGAGCCGGCATTGCCGGCGATGGGTTCAAGGCCTGGCGTCGAAATTCGCCTTGGCCGCAGCCGCCAGATCAGGCGGCAGGAAGTCCTTGTCCGGGTTGTAGTCCGGTTTCAAGTACCGGGCCAAGTCCGTCAGATCCTGCGGGCTCAAGGTGCCCGCCGCCTGCTTCAGGCGCAGGTTGTCGAGAATGTAGTCGTAGCGGGTGTTGTTGTAGTCGCGCACCGAGGTGTACAGCTGGCGCTGGGCATCGAGCACGTCGACGATGTTGCGGGTACCGACCTGGTAGCCGATTTCCGTGGCTTCCAGCGCGCTCTGGTTGGAGATGATCGACTGCTTGCGCGCCTGTACCTGTTCTACGTCGGTGTTCACCGCGCGGTGCAGGTTACGGGTGTTTTCCACCACCTGGCGGCGCAGGCTTTCGCGCTGCTGTTCGGTCTGGTTCAAGCGCTGGTACGCCTCACGCACCTGGGAGCTGATCAGGCCGCCGCTGTAGATCGGGATGTTCAGCTGCAGGCCGACGCTGGTCTGCTCGACATCGCCACTGATGGTCCCGCCGAGGTTGGGGTTGCTGAAGCCCAGGTTGTCATTGTCGCCTTTCTGGTATTGCGCTATCGCATCCACGGTCGGTGCATGCCCGGCCTTGCGCTGGCGCAGGGTTTCTTCGGCAGCATCGACGGCATGGTTGGTCGCCAGCAAGTTGAGGTTCTGTTTGCCGGCGGTTTCTACCCAGGCCTTGGCGTCGTTGGGGACCGGTACCTGCACCGGCAGGGTGTGGACGATGCCCTGTACCGAGTTGTAGTAGCGGTTGGTGAGGGTGATCAACGCTTCAAAGGCGTCGTCGACCTGGCGCTGGGCGACGATGCGGTTGGCCCGTGCCGTGTCGTAGCTGGCCTGGGACTGGAGCACGTCGGTCTTGTCGGAAAGGCCTACGTCGAAACGTTCATTGGACTGGTCAAGCTGGCGCTTGAAGGCCGCTTCTTCGGCCTTGGTCGAGGCCAGGGTGTCCTGGGCGCGCAGCACGGCGAAGTAGTTTTCCGCAGTTTGCAGGATCAGGTTCTGCTCGGTGGCCGACAGCTCCAGGGCCGCCTGTTCGTTGACCGCTTCGGCGGCTTGCAACTGGAACCAGCGATCGGCACGAAAGACCGGCTGGGCCAGGGTTGCCTGCCAGGAATTGCCGCTGCGGTTGGAGGTAATCGAAGGGCTGTCGAGCTTGGTACGGGTGTTCAGCATATCGGCACCGGCCGACAGGTTCGGCAGCAGGCCGGCGCGGGCCTGGGGTACCACTTCCTTGTGTGCGCCATAGTCGGCGCGGGCTGCGGCGAGGTCGGCGTTGTTGTTCACAGCTTCCTGGTAGACGCTGACCAGGTCGGTCTTTGCCGACAAGGGCACATCTGCTGCCCAGGCCATTCCGTTGGTAGCACAAGACACGGCAAGGGCCAGTGAAAGTTTGCGCAGCATAGGGCGATCCTTGAACAATTGAGTGTTTCTGAACCGGTGAGTGTAGATGCGCGGACACTTTGCAACAATCTGCCATTTGCGCCATTTATCGTGGCCGTGCTTGTACTGTTGGCTTTGCAGGTGAGTCCAGTCTAGACTGGGCGCGTTCTTGTCGGGGTGCCTTGCGTTGAGGCTGAGATCGGATAATCCGGATCCCGTTGAACCTGATCAGGTTAGCGCCTGCGTAGGGAACAAGATTTCTCGCTTTCCCGGCGAGTCTCTTGTGCCAGGTCCGGGAATGTCGAGTCAGCCGTTGCAGCTGCAGGCATCACCGCGCATTTGGCACAGCACCGTCCTTGGTGCGTCCGTGCCTTTCAGGTTCTCCCCCGACATTCCACTGCTAGGAAGCCGTCTGGAGAGCCTGTGATGAGTAAACAAGAAAAATACGCCAATCTGAGTGAGTCGGCCCAGGTCGATCAACAGTCCGTACAGCCGTTCACCCGCTCGCGCAAAATCTATGTCGAAGGCTCGCGCCCGGACATCCGTGTACCCATGCGCGAAATCAGCCTGGATGACACCCCCACCGACTTCGGCGGCGAGCCTAATGCCCCGGTGCTGGTCTACGACACCTCCGGTCCCTACACCGATCCCGACGTCATCATCGATGTGCGCAAAGGCCTGGGCGACGTGCGCTCGGCCTGGATCGACGCCCGTGGTGACACCGAGCGCCTGGAAGGCCTGTCGTCGGACTTCGGCCAGCAGCGCCTGGCCGATGCCGAGCTGACCAAACTGCGCTTCGCCCATGTACGCAACCCGCGCCGCGCCAAGGCCGGCGCCAACGTCAGCCAGATGCACTACGCGCGCCAAGGCATCATCACCGCGGAGATGGAATACGTTGCCATCCGCGAGAACATGAAGCTGCAAGAGGCCCGCGCCGCTGGCCTGTTGAGCCAGCAGCACGCCGGGCACAGTTTCGGTGCCAGCATCCCGAAAGAAATCACCGCCGAATTCGTCCGTGAGGAAATCGCCCGCGGTCGCGCGATCATTCCGGCCAACATCAACCACGTGGAGTTGGAGCCGATGATCATCGGCCGCAACTTCCTGGTGAAGATCAACGGCAACATCGGCAACAGCGCCCTGGGCTCGTCCATCGAAGAAGAGGTGGCCAAGCTCACCTGGGGCATTCGCTGGGGCTCGGACACGGTGATGGACCTGTCCACCGGCAAGCACATCCATGAAACCCGCGAGTGGATCATCCGCAACTCGCCAGTGCCGATCGGCACCGTGCCCATCTACCAGGCGCTGGAAAAGGTCAACGGCGTGGCCGAAGACCTGACCTGGGAGCTGTTCCGCGACACCCTGATCGAGCAGGCCGAGCAGGGCGTGGACTACTTCACCATCCACGCCGGCGTGCTGCTGCGGTATGTACCGCTGACCGCCAAGCGTGTCACCGGTATCGTCAGCCGTGGTGGTTCGATCATGGCCAAGTGGTGCCTGGCGCATCACAAAGAGAACTTCCTCTATACCCACTTCGACGAAATCTGCGAAATCATGAAGGCCTACGACGTCAGCTTCTCGCTGGGCGATGGCCTGCGTCCGGGCTCGATTGCCGACGCCAACGATGCCGCGCAATTCGGTGAGCTGGAGACCCTCGGCGAGCTGACCAAGATCGCCTGGAAGCACGATGTGCAGTGCATGATCGAAGGCCCGGGCCATGTGCCGATGCAACTGATCAAGGAGAACATGGACAAGCAGCTGGAGTGCTGCGACGAAGCGCCGTTCTACACCCTTGGCCCGCTGACCACCGACATCGCCCCGGGCTACGACCACATCACCTCCGGTATCGGTGCGGCGATGATCGGCTGGTTCGGTTGCGCCATGCTTTGCTACGTGACGCCCAAGGAGCACCTGGGCCTGCCGAACAAGGATGACGTCAAGACCGGCATCATCACCTACAAGATCGCGGCCCATGCCGCCGACCTTGCCAAGGGCCATCCGGGCGCGCAGATCCGCGACAACGCCTTGTCCAAGGCGCGCTTCGAGTTCCGTTGGGAAGACCAGTTCAACCTGGGCCTTGATCCGGACACCGCGCGTTCGTTCCATGACGAGACACTGCCCAAGGATTCGGCCAAGGTCGCCCACTTCTGCTCGATGTGCGGGCCGAAGTTCTGTTCGATGAAAATCACCCAGGAAGTACGTGAGTACGCCGCCAATCAGCGCATTGAAGCGGTGGATGTAGCGGTCGAGGACGGCATGCGCGAGCAGGCCGAGCGGTTCCGCCAGGAAGGCAGCCAGTTGTACAAGAAGGTTTGACGCTGCATCGCGAGGCAAGCCCGCTCCTCCTGAAGGAGCGGGCTTGCCCCGCGAAAGACCCCAAGAATAAAAAAACTCTCCCTGTCGAGATCCCCTTTGTGAGCACACCCAGCCAATTTTCCCCCGACCACCCGGTCACCACCCAGCAGCGCGTCCTCAGCGGCCGCGATCTCTGCTCCCTCTGGTTTTCCCTCGGCATCGGCCTGATGGTCCTGCAGACCGGCGCCTTGCTCGGCCCCGGCCTTGGCCTGGCCAACGCGGTGCTGGCCATCATCCTCGGTACGTCCGTGGGTGTCCTGCTGCTGGCGGCCGTCGGCGTCATCGGCAGCGACACGGGGCTCTCGTCCATGGCCGCGTTGCGTCGCAGCCTGGGCCGCGATGGCGCGCGCCTGCCCGCGCTGCTCAACCTGCTGCAACTGATCGGTTGGGGCTCATTCGAAATCATTGTCATGCGCGATGCCGCGAGCCTCCTGGGCGCACGCGCCTTCGGCGAAGGCAGCGCGCTGACCAATCCATTGCTCTGGACCCTGTGCTTCGGTGCCCTGGCGACCTTGCTGGCGGTCAGCGGGCCGTTGACCTTCGTGCGCAAGATCCTGCGCAAGTGGGGCATCTGGCTGTTGCTCGGGGCCTGCCTGTGGCTGACCTGGAACCTGTTTGCCAAGGCCGATCTTGCCGCCCTGTGGGCGCGTGCCGGCGATGGCTCGATGTCACTGGCTGTGGGCATCGATATCGCCATCGCCATGCCGCTTTCGTGGCTGCCGCTGATTGCCGACTATTCACGCTTCAGTCGCCATGCCAGCCGCGTGTTCATCGGCACGGCACTGGGCTACTTCGTGGGCAACGTATGGATGATGAGCCTGGGTGTGGCCTATACCCTGGCCTTTGCTCCTGCAGGGGAGGTCAATACCTTGCTCCTGGCACTGGCCGGCGCCGGCCTGGGTATTCCGCTGCTGCTGATCCTGCTCGACGAGTCGGAAAAGGCCTTTGCCGATATCCATTCGGCAGCGGTTTCCACCGGCCTGCTGGTTCGCCTGAAAGTCGAGCACCTGGCCCTGGCCATCGGCGTGCTGTGCACCCTGATTGCCTGCTATGCGCCCATGGCGCAGTACCAGAACTTCCTGCTACTGATCGGCTCGGTGTTTGCCCCGCTGTTCGGCGTGGTGCTGGTCGATCACTTCATCGTGCGTCGCCGCCGCAGCGATGCCAGCCCGATCCATAGCCTGCACTGGCGTGCGCTGGTCGCCTGGGGCAGCGGGATCGCCACCTATCATTTGCTGGCGCACTACGCCGCGGATGTCGGCTCGACCCTGCCCGCCTTGCTGCTGGCAGGGTGCGTGTACTGGATGGCGGCGCCGTCCGTCAGCCGCGACCCGGAAACAACGCCGGCTTGATGATGCCGTTCAGGCGCGGGTAGGGGATCTTGAGTTCGATGTGGCCCATGGAATACGGGGCGATGGCATACACTTCGTACTTGAGCACCACCGCGCCATAAGTCAGGGCGATGTGCGGGGTCTGGCGGAAGGGCCAGGTCTTGACGAACTCGGCGTCCTTGTCCATGCCCGTGCTGATCAGCCAGCCCTTGTGGGCTTCCTCGGCGGTCTTCCAGAAGGTCGCTTCCTGGCCTGGCACCAGCATGTCCTGCAGGGTCAGGACCTTGTCCTGCTGGCGCGAGTAGTTGATGAAGCCGCGCCCGGGCATGCCGTGGGCACCGCCGGTGTCCAGGTAGCTGGACAGCTCGATGATCACCAGTCCGTCATGCTGCTCGCGTACCTTGGCTTGCAGGTAGCTGCTGTGGCGGCTTTCGGCGCTGGCCATGAATTTGTCTTCATAGGCCTTGAGCGAAGTCGGCAGGGCATCGCGCTCGTTGTCCTGGGTCATCTGCAGCAGGCTTTTCTCGACGATCGCGTCCAGCTTCGGATTGGCCGGGAAGTGGATGGTGTCGATATTGACCAGGGGGCAATCTGCCGTATTGCAACCGGGCTTGATGTGCTCCCAGCGGTCGCGCTTGACCTCCAGTGGCGTGCGCATATTGGGCTGGAACAAGCTTTGACAGGCGCCCAGGGCCAGGGCCAGCACGGCCACGGTAGTCAGTTTCACAAGCGTCATGATGATCCTTGTAAGGCAAAGGTAATCGGGCTTGGACCGTCGGCATGGCCTTCAGTTCGCCACTAAGCTCAATACATCAGCAGGCCGTCTATCCTCGCAGCCAGGGCGCTATCTTTAAAGGGGTGAAACGCGACGGTGCGCAGGTTAGGATGGCGCGATGCGGTACACGAGGTTATGAGGATTCCCATGTCAGACACGCTGAACACTGTGCCCAAGGACGTTGAAATCGTCGAGCGGCTGAACTGCTTCAAGGGCTTCTACCAGCTCGATCGGGTGCGCCTGCGCCATGAACTGTTCGCCGGGGGCATGGGCCAGGAGATCAGCCGCGAATTGTTCGTGCGCCATGATGCGGTGTGTGTGCTGCCCTACGATGCCCTGCGCGATGAAGTCGTGCTGATCGAGCAGTTTCGCGTCGGCGCCATGGGCAAGGTTGCCAATCCGTGGATGATCGAACTGGTCGCCGGTCTGATCGATAAAGACGAAGTGCCGGAAGAAGTTGCACACCGCGAGGCGCAGGAGGAAGCTGGGCTGAAGCTTCAGACACTGTGGCCGATGACGCGATATTTCCCGTCCCCCGGCGGCAGTGACGAGTACGTGCACTTGTATCTTGGACGTTGCGACAGCGCTGGGGCGGGCGGTCTGCACGGCCTGGAAGAAGAGGGCGAAGATATTCGCGTGAAGGTCTGGGCGTTCGAGGATGCGCTGCAGGCCGTACGCGATGGGCTGATCGCCAATGCGGCAACCATCATTGCCTTGCAGTGGCTGGCCTTGAACCGAGATGAAGTCAGGGGGCTATGGTCGTGAATCTGTTGCGCGAGCGCTACCGGGTCGATCTGGTCGGGTTGCAAGCGGCCTGCGAGGCCAACTACGCGCGCTTGATGCGTTTGTTGCCGGATATGCGCAGCGCCCAAAGCTCGCGTCGCATCGGCATGACCCAGGGCGACCAGATGCTGGGTGTGCTGGTCCTGGATGTGGTGCTCGCCTGCCCGTACACCACCACCCTGCGGGTGCGCCAGGAGCACAGCCTGCCCTGGTTGCCGGTGCCGCAACTGGAGGTGCAGGTGTACCACGATGCGCGCATGGCCGAAGTGGTCAGCGCCGAGCATGCCCGGCGTTTTCGCAGCATCTACCCCTACCCGAATGCGGCGATGCACCAGCCCGACGAAAAAGCCCAGCTCAATCTGTTCCTTGGCGAGTGGTTGAGCCACTGCCTGGCGTGCGGTCATGAGTTGGCTGTCGTTCGCTGAAATGTGACACGGGTTGTTGTCGAGTATTTGCTCAAGCCCGGCCAGCCGCCATAATCGCGCTGAATCCGCCCAAGGAGTCGGCCCTTGCCGCAACAATCCATCCCTCACGACCACTCGCCGGTGTGCCTGGTGCAACTGACCGACAGCCACCTGTTCGGTGATGCGAACCGTACATTGCTGGGCATGAACACCTGCGAAAGCCTGCAACGGGTCATCGCGTGCGTGCGTGACGAGCAGCCGCGTATCGACTTGCTGCTGGCTACGGGCGACCTGTCACAGGATGGCACGCAAGCGTCCTATGCCCGTTTTCGCGACCTGACGGCGAGTCTCAAGGCGCCGGCCCGCTGGCTCGCCGGCAATCACGACGAACCGCTGCCGATGGAGCAGGCTGCGCAAGGCTCACAGGTGCTGGAGCCCGTGGTGGATATCGGCAACTGGCGCATCCTGATGCTCAACTCGGCCGTGCCAGGCTCCGTGCCCGGGGTGCTGGATGAGAGCCAGCTGATGTTGCTCGATCAGGCCTTGGGCGAGGCGCCCGGGCGCCATCACCTGATCTGTTTCCACCACCAGCCTGTACCGATCGACTGTGCCTGGATGGCGCCGATTGGCTTGCGCAATGCAGACGCTTTGTTTGCAGTGCTGGATCGTTATCCACAGGTGCGTGCCTTGCTGTGGGGGCATATCCACCAGGAGTGGGACCAGATGCGCAACGGAGTGCGGCTGTTGGCCTCTCCCTCCACCTGCATCCAGTTCGAGCCTGGGAGCGAGGACTTCAAGGTCGGCGAACAAGCGCCGGGCTATCGCTGGCTTCGCTTGCACCCAGACGGCGCTATCGACACCGGTGTGTCGCGGGTGACCGGCTTCGAGTTCACCATCGACTACGAAGACGGCTATTAAGTGTTGCCGAATGGCTGAAACCGCTCAATCCACTGTCGAACAGGCTAAAATGCGCGTTTTTCAGCCTGGTACGCCAGGCCAGACAGGTGCAGCGGGGGCGGTATGTCGGGATCGATTCTCTATATTCACGGGTTCAACAGTGCACCCTCGTCGAAGAAGGCCTGCCAGCTGGTCGAGGTAATGCAGCAGATCGGCCTGGCCGGGCAACTGCGGGTGCCGGCCTTGCATCATCACCCTCGCCAGGCCATTGCCCAGCTTGAAGCCGACATCGCTGAGCTCGAATCGCCATTACTGGTCGGCAGCTCGCTCGGCGGCTACTATGCCACCCACCTGGCCGAGCGCCACGGGCTCAAGGCGCTGCTGATCAACCCCGCAGTCAACCCGCACCAACTGTTCGACGGGTACCTGGGGCCTCAGAAAAACTTCTACACCGGTGAAACCTGGGAATTGACCCACGATCACGTGCAGGCCCTGGCCGAACTTGAGGTTGCCGCGCCCACCGATGCCGCGCGCTATCAAGTCTGGCTGCAAACCGCCGATGAGACCCTGGACTATCGCCGGGCCGAGCAGTTCTACCGCGCTTGCGCCCTGCGTATCCAGGCCGGGGGCGATCACAGTTTCCAGGGGTTCGCCGAGCGTCTGCCGGCCTTGCTGAGCTTTGCCGGCATAGACCCGCAGCAGTACCAATCGCTCGATTTTTCTGTATTTTGATGACTTATTTTCACCCACGACTGACGACGAGACCCCATGGCCATTCCCAGCGCTAGTGCCTATAACGCAGACGCCATCGAAGTCCTCTCGGGCCTTGACCCGGTGCGCAAGCGCCCGGGCATGTACACCGACACCAGCCGGCCGAACCACCTGGCCCAGGAAGTCATCGACAACAGCGTCGACGAAGCCCTGGCGGGGCATGCCAAATCGGTGCAGGTGATCCTTCACGCCGACCATTCGCTGGAAGTGTCCGACGACGGGCGCGGCATGCCGGTGGACATCCACCCTGAAGAGGGCGTGTCGGGGGTCGAGCTGATCCTCACCAAGCTGCATGCCGGCGGTAAATTCTCCAACAAGAACTACCAGTTCTCCGGCGGTCTGCACGGGGTGGGTATTTCTGTGGTCAACGCCTTGTCCAGCCAGGTGCGGGTCAAGGTCAAGCGCGACGGCAACGAATACCAGATGACCTTCGCCGATGGCTACAAGGCCAGCGAGCTGGAAGTGGTCGGCTCGGTCGGCAAGCGCAACACCGGTACCAGCGTGTACTTCGCACCGGACCCCAAGTACTTCGATTCCCCCAAATTCTCCATCAGCCGCCTCAAGCATGTGCTCAAGGCCAAGGCGGTACTGTGCCCGGGGCTGCTGGTCAGCTTTGAAGACAAGGCCAGCGGCGAGAAGGTCGAGTGGCATTACGAGGACGGCCTGCGTTCCTACCTGGTCGACTCGGTCAGCGAGTTCCTGCGCCTGCCCGACGAGCCGTTCTGCGGCAGCCTGGCCGGCAACAAGGAAGCTGTCGACTGGGCCCTGCTGTGGTTGCCGGAAGGCGGCGACAGCGTCCAGGAAAGCTACGTCAACCTGATCCCCACCGCCCAGGGCGGCACCCATGTCAACGGCCTGCGTCAGGGCCTGCTCGATGCCATGCGCGAGTTCTGCGAGTTCCGTAACCTGTTGCCGCGAGGGGTCAAGCTGGCCCCCGAGGACGTCTGGGAGCGCATCACCTTCGTGCTCTCGATGAAGATGCAGGAACCGCAGTTCTCCGGCCAGACGAAGGAGCGCCTGTCGTCCCGCGAGGCGGCCGCGTTTGTTTCCGGTGTGGTCAAGGATGCTTTCAGCCTGTGGCTCAATGCGCACCCCGAGATGGGTATGCAACTGGCCGAACTGGCCATCAACAACGCCGGCCGCCGTCTCAAGGCCAGCAAGAAGGTCGAGCGCAAGCGCGTTACCCAGGGGCCGGCGCTGCCGGGCAAGCTGGCGGACTGCGCCGGCCAGGACCCGATGCGCGCCGAACTGTTCCTGGTCGAGGGTGACTCGGCCGGCGGCTCGGCCAAGCAGGCGCGTGACAAGGAATTCCAGGCGATCCTGCCGCTGCGCGGCAAGATCCTGAACACCTGGGAAGTCGATGGCGGTGAGGTCCTGGCCAGCCAGGAAGTACACAATATTGCCGTGGCCATCGGTGTCGACCCGGGGGCGGCCGATATGAGCCAACTGCGCTACGGCAAGATCTGCATCCTCGCCGACGCCGACTCCGACGGCCTGCACATCGCCACGCTGCTGTGTGCGTTGTTCGTCCAGCATTTCCGCCCGCTGGTCGAGGCCGGCCACGTCTATGTGGCCATGCCGCCGCTGTACCGTATCGACCTGGGCAAGGAGATCTACTACGCCCTGGACGAGGCCGAGCGTGATGGCATTCTTGATCGCCTGGTCGCCGAGAAAAAACGTGGCAAGCCACAGGTCACCCGATTCAAGGGCCTGGGTGAAATGAACCCGCCGCAACTGCGTGAAACCACCATGGACCCGAACACCCGTCGTCTGGTGCAACTGACCCTGGAAGACCTGGACGGTACCCGCGAGATCATGGACATGCTGCTGGCCAAGAAGCGTGCCGGCGATCGCAAGACCTGGCTGGAGTCCAAAGGCAACCTGGCTGAGGTACTGGCTTGATTCGTCTGCTACTGGCAGCGGTACTTGGTGTGTTTGCCCTGTCATCGCAGGCGGCACCCTGGCCTGAGCTCAAGCTGGTGAGCGAACATCCGGTCGACGGCATGCGTGGCGGCAATCTGTCGGGCCTGGCCCTGTGCAAGGGCGAACTGTGGGCAGTATCCGACCGCGACGACGACCTGCTGTACCGCATGGATACCCGGGCCACGGTCTGGCAGGCCGTGTCGATTCCGCTGGCCGCTCCCCCGGTACCGGAAAGCGGCTTGCCCTGGGGCTTGCGCTCACGTACCTGGGCCGCTGGCAAGGTGCGTGGTGGCGACTTGGACTTCGAGGCCATCACCTGTGATGCCGCCGGCAATCGCTATGTGGTTAGTGAAGCCCATGCCGCGGTGCTGCAAGTGCCGGTCGACGGTGAGCCGAACTGGTTGAAGATCGACCCGAGCCTGGTTCGTCAGGCCCGGGCCAGCGGCATGCTGCTGCATTTCAATGCCTTGTTTGAAGGCCTGGCCGTAAACCCGGCCGGTGATCGCCTGTGGCTGGCGGCCGAGCGCGAGCGTCGCGGCTTGCTGCTGATCAATCGCCAGCAGACGGTATGGGACTGCGCCGGTGGCTGTGTGCTGCTGAGCGAGGCGGGCGTCGAGATGCAGCCCCCGCAGATGCCCGAGGCGCGAGCGTTGCCGAGGGACTTTGCCGACCTTGCCCTGTTCAACAACAAGCTCTTCACCCTGGAACGCAATGCCCACCGGATATGCCGTCGCAACGCAGTGACCGCGAAAGTCGAGCGTTGCTGGTCGTTCGCAGCCGATGCACTGGCCGAGACGCGGCAGTACACCCAGCCCTTCGGCTTGGCCGAAGCCCTGGTGATCGATGCCAAGGGCGCCTGGATCGGTGTGGACAATAACGGCGCAACGCGCAACGACGGCGAGTCGCGGCCGGTGGTCTGGCGATTTGCTGCCCCTGAAGGCGGCTGGAGCGCCAAGCCGTGAGCCAGCCACCGGGAAAGCGTGCTGGCAGGGTGCTGCTGGTGCTTGCCTGGGCGGCCGGCCTGTTCCTGGCGACGCGCTTTTTCGGCGATTGGGAGCAGCGTCAGGCCAACCCCAATACCCAGATCAGTTCGCAGCATGGCGATGGCTATATCGAAGTGCAATTGGCGGGTAACGGCCAGGGGCATTTCGTCGCCGATGGCCAGATCAATGGCCAGGCGGTACATTTTCTGCTCGATACCGGTGCCACCGATGTGGCGATTCCCGAAAGGCTGGCCGGCAAGCTTGATCTTGAACGCGGCGCTCCGGTGACGCTCAGTACCGCCAACGGACGCACCGAGGGCTATCGCACGCGCCTGGACACGCTGCAACTGGGCGATATCCAGTTGCGCGATCTGCGCGCCCTGGTGGTGCCGGGGCTGGAAGGCGAACAGGTCTTGCTGGGCATGAGTGCCCTGAAACAACTCGAATTTACCCAGCGTGGTGGCACCTTGCTGCTGCGCCAGAACCTGAAATGATGAGGCCCGCATGAGCGACTCCCTTGATCTCAGCCTCGATGGCGTAGAGCGCCGGTCACTGGCTGACTTCACCGAACAGGCCTACCTCAACTACTCCATGTACGTGATCATGGACCGCGCCTTGCCGCATATCGGCGACGGCCTGAAGCCGGTGCAGCGACGCATCGTCTATGCCATGAGCGAGCTGGGCCTGGACGCCGATTCCAAGCACAAGAAGTCGGCGCGTACCGTCGGTGACGTGCTCGGCAAGTTCCACCCCCACGGTGACTCGGCCTGCTACGAAGCCATGGTGTTGATGGCGCAGCCGTTCAGCTACCGCTACACCCTGGTCGACGGCCAGGGCAACTGGGGTGCTCCGGACGATCCGAAGTCGTTCGCGGCCATGCGTTACACCGAAGCTCGGCTGTCGCGCTACTCCGAGGTGCTGCTCAGCGAACTGGGCCAGGGTACCGCCGATTGGGTGCCGAACTTCGACGGCACCCTGGACGAGCCTGCCGTATTGCCGGCACGCCTGCCGAATATCCTGCTCAACGGCACCACCGGTATTGCCGTGGGCATGGCGACCGACGTGCCGCCACATAACCTGCGTGAAGTTGCCAGCGCCTGTGTGCGTTTGCTGGATGAGCCCAAGGCTACCGTCGAGCAGTTGTGCGAGCACATCCAGGGGCCGGACTACCCGACCGAAGCCGAAATCATCACGCCGCGCTCGGAATTGCTGAAAATCTACGAAAGCGGCCGTGGCTCGGTGCGCATGCGTGCGGTCTACCGTATCGAAGACGGCGACATCGTTGTCACCGCCTTGCCGCACCAGGTCTCCGGGGCCAAGGTGCTGGAACAGATCGCTGCACAGATGCAGGCCAAGAAGCTGCCAATGGTCGCTGACCTGCGCGATGAGTCGGACCACGAGAACCCGTGCCGGATCGTGATCATCGCCCGTTCCAACCGGGTCGACCTCGACGAACTGATGCAGCACCTGTTCGCCACCACCGACCTTGAGTCCAGCTACCGGGTCAACGTCAACATCATCGGCCTGGATGGCCGCCCGCAGCTGAAAAACCTGCGCGCGTTGCTGGTCGAGTGGCTGGAGTTCCGCGTGCAGACGGTGCGCCGTCGCCTCAAATTCCGCCTGGACAAGGTCGAGCGCCGCCTGCACCTGCTCGAAGGCTTGCTGGTGGCCTTCCTCAACCTGGATGAAGTGATCCACATCATCCGTACCGAGGAGCAGCCAAAGGCCGCGCTGATTGCCCGCTTCGACCTGACCGAAACCCAGGCCGAGTACATCCTCGAAACCCGCCTGCGCCAGTTGGCGCGGCTGGAAGAGATGAAGATCCGCAACGAACAGGACGAACTGGCCAAGGAACAAGCCAAGCTGACCGCCTTGCTGGGCAGCGAAAGCAAACTGCGCAAGCTGGTCCGTGCCGAGCTGATCAAGGACGCCGAAACCTACGGCGACGCCCGTCGTTCGCCGATTGTCGAGCGTGCTGAGGCCAAGGCCTTGTCGGAAAACGAGCTGATGCCGACCGAGCCTGTCACCGTCGTTCTGTCGGAGAAGGGTTGGGTGCGTTGCGCCAAGGGCCACGACATTGATGCCACGGGCCTGTCCTACAAGGCCGGTGATGGCTTCAAGACCGCCGCGGCCGGGCGGTCCAACCAATTTGCCGTGTTCATCGACTCCACCGGCCGCAGTTATTCGGTTGCCGCCCATACGTTGCCGTCGGCCCGTGGCCAGGGCGAGCCTTTGACAGGCCGCCTGACGCCACCGCCAGGGGCCGGCTTTGAATGTGTGCTGCTGCCTGAAGACGATGCCTTGTATGTCATTGCCTCCGACGCCGGCTACGGCTTTGTGGTCAAGGGCGAAGACCTGCAGGCCAAGAACAAGGCCGGCAAGGCCCTGCTCAGTTTGCCAAACGGCGCCAAGGTCATTGCCCCGCGTGCAGTGGCCGACCGTGAGCAAAACTGGCTTGCCGCGGTGACTACCGAAGGTCGCCTGCTGATTTTCAAAGTCAGCGACCTGCCGCAGCTTGGTAAAGGAAAGGGCAATAAAATCATCGGTATTCCTGGTGACCGGGTTGCCAGTCGTGAGGAATATGTCACTGATTTGGCGGTCATTCCTGACGGCGCGACGCTTGTGTTGCAGGCTGGTAAGCGTACCCTGTCATTGAAGGCGGATGACCTTGAGCACTACAAGGGCGAGCGCGGCCGTCGAGGCAACAAGCTGCCCCGAGGCTTCCAGCGCGTTGATGCGTTGTTGGTCGAGAACATCGGGTAAGCCGGTTTAGAGACCCCGAATGGGTAATTTCGCGCCCGTTCGGGGTTGAAACACTGGAGTCGAACCGCTATTTCGCGGATGATAGGCGCCTTGCGGCATCAGCGTGGCTGTGTGCCCGAACGAATCTATATGAGTATCACTGCGGTTTGCCTTGTGGCGGCCGCCTGGATGGGATGATGAAATTTCTGCGCCTTCCGTTTGTTCTGCTGCTCAGTGGCGTACTCGGACTGGCCGGTTGCAGCATGCACCAGCCGGTATCCCTGTATCAGCTCGACAGTGGTGAGCCTGGCCAGCCCAAGCAAAGTGCGGGCATGGCCGTCGTGCTCGGCCCGGTGTCGGTTGCCGATTACCTGCAGCGCGAAACCCTGCTTCAGCGTCAAGCCGATGGAAGCCTGACCGCGGCGACCGATGGCCGTTGGGCTGGCAGCCTGTCGGCAGACATCGATCAGTTGCTGGTACGCCAATTGGCCTGGCGCCTGGACAGCCAGCGCGTAGTGCTCGCGCCGGGCAACACGGGCTTCACGCCGGATGTACAGGTGCTGTTGTCGATCACTCGACTGGACTCCGGTGCCAACCAGCCGGCGGTGCTTGATGCCCAGTGGCGCCTGCTGGATCGCCGTGGCCAGGTCCGCGACAACCGCATTGTCCACTTGGAACAGCAGCACCAGGGCAGCGCAGCAGCGCAGGTACAGGCCCAGGGCCAATTGCTGCAAAAGCTGGCCGAACAACTGAGCATTGCCCTCAAGCCGCTGGCCAACCAGCCGCCGATCGCTGAAGAGCAACCGAAGAAGGCCGCGCCGGTGCAAGTGCGCAAAGAACCGGAGAAGCCAAAGATTCCATTGGCTACGCCAATTCGCACTGATATGGAAGTTTTCCGCTTCTAAGTCATCAGGTACAAAAAAGCCCGCAGCGATGCGGGCTTTTTTATTGGGTCTGTCGCGTAGCCGCTGCCGAGGAACGAGGCTGTGATCGACTGCGCAGCAGTCGCCATCCCGTCCCCCAAGCGGACACGCCGCGATGGGGTATCAGCTCTTGACCCGACGCTCGTGCATCCGCGCCAGTTGGCGCTCAAGCATCGACGGGTAGGGCTCCATCAGGCGCTCCACGCAGCAGGCACCCTCGGGGCTTGCGATAGGACGGATACGGGCACGCTGGCGGATCAGGGCGTCATCGCTGATCTTGCGCTCCACCAGGAGCAGGTTGCGGCTGTGTTGCGACAGGGCCAGGGCGTCCTGGGCCTTCTCGGTCAACAGCAGGTCGATCTGGCTCATGCCGTCCAGGCCTTCACCCAGTGCCAGGCCCAGCTGCAGTTGCAAGGTGATGCCACTGTCGGCTACCTCGATCTGCAGGGCGTGACCCAGGGCGCGCAGCAGCTCGCCGCAGCAGATGGCATTGGTGAGGTAATCCTCGCCGCTGTCCTGCTTGTGGAACAGCATCAGGGTACTGCCGTCGTTGAGGGTGTGCACTTCGCTTTCATACAGTGACGCGGCCTGGTCGAGGCAGTCGCGATAGCGCTCCAGCAGTTCGGTCAGGCGAGCTCGCGGCAGGCGGCGCAGCTGTTCCTGGGAGCCCAGTTGTACCGCCAGTACGGCGCTGGCCTGAGGCTCACGCTTGGCGGGTGGAGTGGCAGGTTGCGGGGCGTCGTCGTGTTCTTCGTCGAGCAGGTCGGCAAACGCGTCGTCGTTTTCATCGTCGTCCGCTACCGGCGTGCTCGCCTTGGTCACCGCTGGGGCTTCGTCGAAGCTTGGGTCGCGCAGGTTGCGAACCTTGAACTCAGGCTCATCGTCGTCGAGGTGTTCTTCTTCGACTTCTTCCGGCTCGATTTCCCGTGGGGGTGGTGCCAGGCGGGCGTGCAGCTGGCGCGCCAGGTCACCGATTTCGTCCTGGCGCTCGATCGCCGGGGTGAATTCGTTGATGTCGCGCAGCCAGACCCGCAGTTGCAGCAGGGGCGTAGAGATGAAGCGCCCCAGGCGCAGGCTCATGGCCAGGGCCAGGGCCAGCAGAATACCGGCAAGGATGCCCATGCTCTGCAGGCTGATGGTAAGCGGTTGCTGGAACTGGCTCATGTCCAGGCTGATACGCAGTTGGCCTGCGGTCACATCCTGAAAGGTAATCTTGGTCTGGTACAGGCCTTCAGCCTCGCCCAGCAGGCCGTTTTTCGGGCGCTGGCCGGCTTCGGCGAGGATCCGGTTGTCGACGCTGTAGATGGCGGCATGGGCGACCAGCGGGTTTTTCACCAGATTGCCCAGCAGGACATTGAGGCTGAGGATGTCGTTGGACACCAGCAGCTCGGTCGCCGAGGTTGCGGTCTGCGTGGTCAGGCTCTGCCCAAGGGCATCGGCCTGTTCATGCATGGCCTGCTTGAACTGCAAGCCCATCACGCAGGCATAGATCACCAGGGCCAGTGCTACCAGGAACACGTTATGGCAGGCGATCCGCAGCGCAAGCGGCACACGGCGTTGGCGCAGCGCATGAAAAATCAGCAGGAAGAAGTTGTCGGTCTTAACGGGCGTGGGCCGGTTCACAGAGCGCGGCTCTTTATGTCGGAGAAGTTGCTGCGCAGTATAGCGAGCGCTCAAGGGGCGGCAAAGTATCGGCTGCGCCCGATGGTCTGTGAAAATCGGTAGAATGTGCTTTTTTCTACGAGTCGGAGCCCGTCTTGCGCGAAATCGTTCTGATTAACATCACCGGTGAGGACCGCCCCGGTCTCACTGCGGCCATCACCGGTGTTCTGGCCCAGGGTGGTGTGAACATCCTCGACATCGGTCAGGCGGTGATTCATGACACCCTGTCTTTCGGCATCCTGGTGGAGATCCCGGATACCGAGAAGGCCTCCTCGGTGTTGAAAAACATCCTGTTCGCGGGCTACGAACTCGATCAGCAGGTCCGTTTCACGCCAGTTTCCGAAGCCGATTACCAGAGCTGGGTCGAAGGCCAGGGCAAAGCCCGCCACATCGTCACCCTGCTGACCCGCAAGGTGACTGCCGAGCAGTTGCAGCGTGTCAGCTCGATTACCGCCAAGTACGGCCTGAACATCGACCACATCGACCGCCTGTCCGGGCGTGTGGCGCTGGACACGCCGGTTGACCAGGGCAAGGGCTGCATCGAGTTCTCCGTGCGCGGCGAGCCCGCTGACCCGCAGGCGCTGCGCGCCGAGTTCCTGAGCGTGGCCCAGGAGCTGAACGTCGATATCGCTTTCCAGCAGGATTCGCTGTTCCGCCGCAACCGTCGCCTGGCGGTGTTCGACATGGACTCGACGCTGATCGAGGCCGAGGTGATTGACGAACTGGCCAAGGCCGCCGGCGTTGGAGAGCAGGTTTCGGAAATCACCGAGCGCGCCATGCGTGGCGAACTGGACTTCCGTGCCAGCTTCAAGGAGCGCCTGGCCTTGCTCAAGGGGCTGGACGTCGGTGTGCTGGACGAGATCGGTGCCTCGCTGCGCCTGACCGAAGGCGCCGAAACCCTGTTCGCCGAGCTCAAGCGCCTGGGCTACAAGACGGCGATTCTGTCGGGTGGCTTTACCTACTTTGCCAAGCAACTGCAGGCCAAGCTGGGCATCGACTACGTCTTTGCCAACGAGCTGGAAGTGGTTGACGGCAAGGTGACCGGTGTCGCGGTCGAACCGATTGTCGACGCCCAGCGCAAGGCCGACCTGCTTGGAGAGCTGGCGCGCAAGGAAGGATTGCAGATGGAGCAGACCATTGCCGTAGGCGATGGCGCCAACGACCTGCCGATGCTGGCTATTGCCGGTCTGGGCGTAGCGTTCCGTGCCAAGCCGCTGGTCAAGCAGTCGGCCAAGCAGGCGATTTCGACCCTGGGGCTGGACGGTGTGTTGTACCTGTTGGGCTTCCGGGATCGTGACGGTCGCGCCTGACCCCTGAATCGCGGGCTTGCCCCGCGATAAGGCAAAAAAAAGCCCGCATCGCTGCGGGCTTTTTCATGCTCAAGCCTGGGCTGGCATCGCCAGGCCCTGGCCCATGCTCACCGCAGACCCTGCGCCGAGCGTTTCAGCCCACTTGACCTGATCCGGCCCGAACAGCACGACGGCGGTCGAACCCAGTTTGAAGCGGCCCAGTTCCGCACCTTTTTCCAGGTGGATCGGCGCGCGGCTGGCTTCGTCGTAACGGAAGGTCTTGAGCTCACGCTTGGGTGGTGTTACCAGGCCAGCCCAGACGGTCTCGATCGAGGCGACGATCATTGCGCCCACCAGCACCACGGCCATCGGGCCGCGCTCGGTGTCGAACAGGCAAACCACGCGCTCGTTGCGGGCAAACAGCTCTGGCACGTTTTCGGCCGTGGTCTGGTTGACCGAGAACAGGCGGCCCGGCACGTAGATCATTTCGCGCAGGGTGCCGGCCAGCGGCATGTGCACCCGGTGGTAGTCCTTGGGCGACAGGTAGATGGTGGCGAATTCGCCGCCCATGAACGGCGCAGCATTGGCCGGATCGCCGCCCAGCAGTTCCTGGGCGCTGAAGCTGTGACCCTTGGCCTGGAAAATGCGGCCGTGCTCGATCGGGCCGAGCTGGCTGACGGCACCGTCGGCCGGGCAGAGGATGGCCCCGGGGGTTTCATCCAGCGGGCGCGCACCGGGCTTCAGGGCGCGGGTGAAGAAGGCGTTGAAGTGTTCATAGGCGGTGACGTCCTCGACCAGGGCCTGGGACATGTCGACCTGGTAGCGCTTGGCGAACCAGGTGGTGAACGCATTCTTGAACCAGCGCACGCGGCACTCGGCAATGCAGCCGGCCAGGCGCGACAGCAGGTGATGCGGCAGCAGATACTGGCTGATGATAAACAAGCGGGATTTCATTGGGTTTCCTTGATTCTTCAATGTTCTACAGGCGTGTCCGGGTGGTTGCCCCATTCGCCCCAAGAGCCGGCGTAGGCCTTGACCCGCGGGTAGCCCAGGGCCTTGGCTACCAGGTAGGTAAAGCCGGAACGGTGATGAGTCTGGCAGTGGGTGACCACTTCCTTGTCTTTGCTGATGCCCAGCTGTTCGAGGATTTCGGGCATGTCCTTGCGAATGCGCAGGTGATCGTTCAGGTCCATGCCGGCAGTCCACTCGAAGTTGACCGCGCCAGGAATGTGCCCGCCTTTGGCAGCCAGCACCTTGTCGCCGCGGTATTCGGCGGGGCTTCGGGCATCCCAGATAGCAAGGTCATCGGCACCGAGGCGGCTTTGCAGGTACTCGCGCGTCGCCGTGGGGTCTTCGTGCAGGGTCAGGCTGACCGCTCCTCCAGCACTCGCAGGTACGTCGGTGCTGAGGTTGTTTGCGGGCCATGCCTGGGCGCCACCATTGAGGTAGTGGTAGCGCTTGTGGCCGATCACATCGAGCAGCCAGATAAAACGCCCGGCCCAGCCACCGCCTTCGTCGTCATACACCACGTACACGGCATTGGCGTTGTGCCCCAGTTCGCCGAACAGTTTTTCCAGGTCGGCCTTGGCCGGCAGCAAGCCCGGCGCCGGTGGTTGACCCCACTGGGTGCGCTTGGGGTCGACGAAGCGTGCCCCGGGGATATGGCCACTGCCATAGCGATTGGCGCTGGTCAGGTCGACCAGGATCAACTCTGGCGCATCAAGCCGGGCTTGCAGGTCTACCGGCTCAATTACCAGGGGCAAGCCAGAAAAATCAGTCATCCAGAGTCTCCATGTCAGGGCAGAGGGGGCGATTGTAGCGCATGGGTCAGGCGCTGCGGTGGCTGAAGGTGGTCAGGGCTCGTTCGATGCATTGTGCGGTTTTGCCAAAGGCCTGCACGCTGACGTCGGCCAGCGGTTTGCCGCTTTGGTCAGCCGCCAGCAGCATCACGACCCGGCCATTGCTGGAGAGTGAACGTAGCAGCAGGTGTTCACTGCGAAACAGTGCGTACAGGCCCGGTGGCAGCAGTGGCGAGAATTGCGCCTGGTTCTCGGGTGTCAGGCGCAGTTGCGCAGCCTTGCTCATCAGGCGCTGCAGCAATTTGTTGTGTTCGATCGACAGCACAAGGCTTGCAGCCTCTGGTGGCAGCCCGGCCAGTTGATGAACCCGCAACACGGTCTGCTGATTGTCGGTCATCAATAGCACCACCCGCTGCAGACCGCAGGCCACCAGGGCGTCACGGGCCTGGGTGGTCAAGTGGAGGGCATTGGTGAAGGGGCTGGGTTCGGCCAGCAACTGTGCGCAGAGCTTGCGCCAGGTGCCCAGAGCCTGGGCCGAGGGCGGCGAGGGTGCGACCTGGCCGGGATGCAGGCGCTGCTGGTCCCAGGGCCACAGCAACGCTTCAGCCGGGTGGAACAACTGGGCGCAGGGATGCTTGCGGGCGCTGATGGCGGCCTGCTGGTGAACCATTTGCTGGACGTCGTCCAGAGACGTCTGCAGGTACAAGCTGCAAAGCATTTGCCAGCGCAGGACGTGGCCGGTGGTCCAGCCCACTTGTGCGGCAAGTGCCAGGCCATTGGCCAACAGCACGGTGTTGGAGGGTTGGTTGAACCAGCGTCGCAATGTTGGCTGCTCGTCCAGGTACTGCTGTTGGTGCAGGTTGTTCTGATCGCGGGCGATGTGCAGGGCCCGGGCCAGTAATCGACGTTCATCCTGGAGCAGGTGATAGCCGCGGGTAACCCACTCCGGCAGGCGCCAATGCTCGGCCAGGGCCTTGCACAGGCTCAGCACACGCACACCAAACAACTCTTGTTCCACCCGCCGCGCCGATTCGCCCTTGTGTACCACCCGTAGCTCCCAGTCTTCGAGCAGTTTGGGGTGGGTCAGGGCCAGGGGCCACAGGGGCGAGAGGAATAGCAGGCTGCCCCAGTGGATCTCTTGCCAAAGCCGCGCCAGGCGACTGGCGAACAGGCCGTTGGCCTGCTGGCTGGCGTGTTGGCTGACCAGCTGCAACTGACGCAGGGTCGGGGCGATCTCTTGTTCGGGAAGTACAGGCAGGCGTTCCAGCAGCGCTGTCGTACGTGCCAGCCCCAGTCGGTTGAGGGCAACCTCCAGGCTTTCGGCGGGCTCGCCGAGGCTGGTGTTGGTGTGGTGATTGGCCTCGCGCATCACACTGAGCACCAGGGCCGGGCTTCCCTGCATCAACTCGGCGATGTCGCGCAACGAGCGGCGGCTGTCGGCCATCGCCGCTTTTACCCGCTCGTAACTGGCCTGCGGAATCGGCAGGCGAACGCTGTCGAGCAACTTGACCCAGGCATCGAGTGATTGTGGTGTTTGACTTGGCACGGTGGCTTCAATAGGCATGCTGGAGGGGGGCGAACTGGTTTTTCGCCTTGACTGACTATAGTCTGGCGCAGATCTGCCGATAAGTAGAAGAAGAGATTTAATAACTTCCGCTCACGACCCCGACCACGACTGCAAGTGCTTTCTACCTATGGCTAAAATTATCGGCATCATCGTCGTATTCGCGAGCGTGCTCGGCGGATATGTTCTCTCTCACGGCAAGATTGCGGCGCTGATCCAGCCTTTTGAAGTGCTGATCATTGGCGGTGCGGCTTTTGGTGCGTTCCTTCAGGCGAACCCGGGTTACATGACCATGCATGTAATCAAGAAGTCCCTGAAAATGTTCGGTACGCGCTTTACCCACACCTTCTATATAGAAGTGCTGGGGCTGGTCTACGAGATTCTCAACAAGAGTCGGCGCGAAGGCATGATGGCGATCGAAGCCGATATCGAAGACGCCGCTGCCAGTCCTATTTTTGCCAAGTACCCGGCGGTGCTGGGCGATGAGCGCATGACTGCGTACATCTGCGATTACCTGCGCATCATGTCCACCGGCAACATGGCACCGCACGAGCTCGAAGGCCTGTTCGACATGGAGTTGCTGAGCATGAAGGAAGAGCTTGAGCATCCCTCCCATGCCGTGACCGGCATTGCCGATGGCATGCCAGGCTTCGGTATTGTCGCGGCGGTACTGGGTATCGTGGTGACCATGGCCTCCCTGGGTGATGGCGATCAACAGTCCATCGGCCTGCACGTGGGTGCGGCGCTGGTCGGTACCTTCTTCGGTATTCTTGCCGCGTACGGTTTCTTTGGTCCCCTGGCAACGGCCCTGCGCCAGGATGCCAAGGAAGAGCTGAATGTCTATGAAGCGATCAAGGCGTCACTGGTCGCCTCGGCGTCCGGCATGCCGCCGTCGCTGGCCGTAGAGTTCGGTCGCAAGGTGCTGTACCCGGCCCACCGTCCTAGCTTCTCCGAGCTGGAACAAGCGGTTCGCGGACGCTGAGTCATGGAGAACAATCAGCCCATTATCGTCAAGCGCATCAAGCGCTTTGGCGACGGCCACCACGGTGGCGCCTGGAAGATCGCCTTCGCTGACTTTGCCACGGCGATGATGGCGTTCTTCCTGGTGCTCTGGTTGCTGTCTACTGCCACGCCGGAACAGAAGATCGCCATTGCCGGCTACTTCAAGGACCCGATCGGCTTCTCGGAAAGCGGCACGCCCTACGTGATCGACCTGGGCGGCTCGCCCAAGCTTGCGCCGGAAAAGACCATCAACCCGGAAGAAAAGTCCGAGCACACGCCCGACACCAGCATTCAGCTGGACAAGGAGCAGGTCGAGAGCATGGCCGAGCAGGTCGAGCGTGAGCGGCTTGAGCTGTTGCTGCAGGAGTTGCAGAACAAGGTCGAGGAAAACCCGCAACTGCAGAAGTTCAAGGACCAGATTCTCTTCGAGATCACCCAAGATGGCCTGCGTATCCAGATCATGGATGCCGAGAATCGGCCGATGTTCGATCTGGGCAGCGCACATTTGCAGCCTTACTTTGAAGACATTCTGTTGGCCATGGCCGATACCATCAAGGCAGTGCCCAACAAGATCAGCATCAGCGGCCATACCGATGCCAAGCCTTACTCCGGTACCGGCGAGTATGGCAACTGGGAGCTTTCGGCCAACCGTGCCAACGCGGCGCGTCGCGCACTGGTCGCCGGGGGCTACCCCGATACCCAGGTGGCACGCGTTGTCGGCTATGCCTCCTCGTCGCTGTTTGACCGGGCGAACCCGCTCAATCCGGTGAACCGGCGCATCGATATCATCGTGCTGACCAAAAAGGCCCAGCGCACCATCGAAGGTGAGCAGCCCCAGCCTCCAGCGCCTGAAAGCAGCCCGCCGGCCCCCGCCACGCCTGCGCCTGCGGTGCCATCGCAAGCGGCACCCGAGGCCGAGCCGATGCAGCCGCGTGAGTTGCGCCAGAAGCTGAATATCTTCGAGGATGGCGTACTGAAGATGGATCAGAGCAAAGAGTGATTCCGTTGTCTGATTGAAACGCCCGTGTGCAGTGATGCCCACGGGCGTTGTGCTTTATGGGGAAGGGTCAGAAACCGCGCCGGATCTTGGCCTTGAGGTCGGCGTGGAAAAAGTCGGCATTGGCGCGGTTGGTGGCTTGGGCGTCGGGGTCTTCACGGGTGATCGAGCGCTTGAAGGTCCGTTCATCGTGGTAGGCATGCACAAACAGATCGATATGCTCGCGTGCGGTCATGATCGGCCATTTCTCCAGATAACCCGATGGCGCGTTACCTGCGTACTGGTACAACGAAATGCGCCTGTTGGTCAGGGTGCCGGCGCCCAGTTGGAAGGGCAGCCACCAGGCATGGGGCGTGTCGTGCGAGAGCACCACGATCAGATGGCTGCAGTTGCTGACATGGCGGGTGATAAGGCTGCAGATTGCGTCGGTGGTCTGTTGATCGTCGTTGTCGAACAGGTCCAGCTGCGTGGCGATACCTTCGAGCTTCAGGCGTTCGTTGATGGTGAAGGCGTCGAGCCGATCACTGTGGCGATAGCTGATAAAAACAGGCATCAGAAGCACCCTCCGGGCAAGGCGGAGAGACAGCGAATGGGCAGGGGTTGGATTGTCATAGTTGATTCCTTTCATGCACAGGGCACGGGGTGGCTCGCTCGGTGATGGCGAATCTGAAAGGTGACAATCTGCGAAAGTATTTCTGGCAGCAAGGGACCACGGCGAATAAGGAATTGTCCCGCAGTGAACGGTAATTTTCCCTACAAAAAGTCCGCGCTTTTTGCGAGGTGAGGCTCGTTGTGAGCCTCACCCGGCGACTGAAAGTTTCAGTATGTGTCTTGAGGCAGGCTGGCGATGATCGAGCGGTAGCTGTTCATGCGCTGTTGTTGCACGCGACCGTCTTCCAGGGCCTTGAGCAGTGCGCAACCGGGTTCGCGATCGTGCTTGCAGTCGCGAAAGCGACACGTGCCAATCAGGTCGTTGAACTCGATAAACCCGGCCTCGACATCGGCCCGGCTGACGTGGCCCAGGCCAAACTCGCGGATACCGGGGGAGTCGATCAGCTCGCCGCCGCCGGGGAAGTGGTACAGGCGCGCGGTGGTGGTGGTGTGGGTGCCCTGGCCGGACCACTCGGACAAGTCACCGACGCGGGTCTGCACTTCGGGCAGCAGGCTGTTGACCAGCGATGACTTGCCGACACCCGACTGGCCAACGAACACACTGATATGGCCATCCAGGCGTGCTTGCAGCTGCTGCATGCCGTCGCCGTGGTGGGCCGAAACTTCCAGGATCGGGTAGCCCAGCTGTCGATACACCGCCAGCAGCGCGTTGAGCGCCGGGGCGTTCTCCTCGTTGATCAGGTCGGCCTTGTTCAGCAGCAGCAACGGATGAATACCGGCATGCTCGGCAGCGACCAGGTAGCGGTCGATCAAGTTGGCGTGAGGTTCGGGGGCCGGGGCGAAGACAATCACGATCAGGTCGACGTTGGCCGCCACCGGCTTGAGTTGGCCGCGGCTGTCGGGCCGGCACAGCTCGGTGCTGCGTGGCATCTGCGCAACGATCACACCGATGCCCTGGTTGCCGGCGCGCCAGACGACACGGTCGCCGGTGACCAACGCTGGCAGGTTGGCGCGCAAGTGGCAGCGGAACACCTGGCCGGCACCCTCGCCATCCTGGGCCTCGACCTCGACCTGCACGCCAAAGTGGGCGATGACCAGGCCGAGTTGCTCCGGCCCCAGGTCGCCGCCTTCGAGCTCCTTCAGGGTCTGTTGTTCGCGTTTGGCGGCGCGGGCAGCGCGTTCACCCTGGATTTTTTCGATCCGCCAGTTTTGGCGGCGATTGAGCTGGCGTTTGGCCATGAAGGTTCCGTGTTCGGCATGCATTATTAAACGGCGAGGAGTTTAGCACGCTCCACTAGGCTAAACTGCGCACCTACCGAGGAGCAGAATCATGCAGAACCCACAGAACCTGATCTGGATCGATCTGGAAATGACCGGCCTGGATCCGGACCATGACGTCATCATCGAGATGGCGACCATTGTCACCGACAGCGACCTGAACACCCTGGCCGAAGGTCCGGTAATTGCCATTCATCACAGCGATGAAGTGCTGGCGCGCATGGACGACTGGAACACCCGTACCCACGGCGCCTCGGGCCTGACCCAACGGGTCAAGGGCAGCAAGGTCAGCATGGCCGAAGCCGAAGCCCAGACCATTGCCTTCCTCGAGCAATGGGTGCCCAAGGGCAAGTCGCCGATCTGCGGCAACAGCATCTGCCAGGATCGCCGCTTCCTGTATCGCCATATGCGCAACCTGGAAAACTACTTTCACTACCGCAACCTTGATGTTTCCACCCTCAAGGAGCTGGCCGCGCGCTGGGCGCCAGAGGTTCGCGACAGCTTCAAGAAGGGTGGCACCCACCTGGCACTGGACGACATCCGCGAATCGATCAACGAATTGCGCCACTATCGCGAGCACTTCATCAAGTTCTGACGGCGTCGGCGCTGGGTTGTACAGACAATCCATGCGGCGCCCCCTTTTGGTGCCTGAGGCAACTGGGTAGACTGCGCGCCCCCTTGCACGGATCTGCGCCATGTTGTTGATGCTCTATCTCATTGCAATCACCGCCGAAGCCATGACGGGCGCGTTGTCTGCGGGACGACGTGGCATGGATTGGTTCGGCGTAGTGTTGATCGCCTGTATCACTGCCTTGGGCGGTGGTTCGGTACGCGACGTGCTGCTGGGGCATTACCCGCTGACCTGGGTAAAACACCCGGAGTACCTGGTACTGACCAGTTTTGCCGCGTTGATGACGATCTTCATTGCGCCGCTGATGCGCCATTTGCGCTCATTGTTCCTGGTGCTCGATGCGCTGGGGCTGGTGGCCTTTACCCTGATTGGCTGCATGACGGCGCTGGAGATGGGCCAGGGCATGCTGGTGGCATCGATCAGCGGGGTGATCACCGGGGTGTTTGGCGGCATTCTGCGGGATATTTTCTGCAACGATATTCCACTGATCTTCCGTCGCGAGCTCTATGCCAGTGTGTCGTTTGCCGCGGCCTGGTTCTACCTGGGGTGCGTCTATTTCAAGGTGCCGGGCGAGCAGGCCATCCTGCTGACGCTATTTGGTGGGCTGCTGCTGCGTCTGCTGGCCATTCGGTTCCGCTGGGAAATGCCGAAGTTCCATTACAACGACGAGCATTGAGAAATTGCGGGGCAAGCCCGCTCCTACGATGTGGGGGCGAGCTTGCCCCGCGATGCGTGTTGCTCGAGCGCCCACTGCACATGCTCCTGCACCAGCTCCGACGGATAGTCCAGTCGCGCCCTCAGTGCTTCCAGCACCGGTATGGTCGAAGGTGCATTCCCCAGGCCCACCGCCAGGTTGCGTAACCAGCGCTCGTAGCCTGCACGGCGCAACGGTGAACCCTCGGTGTTGCTGAGGAACGTAGCCTCATCCCACATGAACAACTCGGCAAGCCCGGCGTTATCCAGGTTGTGTCGGGGTTTGAAGTCGTTCTCGGCGGACGGCCGGGCGAAGCGGTTCCAGGGGCAAACGATCTGGCAGTCATCGCAGCCGAACACGCGGTTGCCGATCAGGGCGCGCAGCTCTTCGGGAATGGCGCTTTTGAGCTCGATGGTCAGGTAGGAAATGCAGCGCCGCGCGTCCAATACATACGGGCCGACGAACGCCTGGGTCGGGCAGATATCCAGGCAGGCGCTGCAGCGCCCACAATGCTCGCTGACCTGGGGCGGGTCGACGGGTAACGGCAGGTCGACGAACAGCTCGCTGAGGAAGAAGTAGCTCCCGGCCTTGCGGTTGAGCAGCAAGGTGTTCTTGCCGATCCAACCCAGGCCGGCCTGCTCGGCAATGGCTTTCTCCAGTACCGGGGCGCTATCGACAAAGGCGCGGAAGCCGAAGGGGCCGATTGCTTGCTGGATTCGCTCGGCCAAGTGCTGCACGCGCTTGCGGATCAGCTTGTGATAATCGCGCCCCAGGGCGTAGCGGGATACATAGGCTTTCTCGGGATGTGCCAGTTGCTCGGCCATCCGGGTGTCGCCGGGCAAGTAGTCCATGCGCAGCGACACCACGCGCAGTGTGCCCGGCACCAATTGGTCGGGATGCGAGCGTTTGCTGCCATGGGCGCCCATGTATTCCATCTCGCCGTGATAGCCGGCTTGCAGCCAGCGCTCAAGGTGCTGCTCGTGCTCGGCCAGGTCCACCCCGGCGATGCCGACATGGGCAAAGCCGAGTTCTTTGCCCCAATCCTTGATCGATTGGGCCAGTGCGGGAAGATCGGGGGTAGCAGCAGGCATGGGAAATAAGGCAACGCAGACTCAGGTGCGTATAATTCTGCCAGACATCGGAGCCTTTGACCCATGCCTCAGACCAAACACCCCCAAACCCAGCCGCAGTTGCTGACCAGCCGCAGCCTCGCCCGGTTGCCACCCCGTGCGCTGGCAGCCCAGAAAGGTGACTTCGGTCACGTGCTGGTGGTCGGCGGCGACCGGGGCACCGGCGGAGCGGTCCTGCTCAGCGCCGAGGCTGCATTGCGCTGTGGTGCCGGGCTGGTATCGCTGGCTACCCGAAGCGAGCAGGTGCCTGCGGCCCTGGCGCGGTTGCCTGAGGTGATGAGCCTTGGTGTTCACTCCGCCAACCAGCTAATGACGCCCATCGAGCGCGCGTCGGTGCTGGTGGTCGGGCCGGGCCTGGGGCAGGCGGCCTGGGGACGTAGCCTGTTGTCGGCAGTCGCCAATGCCGAGGTGCCGCAAGTATGGGACGCCGATGCCTTGAACCTGCTGGCCCGGGCACCACTGCCGCTGCCCGCGGGTTCGATGATCACGCCGCACCCGGGGGAGGCAGCACGGCTGCTGGGGATCTCTACCGAGGCCGTCCAGGCGGACCGTCCAGGGGCCGCGCGCAAACTGGCGCGCAAATATGCGGTCGTATGTGTGCTCAAGGGCGCAGGCACCCTGGTGGCCGACCCGACCGGGCAATTGGCGCTCTGCGAACGCGGGCATCCAGCCATGGCCGGTGCAGGCCTGGGGGATGTCCTGAGTGGGGTGTTGGGCGCCCTGTTGGCCCAGAAGATGTCGAGCTGGGACGCAGCGTGCCTGGGGGTCTGGCTGCATGCCTGTGCCGGTCAACGGCTGGGGGCGCAAGGCCGTGGGCTGGCGGCCAGTGATCTGGTCCCGGCCATTCGTCATTTATTGGAGGAGCATTCAGCGTGTCAGGTGTAACCCTGTTTTTGGCCGACGAAGAGGCCATGGTCCGCTTCGGCGCCCGCATTGCCGAGGTGACCAAAGGTCACGGCGTGATATTTCTAGAAGGGGACCTGGGGGCGGGCAAGACCACCCTGTCGCGGGGCATCATTCGTGGCCTCGGGCACACTGGCGCAGTAAAAAGCCCGACCTTCACAGTGGTAGAGCCCTACGAGATTGGCGAGGTGCGAGCCTTCCATTTCGACCTCTACCGCCTGGTCGATCCGGAGGAACTGGAGTTCATGGGCATCCGTGACTATTTCGAGGGCGATGCGCTGTGCCTGTTTGAATGGCCCCAAAACGGGGCGGGTGTTTTGCCAAAGCCCGACCTGACCATTACCATAAGCCCCCAGGCGAGCGGTCGTTCGCTTAACCTGTCGCCGCAGGGGGCACGTGGCGAAGCCTGGTGTGCCGCTCTGGCCTTGGAATTCAAATAGAAAATGGGGATAGGTATGCGCATTCGCGCACTGGTTGCGGTCGTAGGATTGCTGCTTACGGCGGTAACTGTTGATGCACTGGCCGTCACGCAAGTCAAAAGTATGCGTTTGTGGCGAGCGCCGGATAACACACGGCTGGTGTTCGACCTCTCCGGTCCTGTGCAGCACAGCGTCTTTACGCTGACGGCACCCGATCGCCTGGTCATCGACATCAATGGCGCGACCCTGGCGGCCCCGTTGACGGTCTCGACCTCCAATACCCCGATTACCAGCGTGCGCTCGGCCCAGCGCACGCCTACCGACCTGCGCGTGGTGATCGACCTGAACAAGTCGGTCACTCCCAAGAGCTTTACCCTTGCACCCAACGCCCAGTATGGCAATCGTTTGGTCGTCGACCTGTTCGACCAGGCTGCCGACGCCGTTTCGCCGCCGCCAACCCCTCCGGTCGCCACCACCCCGGCGGTGCCTGTGACGCCTACTCAGCCGGCGATCAAGCTGACCCCCGTGCCCAATGGCAAGCGTGACATTGTCATCGCCATCGACGCCGGTCACGGCGGCGAAGACCCGGGGGCTTCAGGCTCCAGGGGCCAGCATGAGAAAGACATCGTGCTGTCGATCGCCAAGGAGCTGCAGCGCCAGATCAATGGTGAGAAAGGCTATCGCGCCGAACTGACCCGTACGGGCGACTACTTCATTCCGCTGCGCAAGCGCACCGAGATTGCCCGCAAGAAGGGCGCTGACCTGTTTATCTCGATCCACGCCGATGCCGCGCCCTCCAAGGCCGCTTTCGGTGCCTCGGTGTTTGCTCTCTCTGATCGTGGCGCTACCTCGGAAACCGCGCGGTGGCTGGCGGACAGTGAAAACCGCTCGGACCTGATCGGGGGCGCCGGCAACGTCAGCCTGGACGACAAGGACCGCATGCTCGCCGGCGTGCTTCTTGACCTGTCGATGACCGCCTCGCTGAGTTCGAGCCTGAACGTCGGGCAAAAGGTGCTGGGCAACATGGGCCGAGTCACGCCGCTGCACAAGCGCCGAGTTGAGCAAGCAGGCTTCATGGTGCTGAAGTCTCCGGATATTCCGTCGATCCTGGTCGAAACCGGCTTTATCTCCAACGCCAACGAAGCAGCCAAACTGGCCACCGCGAGCCACCAGCAATCCCTGGCCCGCTCGATCCACAGTGGCGTGCGGCAGTTCTTCCAGCAGAACCCGCCACCCGGCACCTATATCGCGTTCTTGCGTGACAGCGGCAAGATCGCCCAGGGGCCACGCGAACATAGCGTGCGCCCGGGTGAAACCCTGGCCATGATTGCCGTGCGCTATCAGGTCAGCGTCAGCAGCCTGCGCAGCGCCAACAACCTCAAGAGCGATGAGCTCAAGGTTGGGCAGGCTCTGAACATTCCGACGACTGCCCTGGCGGCCCAGCAATGACCGACAGCGCCCGGATCGAACTGCTCAGCCCGCGGCTGGCGAACCAGATCGCCGCCGGCGAGGTGGTCGAGCGCCCTGCATCGGTGATCAAGGAACTGCTGGAAAACAGCCTGGACTCCGGTGCCCGGCGCATTGATGTGGAAGTGGAGCAGGGCGGCGTCAAGCTGCTGCGAGTACGCGACGACGGCAGCGGCATTGCTGCCGATGACCTGCCGCTGGCCCTGGCCCGTCACGCCACCAGCAAAATTCGCGATCTTGAGGACCTGGAGCGGGTCATGAGCCTGGGTTTCCGGGGTGAAGCCCTGGCCTCGATCAGCTCGGTGGCGCGCCTGACCCTGACTTCGCGCACGCGCGACGCCGAGCAGGCCTGGCAGGTGGAAACCGAAGGCCGCGACATGGCCCCGCGCGTGCAACCGGCGGCCCACCCGGTGGGTACTTCGGTGGAAGTGCGCGACCTGTTCTTCAATACCCCGGCCCGCCGCAAGTTCCTCAAGACCGAAAAAACCGAATTCGATCACCTGCAGGAAGTGATCCGGCGCCTGGCGCTGGCGCGTTTCGACGTGGGGTTTCACCTGCGTCACAACGGCAAGAGCATCCTCAGCCTGCACGAGGCCCATGACGACACGGCCCGTGCCCGGCGAGTGGCAGCGATCTGCGGCCCGGGTTTCCTTGAGCAGGCCCTGCCGATCGAAATCGAGCGCAATGGTTTGCACCTCTGGGGTTGGGTAGGCTTGCCGACGTTTTCGCGTAGCCAGGCCGATCTGCAGTACTTCTTCGTCAATGGCCGCGCCGTGCGCGACAAGCTGGTCGCCCACGCGGTGCGCCAGGCTTATCGTGACGTGTTGTTCAACGGCCGGCATCCCACCTTTGTGCTGTTTTTGGAGGTCGATCCCACCGGGGTCGATGTCAATGTGCACCCCACCAAGCACGAAGTCCGCTTTCGTGACGGGCGCATGGTCCATGACTTTCTCTACGGCACCCTGCACCGAGCCCTGGCGGATGTGCGCCCTGAAGACCAGCTGGCAGCGCCCGCGGCGACCAGCGAGATCATTCGCCCCAGCGGCATCCAGGCGGGTGAGTTCGGTCCCCAGGGCGAAATGCGCCTGGCGGCCAACCTGCTTGAGCAGCCGGTTGCCGAACCCGGAATGCGCCCGATGGCTGGCAGCGGTGCTGCTGGATCGGGGGCAGGCTATCAATACCAGTACACTCCGCGCCCGGCCCAGGCCGTCCCGGCTGCCGAGGCGCAGAGTGTCTACCGTGAATTCTTCGCCCCGCTCAATGACGCGACACCCGCCGCGTTGCCTGAGGGGCAGGGTGATGTCCCGCCGCTGGGTTATGCCCTGGCCCAACTCAAGGGCATCTATATCCTTGCCGAAAACGCCGTGGGTCTGGTGCTGGTAGACATGCATGCGGCCCACGAGCGCATCATGTACGAGCGCCTGAAGGTGGCGATGGCCAGCGAAGGCCTCAGTGGCCAGCCGCTGCTGGTGCCGGAGTCCCTGGCCTTGAGCCAGCGTGAAGCCGATTGCGCCGAAGAGCACGCCGAGTGGTTCCAGCGCCTGGGCTTCGAGTTGCAGCGCCTGGGCCCGGAAAGCCTGGCGATCCGGCAGATCCCGGCGCTGCTCAAGCAGGCCGAGGCCAATCGGCTGGTTCAGGATGTTCTGGCCGACCTGATGGAATACGGCACCAGTGACCGTATCCAGGCCCACTTGAACGAACTGCTTGGCACCATGGCTTGCCACGGCGCTATTCGCGCCAACCGACGCCTGGCCGTGGCCGAGATGAACGGACTGTTGCGCGACATGGAAAACACCGAGCGCAGCGGCCAATGCAACCACGGTCGACCGACCTGGACCCAACTGGGCCTGGACGATCTGGACAAACTGTTCCTGCGCGGTCGATAAAATGAGTGGTAAACCTCCCGCAATATTTCTGATGGGCCCGACTGCGGCGGGCAAGACCGATCTGGCTATCGAACTGACCAAGGTGCTGCCTTGCGAGTTGATCAGTGTCGACTCGGCGCTGGTCTATCGCGGCATGGACATTGGTACGGCCAAGCCCTCTAAAGAGGTGCTGGCCGCTCATCCACATCGTCTGATCGACATCCTTGACCCGGCTCAGAGCTACTCGGCTGCCGACTTTCGTCGTGACGCCCTTGAGGCGATGGCTGACATCACTGCGCGGGGCAATATTCCGCTGCTGGTCGGTGGCACCATGCTTTATTACAAGGCGCTGCTTGAAGGTCTGGCTGATATGCCAGCGGCTGATCCACAGGTGCGTGCGGAACTTGAAGAAGAGGCCGCACGCCTCGGATTGCAGGCGTTGCACGAGCAATTGGCAGCGGTCGACCCTGAATCGGCTGCAAGGATTCATCCCAACGACCCCCAGCGGCTGATTCGCGCGCTGGAAGTTTACCGGGTCAGTGGCATGAGCATGACCTCACATCGCCAGCGTCAATCCGCTGAAAGTAGCGCAGCAGGCGCTTCGGGGCAGGGACATTTGCCCTATACTGTCGCCAGCCTGGCCATTGCGCCAAACGATCGTCATGTGTTGCACGAGCGGATTGCGTTACGATTCGGGCAAATGCTGGAACAGGGCTTCGTTGACGAGGTCCGATTGCTGCGAGCCAGAAGTGACTTGCACGCGGGGCTGCCGTCTATACGGGCGGTTGGTTATCGCCAGGTCTGGGATCACCTTGATGGCAAGTTGACATCGGTGGAGA
Source organism: Pseudomonas sp. JQ170C (assembly GCF_035581345.1). Lineage (NCBI taxonomy): Bacteria > Pseudomonadati > Pseudomonadota > Gammaproteobacteria > Pseudomonadales > Pseudomonadaceae > Pseudomonas > Pseudomonas sp. JQ170C. The sequence goes on from NZ_CP141608.1 coordinate 529,461, forward strand.
TGAAGGAGCGCGGCATTATTGCTACTCGCCAATTGGCGAAACGGCAATTCACTTGGTTGCGTAGTTGGGCTGACCTGCATTGGTTGGATAGCCTGGCTTGCGACAATCTGTCTCGCACCTTGAAATACCTTGGATCGGCCTCCATATTGAGCTGAGTCTTTGTAATTGCCGTCTATCCTTGGGGGTGGGGCGGCTTGAGCCATCAGTTTTTCTTTGATTTTTTTACTATTGATCCTTACAGGAGTGCGGCATATGTCAAAAGGGCATTCGCTACAAGACCCTTACTTGAATACTTTGAGAAAAGAAAAAGTTGGGGTTTCGATTTATCTGGTCAACGGCATCAAGCTGCAAGGCACGATCGAATCCTTCGACCAGTTCGTGATCCTGCTGAAAAACACCGTCAGCCAGATGGTTTACAAGCACGCCATCTCGACAGTTGTTCCTGTGCGTCCGATCCGTCTGCCAAGCGCATCCGAATCCGAGCATGGCGACGCTGAGCCAGGTAACGCCTGATAGGAGTCTGCTTTGTTCTTTGAGCGCCACGGTGGTGGTGAGCGAGCGGTCCTCGTTCACTTGGAAGGTCAGAACCCTGAGGCGCGCGAAGATCCGCAGGAGTTTCAGGAGCTGGCATTGTCGGCTGGGGCCGATATTGTCGCGTTCGCCAATGTGGCGCGACATCAGCCCACCGCCAAATACCTGATTGGCAGCGGCAAGGTCGAGGAATTGCGCGACCTGGTCCATGCCGAACAGGTAGATCTGGTGATTTTCAATCACACCCTCACACCCAGTCAGGAACGTAACCTCGAGCGCATTTTCGAGTGTCGCGTGCTTGACCGCACCGGTCTGATTCTCGACATCTTCGCCCAGCGGGCGCGTACCCATGAAGGCAAGCTGCAGGTCGAACTGGCCCAGCTTGAGCACATGAGCACGCGGCTGGTTCGCGGCTGGACGCACCTTGAGCGGCAGAAAGGCGGTATCGGTCTGCGCGGTCCAGGTGAAACCCAGCTTGAAACCGACCGGCGACTGCTGCGAGTTCGCCTGCGTCAGATCAAGGCACGCCTTGAGAAGGTACGCAGCCAGCGCGAGCAGGCACGTCGGGGACGCAAGCGGGCAGATATCCCTTCAGTTTCCCTGGTCGGCTATACCAACGCCGGCAAATCGACCCTGTTCAATGCCCTGACCCAATCCGAGGTCTACGCGGCCGACCAGCTGTTCGCCACCCTCGACCCGACCTTGCGCCGGCTCGAGATCGACGACGTCGGGCCGATCGTGCTGGCCGATACCGTGGGCTTCATTCGCCACCTGCCGCACAAGCTGGTCGAAGCTTTTCGGGCTACGCTCGAAGAGTCGAGCAACTCCGACTTGCTGCTGCACGTGATCGACGCCCATGAGCCTGAGCGCATGGAGCAGATCGAGCAGGTGATGGCGGTACTGGGGGAGATTGGTGCAGAAGGCTTGCCGATCCTCGAGGTCTATAACAAACTCGACCTGCTTGAGGGCGTCGAGCCGCAGATTCAGCGCGACGCCGACGGCAAACCGCAGCGGGTCTGGGTTTCAGCGCGTGATGGGCGCGGCCTGGAGTTGGTGGGACAAGCGGTAGCCGAGTTGCTGGGGGATGACCTGTTTATCGGAACCTTGCGCCTTGAACAGCGTTTTGCGCGGTTGCGTGCGCAGTTCTTTGAACTGGGTGCGGTGCAGAGCGAAGAGCATGACGATGAAGGCAGCAGCCTGTTGGCCGTGCGCCTGTCCCGGGTCGAACTCAATCGCCTGGTCAGTCGCGCGGGCCTGAAGCCGGTGGAGTTCATCGAGCAACATACTTTGCAATAAATGCCCGGCGACGCGGTCGGGCAGCCGTGACAGGCATTCTGTAGCATTGGTCGGCGCGCCGTGGGTGCGTCTTTGCTTTATCAGATGGAGAGCGCTATGGCTTGGAATGAGCCGGGTGGCAACTCGAATAATCAGGATCCTTGGGGTGGGCGCCGTGGTGGCGGCGACAAGAAAGGGCCACCGGATCTCGACGAGGCCTTCCGCAAGCTGCAGGACAGCCTGAACGGCATGTTCGGCAGTGGCAAAAAACGCGGTGGTGACGGCGGTATCGGCAAGGGCGGTGGCTTCGGCCTGCTCGGTGTCGGCCTGGCCGTGCTGGCAGCTATCTGGCTGTACAGCGCCGTGTATGTGGTCGATGAACAGGAGCAGGCAGTGGTGCTGCGCTTCGGCAAATACTACGAAACCGTAGGGCCGGGCCTGAACATCTACTTCCCGCCGATCGATCGCAAGTACATGGAAAACGTCACGCGTGAGCGTGCCTATACCAAGCAGGGGCAGATGCTTACCGAAGACGAGAACATCGTCGAGGTTCCGCTGACCGTGCAGTACAAGATCACCAACCTGCAGGATTTCGTGCTGAACGTCGATCAGCCTGAAGTCAGTCTGCAGCACGCGACCGACAGTGCTCTGCGCCACGTGGTGGGTTCCACCGCCATGGACAAGGTACTGACCGAAGGTCGTGAGCAGATGGCCGTGGAAATCAAGGAGCGCCTGCAGCGTTTCCTCGATACCTACCGTACCGGTATCACCGTCACCCAGGTCAACGTACAGAGCGCGGCAGCCCCGCGTGAAGTGCAGGAAGCCTTCGACGACGTGATCCGTGCCCGTGAAGACGAGCAGCGTGCCCGCAACCAGGCTGAGTCCTACGCCAACGGCGTGGTGCCGGAAGCCCGTGGTCAGGCCCAGCGGATCATCGAGGATGCCAATGGTTACCGCGACGAAGTCGTCTCCCGCGCCAAGGGTGAGGCCGACCGCTTCACCAAGCTGGTAGCCGAGTACCGCAAGGCACCTGAAGTGACCCGTCAGCGCCTGTACCTGGACACCATGCAGGAAGTCTACAGCAACACCAGCAAGGTCCTGGTTTCCGGCAAGGATGGCCAGAGCAATCTGCTTTACCTGCCGCTGGACAAGATGGTCGAAGGTAGCCGCGCCAGCAGCACCCCGGTCAGCAGCGCGCCGGTTTCGGCCAACGATGCGGCCAACCGTGCGGCGGCGGAGCTGCAACAGCAGCAACAACAGTTGCGTTCTAGGGAGAGCCGCTGATGAGCAATAAATCGCTGATCGCCCTGATCGTTGGCGTCGTGCTGGCGATCGTGGCCTGGAACAGCTTCTACATCGTGGCCCAGACTGAACGTGCGGTACTGCTGCAATTCGGTCGTGTGGTCCAGGCCGATGTTCAGCCTGGCCTGCATGTGAAGGTTCCTTACGTCAACCAGGTGCGCAAGTTCGACGCTCGCCTGATGACCCTGGATGCCCCGACCCAGCGCTTCCTGACCCTGGAAAAGAAAGCGGTCATGGTCGACGCCTACGCCAAATGGCGGGTCAAGGATGCAGAGCGTTTCTACACCGCGACCTCGGGCCTCAAGCAGATTGCCGACGAACGTCTGTCGCGCCGTCTGGAAAGCGGCCTGCGTGACCAGTTTGGTAAGCGCACCCTGCACGAAGTGGTTTCCGGTGAGCGTGACGCGCTGATGGCTGACATCACTGCATCGCTGAACCGCATGGCCAGCAAGGAGCTGGGTATCGAAGTGGTCGACGTTCGCGTCAAGGCCATCGACCTGCCCAAGGAAGTCAACCGCAGCGTCTTCGAGCGGATGAGCACCGAGCGTGAGCGTGAAGCTCGCGAGCACCGCGCCAAGGGTAACGAGTTGGCCGAAGGTATTCGCGCCGATGCCGACCGTCAGCGTCGTGTTCTGCTGGCTGAAGCCTATCGTGAGTCGGAAGAGACCCGCGGTGATGGCGATGCACAGGCGGCGGCGATCTACGCCAAAGCCTACGGCCAGGACCAGGAGTTCTACGCGTTCTACCGTAGCCTCAAGGCCTACCGTGAGAGCTTCGCCAACAAGAGCGACGTACTGGTGCTCGACCCGAGCAGCGAGTTCTTCCGCTTCATGGGCAAGCCAAAGCCGTAAAGATGTTAACCCCGCCGGGCGGCTAAAATGCCTGGCGGGGTGATCCCGCGAGAAAACGGGTGTATGATGCGGCAGCCGGGAAATTCCCGGCTTTTTTGCGTCTGCGAGATCAAACGGCGGCAAGCCGCTGCGAATCTACAGAGCAGCCCAAGGTATTCGAGGGTATTGGCACGGCGGTCGCGCTGGAATCAGTGCTGCGCGCTATTGTTTGCCGATACCTGCTCCACTCAAGGCTCGCCCGTGGGCAGGCCGCCCGGACCATAGGGGAAATGGCGTAATGGCAACGGTAGACCGCTGGCTGCTGCCAGATGGCATCGAAGAAGTACTGCCACCTGAGGCGGCGCGCATCGAGATCGCGCGTCGTCAGGTGTTGGATCTGTTCCAGAGCTGGGGTTACGAGTTCGTCGTGACGCCGCATATCGAGTACCTGGAATCGCTGCTCACCGGTGCCGGCCAGGACCTGGATCTGCGCACCTTCAAGGTCATCGACCCTCAGTCGGGCCGGCAGATGGGCTTCCGGGCTGACATCACCCCGCAGGTTGCGCGTATAGATGCGCACACCCTGCGCCGTGAAGGCCCGAGCCGCCTGTGCTACGCCGGCAGCGTGCTGCATGCCTTGCCACGGGCGCTGTCGACCTCGCGCAGTCCGATCCAGCTGGGTGCCGAGCTGTACGGCGACGCCAGCCCGGTCAGTGATGTCGAGGTGATCAGCCTGATGCTGGCCATGCTGCAACTGGCCGATGTCCCGGACGTGCACATGGACCTTGGCCATGTCGGCATCTACCGTGGCCTGGCTCGTGCAGCCGGTCTGTCTGGCGCGGTCGAGCAGCAGTTGTTCGACGCCCTGCAGCGCAAGGCCATCGACGAAGTGATCGAGCTGACCGCAAACCTGCCAGCGGACATTGCCGGCATGCTGCGCTCGCTGACCGAGCTGTGCGGCGGTCGTGAAGTGCTGGCCGAGGCGCGCGTGCGTCTGGGGCGTGCTCCGGCTGCGGTTCTGGCTGCACTGGACGACCTGATGGCCATCGCCGAGCGGCTGGCTACGCGTTATCCCGAGCTGCCACTGTATTTCGACCTGGGAGAGCTGCGCGGTTACCACTACCACACCGGTGTAGTGTTTGCCGTGTTTGTCCCAGGCGTTGGTCAGTCGATCGCCCAGGGCGGTCGTTATGACGACATCGGAGCGGACTTTGGACGGGCACGCCCGGCCACAGGTTTCTCCACGGATTTGAAGACCCTGGTCACACTGGGGCGGGCCGAGGTGGTATTGCCGTCTGGCGGGATCTGGATGCCCGACAGCAGCGATGCGGCACTCTGGCAGTTGGTCTGCCAATTGCGCAGTGAAGGTCAGCGGGTAGTTCAGGCCTTGCCTGGCCAGCCACTGACTGCCGCCGTCGAGGCGGATTGCGATCGGCAATTGATTCAGCAAAACGGGCTTTGGCAGGTTCTGCCGCTGGCCATTTGAGTTTTCCCGCCGGTACGAGCCGGCGCCAAGTTTGCGCGAATGAGGACAAGTGTTATGGGTAAGAATGTCGTAGTCCTGGGCACCCAGTGGGGTGATGAGGGCAAAGGCAAGATCGTCGATCTGCTGACCGAACATGCTGCCGCCGTAGTGCGCTACCAAGGTGGCCACAACGCGGGCCACACCCTGGTGATCGACGGTGAAAAGACCGTGCTGCACCTGATCCCGTCGGGCGTTCTGCGCGAAGGCGTGCAGTGCCTGATCGGCAACGGCGTGGTGGTTGCACCTGACGCCCTGCTGCGTGAGATCAACAAGCTGGAAGAGAAGGGTGTACCGGTGCGCGAGCGCCTGCGTATCAGCCCGTCCTGCCCGCTGATCCTGTCCTACCACGTTGCCCTGGACCAGGCTCGTGAAAAAGCCCGTGGCGAGCAGAAGATCGGTACCACCGGTCGCGGTATCGGCCCGGCTTACGAAGACAAAGTAGCCCGTCGTGGCCTGCGCATCGGTGACCTGTTCCACCGTGAGCGTTTCGCTGCCAAGCTCGGCGAGCTGCTGGACTACCACAACTTCGTGCTGGTCAATTATTACAAAGAGCCTGCAATCGACTTCCAGAAGACCCTGGACGAGTGCATGGAATACGCTGAGCTGCTCAAGCCGATGATGCTCGACGTCACCGCAGAGCTGCACAACCTGCGTCGCGCCGGCAAGGACATCATGTTCGAGGGTGCCCAGGGCTCGCTGCTGGACATCGACCACGGTACTTACCCGTACGTGACCAGCTCCAACACCACCGCTGGCGGCATTGCCACCGGTTCCGGCGTTGGCCCGATGTACCTGGACTACATCCTGGGTATCACCAAGGCCTACACCACTCGCGTAGGTTCGGGTCCGTTCCCGACTGAGCTGTTCGACGACGTGGGTGCCTTCCTGGCCAAGCGTGGCCACGAGTTCGGTGCTACCACCGGTCGTGCTCGTCGTTGCGGCTGGTTCGACGCCGTCATCCTGCGTCGCGCCATCGACGTCAACAGCATTTCGGGCCTGTGCCTGACCAAGCTGGACGTGCTCGACGGCCTGGAAACCATCCGTATCTGCGTTGGCTACAAAAACGAGAACGGTGCCGTTATCGATGCTCCGACCGACGCCGACAGCTACATCGGCCTGGAGCCGGTGTACGAAGAAATGCCGGGTTGGACCGAATCGACCCTGGGTGCCAAGACCCTGGAAGAGCTGCCGGCCAACGCCCGTGCCTACATCAAGCGTGTGGAAGAGCTGGTCGGCGCGCCGATCGACATCATCTCCACCGGCCCGGATCGCAACGAGACCATCGTTCTGCGTCACCCGTTCGCCTGATTCGCGATTGATGTGAACACAAAGGCCCCTTCATAGGGGCCTTTGTCGTTTCTGGCGGCTGTTCGGCACAACCTTTGCTGTAAGAATCGCTCCAGGGTAGCCATCATTTTAATGGCCCCAGAAGTAGAGGGTTCTTTCGTGTCTGCCGTTCTCTCACTGTTACGAAGCCGCCTGTTGCGGCCTGTCTTTGTTGCCCTTGGTATCGCTCTTTTGGTGCAAGTGCTGGTCGCGGTTGCGCTGACGCGGAGCACGGTCACCGCGCTTGAGGCGGATCTGGGCAAGCGCCTGGGGGCGGATAGCCAGAAGTTGTCCGCCGAGCTTGAGCAGGCCGGGCAGGAAGTCAGCTCGGGTCTGGAAAGCCTCTCCGCCAGTACCCGCCAGCGTTTGACCGCCGGGCTGTCGACTCGCTTGCAGGGCGAGCAGGCCCAGTTGCGGGAAACCCTGGAGAAGAACCTCAAGGACTCAGCCAACGATATGGCGCAGTTACTGGCCTCCGTGGCGCCGCGAGCAATGTGGGACAACGATGTGCCCACCCTGTCCGAATTCTCTCGGCGCGCCCAGCGCAATCCCAATGTGCTGTTTGTGGTCTACGACGATGCCCAGGGCCAGCACCTGACCCGTTACCTGAACCGGCAGAACCCGATCAACCAGGCGCTGTTGGAAAAGGGCCAGGGCGAGCGGGCGCTGGACAGGGTGCTGGATGCTGCCCGAAACGATCCGACGGTGTACTTCATCGAGGCGCCGATCAGCCCCAATGGCGTGGAGATTGGCAAGGTACTGATGGGGGTTTCCACCGCTTCGGTGGACGCCGAGCTGGTTGCCCTCGACAAGCGTTTCTCGGCGCTGATCGCCAGCGGCGATCAACTCGTAGGCGACAGCCTGGTTGGCGCTGCCGCCGACAGCAACAAGGCCTTGCGCGCCCGCCTGGAGGCGGCGCAGGCCAGTGCGGCGGGTATGCAGGCTGGTACCTCGCAGAGCGTCCAGGAAGCCGCTGCGACCTTGCGTTGGAACATTGGCCTGGGCCTGGCCCTGGTCGGTCTTGGCGTGCTGCTGGTGGTGGCCGTGGTATTGGGGCGCCGGGTCGTCAGCAAGCTGCGCCTGCTCATCGCAGCGTTGAACGATCTGGCAGCGGGTGAGGGTGACCTGACCAAACGGGTGCCCATCGACAGCCGTGATGAAATCGGTGACATGGCAGCAGCGGTCAACCAGTTCGTCGACAAGCTCCAGCCGATCGTGCGTGAAGCCGGCGAGGTGGCGCAGCGGACCGGCATCGAGATCGGTGCCATGGCCCAGCGCAATGCCGGTGCCGATGCGGCCGCCGCGCTGCAGCGTGACGAAGTGGCCGCCAGTCTGCGTGATCTCTCGGCCATGGCCGACGAGGCGCAGGCGGAGAGCCAGGCCATGCAGTCGGCCTTGCAGCAGGTGGTGGATATTCGCCAGGCCACCGATGAGAATTCGCGCACGTCGACTCAAGTGGCCAAGTTGATCGAGGACTTGGCCGGGCAAGTGGAAACCGGCTCCAAGGTGATCGAGCGACTGGCCCAGCAGAGCGAGCAGATCGAGGTCGTGTTGACCGTGATTCACGGTATAGCCGAGCAAACCAACTTGCTGGCGCTCAACGCGGCCATTGAGGCGGCGCGGGCGGGTGAGACCGGGCGCGGTTTCGCCGTGGTCGCCGATGAGGTGCGGGCCCTGGCCAGCAAGACCCAGAGCTCGACCGGCGATATTCAGGCGCATATCGGCGCCTTGCAGCAGGGGGCGAAGGAAGCGGTGGCGGCGATCAGTCAGGCGGGGCGTCAGGCCAGCGAAGGGCTGTTGGTATTGCGCGATAACGCACGCGTGCAGCAGTCGGTTCAGGCGTCGGTGGAGCAGGTGCATGCGGCCATCGGCTTGGCGACGCGTGCGGCCGAGCAGCAGGCCCAGGGCGCACAGGCGGTGCGCGGGCGCGTGCAGACGATTCATGCCCAGGCCGAGCGAGCGGCTGAGGTGGTCATGCAAACCACCGCCAGCAGCAAGGTGCTGGATAACCTGGCCGACCAGCTCAAAGCCAGTCTGGGCCAGTTCAGGGCCTGAAAGTAATCGCGGGGCATGCCCCGCGATGCTTCTACAACCTCAAGCGCGGTTCAGATACATCCGCGTCGTCAGGAGGTACACCGGCAGGCCCGACACCACGATCAGCAGCGCCGCATAAGGCGCTGCCGCAGCGAACTCGACGTTGGCCGTGTGCGCCCAGACTTCCGTCGCCAGGGTGGTCATGCCAGTCGGACTTAGCAGCAGGGTCGCCGTCAGCTCCTTCATGGCGTCCAGGAACACCAGGGCGAAGGCAGCGGCCAGCGCGGGGAATATGATCGGCAGCGTCACCCGGCAAAATGCCTTGAACGGGCTTGCGCCCAGGGTGCGGGCGGCTTCTTCGAGTTGCGGCGCGGCCTTGTTCAGTGCCGTGCGCACCGGTGCTTGTGCCAGGGGTAGAAACAGCAGGGCGTAGGCCAGCAGCAGCAAGCCGGTGGTCTGGTAAAGCACCGGCACGTAGTGCAGGGCGAAGTACACCAGCGTCAGGGCAATCACCAGGCCTGGCAGGGCATGCAGCAGGTAGGGCAGGCGCTCGGCCCAGATCGCCAGCCGGCCCTTGTAGCGCACCACCAGAAAGCTCACTGGCAAGGCCAGCAACAGGCTCAGCCCCGCGCCGCCCAGTGAAAGCGACAGCGAGGAGAACAGCGCCCGGCTGATGTCCGCGACCGGGAAGGCGGCGGAGGAACCAACGCTCAGCCAGTAGCCGAGCATGCCCAGTGGAATACCGCTGCCGAGTAATGCCAGCACCAGGCAGAACCCCTGACCCACAGGCATCCAGCCGCGCAGCCGAATCGGTGCGGCACGCCTTGCCACGCCCTGGCCGATACGGACATGGCGTGCCTTGCCACGCACGCGCAGCTCCAGCCAGAGCATCAACAGGCACATGAACAGCAGCACGGCCGACAGCATCGCCGCATTGGCGTTGCTGAACTCCAGCTCGAACTGTTGGTAGATGGCCGTGGTGAAGGTCTGTAGGCCCAGGATCGACAGGGCGCCGAATTCCACCAGCATATGCAGGGCAATCAGCAGGCTGCCACCGAGGATCGAGGGCCAGAGCAGCGGCAGGGTGATCCTGAAGAAAACGCCCCAGCGATTCTGCCCCAGCGTGCGGGCCGACTCTTCAAGTGAGGTGTCGAGGTTGCGCAGGGTGGCAGCGACCGGCAGGAACACCAGTGGGTACTTGGACAGGCTCATCACCAGGATCGCGCCGCCCAGGCCCTCGAAGCGAGGGCTCAGGGATACCCAGGTAAAGCCGCTGACAAAGGCCGGCACAGCGAATGGCAGGCACAGGATAACGCCCCACAGGCGCCGCCCTGGCAAGTCGCTGCGCTCCAGCAGCCAGGCCAGGGCCAGGCCGAGCACGGCGCAGGCCAGGGTAACGCCCACCATCAGCATCAGGGTGTTGCGCATCAGGCCCCAGACAAAAGGGCGCCAGAGCAGGCGAAAGGCTTCATGCCAGCCCGCTTGCCAGGCCTTGAGGCCAACATACGCCAATGGCAGCAGGCTCAGGCCCACCAGTAGCAGCACGGGCAACACCACCCAGATCGACGGGCGCTTGCGCCGCGGCACATAGCGGCTGATCAGCGGTTCAGGCAGGGCGGCACTCATCAGAGCAGGCCGACTTCGCGTTCAAGCTCCAGGGCTTCTTCGGCATTTCCCAGGTCGGCCGGGGTGATCTTCGGCGGACGCAGGTCCTCGAATGGCTTCAGGCCCTGATCCGAGACCATGCCCTTGTGCAGTGGGTATTCGGCGGTGGTCTGGGTGATCACGCGCTGCCCTTCTTCACTGGCCATCCAGGCGAGCAGGGCTTGAGCCTCTTGCGGGTGCTTGCTGGCCTTGACCGCCGCTGCGCTGGAAATGGTCACCAGGCCGCCGGCGTCACCGTCAGCCAGGTAATAGAGTTTCGAGTCGAGCTGGCCGCGCTCTTTTTTCAGTGCATACCAGTAGTAGTTGTTTACCAGCACGGCCGCCACTTCACCGTTTTCCACGGCTTTGAGGGCAACCATGTTGTTGGTGTAAGTCTTGCCGAATGCCTTGAGGCCAGTCAGCCATTCTTCGGCGGCGTCACGGCCGTGCAGCTTGAGGATGGCTACGGCCTGTTCCTGGAAGGCACCGCTGGTAGGCACGAAACCGATCTTGCCTTCCCATTCCGGATTGGCGAAGTCCATCACCGATGGCGGCAGGTCTTTCTCGTCAATCACCTTGGGGTTGAAGGCCACTACCCGGGTGCGAGCGGTCACGCCCATCCAGGTACCGTTCGCCGCCACATATTCCTTGGGCAATACCTGCAGGGTGGAGTCGTCGATCTTCGCGAGCAGGCCCAGTTCGCCCAGGTTGTTCAGGGGGGGCGACTCTTCGGTGTAGATGACATCGGCAGGCGAGCGGTCGCCTTCCTCGATGATCTGGCTGGCGAGCTGATTGCTGCTACCTTTGCGGATATTGACGTGGATGCCGGTCTTGGCCTCGTAGGCCTTGGCGATGGCTTCGCCGATTTCCTTGTGCTGGCCGTTATACAGGGTCAGTGACACCGGGTCGGCTGCCAGAGCGGCTGGCGTGCCCAACACCATGGCCAAAAAGGAGACGGCCAGGCCGCGCAACAGGGGGTTATTGCGGAACGTCATGCGGATACTTCCTCGCTTGCGGCTACATATCTGGAAACAATGATAAGCGATATTGTTTCTCAGATGCGCTTGCGCCCAAAAATTAATGAGCAGGCTATCTTTCTGTTCTCTCCAGGAGGGCCGTGCTCATGGCTGGCTCTTAAGGCGACAACCTTTCAATTGCCCAGCTGGAGAAGGTTGAAGCCGACACCTCTCGATCAAGGGCCAGCACCAGCTGATTCAACATGCGGAAACAGCCCAAATCGTGAACGCTCCGAGCTGAGTGTGCAAAGAGGGGAGATGCTGCTAAGGCATGGCTGGTCAGCAGATCGATGCGGGTGATTCGCTACGCTGCGTATACCTATCAAGAATTTGGCCTGGGGCAAGGTAGTCGGTCTTACGAAAAGTCCTAATGCGTCCTCAGAACTACCCCGCCACGTTGTCAGTGCGATCGGGATTGTTGCGCCATCATCAGAGTTCTACCATCGAGTAACAGTCTTACTTGATGCTCAGAATGGCCTTTGCAGTCAGGTATTTTATTGGGGGTGGATATTGAGGAGGGTGCGCGGCGGTTATATGCATGGGTGTCTGAGCCTATTCTTCGGTGGTTTCGGTAATAGGCTGGCAGTTATCTCGGGGCGGGGCGGGCTAGGGGTGATTATTTCAACGCAAGGTGAAATTCTGCCCGGTCAATATTACACCTTGCTTAATCGTGCGCTGAGAGTCTCTGTGGCAGTGTTTTTATATTGCTTCTATCTTCTTTGCTTTCGATAAGGCAGAAACAGCTTGGATGGCGTAATGCCGGCTTTGTAGTCGCGATAACTCAGCATTTCTTACATCTGCTCGAAGTCTGTGGGGCAGGTATTCGCAGGACCAAAACTTCCATGGAATGATGCATTAAAAGGAATATTTATGTTGCTCAGACACCAGTTTTCAAAAGAAATTAAGGGCCAAATCAAGAAGCTGTGCCTGTATGACAACTACCATGGCCCTCTCGCCTTGCTGCAGAACTTGTTCTGGATCAGTCTGGCAATTTATCTTGGAGAGGCCAGTCCCTGGCTAATGCCCCTGGCGATCCTGCTGATCGGCTCACGGCAGCGGGCGTTGGCCACGTTGCTACATGAGGCGGCACATGGTGCTTTGTGTCGTAGTAAACGGCTGGGGAAGTTTCTCGGCACCTGGTGCTCCGGCTACCTGATCTTCCAGGGTTGGGTCAGCTACAAGTGCTCACATACGGTGGATCACCATCACAAGTTGGGTGACCAGGATCGCGACCCTGACTACCGGTACTATCGACAGTCTGGAGTGTTCGAGGTGCGTTCGACGCTCAGATTCATGCTCGCCCATCTGATAAAACCGATGTTCTTCTTGAACGCACCGGAGAGCCTGAGGTATCTGTTGGTTAACCGACTGATGCTCAGTCCCAACAAAGGAGAGTTACTTTCAGTGCTGGCTTGTCAGGGCCTCCTCGCGTTGTGCTTGACGCTAGTGTTAGGGGTAAAAGGTTACTTCGTCTATTGGCTGTTGCCGTACCTCACCACCTTCCAAGCGTTAACTTGGTTTATCGAGCTTGCCGAGCATTATCCAATGATCGCCAAGGCCAAGACCGATCTACAGGCCACCCGCAACCGCTTCAGCCATCCACTTGAGCACTTCTTCACGGCCATGCATGGAGAGAACTTCCACCTGATTCACCATCTGTTTCCGGGTATTCCATATTGGAAACTCAAGAAGGCTCACTGGATCCTGTTGGGCGACACAGCTTATGCTGCAACGAATGCGGGGTTTGGCGGAATTTTCGTATCCTCGAATTTTGTACCGTCGATGTGGGCTGGTATTTTATCGAACGACAAAGCAGCGACAGGAGGCGTTATAAATGCAAGCTAACTTCAGAAAAGGAATCCTCTTTGCGCTTTCTGCTGCTGCGCTGAACGCAACAATTGGTGTACTCAGTAAAGTGCTCATGAACAATGGATTTACAGCCAGTAGTGTTGCCGTTATCAAGACTATCCTGGGTTGCCTATTACTTTCGGTCTTGTTGCTGTTCCTCAAGCGCCAAGCGACGGTGGCCAAATGGACCCAGGCGGCGATCTGCGCGTTCCTCGGCATCTTCGTATTGTTCCATTTTGAGACCTCAGCCTATCGGCATTATGCGGCGGCAGGTGTAGTGGTGGTGCTGATGGCCAGTGCTTCCATCTCGTCAATCCTGCTTGGGCGGATATTCCTTAAGGATGCCATCACCGCGAATGCAACCGTGGGTGCCACACTGGCCATCGCCGGGATTGCGGTGATTTTCGGCGCAGATTTGCAGCAGGGGTTCACCTTGCAGGGCGCAACGCTTGCTTCCATTGCTGGATGCGGCTACGGGGCGTTTTCAGTCGCGATGAAGCGGATGGGGGTGTCCGGGGGGCTGCACTTCACCCGCCAGTTACTTTTTTTCGGAAGCCTGTATTTGCTGATGCCAGCGGCGGCCGATGGTTTCGTGATTGGTGAGCTGTCGCTGATGGCCATTGCTGCACTATTGGCGCTGGCCGCGCTGCCGACCATCCTCGGCTTCTTTTGCACCACCAAGGCAATCGAGTATCTCAAACCATCTCAGGTGCAGGCGTTGGAGCTGACCGAGCCATTGTTCGCCGCGCTGCTGGCGTTCATGGTGCTCAATGAGGTGCCGCCAGAAAGCCTGTACGCGGGGGCAGCGCTGATCATCGTCGGGTTGTGCTTTTCCAATGAGCTGATTTGCTTGAGCAGAAAGGCGCCAGTCGCCTCGAGCGAGTGAAGTGCTGGCGGAGTTCTGAATCTGTGATTTAAGGATGGTCTGATATAGTCGGGTCTTTTCCGGCTATCGAGCGGTCAGCACTACAAAAAAAGCGGCGGTTGGCGCGCTGAGCGAGGCGGACCTGGTCGAGATCAGTCGCTTCTGGGATAGGCTGGTGTGAAAACCAAACACCAGAAACGAAAAAACCCGCTTTCGCGGGTTTGATCTGAAATATGGTGCCCAGAAGAAGACTCGAACTTCCACGACCGTAAGGTCACCAGCACCTGAAGCTGGCGTGTCTACCAATTTCACCATCTGGGCAGAATGAAGCGGTGTAGCTTGTAACGAAAACAGTGTAGCGTGTTGCAGTAAATCTCAGGAGCGCGGGGCGGTTCTAAGATTTGAAATTGGTGCCCAGAAGAAGACTCGAACTTCCACGACCGTAAGGTCACCAGCACCTGAAGCTGGCGTGTCTACCAATTTCACCATCTGGGCATTTCGCTAAGGTCACATGATGCTTCACATCACGTTACATCTCAACTATAACGACGCTGTCCGTCGTTGTGGTGCGCACTATACGGATGCCTCTGAGAGCTGTAAAGCCCCGTTCAGAAAAAATCTTAAAAAATTCAAGTCGTTGTTCCTTATGATGGTTTTGGCGCTATCCAGGGGGCTCTGACAGGGCTGTCCAAGCCTGAAATTTCCGGTTTCAATACGCCTATGCCAAACTAACCCTTATATAGACAAGGTGAACCCCTCCTAATGGCCGATTGGCAGACCCTCGATCCCGAGGCCGCTCGTGAAGCGGAAAAATACGAAAACCCTATTCCTAGCCGTGAGCTGATCCTGCAGCGCCTGGACGAGCGCGGCTCGCCGGCTGCGCGCGAGCAGTTGGTCGAAGAGTTCGGCCTGACCACCGAAGACCAGATCGAAGCCCTGCGCCGCCGTTTGCGCGCAATGGAGCGTGATGGCCAGTTGATCTATACCCGGCGCGGCACTTATGCCCCGGTAGACAAGCTGGACCTGATCCTGGGCCGCATTTCCGGTCACCGCGACGGTTTCGGCTTCCTGATCCCCGACGATGGCAGCGACGACCTGTTCCTGAGCCCGGCGCAGATGCGTCTGCTGTTCGATGGCGACCGCGCACTGGCTCGCGTATCGGGCCTGGATCGCCGTGGCCGGCGTGAAGGCGTGATTGTCGAAGTCATTTCCCGTGCCCACGAGAGCATCGTTGGCCGTTATTTTGAAGAAGGCGGTATTGGCTTCGTCACCCCGGACAACCCCAAGGTCCAGCAAGAAGTGCTGGTTACCCCGGGCCGCAACGGTGGTGCCAAGGTCGGCCAGTTCGTCGAGGTGAAGATCACCCACTGGCCGACCCCGCGCTTCCAGCCCCAGGGTGATGTCACCGAAGTGATCGGTAACTACATGGCCCCGGGCATGGAAATTGACGTTGCCCTGCGCAGCTACGATATTCCGCATGTCTGGCCAGAGGCCGTGATCAAGGAAGCCCGCAAGCTCAAGCCGGAAGTCGAAGACAAAGACAAAGAGCACCGTATCGACCTGCGCCATCTGCCGTTCGTCACCATCGACGGTGAAGATGCCCGCGACTTCGACGATGCCGTCTACTGCGAGAGCCTGGGCAAGTTGCGCCTGTTCTCCGGTGGCTGGCGCCTGTACGTGGCGATCGCCGACGTTTCCAGCTACGTGCGCCTGGGTTCTGCCCTGGATAACGAAGCCCAGGTGCGCGGCAACTCGGTGTACTTCCCCGAGCGCGTCGTGCCGATGCTGCCTGAGGAGCTCTCCAATGGTCTGTGCTCGCTGAATCCGCACGTCGACCGCCTGGCAATGGTCTGTGAAATGACCATCAACAAGTCCGGGCAGATGGTCGATTACCAGTTTTACGAAGCGGTGATCCACTCCCACGCCCGTCTGACCTACAACAAGGTCAGCAGCATGCTCGAACACGCCCGCACCCGCGAAGGCAAAGCCTTGCGTGAGCAGTACAGCGAAGTGGTGCCGGACCTCAAGCAGCTCTATGCCCTGTACAAGGTGCTGCTGGCGGCTCGCCATACCCGTGGTGCGATCGACTTTGAAACCCAGGAAACCCGGATCATCTTCGGCTCTGAACGCAAGATCGCCGAAATCCGGCCGACCGTGCGCAACGACGCCCACAAGCTGATCGAGGAATGCATGCTGGCGGCCAACGTGGCCACCGCCGAATTCCTCAAGAAGCATGAAATTCCGGCCCTGTACCGTGTTCACGATGGTCCGCCGCCTGAGCGCCTGGAAAAGCTGCGTGCCTTCCTCGGCGAACTGGGCCTGTCGCTGCACAAGGGCAAGGACGGTCCGTCACCCAAGGATTATCAGGCGCTGTTGGCGAGCATCGCCGACCGTCCGGATTTCCACCTGATCCAGACCGTGATGCTGCGCTCCCTGAGCCAGGCGGTGTACAGCGCCGACAACAACGGCCACTTCGGCCTGAACTACGAGGCGTACACCCACTTCACTTCGCCGATCCGTCGCTATCCGGACCTGCTGACCCATCGAGCGATCCGCAGCGTGATCCGCTCGAAGCAGGAAACACCACACGTCAAGCGTGCCGGTGCGATGAGCATCCCCAAGGCGCGCATCTATCCGTACGACGAAGCGACCCTGGAGCAGCTCGGCGAGCAGTGCTCGATGAGCGAGCGGCGTGCCGACGAGGCCACCCGCGATGTGGTCAACTGGCTCAAGTGCGAGTACATGAAGGATCGCGTCGGCGAGAGCTTCCCGGGTGTGATCACCGCGGTGACCGGCTTTGGCCTGTTCGTCGAGCTGACCGACATCTACGTCGAAGGTATGGTGCACGTCAGTGCCTTGCCGGGTGACTACTACCACTTCGATCCGGTGCACCATCGCCTGGCCGGTGAGCGCACCGGTCGCAGCTTCCGCCTGGGCGACACGGTCGAAGTACGCGTGATGCGTGTTGACCTCGAGCAGCGCAAGATCGACTTCGAGATGGCCGAGAACACCCTGAAGGCGCCGATTGGCCGCAAGCAGCGTTCCGAAGGTGTGCGTCCTCAGGACGGCAAGCCTGTACCGGTGCTCGACAAGTCCGAAACGGCAACCAAGGCTGAACCTGCACGTCGCAGCAAAAAGAATGAAACCGCTGACGCTTACTTCCCGTCCCACGCAGCGGCGAAAAACGCCGAAGTGCGTAAAAGCCGGGAAATGAAGAAGGCGCTGATGTCTGATGCCAAGCACTCCAGCAGCAAGCCTGCGGCCAAGTCGGGCAAGTCGTCGGAGAAGCCGAGCAAGCATCGCAAGGGGCCGCCAAAAGCGAGCTCTGGATCACGTAAACCCAAGGCCAAGTCATGAGTCAGTTGGAAAAAATCTACGGCGTTCACGCCGTAGAAGCCCTGTTGCGTCACCACCCGAAGCGGGTCAAGCAGATCTGGTTGTCGGAAGGCCGCAGTGAGCCGCGGCTTCAGCCCCTGCTGGAGCTGGCCGCGCAAAACCGCGTGGCCGTCGGCCAGGCCGAGCGTCGCGAGATGGACGCCTGGGTCGAGGGCGTGCACCAGGGCGTCGTGGCTGAGGTCAGCCCGAGCCAGGTCTGGGGCGAGGCCATGCTTGAAGAGCTGCTCGATCGCACCGAAGGCGCACCGTTGATCCTGGTGCTCGACGGTGTGACCGATCCGCACAACCTTGGCGCCTGCCTGCGTACTGCCGATGCGGCTGGCGCGCTGGCGGTGATCGTGCCCAAGGACAAGTCGGCAACCCTGACCCCGGCAGTGCGTAAAGTGGCTTGTGGTGCCGCCGAGGTGATCCCGCTGGTGGCGGTCACCAACCTGGCGCGTACCCTGGAGAAACTCCAGCAGCGTGGCCTGTGGATTGTCGGTACCGCTGGCGAAGCCGAGCAAGAGCTGTATCAGCAGGACCTGACCGGGCCGACCATCCTGATCATGGGCGCCGAAGGCAAGGGTATGCGTCGCCTGACCCGTGAGCACTGCGACTTCCTGGTCAAGTTGCCGATGGCGGGCAGTGTCAGCAGCCTGAACGTGTCGGTGGCTACCGGCGTGTGCCTGTTCGAGGCGGTTCGCCAGCGTAACGCCAAGCAAAAGGCTTGAGGTCCATCGCGGGGCAAGCCCGCTCCTACAAGTTTTGTGGGAGTGGGCTTGCCCCGCGATGTTTTCCGACTGTTCAATTATTCACCAATTCCCTTGCTTGTCCCCCGGCGCTTCTCTACAATTGCGCCCCTTGCCATCTTGGCAGGCGCTCACGCGCCTTGTCCCAGGGCAAGACTTATAAGTGTCATTCACTCCTTGTCTGACCACCCTGGTGGCAGACTACAACCCGTAAGGAGCATTCATGCGTCATTACGAAATCATCTTTCTGGTCCACCCTGACCAGAGCGAGCAAGTCGGCGGCATGGTTGAGCGTTACACCAAGCTGATCGAAGAAGACGGCGGCAAGATCCACCGTCTGGAAGACTGGGGCCGTCGTCAACTGGCCTACGCAATCAACAATGTTCACAAGGCTCACTACGTGATGCTGAACGTTGAGTGCACCGGCAAGGCCCTGGCCGAGCTGGAAGACAACTTCCGCTACAACGATGCCGTGATCCGTAACCTGGTCATCCGTCGCGACGAAGCCGTTACCGGCCAGTCCGAGATGCTCAAGGCTGAAGAAAACCGCAGTGAGCGCCGTGAGCGTCGCGACCGTCCTGAGCATGCTGACAACGCCGAAGGCGATGACAGCAATGACAGCGACAACAGCGATAACGCTGACGAGTAATCCACGGACCTTTTGAGGAGCCTATTACATGGCACGTTTCTTCCGTCGTCGTAAATTCTGCCGCTTCACTGCTGAAGACGTGAAAGAGATCGATTACAAAGATCTCAACACCCTGAAAGCTTACGTATCCGAAACCGGCAAAATTGTTCCAAGCCGTATCACCGGTACCAAAGCCCGTTATCAGCGTCAGCTGGCTACCGCTATCAAGCGCGCCCGCTTCCTGGCCCTGCTGCCCTACACCGACAGCCACGGCCGCTGAGACCGGGTCGTCGACAAGTAGCAAAGGATAGATCGCATGCGCGCCTTGGCTGATTTCATCATGCGCGGTCGCGTGCAAGCCACCCTGGTGGTGGTGGGTTGTGCGGCAATGCCGCTGTTGTTCTGGTTGAGTGCCGCCGCCGGGAGCCTGGTGTTCCTGCGGCGTGGTTTCAAGGACGCCTCCGGGATCCTCGCCTGGGCATTATTGCCGGCGCTGGCCTGGTGGTTCTTCGGCGAGCCGCGCACCTTGTTGGTGTTGCTGGGTACGCTGGGGCTGGCTGCGCTGTTGCGCGCCGGACACTCCTGGAACCGGGTGCTGTTGTTCAGCATCGCCATGGGCCTGGTGTATGGCGTGGTCCTGGGTTCGGTGTTCCGCGAACCGATTGAAGCTCTGGCTGGAGCGCTTGAAAAAGCCCTGCCGCAGATGCTCGACGGTCTCTACCAACAGTTATCGGTAGAGGAGCGGGCCCGCCTGGGAGGCCTGATTGCACCGGTGCTCAACGGCCTGATAGCGGCATTGTTGCAAGCCGTCAGTGTGCTGGCCCTGATGTTGGGTCGTTACTGGCAGGCAGTGTTGTATAACCCGGGTGGGTTTGGTCGCGAGTTTCAAGCGGTCAGGCTTCCTCTGGTGCCGGCGCTGGTGCTGTTGGTGCTCATGCTGGTGGGGCCGAATTTCGGTCCTGAACTGGCGATGTTGACGCCACTGTGCAGCGTACCGCTGATGTTTGCAGGGCTTGCCCTGATGCATGGGTTGGTGGCGCAAGGACGACTGGGCAAGTTCTGGTTGGTCGGGATGTACGTGACACTGCTGCTGTTCATGCAGCTGACTTATCCGTTGCTCGTGGTTTTGGCCATTGTCGACAGCCTGATTGATTTTCGCGGTCGCAAGGCACCCAAAGGTGCCGATAACGATTCCGCGAACGGTGAAGGTTAAAAGTTAGAGGATTTTCATATGCAACTGATCCTTCTGGAAAAAATCGCCAACCTGGGCAACCTGGGCGATAAGGTAAATGTTAAGGCTGGTTACGGCCGTAACTACCTGCTGCCATTCGGCAAGGCCACCGCTGCTACCGCTGCCAACGTGGCTGCGTTTGAAGAGCGTCGTGCTGAGCTGGAAAAACTGGCTGCAGAGAAAAAAGCTTCGGCTGAAACCCGCGCTGCCCAACTGGCCGAGCTGGAAGTGACCATCACTGCCACCGCCGGTGACGAAGGCAAGCTGTTCGGTTCGATCGGCACCCACGACATCGCTGACGCCCTGACCGCCTCCGGCGTTGAAGTGGCCAAAGCTGAAGTTCGTCTGCCGAACGGCACCATCCGTAACGTCGGCGAATACGACGTTGCCGTGCACCTGCACAGCGACGTTGAAGCCACCGTTCGCGTGGTTGTTGTCGCAGCCTAAGCTGTACCGATCGGCTGGCACCCTGAGTGCCAGCCGGTTAACATCGGGCACGATCCTGCTTTGCAGGTCGTGCCCTTTGTCTTTTTCAACACCCTGATTCCTGCGTGGCCATGAACGAGATAACCGCTCCCGAGCAATATGATCTGCAAACCGCTGCCCTGAAGGTGCCGCCGCATTCCATCGAGGCCGAACAGGCTGTGCTCGGTGGCTTGATGCTGGACAACAACGCCTGGGAGCGAGTGCTGGATCAAGTCTCCGATGGCGACTTCTACCGTCATGACCACCGCCTGATCTTCCGCGCGATCCACAAGCTGGCCGATCAGAACGCCCCGTTCGACGTAGTCACCCTGCACGAACAGCTGGACAAAGAAGGCCTGAGCTCACAAGTGGGTGGCCTGGGTTACCTGGGCGAGCTGGCCAAGAACACCCCGTCGGTGGCCAACATCAAGGCCTATGCCGGGATCATCCGCGAGCGGGCGACCCTGCGCCAGCTGATCAGCATCAGCAACGAGATCGCCGACAGCGCATTCAACCCCCAGGGTCGCAATGCTGCCGAGATCCTTGATGAAGCCGAACGGCAGATCTTCCAGATTGCCGAAGCGCGTCCCAAGACCGGCGGCCCGGTGGGCGTCAACGAGCTGTTGACCAAAGCCATCGACCGTATCGACACGCTGTTCAACACCGACAGCGCGATCACCGGCCTGTCCACCGGCTACACCGACCTCGACGAGAAGACCAGCGGCCTGCAACCAGCCGACCTGATCATCGTCGCCGGCCGTCCGTCGATGGGTAAGACCACCTTCGCCATGAACCTGGTGGAAAACGCCGTACTGCGCAGCGACAAGGCCGTCCTGGTGTACTCCCTCGAGATGCCAGGCGAATCGCTGATCATGCGTATGCTGTCGTCGCTGGGTCGCATCGACCAGACCAAGGTGCGTTCCGGCCAGCTGGAAGACGACGACTGGCCGCGCCTGACCTCGGCGGTCAACCTGCTCAACGACCGCAAGCTGTTCATCGACGATACCGCCGGCATCAGCCCGTCGGAAATGCGCGCCCGTACCCGCCGCCTGGTGCGCGAGCACGGCGACATCGGCCTGATCATGATCGACTACCTGCAACTGATGCAGATCCCCGGCTCCAGCGGCGACAACCGTACCAACGAGATTTCCGAGATCTCCCGCTCCCTCAAGGCGCTGGCCAAGGAATTCAACTGCCCGGTCGTGGCCCTGTCGCAGCTCAACCGCTCCCTCGAACAGCGCCCGAACAAGCGCCCGGTGAACTCCGACTTGCGTGAATCGGGTGCGATCGAGCAGGACGCCGACGTCATCATGTTCGTTTACCGGGACGAGGTGTACCACCCGGAGACCGAGCACAAAGGCATCGCCGAAATCATCATCGGCAAGCAGCGGAACGGCCCGATCGGCTTTATCCGCCTGGCCTTCATCGGTAAATACACGCGCTTCGAGAACCTGGCGCCAGGCAGTTACAACTTCGACGACGACGAGTAAAACGCTGCTGGGCGGGGAGGTTAACTACTGCACCCGCCCATCCTCCACCCGGATCACTCGATCAAACCTCGAGAGCGCCTCCTGATCATGAGTAACGCAGATCAGGCCGCATCCGTTGAAGGCTTCAAACAACACATCCCACGTTTGACTGGCCGATGCCTTGTCCAGGCCTCTGGTCGGCTCGTCGAACAGGTTGTAGTCCCCAGGTCGGTTCAAGAGGCGCAGCAGTGAAAGGCGCCTTGCCTCTCCGCCCGACACGCTTTCACCTCTGCCATCCAGCTCGCGCTCATACCATTCGCCATCCAGCCCAAGTTGATCCAGCCAGCGTTCGATCCGGGGCCTGTCGTGTGCGTGGTCGAAAAGCACTGACCTGGGTAGCGGGCCAGGAATGAAACGGTCCCCTTGAGGGCACAGGCGCAGTTTCTTGAACTGGCAGGCGGCGTCCAGCTTTTCTACGGCCTGGCCGTCGAGCTGAAGATGTTGGCGCAGGGGATGCAGCGTTCCGGCGAGCGCATGCAGTAGCGTGGACTTGCCTGCGCCACTGGGGCCAATGAGCGCCACTCGTTCGCCTCTCCTGATGTTCAGGGGCTTGTCCAGATGCAGTCGCACCTCGCTCCCCTCGTCCAGGCGGCAAGGTTGCAGTGTCAGCCCGGTTATTGCGTGGTGTGGAACAGGTTCTTTTGGGTCATCAGCGCCAAAGTCAGGCAGTCGTAACCAGTGTTCGAGCCTTTGCTTGTCGACCCTGAACTGGTCCAGCATGCGCCAGGCTTCGGCGAGCTGTGCGATTCCACCTAGAAGGCCGCCGACCAACGTGAAGAGTGCGACCAGCTCACCCAGGCTGAGTGACGGCGCCTCACGCGCCTGATCCAGCATTCCCCACGCCAGCATCCCGCCGCTGCCCAGCCCGATGAACAGGATTTTTAGCGCTTGCAACCAGCCCCCGGAGGTTGCGACGCAAACGGCAGCCTCCGCAAAGTGTCCAAGCGTTTCGTTGACGGGTTTCATCGCGGCGGCTTCAGCATTTTCAAGTTTGACTGCCGCCGCGCTGGCAAAGGTATCCACCCATTGCTCGGCTAGCTCATCCTCGCGGGCGTTAACCGCCTCTATGTGAGGTCGGCGCCAGCGAATAAGCCTGCTGTTGATCAAAAGATAGGCTGCACTGAGCCCCGCAAGACCGATCAGCACCGGGCCTGCACCGAGGAAGATGAACAGGACAGCCAGCACCGCCGCTTCCGCGAGAACCGGCCAGGCAGAGCCGATCAGAAATCCCAGCCAGCGCTCCTGGGCAGTGATTCCGCGGTCCAGCACCTTCACCAGGACCCCGCCCTGAAGCTGTCCGAAGGCTTCAAACCGCTTTTCGAGCAGCGTGCGGCACCAGTCAATCGACAGGCGTCGCACACGGTCCTGGCAGAGTCGGGCCAGGCACCAGGCTTGTAGCGGCGTAAAAAGCGCCTGACTGGCAATGAGACCCAGAAAAATGGCCAGCAACGTCACCGGTGGAGGGCGGGCGCTTGAAAGGTTGTCGATGATGTCTGCCAGTACCAGCGCAGGTATCACCGTGGCGACCTTCAGCAACAACGTCGTGCCCAGGGCAACGAGAACACTTCTATAGAAAGACATGTACTTCTCTCGCACCCAGTCAGTGCGCGCTGTGTGGCGCGATGGGCGTTCCCGAGCGAATGGCCCGGGAGCGTTTCAGCTGTGCAATCTATAACGGGGCGGAGGCCTCGTCTGTCCTCGCCGCGCTATTTATCTGTTGCTGAAAAATTCAATCTTCGAGGGAGTAGGCGGATGGCTAGGGAAGTAGGAGGAGGCTTCCTACAAAGTGGCGTGTGACCCCCATGAATGATGGCGCAACGCTTTCGCTGCAGCCAAAAACCGACCATTACCGTCGGATGTGATCAAAATTTGTGCTATATTCCGCGCCCGCGATTTTTCATCGATTAGCCACCGGTCACTGACATGCAAGCAGCCAAACCACTTTTCGACTATCCCAAGTACTGGGCCGAATGCTTCGGACCAGCACCGTTCCTGCCCATGAGCAGGGAGGAGATGGATCAGCTCGGCTGGGATTCCTGCGACATCATCATCGTGACCGGTGATGCCTACGTCGATCATCCGTCGTTCGGCATGGCGATCATCGGCCGTCTGCTCGAAGCCCAGGGCTTTCGCGTGGGCATCATTGCCCAGCCGAACTGGCAGTCCAAAGACGATTTCATGAAGCTGGGCGAGCCGAATCTGTTCTTCGGCGTCGCGGCCGGCAACATGGACTCGATGATCAACCGCTACACCGCCGACAAGAAGATCCGCTCCGACGACGCCTATACTCCGGGCGGCATGGCCGGCAAGCGTCCTGACCGCGCCAGCCTGGTCTACAGCCAGCGCTGCAAGGAAGCCTACAAGCATGTGCCGATCGTGCTCGGCGGCATCGAGGCTTCCCTGCGCCGGATCGCACACTACGACTACTGGCAGGACAAGGTCCGCCATTCGATCCTGATCGACGCCTGCGCCGATATCCTGCTGTATGGCAACGCCGAGCGGGCCATCGTCGAAGTGGCCCAGCGCCTGGCGTTTGGTGAAAAGATCGAGAACATCACCGACATCCGTGGCACCGCCTTCGTGCGTCGTGACACGCCGCAAGGCTGGTACGAAGTCGACTCCACGCGTATCGACCGTCCGGGCAAGATCGACAAGATCATCAACCCGTACGTGAACACCCAGGACACCCAGGCCTGTGCCATCGAGCAGGAGAAGGGCCCGGTCGAAGATCCGAACGAAGCCAAGGTCGTGCAGATCCTGGCCAGCCCGCGCATGACCCGTGACAAGACGGTCATTCGCCTGCCTTCGTTCGAGAAGGTCCGCGGCGATGCCGTGCTCTATGCCCACGCCAACCGCGTGCTGCACCTGGAGACCAACCCGGGTAACGCTCGCGCCCTGGTGCAGAAGCACGGCGAAGTGGACGTATGGTTCAACCCGCCACCCATTCCGATGACCACCGAAGAAATGGACTACGTGTTCGGCATGCCCTATGCGCGCATTCCGCACCCGGCGTACGGCAAGGAGAAAATCCCGGCCTACGACATGATCCGTTTCTCGGTGAACATCATGCGCGGCTGCTTTGGCGGCTGTACCTTCTGCTCGATCACCGAGCATGAAGGCCGCATCATCCAGAACCGCTCCCACGATTCGATCATTCGTGAGATCGAAGAAATTCGCGACAAAGTGCCAGGCTTTACCGGCGTCATTTCCGACCTCGGTGGCCCGACCGCGAACATGTACCGCATCGCCTGCAAGAGCCCCGAGATCGAGTCGGCGTGCCGCAAGCCGTCGTGCGTGTTCCCGGGGATCTGCCCGAACCTGAACACCGACCATTCGTCGCTGATCAAGCTGTACCGCAGCGCCCGTGCACTGCCGGGTGTGAAGAAGATCCTGATTGCCTCGGGCCTGCGCTACGACCTGGCCGTGGAATCGCCGGAGTACGTCAAGGAGCTGGTCACCCACCACGTGGGCGGCTACCTGAAGATCGCCCCGGAGCACACCGAGGAAGGTCCGCTCAATCAGATGATGAAGCCGGGCATCGGCAGCTACGATCGCTTCAAGCGCATGTTCGAGAAGTACTCGAAAGAGGCGGGCAAGGAGCAGTACCTGATCCCGTACTTCATCGCCGCGCACCCGGGGACCACCGACGAAGACATGATGAACCTGGCCCTGTGGCTCAAGGGCAACGGCTTCCGTGCCGACCAGGTACAGGCTTTCTACCCCTCGCCGATGGCGTCGGCCACTGCGATGTACCACTCGGGCAAGAACCCGCTGCGCAAGGTCACCTACAAGAGCGACCCGGTGACCATCGTCAAGAGCGAGCAGCAGCGCCGTTTGCACAAGGCCTTCCTGCGCTATCACGATCCGAAGGGCTGGCCGATGCTGCGTGAAGCCCTGGAGCGCATGGGCCGTGCCGACCTGATCGGCCCGGGCAAGCACCAGCTGATTCCGCTGCACCAGCCGACCACCGACACCTACCAGAGTGCTCGCCGCAAGAACTCGACCCCGGCGGGAAGCCACAAGGTGGGCAAGGAGCAGAAGATCCTCACCCAGCACAGCGGCTTGCCGCCACGTGCCAGCGACGGCTCCAAGCCGTGGGACAAGCGCGAAGAGGCCAAGGCCGCAGCGTTCGCCCGCAACCAGGAAGCGGCCAAGGCCCGCAAGGATGCCGCCAAAGGCGGCAAGGGCAAGAAAAAGCCCGCTCGCCAGCCGGTCATTCCGCGCTAACAGAAACGCCAGCCCTCGGGCTGGCGTTTTTGTGTCCGCCTCTTGTAGGAGCGGGCTTGCCCCGCGATAGCCAATGGCCTGACACACCGCAATCGCGGGGCAAGCCCGCTCCTGCCTGGAAAAGCCTCAAATCTGTGCAAGGCTTGCACGGCAGCTTCGTTGCAGTGCGCTTTTGGTGCGCCTGCCGGGGCTGTACACCGGAATTCGCTGGGCTGGCCGCATGGCACAAGTCTTGCGCGGTTCCGCTACCGTCCAGGCTCGCAGGAGGCCCGCCGTGTCGATCCATGTCGCGTTGCACCATGTCACCGAATACCACTATGACCGTGCCATCGAACTGGGTCCGCAAATTGTGCGGCTGCGCCCGGCCGCCCATAGCCGTACGCGCATTCTCTCCTATGCCTTGAAGGTGCAGCCGGCCGGGCACTTCATCAATTGGCAGCAGGACCCCCAGGGTAACTACCTTGCCCGCCTGGTGTTCCCGGAAAAGGTCGACAACTTGCGGGTGGAAGTGGACCTGCTCGCCGAAATGGCGGTGTTCAACCCCTTCGACTTTTTCCTTGAGCCTTACGCCGAGCAGATTCCCTTCAGCTACGGCCGCGATGAACGTCACGAGCTCACGCCCTACCTCGAAACACTGCCGCTGACGCCCCTGTTCTCCCGCTACCTGGAAAGTATCGAGCGTACGCCCCAAGCCAGTGTGGATTTCCTCGTCGCGCTGAACCAGTGCTTGAGCCAGGACATCCGCTACCTGATCCGTCTGGAGCCCGGTGTCCAAACGCCGGAGCACACCCTGGAGAGCCGCTCGGGTTCGTGCCGGGACTCGGCCTGGCTGCTGGTGCAGTTGCTGCGCCACCTGGGGCTGGCGGCACGGTTTGTCTCGGGCTACCTGATCCAGCTCAAGGCAGACGTCAAGGCGCTGGACGGGCCCTCAGGCAGCGAAGAGGATTTCACTGACCTGCACGCCTGGTGCGAGGTTTACCTGCCGGGCGCCGGCTGGATCGGCCTGGACGCGACGTCAGGGCTGTTTGCCGGTGAAGGGCATATTCCGCTGGCCTGTAGCCCTGATCCAATGTCAGCGGCGCCCATCAGCGGCCTGGTCGAGCCCTGTGAGTGCGACTTTTCCCATGAAATGAGCGTGGAACGGCTGTGGGAGTCGCCCCGGGTGACGCTGCCTTACAGCGATGAGCAATGGCAGGCCATCGTCGCCCTGGGCCGTCAGGTCGATAGGGAACTC
Source organism: Pseudomonas sp. JQ170C (assembly GCF_035581345.1). NCBI lineage: Bacteria > Pseudomonadati > Pseudomonadota > Gammaproteobacteria > Pseudomonadales > Pseudomonadaceae > Pseudomonas > Pseudomonas sp. JQ170C. Next base: position 557,095 of record NZ_CP141608.1, read on the forward strand.
AAGGCGGCGGACGTGCGCCTGACCATGGGCGGTGAACCCACCTTCGTCGCCATCGACGACCCTGATGGCGCCGAATGGAACACCACGGCGCTGGGGGCGAACAAGCGGCGCCTGGCGACAGCGTTGTTCCAGCGCCTGCGCAGCCATTACGCGCCCAAGGGGCTGGTGCACTTCGGGCAGGGCAAGTGGTACCCGGGCGAGCAGTTGCCGCGCTGGTCGCTGAACTGCTTCTGGCGTCGTGACGGCGAGCCGGTGTGGAACAACCCGGCGCTGATCGCCGACGAGACGCAGGATCATGGCGCCGACAGCCACCTGGCCGGGCGCTTTCTCGCCAGTGTCGCCGAGCGGCTCCGGCTGCCGACCCGCTATGTGTTCCCAGCCTACGAGGACGCGCTGTATTACCTGTGGCGAGAGGGCGGTCTGCCCTCCAACGTGCGTGCCGATGATGCGCGCCTGGGTGATGAAATGGAGCGTGCGCGATTGCGCAAGGTGTTCGGCCAGGGGCTGGACCGGGTCATCGGTCAGGTACTGCCGCTGGCGCGCAGCGCCGATGAGCAGCGCTGGCAGAGCGGACGCTGGTTCCTGCGTGACCAGCACTGCCGGCTGGTGCCGGGTGATTCTCCGCTGGGGTACCGCTTGCCACTGGCCGCCCAGCCCTGGGTGAGTGCGGCGGAATATCCGCATGTACATCCCACCGATCCCAATCAGCCGCTGGGCGACCTGCCGGATCGTGATTCGCTGGCCAATGCCAGTACCGGCCATGCGGTGGATGAGCACGAGCAGCAAGCCCCCAAGGTCGATGCCTCGGCCGACTGGCTGACCCGTACCGCCGTGTGCGCCGAGCCCCGCGATGGCCGGCTGTATGTGTTCATGCCACCGCTGTCGCGGCTGGAGGATTACCTTGAGCTGGTGGCGGTCATCGAGGCTACCGCTCAGGAGCTGCATTGCCCGGTGTTGCTCGAAGGCTACGAGCCGCCTGCCGATCCGCGCCTGGTGAATTTCAAGGTGACCCCGGACCCGGGCGTCATCGAGGTCAATGTCCAGCCTTCGGCCAGTTGGGACGAGCTGGTCGAGCGCACCGAGTTCCTTTATGAACAGGCCCGCCAAACGCGACTGATCAGCGAAAAATTCATGATCGACGGGCGCCACACCGGCACCGGCGGTGGCAACCACTTCGTGCTTGGCGGCGCCACGCCTGCCGACTCGCCGTTCCTGCGCAGGCCAGACCTGCTGCGCAGCCTGATCAGCTACTGGCACAACCACCCGTCACTGTCGTACCTGTTCTCCGGCCTGTTCATTGGCCCGACCTCCCAGGCGCCCCGCGTCGACGAGGCGCGCAACGATTCACTGTATGAGCTGGAAATCGCCTTCGCGCAGATGCCGGCACCGGGCGAGGCGTGTGCACCGTGGCTGATTGATCGGCTGCTGCGCAATTTGCTGATCGACGTGACCGGCAACACCCACCGCGCCGAGTTCTGTATCGACAAGCTCTACTCACCGGATGGCCCTGCCGGGCGCCTGGGCCTGCTGGAGTTGCGCGCCTTTGAAATGCCGCCCCATGCGCGCATGAGCCTGGTGCAGCAATTGTTGTTGCGGGCGCTGGTGGCGCGCTTCTGGCGTGAGCCCTATGCGCCAGAGCGCCTGACCCGCTGGGGTACGGAGCTGCACGACCGCTTCATGCTCGCGCATTTTATCGAGCAGGATTTTGCCGACGTACTGGTCGAGCTCAACGCTGCGGGCTTTGCGCTGCGTGCCGAGTGGTTTGCCGCGCACCTGGAGTTCCGCTTTCCCAAGGTGGGCGATTACACCGTCAACGGTATTGCGCTTGAACTGCGCCAGGCCCTTGAACCCTGGCATGTGCTGGGCGAGGAGGGCGCTGGCGGTGGCAATGTGCGTTATGTGGATTCGTCCCTGGAGCGCCTGCAGGTCAAGGTCAGTGGCATGAGTGCCGACCGCTATCGACTGACCTGCAACGGGGTCGCCGTGCCGCTGCAACCCACCGGGCGCGTTGGCGAGTATGTGGCGGCGGTGCGCTACCGCGCCTGGCAGCCCGCCAACTGCTTGCAGCCGACCATCCCGGTGCATGCGCCGCTGGTGTTCGACCTGCTCGATACCTGGATGGGGCGTTCACTCGGCGGCTGCCAGTACCATGTGGCGCATCCCGGCGGGCGCAACTATGACAGCTTTCCGGTCAATGCCAACGAAGCCCAGAGCCGGCGCCAGGCGCGGTTCTTCCGTCTGGGCCACAGCCCGGGCGCGTTGCCGGTGCCGGACGTGCGCATCGACGCCGAGCTGCCCTTTACCCTGGATCTGCGCCGCTACTGAGCGCTACTCTGAAATCACCCATGGTCCTCGAGCACTGCCATGCCTGATCTGTTTGATGCCTACCCGCTGAACCCGGGGACCTACCATGAAATGCTCGACGCCCAAGGCACGGTGCGCGGGCACTGGCAGCCGCTGTGCGATTACCTGCAGCGCAGCGGGCCGGCGCAACTGGCGCAGCGCCAGGCTTCCCTGACCCGGCAGCTGCAGGAAAACGGCGTCACCTACAACATCTATGCCGACCCCAAGGGTGCCGATCGCCCATGGGAGCTGGACCTGCTGCCCAACCTGCTACCGGCTGACGAGTGGCAGCACCTGGCCGAGGGCGTTGCCCAGCGTGCACGCCTGCTCAATGCGGTGCTGGCGGATATCTATGGCCCGCAGCAGTTGATCGGCGAGGGGCTGCTGCCGGCCGAACTGGTGTATGGGCACAATAATTTTCTCTGGCCGTGCCAGGGTATTCGCCCACCCGAAGGGACCTTCCTGCACGTGTATGCCGTGGACCTGGCGCGGGCGCCGGATGGCCGCTGGTGGGTCACCGCCGACCGTACCCAGGCGCCCTCGGGTGCCGGTTATGCACTGGAAAACCGCGTCATCGTTTCCCGTGCTTTGCCCGAGTTGTACCGCGACTTGAAGGTGCAGCATCTGGCCGGCTTCTTCCGCACCTTGCAGCAAAGCCTCATCCGCCTTGCACCCAGCGACAGCGAGGCGCCCCTGGTGGTCCTGCTGACGCCGGGGCGCTTTAACGAAAGCTACTTCGAGCACCTGTACCTGGCACGCCAGCTGGGCTATCCGCTGGTAGAAGGCAGCGACCTGACCGTGCGCGATGCCACGGTCTACCTCAAGACCCTCAGCGGCCTTCGCCGGGTTCACGCCATCATGCGGCGCCTGGACGATGACTTCTGCGATCCGCTGGAGCTGCGCACCGATTCAGCCCTGGGTGTGCCGGGGTTGCTCGACGCGGTGCGCCAGGGGCGGGTGCTGGTCGCCAATGCCCTGGGCAGCGGCGTGCTGGAGTCGCCTGGCTTGCTGGGCTTTTTACCGGCAATCAATCAACGCCTGTTTGGTGAAGACTTGCGCCTGCCGTCGGTTGCCACCTGGTGGTGTGGCGAGCCATCGGTCATGGCGCGAGCGCTGGAGCGGCTGCCGCAGTTGCTGGTCAAGCCGGCGTTTCCCTCCCAGAGCTTCAGCCCGGTGTTCGGACGGGACCTGGATGCCGCCCAGCGCCAGGCGCTGGCGACGCGGATTCAGGCACGGCCCTATGCGTATGTCGCTCAGGAGCTGGCGCAGCTGTCCCAGGCACCGGTGTGGCAGCTTGAACACGGTCAGTTGCAGTCGCGGGCCGTTGGCATGCGGGTGTATGCCGTGGCCTCGCAAGACGGTTACCGGATACTGCCCGGCGGCCTGACCCGGGTCGCGGCGCACGCCGATGCCGAGGTGGTGTCGATGCAGCGCGGTGGCGCCAGCAAAGACACCTGGGTATTGGGCGAGGCTGCGCCCGTTGGCGATCAGTGGCGGGCAAGCCGCAACCTGGGCGTGGCCGACCTGATCCGCCAGGACCCGTACCTGCCCTCGCGGGTGGTGGAAAACCTGTTCTGGTTCGGGCGCTACTGCGAGCGCTGCGATGCCAGTGCGCGGTTGCTGCGGATCATCCTCACTCGCTATCTGGACGGCGACGACCCACTGGCCCTGCAAGCAGCCGTTACCCTGGCGGACGAACTTTCGTTGTTGCCGGAAGAGGGGACGCTGCCTGAGCGCTTGCGTGCGGCACTGGCCGATGACGACTGGGCCTTCAGCCTGCGTGCCAATCTGCAGCGCCTGCAGTGGGCTGCATCCCAGGTCCGCGGCAAGCTCTCGCGGGAAAACTGGCAAGCCCTGGTGGAGCTGCAACGCGAGGCCCGAAGCCTTGACGATGAGGCGGCGGACTTTGGCGAACGGGTGGATTTTCTCAATCGCCTGGTGATGTCCATGGCGGCGCTGTCCGGCTTTGCCCTGGACGATATGACCCGGGACGAGGGCTGGCGCTTCCTGATGATCGGCCGGCGTATCGAACGCCTGCAATCGTTGTGCAGCAGCCTGGCGGCCTTTTTGCGGGGGCCGGCCGCGTTCGATCAGGCCGGGCTTGAGTGGTTGCTGGAGCTGGGCAACAGCAGCATCACCTACCGCTCGCGCTACCTGGCCGTGGCGCAGTTGATTCCGGTGCTCGATCTGCTGCTGCTCGATGAGCAGAACCCCCATGCCGTGTTGTTCCAGCTCAAGTTGCTGGTGCGTGCCTATGAACGCCTGTGCGAAGAGTTCGGCAGCACCCGCGATCCCGGCCTTGCACGGCTGGCTGAACAGCTCAGGCATTTCGATTTGCGCAGCCTGGAAGAATCACTGTTCGGCAGCGCGAGTGTGCAAGCGGTGCTGACCGGCCTTGCCGATCTGCTGCAGTCGATCGCCCGGGCCAGCGGTGAGATTTCAGAGCGTCTGGCCTTGCGTCATTTCGCCCATGTCGATGATGTCAGCCAGCAAACGGTATCAGTCTGATGAGCGCGCACTATCAGGTCATCCACGACACCCATTACCACTATGACAGTCCCGTGTCCCTGGCCCAGCAACTGGCGCACCTGTGGCCGCGCCCCTGTGCCTGGCAGCGCTGCAGCGCCCAGGTGCTGCAAGTCAGCCCCGAGCCCTCCCAGCGCCGCGATGAGTGGGATGTGTTCGGCAACCCGGTGACACGCCTGGCCTTCGAGCGTCCCCATGAGCAGCTTCGGGTGGTGGCGCGATTGCAGATCGAAGTGATGGCCCGTGCCGAGCCGGATTTCAGCCGTTCGCCTGCCTGGGAGCAGGTGCGCGAGGGGCTGTCGTATGCCAGCCAGCCGCTGTCGGCCGAACACCTGGAGGCCTGCCGCTATCGGTTCGAGTCGCCGTATGTGCGCTTGAAGCAGCGTTTTGTGGCGTTCAGCGAGTCGTGCTTTACGCCGGGGCAGCCGCTGCTGCTGGGTGTGCAGGCGTTGATGGAAAAGATCTTTACCGAGTTCACCTTCGATGCCGAGGCCACCCAGGTCGCCACGCCCTTGGTGGAGGTGCTGGAGCGTCGTCGGGGCGTGTGCCAGGACTTTGCCCACCTGATGCTGGCCTGCCTGCGATCGCGGGGCCTGGCGGCGCGCTACGTCAGTGGCTATTTGCTGACCCGGCCGCCACCGGGTCAGCCGCGCCTGGTCGGTGCCGATGCCTCCCACGCATGGATGTCAGTGTTCTGCCCGGTGCAAGGCTGGGTCGACTTCGATCCCACCAACAACCTGCGGCCCGCGCTGGAGCACATCACCCTGGCCTGGGGCCGGGACTTCTCCGATGTGTCGCCGTTGCGCGGGGTGATTCTGGGTGGGGGGAGCCATGACCCTGAGGTGCAGGTCACCGTCATGCCGCTGGACCTCGTGTAGGAGCGGGCTTGCCCCGCGATAGCGGTGTGGCATTTAAATCGCTATCGCGGGGGAAGCTCCTACAGTGCGTTGCGGTTCAATCGGGTTTTTTATCGACCCACTTGGGCAGTACCGGCGCCTCGAAATCTTCCATGGCGTCGAGCAACTCATCAGGGGTTACGGCCAGCTTGAGCATGGCGCGGTGTTGCGGGCGAACGAAGCCTTCTTCCACCACATGGTCGAGAAAGCTGCCCAGCTTTGTATAGAAGCCGTTGACGTCCAGCAGGCCCAGCGGCTTGGCGTGGTAGCCCAGTTGCCCCCAGGTCCAGACTTCAAACAACTCTTCCAGCGTGCCCAGGCCACCCGGCAGGGCCACAAAGGCATCGCTCAGTTCGGCCATGCGCGCCTTGCGTGCGTGCATGCCGTCGACCACTTCCAGGCGGGTCAGGCCAGTGTGGCCGATCTCGGCGTTTTTCAGGGCCTGGGGGATGATCCCGATCACTTCACCGCCAGCGGCCATGGCCGCGTCCGCAACGATTCCCATCAGGCCGACCGCGCCGCCGCCATACACCAGTGTCAGGCCGCGCCCGGCAATGGCCTGGCCAAGGGCAATGGCCGCCTCGCGATAAGCCGGGTTGACGCCAGTGCTGGCGCCACAGAACACACAAACGGAACGTACAGGCATTATTCATCTCCGGTTACAAACGCACACAGAGTAAGGGTCAAGCCAGTAGCTTCCAAGTCTGCAATGTGGCATCAATAGCGGCCGTTTGAGATCACTCCGGTCGTGCGAATTCGCACGTAGCACCGCTGGCGCCGCAGGCATAGGCCGCCAGGAGACTGCGCATAAGACTATTGAGGGACATGATGATTACGCCTAAATGAGAGGTTGTCTCATCGTCGCGCAAAGGTGCATGATGGGCACTTAGATTTCGTGTATACAATCCATAGAACAAATTTACTGCCTGGCTAACTGCCAGCGTTTGACCCACATCATGGGCCCGCCTTGCGGTTTCAGGCAGTCTTCAAACTGATAAAAACCCCTGCCATGGAGATTCACGATGTTTGCCAAAGTTGTTGCAGTATCCTTGCTGACCCTCGCCAGCGCTCAGGTATTCGCCGCGGAGTGCAAGGTCACGGTCGACTCTACCGACCAGATGTCCTTCAACACCAAGGCCATCGAAATCGACAAGAGCTGCAAGACCTTTACCGTTGAACTGACTCACTCCGGTAACTTGCCGAAGAACGTCATGGGCCACAACCTGGTGATCAGCAAAGAAGCTGACATGCAGCCGATTGCCACCGACGGTCTGAGCGCAGGCATCGACAAGGATTACCTGAAGGCCGGTGACGAGCGCGTTATCGCCCACACCAAGGTGATCGGCGCCAAGGAATCCGACTCGGTGACCTTTGACGTTTCCAAGCTGAAGGCTGACGAGAAGTACGGCTTCTTCTGCTCGTTCCCAGGCCACATCTCGATGATGAAAGGCACTGTGACGCTGAAGTAATTCAGTAACCAATCGCGGGGCAAGCCCGCTCCTGCAATAGGAGCGGGCTTGCCCCGCGCTGCGTTTTACGGCGCGAACGGCATCTCGCGCTTGTGCTGGGTTTTCTCGTACGTCCCCTTGATGATCTGGAACGCTTCCTCGCTCACCGGCTCACCGTGCAGGAAGGCGTCGATCTGGGCGTAGGTCACGCCATGGGACGCTTCGTCCGGCTTGCCCGGGGCCAGGTCTTCCAGGTCCGCCGTCGGCACTTTTTCCACCAGTGATTCTGGCGCGCCAAAGCTGCGTGCGATCGCCCGTACCTGGTTTTTCACCAGCCCGCTCAAGGGCGCCAGGTCGCAGGAGCCATCACCGAACTTGGTAAAGAAGCCCATCACCGCTTCAGCGGCGTGGTCGGTGCCGATCACCAGGCCCTGACGGGCGCCGGCAATGGTGTACTGGGCGACCATGCGCATGCGCGCCTTGGTGTTGCCGACCACGAAATCGACCATCGTCGGCGAGCCGTTCTCCAGTGCCTTGACCTCGGCCGCCAGGGCGCGCACGGCCGGGGCGATGTCCACGGTATGTACTTCGTCGGCCTTGATGACGTCCAGGCAGGCCTGGGCGTCATGTTCGTCCTGCTGGACCTGGTAGGGCAGGCGCACGGCGATGAAGCGATAGTCCGGATTGCCGGTTTCGCTGCGCAGCTCGTTGATTGCCCGTTGCGCCATCAGCGCCGCAGTCAGCGAATCGACGCCACCACTGATGCCCAGCACCAGGGTCTTGAGTCGGGCGTTGTTCAAGCACTGCTTGATGAACGCCACGCGACGGGCCACGTCGGCATCGAGCGCGGCGCGGTCGGCGAAGGGCGGCTGGACCTTGAGCGCTTGCGCAATCTCTCGCTGGACGGCTTGCATGAATTACTCCTTGGGCACTTTGAACACGTGGCGCAGGTAGGCGACGAAGTTCTCGTCGCGGCATTGGGTCTTGGCCGCCTCGTCGGAAATCTTGGCGACAGGCTGGCCGTTGCAGTCGGTCATTTTAAGCACGATGCTCATCGGCGCCACCCCGGGAATATCGCAGGTCAGGTTGGTGCCGATGCCGAAGCTGACGTTGATCCGGCCGCGCAGGGCACGGAAGATCTCCAGCGATTTGGTCAGGTTCAGGCCATCGGAGAACACCAGGGTCTTGGTCATCGGGTCGATCCCCAGGTTCTGGTAGTGGACGATGGCTTTCTCGGCCCATTGCACCGGGTCGCCCGAGTCGTGGCGCAGGCCATCGAAGAGCTTGGCGAAGTACAGGTCGAAGTCGCCCAGAAAGGCATCCATGGTGATGCAGTCGGTCAGGGCGATGCCGAGCAGGCCGCGGTACTCGCGAACCCAGCAATCGAGTGCGGCGATCTGGCTTTCGATCAGGCGCGGGCCCAGTTGCTGGTGGGCCATGATCCACTCATGGGCCATGGTGCCCAGGGGCTTGATATCCAGTTTCCGTGCCAGGTGCACATTGCTGGTACCGACGAAACGCGCCGGGAAGTCCTCCTTGAGCACCCGCACCACTTCTTCCTGGACCTTGTAGGAGAAGCGTCGGCGGGTACCGAAGTCGGCCACCTGCAATTCCGCCAGTTCGTCACCGCTGGCGTGGGCCCTGAGCCAGTCGAACTTGCGGTAGAGCTGGTCACGGGCGTCGCTGAGCTTGGCCTGTGGATAACGATGGCGGTTGCGGACTTCGCTGATGATGGCCAGCAACGGCACTTCAAACAGAATCACATGCAGCCAGGGGCCGCGCAGGCGCAAGTACAGCTGATCGTTCTCGATGCCCAATTGCAGGTAGCGCAAGTTGAAGCGGAACAGCCCGAGGAAGCGCAGAAAGTCGGGCTTCAAAAAGCTGATCTGCTCCAGGAAGCCCAACTGGCCATTACCCAGGTTCAGTTCACACAGTTGCTCGATCTGTTCGCGGATCTGCGCCAGATAGGGGCGCAGGTCTTCGCCATTGCGGCAACGGAACTCCCATTCGACGTCGACGTTGGGGTAGTTGTGCAGCACCGCTTGCATCATGGTCAGCTTGTAAAAGTCGGTGTCGAGCAGGTTCTGCACGATGCGATCGGCGAAGGCGCTCTCGCTCATAAGGGGCTCCGTAGGGGGCGCGCGCCATTAACTGCCAGCAACGACGCACAGACCTTGCCATTGTGCCAGCCTTTTTTGGGCAGGTGGGCGGCCCGCCGCGGGTACATCGGTAGCAGCTACAAGTCGCAGCAGTTTCCCGTCTCAGCGTCTAGCCTGTAATGGTGCCCGCTGTAGCAGTCGCGCACCAAGGATGTGCAGTTCGGTTACGCATCCTGTTACAGGCTGGTTGCACGTAAACACTTGCCGGGGTTGCAATGATGGCACATGGCGGTTGCTCTTTTTGTTTGGTGGTGGTGGCGCTCAGCATGAGGCAGAGGGTTGCACAGCCAATAAAAAAAGGACGCGGCTCTGGCTCCGGCAACTTCTTAACGAGTTTTCCCAGAATAAAAAACCAATGGCACGGCCCTTGCTCAGAGCAATTGCTGAAAGTTGTAGTGCCAACCAAAAAAAACTCCAGGAGCACCACCTCATGTCGCAGACGTTTTACAAGAAAGGCTTTCTTGCCCTTGCCGTAGCTACGGCGCTGGGTGTTTCTTCGTATGTTCAGGCCGACATCAAGATCGGTGTAGCAGGCCCGATGACCGGTGCCAACGCAGCGTTTGGCGAGCAGTACATGAAAGGTGCCCAGGCGGCGGCAGATGCCGTCAACGCCGCGGGTGGGGTCAACGGCGAGAAGATCGTCCTGGTCAAGGGCGACGATGCGTGCGAACCCAAGCAGGCTGTGGCCGTGGCCAACCGCCTGGTGGACCAGGACAAGGTAGCGGGTGTGGTCGGGCACTTCTGCTCCTCCAACACCATCCCGGCTTCGGAGGTGTACGACGAAGCCGGTGTCATCGCCATCACCCCGGGTTCGACCAATCCGCAAGTGACCGAGCGCGGCCTGACCGGCATGTTCCGTATGTGCGGGCGTGACGACCAGCAGGGCATCGTTGCCGGCGACTACATCGTCGACGTGCTCAAGGGCAAGAAAGTGGTCGTGCTGCACGACAAGGACACCTACGGCCAGGGCCTGGCCGATGCCACCAAGGCGCAGCTGGCCAAGCGTGGTGTGACCCCAGTGCTGTATGAAGGCCTGACCCGTGGCGAGAAGGACTTCAGCGCCGTGGTCACCAAGATCCGCGCGTCGGGCGCCGACGTCGTCTACTTCGGCGGCCTGCACCCGGAAGCCGGCCCACTGGTTCGGCAGATGCGCGAGCAGGGCCTGAAGGACGTCAAGTTCATGTCCGATGACGGCATCGTGACTGACGAGCTGGTGACCACCGCCGGCGGCGCGCAATACGTCGATGGTGTGTACATGACCTTCGGCGCCGACCCACGCCTGCTGCCAGAGAGCAAGGCGGTGGTGGATGCCTTCCGCAAGGCGGGCACCGAGCCTGAGGGCTACACCCTGTACGCCTATGCCTCGGTCCAGGCCCTGGCTGCGGCCTTCAACGGCGCCAAGTCCAACAAGGGCGAAGACGCTGCCAAGTGGCTCAAGGCCAATCCGGTGAAAACCGTGATGGGCGAGAAGAAGTGGGACGCCAAGGGCGACCTGACTGTTTCCGACTACGTGGTCTATCAGTGGGACAAAGACGGCAAATACCACCAGCTGGAAAAACAAAAATAACAACGGTATCCGACCCGGGCCTGAGCCCGGGTCGCTACCCGGTTCTGCGCCGTACCTGTCTTTTCTCGTAGATCTGCACAACCCTGCGCTGCGAGGGCCGCTTCATCCGGGGCTCACCGTAGTCGGCGCTTGTGCAATCTCAAATACGTGAGATTGCGTTATGGATGGTATTTTTCTGCAGCAACTGATCAATGGACTGACCCTGGGGTCTGTCTATGGTCTGATCGCCATCGGCTACACAATGGTCTATGGCATTATCGGCATGATCAACTTCGCGCACGGCGAGGTGTATATGATCTCCGCTTACCTGGCGGCGATCAGTCTGGCATTGCTGGCGTACTTCGGTATCGAATCCTTCCCGCTGCTGATGCTCGGGACGCTGATCTTCACCATCGTGGTCACAGGCGTGTATGGCTGGACCATCGAGCGCATCGCCTACAAACCCCTGCGTAACTCCACCCGGCTGGCTCCCCTGATCAGTGCGATCGGCATTTCGCTGATCCTGCAAAACTATGCACAGATCAGCCAGGGCGCTCGCCAGCAGGGCGTACCCACGCTGCTTGAAGGCGCCTGGCGCCTGGAAGTGGGCACCGGTTTCGTCCAGCTGACCTACACCAAGATCTTCATCCTGGTCGCCGCATTCGTCGGCATGGCCGCGCTCACCTACATCATCAAGTTCACCAAGCTGGGCCGCATGTGCCGTGCGACGCAGCAAGACCGCAAGATGGCGTCGATTCTTGGCATCAACACCGACCGGGTGATCTCCTACGTGTTCGTCATCGGTGCCGTGATGGCCGCCCTGGCCGGCGTGCTGATCACCATGAACTACGGCACGTTCGACTTCTATGCAGGCTTCATCATCGGCATCAAGGCCTTCACCGCAGCGGTACTGGGCGGCATCGGCTCGTTACCGGGCGCCATGCTCGGGGGGATCATCCTCGGTATCTCCGAGTCGCTGTTCTCCGGGCTGATCAACTCCGACTACAAAGACGTGTTCAGTTTCTCCCTGCTGGTGCTGATTCTGATCTTCCGTCCCCAAGGCCTGCTGGGTCGCCCACTCGTGGCGAAGGTGTAAGTATGTCTGCTGCCAAATCCGCTTCATTCGATATCAAGCGCAGCCTGATCGATGCGATTCTCGCCGGGCTGATTTCCCTGATCGTGTTCGGGCCCATCGTCGGCGTGGTGCTCGACGGCTATAGCTTCAACATGGAACCGACCCGCGTCGCCTGGCTGGTGGCCGGGGTGATGGTCGGGCGCTTTGTGCTCAGCCTGTTCCTGCAGACCCCCAAGGGCCAGTCGATCCTGCAAGGCTTCGAGGGCAGTGGCTCGGGCGTGCATGTGCTGGCGCCGGACTACAAGTCGCGGCTGCGCTGGATCATTCCGGCACTGATCGTGATCGCCATCGTGTTCCCGTTCTTCGCCAACAAGTACCTGCTGACCGTGGTGATCCTCGGGCTGATCTATGTACTGCTCGGGCTGGGGCTGAACATCGTGGTGGGCCTGGCCGGCCTGCTCGACCTGGGCTACGTGGCGTTCTACGCCATCGGTGCCTACGGCCTGGCGCTGGGTTACCAGTACCTGGGCCTGGGCTTCTGGACCGTGCTGCCGCTGGCGGCCATTGCGGCGGCGCTGGCCGGATGCATATTGGGCTTTCCGGTGCTGCGGATGCACGGCGACTACCTGGCCATCGTGACCCTGGGCTTCGGTGAAATCATCCGCCTGGTGCTCAACAACTGGCTGTCGTTCACCGGCGGGCCGAACGGCATGCCAGTGCCGTCGCCGACCTTCATGGGCCTGGAGTTCGGGCGCCGGGCCAAGGACGGCGGGGTGCCGTTCCACGAGTTTTTCGGCATCGACTACAACCCCAACGTGAAATTCCTGTTCATCTACATCGTCCTGTTCCTGGTGGTGCTGGCGGTGCTGTACATCAAGCACCGGCTGACGCGCATGCCCGTGGGCCGCGCCTGGGAAGCACTGCGTGAAGACGAAATCGCCTGCCGCTCCATGGGCCTGAACCATGTGCTGGTCAAACTCTCGGCGTTCACCCTGGGTGCCTCCACGGCGGGCCTGGCGGGGGTGTTTTTCGCCAGTTACCAGGGCTTCGTCAACCCGTCCTCGTTCACCTTCTTCGAGTCGGCATTGATCCTGGCGATCGTGGTGCTCGGCGGCATGGGTTCGACGGTCGGCGTGGTGATCGCGGCCTTCGTGCTGACCGTGGCGCCGGAGCTGCTGCGCAGCTTCTCCGAGTACCGGGTGCTGCTGTTCGGTGTGCTCATGGTGTTGATGATGATCTGGAGACCGCGCGGCCTGATTCGCATCAGCCGTACCGGTGTAGTCCCGCGTAAAGGAGTGGCGCCATGAGCGATGACGTGATTCTCTCGGTCGAAAACCTGATGATGCATTTTGGTGGCATCAAGGCGCTCAGCGATGTCAGCCTCAAGGTCAAGCGCAACCAGATCTTCGCCCTGATCGGCCCCAACGGTGCCGGCAAGACCACCGTGTTCAACTGCCTGACCGGCTTCTACAAGGCCAGTGGCGGCAAGATCGAACTGAACCTGCGCGGTACCCGCACCAACGTGATCCAACTGCTCGGTGAGCGCTTCCAGCTCGGCGATTTCGTGTCACCCAAGCGCTTCATCAACCGCCTGCACTACAAGATGTTCGGCGGCACCCACCTGGTCAACCGCGCAGGCCTGGCGCGAACCTTCCAGAACATTCGCCTGTTCAAGGAAATGTCGGTGGTGGAGAACTTGCTGGTGGCCCAGCACATGTGGGTAAACCGTAACCTGCTGGCGGGGGTGCTCAATACCAAGGGCTACCGCAAGGCCGAAAGCGATGCCCTGGACCATGCCTTCTACTGGCTGGAGGTGGTCGACCTGGTCGACTGCGCCAATCGCCTGGCCGGTGAGCTGTCGTACGGTCAGCAGCGCCGCCTGGAGATTGCCCGGGCCATGTGTACGCGCCCGCAGATCATCTGCCTGGACGAACCGGCAGCGGGCCTCAACCCGCAGGAAACCGAAGCCCTGAGCAAAATGATTCGTGTACTGCGCGACGAGCACGACCTGACCGTGGTGCTGATCGAGCACGACATGGGCATGGTCATGAGCATCTCCGACCATATCGTCGTGCTCGACCATGGCAACGTCATCGCCGAGGGCGCGCCTCAGGACATCCGCAACAACCCGACCGTGATCGCTGCCTACCTGGGTGCCGACGAAGAGGAGCTGGTATGACTGCACCCATTCTCGAACTCAAGGAGCTGGACGTGTTCTACGGGCCGATCCAGGCCCTGAAGAAAGTCTCGATGCATATCGACGAAGGCGAGACGGTCAGCCTGATCGGCTCCAACGGGGCCGGCAAGTCGACCCTGCTGATGTCGATCTTCGGCCAGCCGCGTGCGGCAGGCGGGCAGATCATCTATCGCGGTACCGACATTACCCACAAGTCATCCCACTACATCGCCTCCAACGGCATTGCCCAGTCACCGGAGGGGCGCCGGGTGTTCCCCGACATGTCGGTGGAAGAGAACCTGATGATGGGCACCATTCCCATCGGCGACAAGTTTGCCAGCGAAGACATGCAGCGCATGTTCGAGCTGTTTCCGCGGCTCAAGGAGCGGCGCAACCAGCGGGCGATGACCATGTCCGGTGGCGAGCAGCAGATGCTCGCCATTGCCCGGGCGTTGATGAGCCGGCCCAAGCTGTTGCTGCTCGACGAGCCCTCGCTGGGGCTGGCGCCGATTGTGGTCAAGCAGATCTTCGCCACCCTGCGCGAGCTGGCCAAGACCGGCATGACCATCTTCCTGGTGGAGCAGAACGCCAACCATGCCCTCAAGCTCTCGGACCGCGCCTACGTGATGGTCAACGGCCAGATCCGCCTGACCGGCACCGGGCAAGAGCTGCTGGTCAACGAGGAGGTGCGTAACGCCTACCTGGGCGGGCATTGATTCTTGCGGTGTGAAAACGCCCTGCCATGCAGGGCGTTTTTTTGTCCAGCGTTTTGTGGACAACCTTACGGGCACTTTCTTTTGGCCGCGACACAAAGTCGCTGCAAGGGGCTGTTTTTGTGAGGGTTTGAGTTGTCCACCATTGGTGTGGAAGCGGCTGTGGGTAACTTGGTGGCACCTTGCTGAAAGCCTTGTAATACAAGGGCTTCAGGCATGCGGTTGTTTTTTGATCAATATTTTATGCAGCGATTCCTGACACAAATGTCAAGACTTTTATACCCGGTAAAACCTGTCCTGAAATCACTCTGCAGCCTGTGGATAAGTCTGTGGGCAAGCCTTGGAAAGAACGCTGGAAGTACCGCCTGCACGGGCCTTGGGCCATTACCGAAAATGCCCCGTGGGCAGGCGCGTGCGTGCTGAGGTCAATTCACCCCCGGGCGGTCAAGGAAAATACTTGTCGTTACAGGCGTTACGGCCGATTCTCGGGGTGTGGAGTTGCCCCCGGATTTTGTGCAAGAGCCTGTGGATAAGGTGAGCAAAGCTTGCTCGAGCCCTTATGGATAAAGGCTTTGGCGCTTGTGGTTGTTTTTTGTACAGTGTGGCTGTACTTGCTGGCGGCGTTGCCTGCGGGCATGCTGCTGACCCGTGTTTTGGACCTTGCAAGGAGTTGAGCATGACCTCTACCGTTTTCATCACTGGTGCAACCTCGGGTTTTGGCGAAGCCTGTGCCCGCCGATTCGCCGAGGCCGGTTGGTCGCTGGTGCTGACCGGTCGCCGTCAGGAGCGCCTGGATGCGCTGTGCAAAGAGCTGTCGGAAAAGACAGACGTTCACGGGCTGGTGCTGGATGTACGTGACCGCAAGGCCATGGAGGCGGCGATTGAAAGCCTGCCGCCGGCATTCGCCAAACTGCGTGGCCTGATCAACAACGCAGGCCTGGCGCTGGGCGCCGACCCTGCACCCAAGTGCGACCTCGATGACTGGGACACCATGGTCGACACCAACATCAAGGGCCTGATGTACAGCACTCGCCTGCTGCTGCCTCGGCTGATCGCCCACGGTCGTGGCGCGACCATCCTCAACGTCGGCTCAGTGGCCGGTAACTATCCGTACCCGGGTAGCCATGTGTATGGCGGCACCAAGGCCTTTGTCGGCCAGTTCTCCCTGAGCCTGCGTTGCGACCTGCAAGGCACCGGTGTACGGGTCAGCAACATCGAGCCCGGCTTGTGCGAAAGCGAGTTCTCCCTGGTGCGCTTCGGTGGCGATCAGGCGCGCTACGACGCCACCTACGCGGGTGCCGAGGCCATCCAGCCGGAGGATATTGCCGAAACCATTTTCTGGATTCTCAATCAGCCGGCGCACATCAACATCAACAGCCTTGAGCTGATGCCGGTGAGCCAGGCGTGGGCCGGGTTTTCGATTGATCGGTCTGGCAAGGCTTGAGGGTGATCGCGGGGCAAGCCCGCTTCTACCCGGCGTAATTCTGTGGGAGCGGGCTTGCCCCGCGAGAGGCCCTTTCAGCTAGCACCGATAGTGCTGCCTGAACCACGTCCGCTGCGCGGCCGATCGCAGGCTGTCGCCAGCGGCTACAAAAGCGGGCGCTTCCCGCATTCGGCATCCTGCACATCGCGGGGCAAGCCCGCTCCTACAGGGGCTTGTGTTGCGATTGCTGTAGGCCTTGCAGGCAGGTCGCCAGGTGATAAGGCGTGGTGGACGGCATATCGCTGCGGCTGACCGCGCGTTTGGCGTCAAGGCACTCGTACCAGCCATCGGCATGCAGGAAGTGTTGCTGCAGTGCCTTCAACTGCTTCGTCACCTTGGCAGCACTGCCGGGACGCAGTGCCAGTGCACGCAGGTATTCAGCCTGGGCCCAGATGCGCTGGGTGGCATCACGAACGCTACCGTCCACCTCAAGCATGGCCAGCACGGCGGTATCGTCAACACCCTGTTGCTCGGCATAGCCGAAGGCTTTGTCCAGCGAGGCATGCAGGGCACCGCCGCGTAGCAGCGCCGAGGTATCGAGCAGGAAGAACCACTCGAACTGGTGGCCCGGCTCAAACCAGTTATCCACAGCCCCGCGCGGCTTCTCCAGCATTACGCCCCGTTCGTCGTCGACGAAGTGCTGCTGCATGGCCTCGGTCAGCGCCAGCAGGGCCGCTTGCACCTGGGCGTCGTCGCGCACGGCCAGGGTTTGCAGGAAGGCTTCGGCCAGGTGCATCAGCGGGTTCTGCAACGGGCCGCTGCCCAGGTCCGACCAGTCTTCAGCAAGGCTGGCCTCATACAGGCCGTCATCGCTGGAAAAACGCTCGGCCACCACGCTAAGCGCAGCGTTGAGCGTGGACTCGACCAGCGGCTCGCGCACCTGATCCCAGTAGTGGGCGCAGGCAAAGAGGATGAAGGCGTGGGTGTAGAGATCCTTTCGGCGATCCAGCGGCTTGCCCTGGGCGTCGATGCTGTAGAACCAGCCGCCATGCTCGGCGTCATGGAAGTGCCGTTGCAGCGAGCGAAACAGCGCCGCCGCCCGTTCGCGGGCGCCCGGTTGCTCGATGCGGCTGCTGAACAGATACAGCTGGCGGGCGCAGGCCATGGCCCGGTAGCGCTGTACTGGCAACGGCTGGGCATGGGCGTCCAGGGCTTCATAGGGCAGGGCCATTTCTGCATTCCAGCCCGGCCCGAGCCAGAGCGGCACGATGCGCTGATGGAAGTGTGCCTGGACCTGGTCGAGCAGGGCAGGCAGTTCAGGCTGGGCGGTATGAAGGTCGGGCATGGAAAAGTTTCGTCATGATCGCTGCGTTTGCGCGCATGTTAGCAGGAAACCCTTGCAGGAGCGGGCTTGCCCCGCGATAGCAGTCCAGCAGTTACATCGCATCGCGGGGCAAGCCCGCTCCTACAGAGTGCTCAGGCCTTGCCAGTGCTTGGCACCGACGAAGATAAAGCGCAGCTGCTGGGTGATCTTGTCCTGGGCGCTGAGCGGCTGGGCGGCGCCGTCGATGGGTTCGTCGATCAGTTCCGGCAGGGTGGCGAACACGGTTTTCACCACAAGGTCGGCGATGACCGCCAGTGCGGCATTGTCCAGGTGCTGCCAGCGCGGCATGCAGGCAAGGTCGGTGGCAAGGTCGGAGCTGATGCCCTGGCGCAGGGTGGCGATCGCCTGGCGCACGGGCTGCGAGCCGCCATATTGCTCGCGGGCGAGGAACAGGAACTGCTGGCGATTGGCCGCGACGACATCGAGGAAGATCCGCACCGAAGCATCGGTGATGCCGCCCAGTTCAAATTCATTCAGCCGCACAAGGCGAATGGTATGGCGGAAGGTCTCACCCACTTCATTGACTAGGGCCAGACCCAGTTGGTCCATGTCGGAGAAGTGGCGATAGAAGCCTGTCGGTACGATGCCGGCACTTTTGCTCACTTCACGCAGGCTGATGCTGCCAAAGCCCCGGCCACTTTCCATCAGGTGGCGGGCGGCATCGAGCAGGGCTTGACGGGTCTGTTGCTTTTGTTCGGCGCGCGGCAGCATGGCGAATATCGGCTGGCAATGAAACAGCCCTGCACTCTAATAGCCTGCGCGAGGAAAACAAAGCCCGGTCAATGGACCGGGCTGGGAGGGGAGCTGCTACAGCGCTGGGTGTTCTTGTTGTCTGGCATCGGCATCAGCTCACCCGTTGGTTTTTTTCGATCAGACGATCAGAGCCACCTTCGGCAACGCGGTTGCGTTCCAGCAGGCGATCGGAGCCACCTTCGGCAACGCGGTTGCGTTCCAGCAGACGATCAGAGCCACCCTCGGCAACGCGGTTGCGTTCCAGCAGGTGATCGGAGCCACCTTCGGCGACACGGTTGCGTTCCAGCAGACGGTCGGAGCCACCCTCGGCGACGCGGCTGCGTTCCAGCAGGCGATCCGAGCCACCTTCGGCCAGTGGGTTCAGGGGCTGCGAAATCTCGGTGGAGCTGGAGCGCGATTCAGCGGTCAGGCTTTGTTCGCTGGCTGGAATGGCGAAGGCATTGGCGGCCAGGATGGACAGGGACAGGCTCAGCAGTAATTGGCGTTTCATGGTTCGGTGCTCCTTGGCGGGGCTGGAAAGTGGGTACAGGGCCAATGCTACGCTTGGGAGCTGGAGATAAAAGTTCATAAGGCTAATGGTGACAATCGATGGGATTGATGCTTTGCAGCGGAGGCTCTAGCGCAACGCTTTCAGCGGCCGCAAAGGACTATTGTCGGGAGGAATGGGCCTACAGGACCCCGTAAAATGCATCCTTCGGTTAAACCCCTGAGGCTTTCATCAGTCCGATGATTATGTGCCATCAATACGCCCACTCTTGCCGTGTGGTCGTCAGGAGAATCATGCAATGACGCGCCCCGCCAGAATCCTCACCTGGACCCTCGCCAGCCTGCTGCTGGTTCTGACGCTACTGATCATCCTCATCGCCACCTTCGACTGGAACCGGGTCAAGCCGACCCTTAATGCCAAAGTCTCCGAAGCCCTGCACCGGCCCTTCGCCATCAATGGCAACCTCGCTGTTCAATGGCGGCGCGAGCCGGAGGAGGGCGGCTGGCGTGCCTGGGTGCCGTGGCCGCATTTCATCGCCGAAGACCTCACGCTGGGCAACCCGGACTGGCTCAAGGCGCCGCAGATGGTCGGCCTCAAGCGCGTCGAGTTTCGCCTGGCGCCCCTGCCGTTGCTGTTCCAGCAAATCGTCATTCCCCGCATCGACCTCAACCAGCCCACCGCCAGCCTCAAGCGCCTGGCCGATGGCCGGGCCAACTGGACATTCGATTTCGGTCCCAAGGATGAGCAGAGCGAGCCGTCGAACTGGACGCTCGACATCGGCGCCATCGGTTTCGACAAGGGCCAGGTCAGCGTCGACGACCAGACCCTGAAAACCACGCTGGAGGTGCAGATCGACCCGCTGGGCAAGCCGATCCCTTTCAGCGACATCGTCGGCAAGGCATCGGCGCAAAAGGCCGGTGGGGCTCAGGACTATGCCTTTGGCCTCAAGGTGAAAGGCCGCTACAAGGGCCAGGCGCTGTCGGGCGACGGCAAGATCGGCGGCCTGCTGGCGCTGCAGGATGCCACCCGGCCATTCCCCTTGCAGGCCGATGTGAAGATTGCCGATACCCGGATAGCACTGGCCGGCACCCTGACCGACCCGCGCAACCTGGGCGCCCTGGACCTGCGGCTGCGCTTGTCGGGCGCGAGCCTGGGCAACCTGTATCCGTTGACCGGCGTGACCCTGCCGGACTCACCGCCTTACGCCACTGACGGCCACCTGGTGGCCAAGCTGCATGAGCCGGGCGGGGCGCTGTTTCGCTATGAACGCTTCAACGGCAAGATCGGCAACAGCGATATTCATGGCGACCTGACCTTCGTTTCCAGCCAGCCGCGGCCCAAGCTCAGCGGTAACCTGGTATCCAATCAGCTGCTGTTCAAGGACCTTGCGCCGCTGATCGGCGCCGACTCCAATGCCGAACAAAAGGCCCGGGGCGGCGCCAGCAAACAACCCGCTGGCAAGGTGTTGCCGGTGGAAGCCTTTCGCACCGAGCGCTGGCGCACCATGGACGCCGACGTGACCTTCAGCGGCAAGCGCATCGTGCACAGCGAAGAATTGCCGTTCAACGACCTCTCCGCCCACTTCGTCCTCGACGACGGCGTGCTGCGCCTGGAGCCGCTGCGCTTCGGTGTGGCGGGCGGCAAGCTCGATGCCCAGATCCGCCTGGACGGCCGCACCGTGCCGTTGCAAGGCCGTGCCCAGCTCAGCGCGCGCGGGTTCAAGCTCAAGCAGTTGTTCCCGACGTTCGAGCCGATGAAAACCAGTTTCGGCCAGCTCAATGGCGATGCAGACCTGAGCGGGCGGGGCAACTCGGTGGCCGCCTTGCTGGCAACGGCCAATGGCGACCTGAAGATGCTGATCAACGATGGCGCCATCAGCCGCGGGCTGATGGAAATCGCCGGGCTCAACGTGGGTAACTATGTGGTGGGCCAGCTCTTTGGCGACAAGGAAGTGAAGATCAACTGCGCCGCTGCCGACTTCGGCATCAAGGACGGGCTGGCAACCACCCGGTTGTTTGTGTTCGATACCGAGAACGCGATCATCTACATCAACGGCACCGCCAACTTTGCCACCGAGCAGCTGGATTTGAAGATCAACCCCGAGTCCAAGGGGCTGCGGCTGTTCTCGCTGCGTTCACCGCTGTATGTGCGCGGGCCGTTTGCCAAGCCCAATGCCGGCGTGCAGGCGGTGCCATTGGCGTTGCGTGGGGCCGGGATGGTGGCGCTAGGTGTGGTGATTGGCCCGGCGGCGGGCCTGCTGGCGCTGGTGGCGCCGGGTGGGGATGTGCCCAATCAATGCACGCCGTTGCTGGAACAGATGAAGGCGGGCAAGGCGCCGCGCACGGTGAAGGCGGGTTGAACGTAGCGCGGGGCCAGCCCGCTTCTACGGGCAGGAGCGGGCTGGCCCCGCGAATTGGCCCTAAAGCCCCTTCAACAGATCCGCCATATCATCGGCATGTTCTTCTTCCTGTGCCAGGATGTCCTCGAAGATGCGCCGGGTGGTCGGGTCGCTCTCACCAATGTACTGGATGATCTCCCGGTAGCTGTCGATGGCGATCCGCTCGGCCACCAGGTCTTCGAGCACCATTTCCTTGAGGTTCTTGCCGGCCACGTACTGGGCATGGGAGTTCTTGCTCAGGTTGTCCGGGTTCAGGTCCGGTTCGCCGCCCAACTGCACGATGCGCTCAGCCAGCTTGTCGGCATGCTCCAGCTCCTGGGTGGCATGTTCGAGAAACTCCTCGGCCGCCACGCTGGCCTTGATGCCGCTGGCCATGTAGTAGTGGCGCTTGTAGCGCAGGGCGCACACCCACTCGGTGGCCAGCGACTCGTTGAGCAGGCGCAGGATGTTCTCCCGGTCGGCGTTGTAGCCCTCGGTCACGGCGCCTTGTTCCACATGCTGGCGGGCACGGGCGCGCAGGGTTTTCACATCGGTCAGTTCAACGGTGCTCATTGTCGTCTCCAGGCTGATCACGGGATGTTTTCGGGGCTAGACGCCGGTCTTGGCCTTGGCGTTCTCGACAGCGGCGTCGTCTTCCTGGCGTTGCTCACAGGTCTTGAAGCCCTTGTCGTCGACATGGCCGGTGGCGTCGAAGCGCACGTAGTAGGGCTGCTGGTGACCGTCGCGGTTGAGGATGTAGTTGTTGCAGGTACCCCCATGGGGCAGGTCGATGGCCGAGGACGGGTTGCCGCCGATGGCAATGACCCGCTGCATGGTCATGCCGTTTTCCACCTCCTTGACCAGCGGTTCGTCGCGATAGGTGACATAGTCCACCGGATTCTCCGGCCGGCTGCCGCAGGCGGCCAGGGCGGTAGTGGCCAGGAGGATTGCCAGGGTCTGCTTGTACATGGTCCAGCTCCTTGCTGAGGGTCTACAGGGTTGGAACCGCAGCGCGCGCCGGGAGTTCGATTGCGATTGCAATCGAAGTGCCTGTAGGGTGGGTTCGACTGTCCACGGAACGGGGAATGCAGCCATGGCTCAAGCGCTCGCCACACGTTATCCACTGGTGCTGGTGCCGGGCATGCTCGGCTTTGTCCGCCTGCTGCTCTACCCCTATTGGTTCGGTATCGTTTCGGCCCTGCGCCGGGGCGGAGCCCGGGTGTTTGCCATTCAGGTCTCGCCGATCAACTCCACCGAGGTGCGTGGCGAGCAGTTGCTGCGGATTATCGAAGACCTGCGCACCCGCCACGGTGTCGACAAGGTCAACCTGCTCGGCCACAGCCAGGGCGCCCTGACGGCCCGCTATGCCGCCGCCCGGCGCCCGGAATGGGTGGCCTCGGTGACGTCCATTGCAGGCCCCAACCACGGCTCGGAACTGGCCGATTACCTGCATGAGAAATACCCCGCCGATTCTGTCCGCGGGCGTTTGCTCAAGGCTGTATTGCACGGTCTGGGGGTGTTGATGGGCTGGCTGGAAACCGGCTGGCGCGGGCCGAAGCTACCGATTGATGTACATGCCTCGCACCACTCGCTGACCCGTGCCGGTGTTGCCCTGTTCAACCAGGCTTATCCACAGGGCCTGCCCAGCACCTGGGGCGGGGAGGGGCCCGCCGAGGTCAACGGCGTGCGCTATTACTCCTGGTCGGGGACCTTGCAGCCGGGGCTGACCGACACCGGCCTGAACCGCCTGGACGGCAGTAACCGCTTCTGTCGCCTGTTTGCCCGTACCTTCGTCCTGGAGGCCGGGCAGTGCGACGGCATGGTCGGGCGCTACAGCTCGCACCTGGGGCAGGTGATCGGTGATAACTACCCGCTCGACCACCTGGACATCGTCAATCAGTCACTGGGTGCGGTCGGCAAGGGCGCTGATCCGGTGCGCCTGTTCACCGAGCATGCCGAGCGACTCAAGGCTGCGGGACTGTAGCGCCGGTACGCCGCACCGGGGCTTTCCAGCGTTCGGCAAGGACCACTCCGGCCAGGGTCAGCAGGCCGCCGAACAGGTGATACAGGGCCAGTTGTTCATCCAGTACCCCCGCAGCGATCACTGCGGTAACCGCCGGCAGCAAGTTGAAGAACAGCGTGGTGCGGCTGGGGCCCAGGCGGCTGACGCCCTGCATCCACACCAGCGGCGCGACCATCGAGGCCAGCACGCAGGCGTACAGCACCAGGCCGATGTTGCCCATGCCAATGCCGGTCTTGTCCGAGAACAGGAACAGCGGGAACAGCACGATGATCGCCACCAGCACCTGCAGGTACAGCAGCAGCAAGGGCGCCAGGCGTAGCTGCCATTTCTTCAGCAGCGTGCTGTACAGCGCATACGCGAGGGTTGCGATCAGCATCAGTGCATCGCCGCCGTTCAGGCCGTGTTGCACCAGCCTGCCCAGGTCACCCGCCGAAACGACTACCAGCACGCCGACCAACGAAACCAGTGCGCCGATCAGCGCACCGTAGGTCAGGCGCTGGCCCAGGCTGATGATGGCCATGGCCAGCGACATCAACGGCATCAGCGAGAGGATGATGCCCATGTTGGTGGCGCTGGTGATCGCCGCCGCGAAGTACGCCAGGCTCTGATACACCGCCATGCCCAGCACGCCGAGGATGAAGATCTTGCCAAGGTTCGGGCGGATCTGGGCCCAGTTGCGCAGCATCGGCCGCAACAGAAACGGGGTAAACAACAGCCCGGCGAGCAGCCAGCGGTAGAAGCCGATCTCGGCGGGGAAGATCGCGCCGGCCGACATCTTGGTGACCACGGTGTTGCCGGCCCAGATCAGAATGGCCAGCAGGGGAAACGCATAATTCATGAAGCAGGAACTCTTGAGGGTACAGGGGGCTATTATCCGCCTGTCTGTTCTGTTGCTTATACTTGCATCCAGACAACCGGCCCATCGATCCAGACACCATGTCACGTAAATACGTCAACATCCCGCAATTCGACGCCCTGCCGGCGCCGGTGTACTTCCGCTACGACGAGTTCGGCGCCGATACCCACAGCGCCGCCCATCGCCATGCCTGGGGCCAGCTCAACTATGCCGCCCACGGCATCATGCACCTGGAGATCGGCGGGCAGCGCTTCGTCTCGCCGCCGCATTACGCGGTGTGGGTGCCGCCCGACACCGAGCACAGTTGCTACAACCCCCAGGCCATCGTTTACCGCTCGGTGTATCTGGACCGCGCCTTGTGCCAGACGCTCCCGGCGCAGCCCTGCACCCTGGTGATCAGCGAAATCCTCAAGGCGATCCTGGGCGACTTTGCCCGGCGCGACGTGAAAATCCCCGTGGACGAGGCCGACCGGCGGCTGGCCCAGGTATTGGTGGACCAACTGCGCCTGGCCCCGACCCAGACGTGTTTCTTGCCCTATGCCCGCAGCGCCGGCCTGCACGGCGTACTGCAGGCCTTGCACGACGAGCCGGGTGACAATCGCCCGCTGGCTGACTGGGCGGCGGTGGTGCATGTCAGTGAACGGACCCTGGCCCGCCAGTTCGTGCGCGAACTGGGCATGAGCTTTGGCGAGTGGCGCCTGCGCCTGCGGTTTTTGCGTGCGATCGAGGCGCTGGAGCAGAACCTGCCGATCCAGCAGATCGCTTTCGACCTGGGCTACAGCAGCCCGTCGGCCTTTATCGCCATGTTCCAGCGTCACGCCCACTGCACGCCCGAGCAGTACCGGCGCCAGGCCCGGGCCGGGGGAATGTAAGAATTGTTGTCTACACTCACGGCGAGACGGCGCGACGGGCGCTGCGACCAGGAGAAACACTATGAAGTGGGTGCGTGTGCCGCTGCTGTTGTTGGGCGTGATGATGTGTTCACAGGGCTTCGCCGCCACGGCCCAGCAGGAAAAAATGAAAACCTGCAACGCCGACGCCACTGCCAAGGCCCTCAAGGGCGATGAGCGCAAAGCGTTCATGAGCGATTGCCTCAAGGCCAAGCCCGCCACCCAGCAGGAGAAGATGAAAACCTGCAATGCCGACGCCAGCACCAAGGCGCTCAAGGGCGATGAACGCAAGGCGTTCATGAGCGATTGCCTGAAGAAAAAATAAGCCACCGAACCTGACCCGGGCCCGCCGCTGCCCCGGCAGCGGCCGTGGCACTATGCCTGCCCGGCGAAGGCTGGCAGACTGCGCCTTTTCCTGCAGTCGCCCCCTTGAGGTTGTATGACCTTTACGCCACGCCAGATCAAACTGGCCAGTTGGATCATTGTGTTCGCCGGCCTGTTGCTGGCGCTGCCGCTCAAGCTGTTGCCGAGCCTGCTCGCAGGCTTGCTGGTGTTTGAACTGGTCAACATGCTCACGCCCAAGTTGCAGCATCTGATCGCCGGGGAGCGGGCGCGCTGGCTGGCGGTCGCCTTGCTCGGTACGCTGGTGGTCAGCACCCTGACCCTGGTGTTTGCCGGCGCCATCAGTTTCCTGTTGCACGAAGCCGAGAACCCCGGCGCCTCGCTGGACAAGTTCATGTTGCTGGTGGATCAGGCTCGCGGCCAGTTGCCACCGTTCGTCGACGCCTACCTGCCGGCCAGCGCCGCCGAGTTCAAGGTGGCCATCGGCGAGTGGCTCAAGACCCACCTGGGTGAGCTGCAATTGGTAGGCAAGGGCGCGGCGCACATGTTCGTCACCCTGCTGATCGGCATGATCCTCGGGGCCATCGTCGCCCTGCAGCGCATACCCGACATCTCCCGGCGCAAGCCCCTGGCCGCGGCGCTGTTCAACCGCCTGGCGCTACTGGTGCAGGCGTTTCGCAACATCGTCTTCGCCCAGATCAAGATTTCCCTGCTCAACACCTTCTTCACCGGGATCTTCCTGGCGGTGGTGCTGCCGTTGTTCGACGTGCACCTGCCGCTGACCAAGACCCTGATCGTGCTGACCTTCCTGCTCGGGCTGTTGCCGGTCATTGGCAATCTGATGTCCAATACCCTGATCACCATCGTCGGCTTGTCGCTGTCGATCTGGGTGGCCATGGCTGCATTGGGCTATCTGATTGTTATCCACAAGGTCGAGTACTTCCTCAACGCGCGGATTGTCGGCGGGCAGATCAGTGCGAAGTCGTGGGAACTGCTGCTGGCGATGCTGGTGTGCGAGGCGGCATTTGGCTTGCCGGGCGTGGTGGCGGGGCCGATCTACTATGCGTATCTGAAGAGTGAGCTGAGGCAGGCTGAGCTGGTTTGAACCCATCGCGGGGCTGCCTGCTCCTACCGTAGGAGCGGGCTAGCCCCGCGATCAGGTGCTAGCCGTAACGCTTGCGCGCCTCAATCGCCAAGCCGCTACCGATACTGCCAAAGATGTTGCCTTCCACATGCCGCGCCTTGGGCAGCATCGCCGCCACGCTCTGGCGCAACGCCGGAATGCCGCTCGAACCCCCGGTGAAGAACACCGTGTCCACCTGCTCCACACCCACCCCGGCCTTGACCAGCAGTTCGCTGACGCTGCCGCGCACGCGTTCGAGCAGGCTGTCGATGGACGCCTCGAACAACGCCCGGGTCAGTTCCACGCTCAGGCCCGGCTCGACGCGCTTGAGGTCCACCAGGCGGTGGTCGGCGTGGGTCAGCTCGATCTTGGTTTCTTCCACTTCCATCGCCAGCCAGTGCCCGGCGCGCTGTTCGATCAGCTTGAACAGGCGGTCGATGCCATTGGTGTCCTCGATGTCGTAGCGCATGCTGCCCAGCGCCAGCTGGGATTTTTGCGAGTACACCGAGTTGATGGTGTGCCAGGTCGCCAGGTTCATGTGGTGGCTGGTGGGCATGAAGGCGCCGCTTTTCATTCGGCTGCCATAGCCGAACAACGGCATCACGCCCTGCAGGCTCAGTTGTTTGTCGAAGTCGGTACCGCCGATGTGGACGCCGCCGGTGGCGAGGATGTCCTCATGGCGGTCGTCGAGCATGTGCCGCTCAGGTGCCAGGCGCACCAGGGAGAAGTCCGAGGTACCACCGCCGATGTCGACGATCAGCACCAATTCCTCACCCTGGATGTTCGACTCGTAGTCGAAGGCGGCGGCAATCGGTTCGTACTGGAAGGAGACTTCCTTGAAGCCGATCTTCTTCGCCACCTCTGCCAGGGTGTCTTCGGCTTCCTGGTCGGCGGCCTGGTCGTCATCGACGAAATGCACCGGACGGCCCAGTACCACTTCGTCGAACGCGCGGCCGGCGTTGGCTTCAGCGCGCTTTTTCAGCTCACCGATAAACATGCCCAGCAGGTCCTTGAACGGCAGGGCGGTGCCCAGCACGCTGGTGTCGTGCTTGATCAGCTTGGAGCCCAGCAGGCTCTTGAGCGAGCGCATCAGCCGGCCTTCATAGCCTTCGAGGTATTCGTGCAGGGCGAGGCGGCCATACACCGGGCGGCGCTCCTCGATGTTGAAGAACACCACCGACGGCAGGGTGATCTTGCCGTCTTCCAGGGCGATCAACGACTCAACGCCGGGGCGATGCCAGCCGACAGTGGAGTTGGAGGTGCCGAAGTCGATGCCGCAGGCACGGGCCGGGGATGCGTCACTCATGGGATGTACTGTCCGGGGGAAAAACGGCCGCGCAGTTTATGCCAGTTGTCAGCAGAATCAAGACCGAATATCTGCTTTGCATCAAACCCGCGGATGCCTTGTAAAGGCTATGCTTGACCCCCATCTACAGCAGCATCAAATTTACCGATGGTGGTTCCTTAGATGGACTTCAAAGACTACTACAAGATACTCGGCGTAGAGCCCACGGCGGACGACAAGGCGATCAAGACCGCCTACCGCAAGCTTGCACGCAAGTATCACCCCGACGTCAGCAAAGAGCGTGACGCCGAAGAAAAATTCAAGGAGGCCAACGAGGCCTACGAGGCCTTGAGCAGCCCGGAAAAACGCGCCGAATACGACGAACTGCGTAAATACGGCCAGCATGGCCGGCCGTTCCAGGGGCCGCCGGGCTGGGAAAGCCGCAGTGGCGGTGGCGGGTTCGAGGGCGGTGACTTTTCCGACTTCTTCAGCTCGATCTTTGGCGCGCGCAGTGGCAACGGCGGCGGCAACCCCTTTGGCCGCGGCCAGCAACGCAGCACCGGTCGGCGAGGGCAGGACGTGGAAATGGAACTGGCGATTTTCCTCGAGGAGACCCTGTCCACCGAGTCGAAACAGATCAGCTTCCAGGTGCCGCAGTACAACGGTAGCGGCCAGCGCACCGGCTTCACCACCAAGACCCTGAACGTGAAGATTCCGGCCGGTGTCAGCGATGGCGAGAAGATCCGCCTCAAGGGCCAGGGCGCACCGGGCATTGGCGGCGGCGCCAACGGCGACCTGTTCCTGACCATTCGCATGGCACCGCACCCGCTGTTCGATGTCGAAGGCCATGACCTGATCATCACTGTGCCCCTGGCACCGTGGGAAGCGGCCCTGGGGACCAAGGTGGCGATGCCGACCCTGACCGGCAAGATCAACCTGACCATTCGCCCAGACAGCCAGAGCGGTCAGCGCCTGCGCGTCAAGGGCATGGGCCTGGCCAACAAGCAGGGCCAGCGCGGTGACCTGTATGCACAGCTGAAAGTGGTGATGCCGAGCCAGAGCGACGACGCGACGCGCGAGTTGTGGAGCAAGCTGGCAGAAAAGGCAGCATTCAATCCGAGGACACAATGGAGTAACTGATGATGAGCAGTACCCTGGTCGTTCAACTGGACATGCAGACCCTTTGCCAGGAAGCCGATTTGCCGGCGGCCTACGTGATCGAAATCGTCGAACACGGCATTGTCGAACCTTCTGGGCGAACGCCGGAAGAGTGGCTGTTTGACGATCAGGCCGCCGTGCTGGCCAAGCGCGCCGCCAAGCTGCAGCGCGACCTTGCGCTGGAGTGGGAAGGGGTGGCGCTGGCGCTGGAGCTGCTGGAGGAAGTGCAGCTGCTGCGCAGCGAGAACAGCATGCTCAAGCAGCGGCTGGGCAGGTTTTTGCAGGGGTGAATGGATCGCGGGGCAAGCCCGCTCCTGGCAAAGGAGCGGGCTTGCCCCGCGATGCTATATCAACTTGAAATACAACGCCGTCGTCCGATAAACCCCGTCCGGCCCACAGGCATACTGCGGAATCTCCCCCGCCTTGCTATACCCCAGCGACCGATAGAACCCCTCGGCCCCTGACCCCGCCTCGGTATCCAGGTACAACAACCCCCGCTGTTGCTGACGCGCCGCAGACTCCAGCGCCTGCATCAACTGCTGCCCCAGCCCGTGCTGGCGAACTTCGCTGTGCACCAGCAGCTTTTGCACTTCCGCCCGGTTCAAGCCATTGGGCTTCTGGCACAACCCAAGTTGCACGCTGCCCAGCACTTGCTTGTCCTTGCTCACCACCCACAGCATCAGCTCACCGCTGGCCACACGCTGCCTGACCTCGTCGAAGTAGCTGTTGGCCTGCTGCGCATCGATATCGGCCATAAAGCCGACCGAAGCGCCGTGGCGTACAGCGTCGATCAACAACGCCACCAGGCCGTCACGGTAGTGGGCGAAGCTTTCGTGGGTCACGCGGTTGAGTTGCGCAGCATTCATCGGACATCACTCCGTCGAGCGTGGGGGCATACCGGGGTTGAGGATCAACTGCATGAACGTCAGGTCAAGCCAGCGGCCGAACTTCACGCCAACCTGGGGCATCTGTCCGTTGAGGCTGAAGCCCAGGCGTTCATGCAGGCGAATCGAGGCGATATTGCCGCTTTCGATGGCGGCGACCATCACATGCTTGCCGCAGGCTCGGGCACGCTCGATCAGGGCCTGCATCAGCATAGGCCCCAGGCCGTTGCCGCGCTGGTCGCTGCGGATGTACACCGAGTGCTCGATGGTGTGGCGAAAGCCTTCAAAAGGCCGCCAGTCGCCGAAAGAGGCATAGCCAAGGACCTCGCCGGTATCGCCCACCGCCACCAGGATCGGGTAGCGCTGGGCCTGGCGGGCATCGAACCAGGCCTGGCGGTTGGCCAGGTCCACGGGCTGTTCATTCCAGATCGCGGTGGTGTTGAGCACGGCGTCGTTGTAAATGTCGCGAATGCCCGGGAGGTCGGCAGGAACGGCATCACGCAGCAGGTAGGTCATGGCAGTTTCTCGAACAGGTACGCAGTGGCGTTCAGGTTAAATGGTTACCAGGCCGCGCACACCTTCGGCCTCCATATTTTCACCGCGTCCGGCCTGGACAATCTCGCCCCGGGACATCACCAGGTACTGATCGGCAAGCTCGGCGGCAAAGTCGTAGAACTGCTCCACCAGCAAGATGGCCATGTCGCCGCGGGCGGCCAGCTTGGCGATCACGGCGCCGATTTCCTTGATCACCGATGGCTGGATGCCCTCGGTCGGTTCATCGAGGATCAGCAGGCGTGGCTGGCTTGCCAGGGCCCGGCCAATGGCCAGTTGCTGTTGCTGGCCGCCGGAGAGGTCACCGCCGCGGCGGTGCTTCATTTGCAGCAGGACGGGGAAGAGTTCGTAGATGAACGGCGGCACGCTCCTGGCCTGGCTGGCGCTGAAGCGCGACAGGCCCATCAGCAGGTTTTCCTCGACGCTCAGGCGCGGGAAGATTTCCCGCCCCTGGGGCACGTAGGCAATGCCGGCCTGGACCCGTTGATGCGGCTTGAGGGCGGTGATCGGCTGGCCTTCCCAGTGCACGCTGCCTTCGCGGCTGGGCAGCAGGCCCATCAGGCAGCGCAGCAGGGTGGTCTTGCCCACGCCGTTGCGGCCCAGCAGGCAGGTGACTTCGCCCACCCGGGCCTCGAAGGAGAGGCCACGCAGGATATGGCTGCCGCCGTAGTATTGGTGCAGGGAGTCGATTTTCAGCATGTTGTTGTCCTTGTTAGGTCATCGCGCGGTAGGAGCGGGCTTGCCCCGCGATAGCGCCAAATCTCACCGCCCCAGATAAACCTCGATCACCCGGTCATCGGCCTGCACCTGCTCCAGCGAGCCTTCGGCCAGCACACTGCCCTGGTGCAACACGGTGACGTGGTCGGCGATGCTGCCGACAAAGCCCATGTCATGTTCCACCACCATCAGCGAGTGTTTGCCCGCCAGCCCCTTGAACAGCTCGGCGGTGAACGCGGTCTCGGCATCGGTCATGCCGGCCACCGGTTCATCCAGCAACAGCAGTTGTGGGTCCTGCATCAGCAACATGCCGATTTCCAGGAACTGCTTCTGACCGTGGGACAGCAACCCGGCCTGGCGCTGGGCGGAGGTTGTCAGGCGAATGGTGTGCAGGACTTCATCAATGCGGTCGCGCTGTTCGCCGTTCAGGCGTGCTACCAGGCTGGCCAGCACCGACTTGTCGGCCTTTTGCGCCAGCTCCAGGTTCTCGTAGACGCTCAGGGCCTCGAACACGGTGGGTTTCTGGAATTTTCGCCCGATGCCGGCCTGGGCGATCTGCACCTCGCTCATGCGGGTCAGGTCCAGGGTGTCGCCGAACCAGGCCTTGCCCGTGGTGGGGCGGGTCTTGCCGGTGATCACGTCCATCAGGGTGGTCTTGCCGGCGCCATTGGGGCCGATGATGCAGCGCAACTCGCCGACGCCGATGTACAGGTTCAGGGCATTCAGGGCCTTGAATCCGTCAAAGCTGACGCTGATGTCCTCAAGGGTCAGCACGGTACCGTGGCGCACATCCAGCCCCTGGCCGCGGGCCTGGCCCAGGCCGATGGCGTCGCGACCGCTGCCGCTGTCGAGGATGGGTTCGAGCATGAATTCCGGGTGGGCCGGTGGCAGTGGTATGGCTCTCATTGTTCGCCCCTTTTCTTCAGCAGGCCGACCACGCCCTTGGGCAGGTACAGGGTGACCAGAATGAACAGCGCCCCCAGGCAGAACAGCCAGTACTCGGGGAAGGCCACGGTGAACCAGCTCTTCATGCCGTTGACCAGGCCTGCACCGAGCAGCGGGCCGATCAGCGTGCCGCGTCCACCCAGGGCTACCCACACGGCGGCTTCGATGGAGTTGGTCGGCGACATTTCGCTGGGGTTGATGATGCCCACCTGCGGCACATACAGCGCACCGGCCAGGCCGCACAGCACGGCGCTGAGCACCCACACGAACAGCTTGAAGCCGCGTGGGTCGTAGCCGCAGAACATCAGGCGGTTCTCGGCATCGCGCAGGGCGGTCAGCACCCGGCCGAACTTGCTGCGGGCCAGGCGCCAGCCCAGGTACAGGCTGGCCACCAGCAAGGCCACGGTGAGCAGGAACAGCACCGCCCGGGTGCTTTGTGCGGTGATCTCGAAGCCCAGGATGCTGCGAAAATTGGTGAAGCCGTTGTTGCCACCAAAGCCGGTTTCGTTGCGAAAGAACAGCAACATGCCGGCGAAGGTCAGGGCCTGGGTCATGATCGAGAAGTACACCCCCTTGATGCGCGAGCGAAAGGCGAAAAAGCCGAACACCAGCGCCAGCAGTCCCGGCGCCAGCACCACCAGGCACAGGGCCCAGGCAAAGTGCTGGGTACCGGCCCAGTACCAGGGCAGCTCGCTCCACGACAGAAAGGTCATGAAGGCGGGCAGGCCGTCGCCGGCGGCTTCGCGCATCAGGTACATGCCCATGGCATAGCCGCCCAGCGCAAAGAACAGGCCATGCCCCAGCGACAGCAGCCCGGCATAGCCCCAGACCAGGTCCAGGGCCAGGGCGACAATGGCGTAGCAAAGGATCTTGCCGACCAGGGTCAGGGTGTAGGCCGAGACCTGCAGGCCGTGGCCGTCGGGCAACAGCGACAGCAGCGGCAGCGCCAGCAGCACCAACAGGGCCGCGGCGCCGACAGCCAGGGTCCAGCGCGGGCCGGCCTTTTGGGTGGCGGTTACAAGCAGAGGCTGGTTCATCAGTCGATTACCCGTCCCTTGAGCGCGAAGAGGCCTTGCGGGCGTTTCTGGATGAACAGAATGATCAGCGCAAGGATGAGGATCTTGCCGAGTACCGCACCGATCTGCGGCTCCAGCAGCTTGTTGGCGATGCCCAGGCCGAAGGCCGCCCAGAGGCTGCCGGCGAGCTGGCCGACACCGCCGAGCACCACCACCAGGAACGAGTCGATGATGTAGCTCTGGCCAAGGTCGGGGCCGACGTTGCCGATCTGGCTCAGGGCCACGCCGCCCAGGCCGGCGATGCCCGAACCGAGGCCAAAGGCGAGCATGTCCACGCGCCCGGTGGGCACGCCGCAGCAGGCGGCCATGTTGCGGTTCTGGGTGACGGCGCGCACGTTCAGGCCCAGGCGAGTGCGGTTGAGCAGCAGCCAGGTGAGCAGCACCACGAACAGGGCAAAGCCGATGATCACGATCCGGCTGTAGGGCAGCACCAGGTTGGGCAGCACCTGGATGCCGCCGGAGAGCCAGGCCGGGTTGGCCACCTCGACGTTCTGGGCGCCGAACAGCAGGCGGATGGCCTGGATCAGGATCAGGCTGATCCCCCAGGTGGCCAGCAGGGTTTCCAGCGGACGACCGTACAAGTGGCGGATCACCGTGCGCTCCAACAGCATGCCGACCCCGGCACTGACCGCGAACGCCACCGGCAGGGCAACCAGGGGGTAGAACGCGAGGGCGTCGGGTGCGTAACGCTGCATGAGGATCTGCACCACATAGGTGGCATAGGCACCGAGCATCAGCATCTCGCCATGGGCCATGTTGATGACCCCCAGCAGACCGAAGGTGATTGCCAGCCCCAGGGCGGCCAGCAGCAGGATCGAGCCCAGGGACAGGCCACTGAAGGCCTGGCCGAGCAGCTCGCCGATCAGCAGCTTGCGCTTGACCTGGGCCAGGCTGGTCTCGGCGGCGGTGCGCACGTTGGCGTCGGCTTCAACGCCGGGTTCGAGCAGCGCCTCAAGGCGCGTGCGGGCCATGGGGTCGCCGGTCTCACCCAGCAGCCGCACGGCTGCCAGGCGTACCGCAGGGTCCTCGGCAACCAGCTGCAGATTGGCCAGGGCCAAGCCCAGGGCTGCGTGCACGGCGGCATCGGCTTCGGCAGCGTAGCGTCGATCGAGAAAGGCGACCTGGGCCGGTTGCGCGCTTTTTTGCAGTTGCTGGGCAGCAGTCAGGCGCACCTGGGCGTCGGTGCTCAGCAGTTGATGGCTGGCCAGGGCGTTGTCCACCAGGCCACGCAGGCGGTTGTTCAGGCGCAGCTTACGGGTGTCGCCGGGGGCGATGCGGCCTTGCTGCAGGGAGGTCAGCAGCTCGAGCCGGGCCGGGTCGGGTTGCGCCGCCCAGCCTTGGAGCAGACGGGCCTGCTCGTTGGCCTTGGCGGCAATGAAGTAGTCGGCGTCGCTTGCCTGGGCAGCCAGGGGCAGCAGCAACAGCAGGCCGAGGAGGAGGCGGTGAAGGGCCTTGGGCATAAGCGCAGTTCCGTCGCGGTTCGGGAGGTGTATTGATAGGTCGGGCCTGTTTCGCGGGGCAAGCCCGCTCCTACCGTAGGAGCGGGCTTGCCCCGCGAAGGGCTCAGTTACCTTTCACCGCATAGTCCGGGCGCTTGTCATTGCCCGGAATGAACGGGCTCCAGGGTTGCGCGCGCAGCGGCTGCTCGGTCTCCCAGACCACGTTGAACTGCCCGTCATCCTGGATCTCGCCGATCATCACCGGCTTGTGCAGGTGGTGGTTGGTCGCGTCCATGGTCAGGGTGTAGCCGGACGGTGCCTTGAAGCTTTGCCCGGCCAGGGCTTCACGGACTTTGTCGACGTCGGTGGACTTGGCCTTTTCCACCGCCTGGGCCCACATGTGGATGCCCACGTAGGTGGCTTCCATCGGGTCGTTGGTCACGGCCTTGTCGGCGCCCGGCAGGTTCTTGGTCTTGGCGTAGGCTTTCCAGTCGGCCACGAACTGGCTGTTGACCGGGTTCTCCACCGACTCGAAGTAGTTCCACGCCGCCAGGTGCCCTACCAGCGGCTTGGTGTCGATGCCGCGCAGCTCCTCTTCACCCACCGAGAAGGCCACCACCGGTACGTCGGTGGCCTTCAGGCCCTGGTTGGCGAGTTCTTTGTAAAAGGGCACGTTGGAGTCGCCGTTGACCGTGGAGATCACCGCGGTCTTGCCGCCGGCGGAGAATTTTTTGATGTTGGCGACGATGGTCTGGTAATCGCTATGTCCGAAGGGGGTGTAGACCTCTTCGATGTCCTTGTCGGCCACGCCTTTGCTGTGCAGGAAAGCGCGCAGGATCTTGTTGGTGGTGCGCGGGTAGACGTAGTCGGTGCCGAGCAGGAAGTAGCGCTTGGCCGCACCGCCTTCTTCGCTCATCAGGTATTCCACTGCCGGAATGGCCTGCTGGTTCGGCGCGGCGCCGGTGTAGAAGACGTTGGGCGACATCTCTTCGCCTTCGTACTGCACCGGGTAGAACAACAAGCCGTTGAGCTCTTCAAACACCGGCAGCACCGACTTGCGCGACACCGAGGTCCAGCAGCCGAACACCACCGCCACCTTGTCCTGGGTCAGCAGCTGGCGGCCTTTTTCGGCGAACAGCGGCCAGTTGGAGGCCGGGTCGACCACCACCGGCTCGAGCATTTTGCCGTTGACCCCGCCCTTGGCGTTGATCTGTTCGATGGTCATCAAGGCCATGTCCTTGAGCGATGTCTCGGAGATCGCCATGGTCCCGGACAGCGAATGCAGGATACCGACCTTGATGGTCTCGGCGGCCTGGAGGGTCCAGCTCAGGCCCATCGCGGCGATGGACGCGCTGAGGGTAAAGGCCTTGATCAGACTGCGACGCTTCATGGTGCTCTCTCCGTTGAGTTCAAATGTGCGGGTAAGGCAGATGGCGACTTCGGGAGAGAGCTGTAGCAAGGGCTGTGCCGAGTCAGCGCAAGGCTCTGGCACGGGCTTTTAGGCGAAGAAAGGGAGAGGGTTGCACCGGCCTGGGGCCTGGCATGGCAGGCGGTGCAGCCGGTTGCGCGGTACTGGTGCGCAACCGGCCGGGGCTCAGTTGTGTTGCGAGGCGACCGGCTGGCGATTGCGCCGCACGAACTGATACGTCACCGCCAGCAGCACGAACCACAGCGGCGTCACGATCAGCGCCTGGCGGGTGTCGCTTTCAAGGCTGAGCAGCACCAGGATGAAGGCGAAGAACACCAGGCACACCACCGACATGAAACGCCCGCCGGGCATCTTGTACTTCGATGCCTGGTGCAGCGCGGCGCGGCGCTTGCGGTAGCTCAGGTACGACAGCAGGATCAGGGTCCAGACAAACATGAACAGGATCGCCGACACCGTGGTCACCAGGGTGAAGGCCTCGATCAGGTCAGGGACCACATACATCAGCGCAGCGCCCAGCAGCAGGCAGGTGCAGGAGAAGTACAAGCCATTGGCCGGCACCTTGCGGCTGGAGAGGTGTTCAAAGCTGCGTGGCGCATCACCCTGCTGGGCCAGGCCGAAGAGCATGCGGCTGGTGGAGAACACGCCGCTGTTGGCCGAGGAGGCGGCCGAGGTCAGCACCACGAAGTTGATGATGCTCGCCGCGGCAGGCAGGCCGGCCAGCACGAACAGTTCAACGAACGGGCTCTTGCCCGGCACCACGTCACGCCACGGCGTGACCACCATGATGGTGATCAGGGCCAGCACGTAGAAAATGATGATCCGCACCGGAATCGAGTTGATCGCCCGCGGCAGGGTGCGCTCGGGGTTCTTGGCCTCGGCGGCGGTGGTGCCCACCAGTTCGATCCCGACAAAGGCGAACACGGCAATCTGGAACCCGGCGAAGAAGCCCATCAGGCCATGGGGGAACATGCCGCCGTCGTTCCACAGGTTAGCCAGGTCTGCCGTACGCCCCGTTGGCGACTGGAAGCCGGCCAGTACCATGTACAGGCCGGTGCCGACCAGGGCGAGGATGGCGACGATCTTGATCATCGCGAACCAGAATTCGATCTCGCCGAACATCTTCACGGTGATCAGGTTCAGTGACAGCAGCAGGCCGACACAGGCCAGTGCCGGCGCCCACTGGGGCAGGTCGGGGAACCAGAACTGTGAATAGGCCGATATCGCGATCACATCGGCGATGCCGGTGATGATCCAGCAGAACCAGTAGGTCCAGCCGGTGAAGTAACCCGCCCAGGGGCCGAGCAGGTCGGCGGAAAAGTCGATGAACGACTTGTATTCGAGGTTCGACAGCAGCAACTCGCCCATGGCACGCATGACGAAGAACAGCATGAAGCCGATGATCATGTAGACGAAGATGATCGAGGGGCCGGCCAGGCTGATGGTCTTGCCGGAGCCCATGAACAGCCCGGTACCGATGGCGCCGCCGATGGCGATCAGTTGGATGTGGCGGTTGGACAGGCTGCGTTCCAGGTGTTCGTGTTCGTCGGGCGAGGGATGTTGCGGGGACAGGTTCGCGGTCATAGGCTGGGGCATTCCGTTCAGAGCAATTTCTTGTGCGCGCTAGGCTAACACGCGCATTCCGGGTGCAGCCGCGACAATACGTCTCAAGACCAATGGCGGCTTGACCGTGGTTATCGCTTGCGCATCAGGCCGATGAAAAACAGACCACCAATGGCAGCCGTGGCGATGCCGATGGGCAGGTCTTCGGGTGAAATCAGGGTGCGTGCGGCCACGTCGACCCAGATCAGGAACAGGCTGCCCAGCAGCAGACACACCGGCAACAGCCGGGTGTGTTCGGCACCGACCAGGCGCCGGGCGATGTGCGGGACCATCAGGCCAACGAAGCCGATCGAGCCGCTGATCGCCACCAGCACCCCGGTCAGCAGCGAGCAGATCAGGAACGCCGCCAGCCTGACCGAGCGGGCATTGAGGCCCAGGGTCACGGCGGTCTGCTCGCCGGCCATCAGTGCATTGAGCGCACGGGCCATGCCCAGCAACAGGGTCAGCCCCAGCAGCACGCTGATGGCCGGGATCGGCAGCAACTCCCAGCGCGCCAGGCCCAGGCCGCCGAGCATCCAGAACATCACTGCCGAGCTTGCCCGGTGGTCGCCCATGAACAGCAGCAGGTTCGCGGCCGCCATCATCACAAAGGCCACCGCCACGCCGCACAGCAACAAGCGGTCGCTGTCCAGGCGGCCATGGCGGCTGGCGATGGCCAGCACCAGCAGCATGCTGCACAGGGCACCGATGAACGCCGCCAGCGGCAGGGTCAGCACACCGAGCAGCTCACCGACATGCAGCACCACCAGTACCGCGCCCAGGGTGGCGCCAGAGGTGACGCCGAGCAGGTGCGGGTCGGCCAGCGGATTGCGGGTCACGGCTTGCAGCACCGCGCCGATCATCGCCAGGCCACCGCCCACCAGGGCGGCCAACAGCATGCGTGGCACCCGGATCAGCCAGACGATATGTTCCTGGCCGGTGGTCCAGGCCGGTGTTTCGGGGGCGATGCCGAACAGCTTGAACAACAACACCCGCCACACCACCTCGACCGGCACCGGGGCAGCACCAAAGCCCAGCGACACCACGCAAGAGACCAGCAGCAGGCCGATCAGGCCGAGCAACAGCAGGCGATAACGACTCATGCGCCGTGCAAGCCCGCGGCAATGGCTTCGATGGCTTCGACGTTTTCCAGGCTTGGCGTGGCGGCCACATAGGGGATCACCACAAAGCGCTTGTCACGGATTGCCGGCACCGACTGCAAGGCCGGATGCTGCTCGAGGAAGGCCTGTTTCTGCGCGGCACTGACTTCGCCGTAGTCGACGATGACGATTACCTCGGGGTTGCGCTCCACCACGCTTTCCCAGTTCACCCGGGTCCAGCTGGCCTCGATGTCGTCGAGCACGTTGCGCCCGCCGGCTGCCTCGATCAGCGCCTGGGGCATGCCCAGGCGGCCGGAGGTCATGGCGCGGTCTTCACCGCTGTCATAGAGGAACACCCGCGGGCGTTGCGCGGGCACGCGCTGCTGCACGGCGGTGACCCGTTGCTGCATCTGCGCGATCAGTTGTTTGGCGCGATCCTGCACATCGAAGATCCGGCCCAGGTTGCGCAGGTCGGTGTAGGTGTCGTCCAGGCTCGCGGCCGGGCGCTTCATCACGAAGGCGCAGGATTCGGTCAGTTCGTACACGGCAATGCCCAGCGGCGCCAGGCTCTGCGGTGTCAGGTCGCCGCCCACGCGCATGCCGTAGTCCCAGCCGGCGAAGAAGAAATCGACATTGGCGTTGAGCAGGGTTTCCACCGACGGGTACTTGCTGGCCAGTTCCGGCAGGCCGTCGAGTTCCTTTCGCAGTTCCGGGGTGACTGCCTTCCAGCCGCTCACGCCGCTGTAGCCGACCATGCGTGAACGCAGGCCCAGGGCGAGCATCATCTGGGTCATGTTGATGTCGTGGCTCAGGGCGTGCTCGGGCGCTTTGTTGAAGGTCACCTGGCGGTTGCAGCTCTGGATGCTCAAGGGGTACTGGGTGGCCTGGGCAAAGGCGCCGGCGCTGGCGAGC
Organism: Pseudomonas sp. JQ170C; assembly: GCF_035581345.1. Taxonomy (NCBI): domain Bacteria; kingdom Pseudomonadati; phylum Pseudomonadota; class Gammaproteobacteria; order Pseudomonadales; family Pseudomonadaceae; genus Pseudomonas; species Pseudomonas sp. JQ170C. The sequence continues at coordinate 596,731 of NZ_CP141608.1, forward strand.
AGGCCCAGGACGAGTAACAGGGTGGTTCGTATCATCGCTGGGTTATCCAGGTTAGACGTGGGTGGTCGGCCAGGGGATGGCGGTCGATGAGGGCGTGTACGCCGAAAACCTCGTGCAGCAGCGTGGTGGTCAGCACCTCGTCGGGCGTGCCGCTGGCGACAATGCGCCCGTGGTCGAGTACATACAGGCGATCACAGAAGGCGGCGGCCAGGTTCAGGTCATGGATGCTCGCCAGGGTACCGATGCCCAGGCGGCGCACTTGCGCCAGCAACTCCAGTTGGTAGCGCGGGTCGAGGTGGTTGGTCGGTTCATCGAGGATCAGCACCTGGGGCTGTTGGACCAGAGCCCGGGCGAGGATCACCCGCTGCTTTTCGCCACCCGAGAGGCTGGCGAATTCATGATCGTCGAAGCCCACCAGGCCCACGGCCTGCAAGGCGTCCAGGACCTGCTGGCGGTCAGCCTGCGTGTCGCCATCGAACAGGCCCTTGTGCGGGGTGCGGCCCATGGCGACCACTTCCTCGACATTCAGGCCGAAGGCATCGGGAAACTCCTGCAGCACCACGGCGATGCGCTGGGCACACCAGCGTGGCGACTGGCGCCACAGGTCATGCTCGTCCAGCTTCACATGGCCGCGTTCGGGCTTGTTGAAGCGGTAGGCGCAGCGCAGCAGGCTGGTCTTGCCGCTGCCGTTGGGGCCGATCAGGCCGACGAATTCGCCGGGCTTGACCTGCAGGTCGACCGCGCGCAGCTGGAACTGATGATGACAATGGCCGTGGCCCAGGGGCGACCAGTGCAGGTCGCTGATAGTCAGGGTGCTCATGTCAGTCCTGCTGAAAACGGGTCGCCATGTTAGCGGATTTGCATGCCTGTAGGAGCGGGCTTGCCCCGCGAAGCGATGTAACAGTGAGATCGCTATCGCGGGGCGAGCCCGCTCCTACAGAGGGTGGTCAGTCATACCGCATCGCGGGGCACGCTCGCGGCTGCGCGCAGCCCTATGCGGTCCGCCAGCCACACCAGCAGCAGCGAGACCCCCACCAGCGGGAAGGCGACGCCCAGGACCAGCATGATCACCGTCGCGGTCTTCCAGCGCGGCAGGTCATGACGCAACGGCGGTACGCCCAGGCCACCTTCAGGCCGACGCTTCCACCACATGACCAGGCCACTGACCGAGCCCAGCAGGATCATCAGGCACACCAGCAGAATGACCAGCTGGTTCAGCGGGCCGAACATCTTGCCCTCGTGCAGCATCACGCCCAGCTCGGTGGCACGGGCGACGCCGTTGTAGTCCTGCCAGCGCACATCCACCAGGACCTTGCCGGTGTACTGGTCGATATGCAGGGTGGCATCGTTGCGCGGGTCGTCGGCGAACACGGCGATGGTGTACACCCCTTCGGCGCTGGTGGGCAGGGTAATGCTGTAGCCAGGGACGACCTCGCGGCTGCTGGCCAGTTCCTGGACCTGTTGCAGGCTGATCTGGGGCGCGGCCGGTGCGCTCGAACCCATGGTGTGCCCGGCATGTTCGGCGTGGGCACCGGACTGCGGCATGGGCGTGTTTTCCATGGCCCAGGGCACGGTCTGGCGGGAGGCGGTGTTGAGCGTGCGGGCCTGTTGATCGGATTTGGGCACGTCGTTCCACATGGCCGCCGGAAAGCGGTTCCACACATCGGCGTACTGCTTGCCCCAGAACCCGGTCCAGGTCATGCCGCTGAGCAGCATCAACAGCAGCAGGGCCGAGCCCCAGAAGCCCGTGACTGCATGCAGGTCGCGCCACAGCAGACGCCCGCGCGCATTCAGGCGCGGCCAGAGGACGCCGCCCGTGCGCTGGCCGCGAGGCCACCAGAGGTACAGGCCCGACACCACCAGCACCACGCCCCAGCCGGCCGCCAGCTCAACCAGGCGGTCACCGACGGTGCCGACCATCAGCTCGCCATGCAGGGCCCGGGCGACGGCTTGCAGGTTGTTTTTCGCATCCTGCTCGCCCAGCACGCGGCCGTCGTAGGGGTTGATGAACACATTGAGCTCGCGGCCGGCATCCTGCACCACGAACTGGGCGCTGCGATCGCTGGCAACGGCGGGCAGGTATTGGGTCACCTGGCCCTTGGGGTACGCCTGATGAACCTGCTGCAGCAGGCTGTCGGCGGTTTGGCTGTGGTGTCCGGCCTCGACCACCATCAGGTCGCGATAGAGCAAGGGGTCAAGCTGGGGCTTGAACAGGTAGATGATCCCGGTGATTGCCAGCAGGATCATGAACGGCGCAACGAACAGCCCGGCATAGAAGTGCCAGCGCCAGGCCAGGTTGTAGAAAGAGGGGGTCGGTTTGCTCATGGAGCGCTCCCGTGTAGTGCCTGGGGTGAGGCGCGATCGAGGATCGCGCCCGGGTCGGGGATCAGAAACTCAGGTCGACCTTGGTCCAGAGCGTACGCCCCGGCTCGTTGATCGCCTGTGGGTCACTGGCGGGGTAGCCGAAGCCTGCGTTACCCGCCAGGTTCAGGTGTTCGGCGTAGGCCTTGTCGAACAGGTTGTCGACCCCCGCGCTGAGCTTCAGGTGCTTGCTGAGCTTGTAGCTGCCGTTAAGCGAGAACACCCCGAAGCCCGCACTCTTTTCATAGTCCTTGCCCACCACATTGCCGTAGTCCTCGGCAATGCGGTTCTGTGCCGCCACCACCCGCCACAGGGCACCGGCACTCCAGTCGTCGCGGCTGTAGGTAAGGCCCAGACGACTCTCCAGGGGAGGCATCTGCGGTAGCGCCTTGCCATCACTGCTGTTCTTGCCCCAAGCGTAGGCCAGGGTAGCGTCGGCTTTCCAGTTGGAGGTCAACTTATAGGCCGCACCCAGTTCGCCGCCCATGATCCGCGCGTCGATGTTGTCGGCGCGGGAGCTGGGCATGCCCATCATCCCTGAGCGGTAGTCGAACAGGATGTAGTCGCGGATCTGCCCGAGGTAGCCCGAGGCCCAGGCTTGCAGGTCTTCGGTCTGGTACTGGATGCCGACGTCGAGCTGGGTGGTTTTCTCCGGCTTGATGCTGTCGAAGGCATTGACCGAACCTGCCGGGCCCGACTTGGGCGAAAACAGCTCCCAGTAGTCGGGGAAGCGCTGGGCATGGCCCAGGCCGACATAGGTGGTGGCGGGCAGGTCGAGCAGGTCGTGCTCGTAGCGCACAAAGCCGCTGGGCAGGGTGTCGGCACGGGTATCGCCGCGGGTGGCGCTGGTGGCGCGGTAGTCCTTGGCCGAGGCCCGGTCCAGGCGGGCGCCGGTGATCAGGCGGTCCTGGTCGGCGGCGTACCAGGTCAGCTCGCTGAAGGCGCCGTAGTTGTGGAAGTCGGCGTCCTTGGTCCAGGGCATGCCCTTGTGCACATCGACGCCCATGCCGCCACGCTGGCGGTGCTCGTTGGTCTGCGCATCGATGCCTGCGATCAGTTGCAGGTCGCTCCAGCGCCAGGTGCCCTTGAGCCGGCCACCCAGGGTGCGCCGGTCGACGTTGCTGACCATCGGCATGCCCATCATGCCGGTGCCCGAAGGCGTGCGCAGGCTGTAGTTGTCCATCACGTGGTCGGCATAGTTGTAGTAGACCTGGGCTTCGAGCTTGTCGAACACGTCGCCGATGTTGGACTTCTCGAACCGCAGGCCCAGGCTTTCGCGCTTGAACTGCGAACCGTCCATGCCGCGCCCGGCATAGCGGGCTTCGCCATCGCCCTTGCCGGCGGTGAGCTCCACCAGGGTGTCGGCATCAGGCGTCCAGCCCAGGGCCACATCACCGTTCCATTTGTCCCAGCGTGACGGCACGGTATCGCCGTTGCCGTCTTCGTAATCGTCCGAGTGCGATTGGTTGCCGACAAAACGCACATAGCCCAGGCGGTTGCCGGCGGCGGTGTCCAGGACCTTGTCGAAGCGCCCGTTGGAGCCGCCCAGCAAGCTGGCATTGACGCGGCTGCCGAGTTCGCCGAACTGCTCCGGCTCGCGGTCGAAGAGGATGGTGCCCGCCGAGGCGCCTGGCCCCCAGATCACGCTTTGCGGGCCCTTGATCACCGTCAGGCGGTCATAGGTTTCCGGCGAGATGTACGACGTGGGGGCGTCCATGCGGTTGGGGCAGGCACCGAGCATCACGCCGCCATTGGTGAGGATGTTCAGGCGCGAGCCGAACATGCCGCGCAGCACCGGGTCGCCGTTGGTGCCGCCGGCGCGGATGGCCGAGAAGCCGGGGATGGTCTTGAGGTAGTCGGCACCGTCGCTGGCCGGCACCGGCTGGCGCGGGTCCTTGGGGTTGGTGACGATGGTCAGCGGCGAGCTTGGGGCAACGGCGGTGATCACCGTCGGGCTCAGTTCGTTGTGTGCATGGGCATGCTCATCGCCCTGGGGATTCGCGGCCAGGGCCAACGGGGTGAGCAGGGTGCCGCAAATCGCGGCGACGGTGCCTTGCAGGGACAGATTAAAAACAGCAGTGCAGCTGGACATAGTGATTCCAACATCGATCAGTCATGGGGGCGCGCACGGTCATCGGCATGTGCCGGACCGGTAAGCGCAACAGTGGCTTCAGACGACGATGAGGGACGGTGGCGCGCGGCTGCGGGCGCCGGGGAACACGGTCTGCCGGGCGTGGCCCTGGCGCGGCTGGACGACCAGCGTGCTGCTGGCGGGTGTGGCTTCGGTGTTGAGCAGGCTCAGGGCCTGGGGCAGGGCCGGGCAGTGGAAGAACAGGCTGCAGTAGCCGCACTTCTCCCAGATCACGTGCAGTGATGCGTCGCTGCCGTGGTGGCTGTCCGCATGACAGTCGGCCGGGCTGTCCATGGCCATGCTCATGGCCATGTCCTGCGCCATGGCACGGTGATCCATCGGCATCGACTGGGAAACCAGTGGGCCGATAAAGATCATCAACATGGCGAACAGGCTCAGCCAGCTGCCACGCGCCCTCTGGGTGTCAGGGCGGGCGGTGCGGGCGAGCTTGCTGCGGGCGATGCTCATGGCGAGCAGCGTTCAGCGATCAATGCGTGTGGGCAGTGCCTTCTGGTGGCTGCTTCTGCACCGCGACTTCGACTGTGACATCGCCGGCGTTCTTGAAGTGCAGGGTCAGCGGGAAGCGCTTGCCGTCACTCAGCAGGCTACGGTCCTTGGGTTGCATCAGCATCACGTGATAGGCACCGGGGGCAAAGACCAGGTCCTTGCCGGCGGGTACTTCGACGTTCTGCACCTGCTGCATTTTCATCAGCCCATCCTTGTGCACATGTTCGTGCAACTGCGCGTCATCGCTGATCGGGCTGTCGACGCCCAGCAGCGTGTCGGCGGTTGCGCCGTTGTTGTGGACAACGAAATAGGCGGCAACGTTGGGGGCGTTGGGCGGCAGTTCCTGCGACCACGGATGGGCGATTTGCAGGTCGCCCTTGGTGTATTCGTGGGCGTTGGCAAAGGTTGCCGGCAGCATCAGTGCAGCCAGCAGCAGGGCGTTCTTGAACATGGTGATTCTCCAGTCGATTCAGGTTCGCAGCAGGTAGCGCGGTGAATTCAGACCAGAGGGGAGGCGCGGGGATTGAGCGATGGCCAGAGCTGGCGCGGGGTGGGCTGGAAGGTTGCGAGCAGCGGTTCGCGTGCGGCGGGCAACGCCAGTGGAGGGGCCAGTTGCGCTGTGTGCCCCGCAAGCGCGAGCAGGGGCGCGGCGCCGGAACAGCACCAGCAATGCTGCATGCTGGCCTTGGCATCGCCTTGATCGCCCAGGTCGAGTTTGCCCAGCGCCATGATTTCAGGCGTGAGCGTGCTGCCGACACTCGAGCAGAAGGCCCCCCACAGCAGTTGTTCGGCCGGGCCCCTGGGGGCGGCGGACGCCAACGGCATGGCCAGCAGATTGAACAGCACTGCAAAGCAGGCAATCCAGGCAATGGCGGGCCGATGTGAGGGCATGGAGGGATCCGGTCAGGAATCAAGTGGGGGCTATTGTAACGCCCAGTATAGGAAAAATTGCCGGGGGTGCGGTGAAGTGCCGCACACCCGGCAGGCAGTGCTCAGACTGGCTTGTTGCGGCCCATCAGGCCGCGCACGGTTTCTTGCAGGTCGGCGGGCAGGACAACGACTTTGGCGTTGTTGCTGCGGGCAAGGTTTTCCATGGCGCCGATATAGCGCTCACCCAGCAGGTACATGGCAGGGGTGATCTCGGTGCCCACTGCGTCCTTGACCAGGGTGATCGAACGGGCCGAGGCCTCGGCGAGGTTGATCTGCGCTTCGGCGTCGAGCTTGGCCGCCTGCTGGCGGGCTTCGGCCTCGAGAATTGCGGCCTGCTTGGCGCCTTCGGCGCGGGTGACGTCGGCTTTACGCTCACGCTCGGCGGCGGCCTGGCGTTCCATGGCCGCCTGCATGTTTTCCGAGGGCTTGATGTCCTGGATTTCAACCGAGCGTACGGTCACGCCCCAGTCTTCGGTCTGCTCGGACATGGCCTCGCGCAGGTGGGCCTTGATCTGTTCGCGGCTGGACAGTGCTTCGTCCAGGTCCATTGCGCCGACGATGGCGCGCAGGGACGTCATGGTCAGGCTGGTCACGGCGAAGGAGAAGTCCTGCACACCGTAAGCGGCTTTTTGCGGGTCGACGACCTTGGCGAAGCACAGGGCGTTGGCGACGATCACCGCGTTGTCACGGGTGATGATTTCCTGCTGCTGCACGTCGAGGATGATGTCCTTGGTCGGCAGGCGGTAGGCAACCACGTCGACGTAGGGGATGACGATATTCAGGCCGGGCTTGAGGGTGCTGTGGTAGCGGCCCAGGCGCTCGACAATCCACTCCTCGCCCTGGGGCACGATGCGTACCCCCTTGAACAGGGTGACGAAGACGAATGCGGCAAGCGTGGCGACGACGATGAGGCTGGTCATGGTTCAAGGTTTCCTTTTGATCAGGCCCGGGTAATGCGGGCGGTGTTGCCTTCGATGGCGGTGATACGTACGCGCTCGCCGGGGAGGATTTCGGTATCGGCGACGCAGATCCACTCTTCATTGCCCAGGATCGGCTTCTGGAAGCGCACGCGGCCCTTCTGGAACTCGGAGACTTTGGCGGTGAGCAGGCCGACTTCGCCGATCACGCTGTCGGCGGTCCAGCGGTTGTCCGGCTTTTTGCGAAAGACCTTGAACCAGAGGACGGTAGTAATGGATGAGAAGATCACCCAGAGCAGCACCTGCATGTCGAGTTGCAGGCTGGGAGCGAGGTAAGCGATGAGCGACACCAGCACAGCGCCGATGCCAAACCAGAGGATGAAGAACGTCGGCAACATGAGTTCGAGCAAGACCAATGCGAAGCCGAACACCAGCCAGATCCACCATTGCATTTCCATATGGGCGAATTCTTTTGCGGGAGAAAGGGTGCAGTGTAGGGCAGGGGAATGCTTCCGGGCTATGCGGGATGATCAGTGACGGTTGTAGGGCATATCGCGGGGCAAGCCCGCTCCTACAGATCCGGTAGGAGCGGGCTTGCCCCGCGATCAGGCCCGCAACGCCGCCAGCAGTTGCTCGGGGCCGAAGAACTGCCGGTCAGCCTCAGGCAGTAGCGGTCGCTTCAGTATCAGCACCGGTACCCCCCGCTCACGCGCGACTTCCAGCTTGGGCTCCGTGGCGCCGCTGCCGCTGTTCTTGCTGATCAGCACATCGACTTGCCGACGCTCGAACAGCTCGCGCTCATCTTCCAGGTAGAAAGGTCCGCGCGCGCCGATGACTTCGCAGCGCTCGTTGCCAGGGCAGGCGTCCAGTGCGCGCAAGGTCCAGAACTGTTCGGGCGGGATTTCATCCAGGTGCTGCAACGGTTCCCGTCCCAAGGTAAACAGCGGTCGCTTGAACGGCTTCAAGGCCTGGATCAGTTCGGCCCAATCCGCCACTTCGCGCCAGTCATCACCCGCCTGGGGCTCCCAGGCCGGGCGACGCAGGGCCCAGCAGGGAATCGCGGCGAGCTGGGCGGCCTGGGCGGCGTTACGGCTGATCTGCGCCGCATAGGGGTGGGTGGCGTCGATCAGCAGGTCAATGGACGCGCTGCGCAGATAAGCCGCCAGGCCCTCGGCACCGCCGAAGCCGCCGACCCGCACCTGGCAGTTCAGGTCGCTCGGCACCCGACCGATGCCGGCCAGGCTGTAGACGTGCGCAGGGCCCAGGGTGCGGGCAATGGCCAGGGCCTCAGTGACGCCGCCGAGCAGCAGGATACGTTTCATGCAAAGGCTCCTGCGTGACCGACGATGCCACCTTGTCGGTCGATGGCAAAGACTTCCACCTGCACCTGCGCCGGCACCACGCTACGGGCAAAGGCCAGGGCGTGGGCGCAGACCGCATCACCCAGGGCAATGCCGGCGGCACTGGCCATGGCCAGGGCTTGCTGGCTGGTGTTGGCCTGGCGGATGGCGGTTTGCAGGTCGCTGTCGGCACCGATGGCCGCTGCCCACTCGGCCAGCTGCGGCAAGTCGATGCTGGAGTGGCGACTGTGCAGGTCCATGTGGCCGGCGGCCAGTTTGCTGATTTTGCCAAAGCCGCCACACAGGCTGAGTTTATCCACAGGCACCTTGCGCAGGTGCTTGAGCACGGCGCCGACAAAGTCGCCCATTTCGATCAGGGCGATTTCCGGCAGGTTGTACACCCGGCGCATGGTGTCTTCGCTGGCGTTGCCGGTGCAGGCGGCGATGTGCAGGTAGCCGTTGGTCTTGGCGACGTCTATGCCCTGGTGGATCGAGGCGATGTAAGCCGAGCAGGAGAACGGCCGGACGATGCCGCTGGTGCCCAGGATCGACAAACCACCGAGGATACCCAGGCGCGGGTTCATGGTTTTCAACGCCAGGTGCTCGCCGTCCTGCACGTTCACCGTGACTTCAAAGCCGCCGCCGTAGCCACACTCACCGGCCAGGCGTTGCAGGTGTTCGGTCATCATCCGTCGCGGCACCGGATTGATCGCCGGCTCGCCCACCGCCAGTACCAGGCCGGGACGGGTCACGGTACCGACACCCTTGCCCGCCACAAAGCGCACGCCGGGCTCGGCTTGCAGGCGTACGCGGCTATAGAGCAGGGCGCCGTGGGTGACGTCCGGATCGTCGCCGGCATCCTTGAGGGTGCCGGCCTCGGCGCCCTCTTCGAGCAAGCGGCAGAACTCCAGGCGCATCTGCACCTGCTTGCCTTTAGGCAGGGTGATGTGGACCGCGTCGTCCTGCTGGCCCGTCAGCAGCAGCCGCGCCGCCGCAAGGCTGGTGGCGGTGGCACAGCTGCCGGTGGTCAGGCCGCTGCGCAGTGGGGCGGGTTGTTCCTGGGTTTCGTCACGCATCGAGGGGCTTGACCGCGGCTAGCAAGGTGATCGGCAGGGCCTGACGCCAGGTGTCGAATTCACCCAGGGGCTGGGCCTGGGCGATGTGGATGCGGGTCAGCTCGCCGCCATGCTGTTCGCGCCAGTTGACCAGGGCCAGCTCGCTTTGCAGGGTCACGGCATTGGCCACCAGCCGCCCGCCGGGGCGTAATTGCGCCCAGCAGTGCTGCAGCACGCCTTCACGGGTGACGCCGCCGCCGATGAAAATTGCGTCCGGCCGCTCCAGGCCTTCGAGCGCTTGCGGGGCGCGCCCGCGGACCAGTTGCAGGCCGGGAACGCCAAGGGCGTCGCGGTTGTGTTCGATCAGTTGCTGGCGACCGTCATCGGACTCGATGGCCAGCGTCCGGCAGCTGGGGTGCGCGCGCATCCACTCGATGCCGATCGAGCCGCTGCCGGCGCCGACATCCCACAGCAGTTCGCCCGGCTGGGGGGCCAGGCGGGCGAGGGTAATGGCGCGCACGTCGCGCTTGGTGATCTGGCCATCGTGCTGGAAGGCGTTGTCCGGCAGCCCGGCCAAGGGCGACAGGCGCAGCGCATCGGGAGCGGCACGGCACTCGATGGCGACCAGGTTCAAGGTGGCCACCTGCGCGTGTTGCCACTGCTCGGCAGTGCCCTGAAGGCAACGCTCGGCGCTGCCACCCAGGTGCTCGAAGACGTGCATGTGGCTCGGTCCGAACCCACGTTCGCACAGCAGGGCGGCGATGGCGGCAGGGCTACTGCCGTCGTTGCTCAGCACCAGCAGGCGCACGCCGCTGTACAGGTGGGCATTGAGGGCGCCCAACGGGCGGGCTACCACCGACAGCGTTGTCACCTCCTGCAGGGGCCAGCCCAGGCGAGCGGCGGCAAGGGCGCAGGAGGACGGCATCGGCAGTACGCTCATCTCATCGGCATCGAGTTGGCGGGCAAGGCTGGCACCGACGCCGAAGAACATCGGGTCACCGCTGGCCAGCACACACACCGGCTCGCCGCGCAGGGCCAGCAGCGGCGCCAATGTAAAAGGGCTGGGCCACAGCAGGCGTTCGCCGCGGATGCAGCGCGGCAGCAAATCCAGCTGGCGCTGGCCGCCAAACACCTTCACGGCACCCAGCAGCGCGCGCCGGGCATTCTTGCCCAGGCCACTGAAACCGTCTTCACCGATGCCTACTACTGTGAGCCAGGGCGACATGCATTTTCCTCAATACCAGCAATCCGACCGGCAGGCTTTTCATGCCTTCGGACAAAGCAGGCATAATACCGCGCCTTCTACACTGAAGTGCCTTTTCACGATTGTCGGGTGACCCCTTGAACGAGCCATTTCCGGCCCGCCAGCCCCATGTTGCGCTCCGCCCCTCGGCTTGTCCGGGGTTGCTGCGCATCGTCCAGGCATTGGACGGCGGCATTTGCCGGATCAAGCTGGCCGGCGGCGCGCTGAGTGCCGATCAGGCCGACGCGGTGGCCACGGCAGCCGAGCGCTACGCCAGTGGCGTCATCGAGGCGACCAACCGCGGCAATCTGCAGATTCGTGGCATCAAGGCTGAACGGGCCGGGATGATCGAACTGCTGCTGGCCGCGGGGCTGGGCCCGCGCGATGCCGCCGGTGACGACGTCCGCAACTTGATGCTCAGCCCTGGCGCCGGGCTGGACCGGCATATGCTGTTCGATGCCCGGCCGTTGGCGGAGCGGGTGTTGCAGGCGCTGGAAACAACACCGCGCTTTCATCAGCTGTCGGCCAAGTTCGCCCTGCAAGTGGACGCCGGGGAAGCCCTGGCGATGCTTGAACATCCCCATGACCTGTGGCTGTCGGCCCTGACGCTGGATGCCGAACCCTGGTTCGCGTTCGGCCTGGCCGGGAGCCCGGGCCTGGATTCGCCGCTCGGCGCCGTGCCGGTGGCGCAAGGGTTCGCTTTGGTGATCGCGGTCCTCAATCGCTTTCTTGACCTGGCCGGACCTGAACAGTCCCGCATGCGCCACTTGCTTGGCGACGTCGATCCGCAGGTGTTCATTGACGGCCTGGGCCTGCCGGTGCGCCGCGATGCCGCGGTGCTGCAATGGCGTCGCCCGATGACGCCGTGCAGCCACCTGGGCGACTCACCACAGCATCAGGCCGGGCTCAGTGCATTCGGTGCAGCGCCGCCGCTGGGGCGGTTGACCTCGACGATGCTGCGCGGCGTGGCGCAACTGGCCAGGGAGCGGGGCGATGGCAGCCTGCGCATGACCCCCTGGCAAAGCCTGTTGTTGCCCAACATTGCGCAGCCACAGCTGGCCAGCGTGGCGGCCGGCTGTGCCCGGTTGGGCTTGCTGTGCTCAACGGCCGAGCCGTTGGCGCGCATGGCCGCCTGTACCGGTTCGGCGGGGTGCGCCAAGGGCCTGGCCGACACCAAGGGCGATGCCGTGCACCTGGCTACCTTGTTGGCCTCGGGCGCCCCGGCCAGTGTTCACCTGAGCGGTTGTTCCCGTTCCTGCGCCGTGGCCCATGTTGCCCCGGCGACGCTGCTGGCCCGGGCCCCGGGCCGTTATGACCTTTATTTGCGCGACGCGCGCCAGGCGGGCTTCGGTACCCTGCGCGCGCGCGACCTCACACTAGAAGAAGCGGGCGCCCTGCTCGATGCCCGCTCACGGAGCACCCTTGATGATTGATTACATCCGCGATGGTCAGGAGATCTATCGCAATTCCTTCGCGATCATTCGTGAGGAAGCGCGGCTTGATCGTATTCCTGCCGACCTTGAGAAACTCGCGGTGCGGGTGATTCATGCCTGCGGCATGGTCGATGCCATCGACGGCCTGCAGTATTCCGAAGGCGCAGGCACGGCCGGTCGCCAGGCCCTGGCCAGGGGCGCGCCGATCCTCTGCGATGCACGCATGGTGTCCGAAGGCATCACCCGTGCCCGCCTGCCGGCCAACAATCAGGTGATCTGCACCCTGCGCGACGAGCAGGTACCGGAGCTGGCCCGTGAGCTGGGCAACACCCGTTCGGCCGTCGCGCTGGAGCTGTGGCGGCCGTACCTGGAAGGCAGCGTGGTGGTCATCGGCAATGCGCCGACGGCGTTGTTCTACCTGCTTGAGATGATCGATGCGGGCGCACCCAAGCCTGCGTTGATCCTCGGTTTTCCGGTGGGCTTTGTCGGCGCGGCCGAATCCAAGGCGATGCTCGCGGCCGATAGCCGTGGCGTGCCATTCGTGATCATGCAGGGCCGCCTGGGCGGCAGCGCCATGGCGGCCGCTGCGGTCAATGCCCTGGCCACGGAGGTCGAATGATGCAGGCTCGTGGACGTTTGCTTGGCCTGGGTGTCGGCCCTGGCGATCCGGAACTGATCACGGTCAAGGCGCTGCGCCTGCTGCGTGAGTCGCCGGTGGTTGCCTACTTCGTGGCCAAGGGAAAACGCGGCAACGCGTTCGGCATCATCGAAGGCCATCTTCAGGAAGCGCAGACCTTGCTGCCGCTGGTGTATCCGGTGACCACCGAAGCGTTGCCGGCACCGCTCTCCTATGAGCAAGTGATCAGCGACTTCTACGATGAGGCCAGCCTGGAAGTCGCCGCACACCTGGATGCCGGGCGCGACGTGGCAGTGATCTGCGAAGGCGATCCGTTCTTCTACGGCTCCTACATGTACCTGCACGATCGCCTGGCCGAGCGCTACGAAGCCCAGGTGATCCCGGGTGTCTGCTCGATGCTTGGCGGCGCTTCGGTACTGGGCGCGCCATTGGTCTATCGCAACCAGAGCCTGTCGGTACTCTCGGGCGTGTTGCCCGCTGATGAACTCAAGCGTCGCCTGGCCGATGCCGACGCGGCGGTGATCATGAAGCTGGGTCGCAACTTCCCCAAGGTGCGCCAGGTACTGGGCGAGCTGGGGCTTGCCGGGCGTGCGCTGTATGTTGAGCGCGCGACCATGGCCAACCAGAAGATCGTCGCCCTGGATGATGTCGATCCGCAGTCCTCGCCGTACTTCTCGTTGATCATTGTTCCGGGTGAAAGGTGGCAAGGCTGATGACCCGTAAAGCACCGGCCATTGTCATTCTTGGCAAAGGCAGCCTGGCCACTGCCCGCAAGATCCAGCAGCTGTACCCCGACGCGTTGATCCATGGCCTGGCGGGCCGGGTCGATGAGGTCGACTGCAGTTACCAGGAGTTTGGCGCGACCTTGCGCCAGCTCTACCAGCAAGACACACCGATCATTGCCCTGTGTGCGGCCGGCATCGTCATCCGCACACTCGCCAGCGAGTTGCTGGAGAAGGGCGTCGAACCGCCGGTACTGGCGGTGGCCGAAGATGGCAGCGCCGTAGTGCCACTGCTGGGTGGCCTGGGCGGGGTCAATGTCATGGCTCGGGAAATTGCCGCCGGCCTGGGCGTGGCGGCGGCGATCACCACCAGCGGGGAGCTGCGTTTCGGTACCTGCCTGCTCAACCCGCCCAGCGGCTATGCCCTTGCGGACCTGGAGCTGGGCAAGCGTTTTGTCAGTGACCTGCTGGCCGGTGAAACGGTACGCATCGACGGCGAGGCGCCCTGGCTGGCCCAGGCCCAGTTGCCGCAGAGCGAGCAGGCGCAGTTGGCCATCCATGTGGGCTGTGACGCACGCGCGGTTTCTGACAACGAGCTGGTGATCTATCCGCGCTGTGTCATGGTGGCGGTCACTGCGGTTTCGGCGCAGTTGGCGACGACGGTGCGTGAGGCGTTGGCCAGCGCGCAGATCGCCGAGCCGGCCCTGGCGTGTCTGCTGGCGAGCGAATCGCTGATGGCGGACCCGGCGTTGCACGCTGCGGCGGCTGAACTGGGCGTTGCGTTGCGGTTTGCCGCGGGTGCCAGGAACGCCAGCGCACTGGCGGCGCAGGTAATGCCGCAGTTGTTGCCACCGCACGCACTCACCGAAAACCTGGCCATCGTGGTTTCCAGCCAACCGATCGACCCCCTGCAAATTGGCCGTGCCCGCGGTCGGCTTGCGGTGATCGGCCTGGGGCCGGGTGCGGCCGAGTTCATGGTGCCCGCCGTCAAGGCCGAGCTTGCCCGGGCCAACGATATCCTTGGCTACGAAACCTACGTGCGCATGGCCGGGCCGTTCCGTGCCGACCAGGTCATGCACTGCACCGACAACCGCGAAGAAATGCAGCGGGCCCGCCATGCCTTCGAGCTGGCTGCCCAGGGGCGTTCAGTGGTCGTGGTGTCGTCTGGCGATCCTGGCGTGTTCGCCATGGCCGCTGCAGTGCTGGAGGCCTTGCACGAGTCGACGGACTCGCGCTGGCATGCCGTTGACCTGCAGATGCTGCCCGGTGTTTCTGCATCGCTGGCCACCGCTGCCCAGGCCGGTGCGCCACTGGGGCATGACTTCTGTGTGTTGTCGCTGTCGGACAACCTCAAGCCCTGGTCGATCATCGAGAAGCGCCTGGACCTGGCTTGCCAGGCGGATCTGGCGCTGGCCTTCTACAACCCGATCTCGCGTTCGCGGCCCTGGCAGTTGGGACGGGCCCTGGAAATCGTTCGCCAGCACCGTACCGCTCAAACGCCTGTAGTACTTGGCCGTGATATTGGTAGGCCAGGGCAGACGCTCAGGGTGGTGACCCTCGGCGACCTGCAACCTGAAATGGTCGATATGCGCACGATGGTGCTGGTGGGATCGTCCACCACCTGCCAGTTTGCGCGGGCAAATGCCGAGCCTTGGGTCTACACCCCGCGTTGGTATCCGGCACAGGACTGAACCTGTCGGGGAAAGCCTTCGATCCTGATTCAGGCACGCCTCTCGAATAGCGTGAAGCCCCCGTCGATGACGAGCGGGCTTTCACGAAAAGGATATTCGAGATGACAGGCACCACTGAAATGCTCAGCAACAACACAGCGGCTATCGTCGATCAATCGCTGATGGCGTTTGGCGCAGGGATGTCGCTGCAAAGCCGAACCGACGTAAAGAACGCCTATCACTTTGCTTCGCTGGTAGCGAGCAAACGCTTTGACCAGGAAGGGCAGGGTGAGGAGTGGTTCAAGGCGTTCCTCAAGGTCATGCACGATTGCGGCTGGGTGACTGCGCGCCGTTGCTATGAGCAGGTGAATCAAGGTTCGCAGTCCCTCAAGGTCGGTGCCATTGCTGCCAAGGCGGTGAGCAGCATCGGCACCGCATTTCTGGGCGGCCCGGTGGGCGCGGCCCTGAACAAACTGGCTGAAAGTGCACTTGAAAAGCTCGGCATGGTCGATGAGGCCCAGCAGCTGCTCAAGCGCAACATCAAAAACAAGGCCAACGCCTCCGTCGGCCTGGCCTCTTGCATCGAAACCAACACTGGCGAAGTGGTCCTAGTCATGAGTGCGGTGCAGGTCGCCGCCGCGTCGCACGACCTGGACCTGGCCGTATTTGAATGGGCCAGCAGTTCCTTGACGTCCTACACAGGCTCTGCGGCGTTGTCGTTCAACAAAACCTTGTACGACCATCTGCGTCCCACCATCGAGCTCAAGTTGGGCGAGCGCGCCATCAACAACGTACTGGACTACGACATCTGAAATCACGGGATGGCTCGTTCTTCGAGCCATCCCGTGGTTCTTGCACGCGTCATGTTGGCAGTGGACGCGGCGTCAGGAGGCTCCCATGAGTACGCCACAAGCAGCAGTAATCGGCGCAGGACTGATGTCTTTTTCGTCGGGACTGACACCGCAGCAGCAAGCATCAGTGAAGCTGGCGGCGTTGATCACTGAGCGCGACACGCGTGATGCCCTGGATAAGGACTTGATCCAGGACTGGTACAGCTACTACAAGCGCAAGCTGATGTTCTACGGCTGGGATGCATTGCCCGCCAGTGAAGTGCACTGGCCTGGCCAGGAGCGGCCGGACATCGTCGATGGCGCCCTGCGCACGATAGCGGCAACCGCTGGCAGCGAATACGCGACGTCCATGGGGCTGGCAATGGATCGGCTGCGGTTCGCACGTGCAGCGTTGGCGCATTTCGAGCAGCGCACGAAAGACACCGGGGTTTTCCAGTTGCTCCCCTGTTTGCCGGCTCGCAACGGCTGCATCGACATGGTGCTTTACCAGGAGTCGTTGGCGCGTGTGGAGGTCACTGCCGGCTTTTTGTATCGCCAGCGGCAACGGCTGACCGTCAAGGCTGAACTGGTACGCTTCAACACGCGCCTGTTCGATCAGGAGTTTCGTCAGCGGGTCGAGGCCAATCTGCAGACGGTAGCCCTGCGCGAAATTCACGACCTGGTGCTTTAGGGCATCAGGTAACCCTTGATCCCGGTAAGGATGATCTGCGCGGCCAGTGCGCAGACGAACAACCCCATCAGTCGGCTGACGATCTGCAATCCCTGGTCGCCAAGAATCCGCTCGATTCGATGGGAGAGGTACAGCACCAGGCCGACGGTGAAACTGGCCAGGGTGATACTGACGATGGCCAGCAACTTGTCGTCCCAATGCGGCTGGCCGACCCCCATCACCAGCAGGGCACCGATGGTGCCGGGGCCGACGGTCAGGGGGATGGTCAGGGGGACGATGGTCACGTCCTGCTGGATGTTGTCGGTCTGCACGGCCGACTTGCCCTGGGCCATGCCCAGTGCCGAGATGAACAGCACGCTGCCGGCACCCACGCGAAAGGCGTCGGAGGTGATGCCGAACACGCCGAAGATCACCCGACCAAACAGGTACAGCAGCACGCTGGAGATCAGCACGGCGATGGCCACTTTCCACGCCAGGTGCTTGCGCTCCTTGCTGGAGTAGCCGCGGGTCAGGCTGATGAAGCAGGAAAGCACGAAGAACGGGCTGTAGAGCACGAGCATTTTCAGGTAGACGCTGAATAACTCATGGAGCATGGTCGTGGCTCGCGACGGCAGGGGAACGTGAAGGAAGTGTATCAGGCGTGCGCGAACTTACTGGGTCGACACCTGGGTGGACTCGGTCTCGCGACGGGCGACCCAGTGCTCGATCAACTCACGCAGTTGTGACAGCTCGACGGGCTTGGCCATGTGGCCGTCCATGCCGGCCAGGCGCGCCCGCTCCTTGTGCTCGGCCAGGATATGCGCGGTCAGGGCGACGACCGGGGTGCGCTTGCGCTGATTGGCCACTTCCCAGATGCGCAGCTGTTGAGTGGCCGAGAAACCATCGAGCACCGGCATTTCACAGTCCATCAGCACCAGGTCGTAGTGGTGGGTCTTCATCGCTTGCAAGGCTTCTTCACCGTTGCTGGCGGTATCCGGTTCCAGGCTGAGCTTGCCGAGCATGCCGCGAATGACCTTGGTCGAGATGCTGTTGTCTTCAGCGACCAGGATGCGGAAGTCGCTCGGCATGTTCAGCGGCGTGGCCAGGCTTACCGGTGCCGGCATGACGGGCTGGCCCTTGCTGCGCTGGGCCAGCTCTTCGGCCAGGGTGGTCTTGAGGGTATAGCCGGCCACGGGCTTGGCCAGGATGCGCTTGACCCCGGCATTGCGCGCGATGACTTTGCTCGGTGCGTTGCTGATGCCCGTGAGCATGATCAGCAGAATGTCATGATTGAGGCTTGGGTCTTCCTTGATCTTGGCCGCCAGTTGCATGCCGGTCATGCCTGGCATGTTCTGGTCGAGCAGGACCGCATCGAAGTAGTCGCGCAGGTGTGCCTTGGTCCGTAGCAGGGCCAGCGCCTCCTTGCCCGAAGGCACGGCACTGACGTTCATGCCCCAGGCACTGCACTGCTGCACCAGCACCTTGCGGCACGTGTCGTTGTCATCCACCACCAGCACGCGGGCGCCACGCAGCGGGCCATCGAGGTCGGTGGGGGGTTGTTCCAGGCGCTGCGGGTCCAGGGGCAGGGTCAGCCACAAGGTGTTGCCCATGCCGTGGCTGGTCTTGATACCGAACTCACCCTGCATCAGGCTGATCAGTTGCTTGGCGATGACCAGGCCCAGGTGACCGCCCAGTTTGTTGCTGGAGAGGAAGTGCTTGCTGTGCAGCTCGGCCTGCAGCAGCGCTTCGCGCTCACCCGGGGAAATGGCTTCGCCACTGTCCTGCACGGCGATGCGCAGGCGCGGAGCACTGCCACGCTGATCGACCGCCACCACCAACAGTATTTCCCCCTGTTCGGTGTTTTTCAGAGCGTTTTCCAGCAGGCTCAGCAGTGCCTGGCGCAGGCGTGTCGGGTCGCCACTGATCACTCGTGGCACCTGGGGCTGGGTGAAGCTGATCAGCTCGATGTTCTGTTGCTCGGCCTTGGCGCGGAAAATACTCAGGCAGTCTTCGATCAGGGCATTGAGGTCGAACTGCACATCGTCCAGTTCAATTTGCCCGGATTCGAGCTTGGAGATGTCGAGAATCTCGTTGATCAGGGTCAGCAGTTCGTTGCCGGCGCTGTGGATGGTCTGGACATAGTCGCGTTGCTTGACTGACAGCGGTGTGCCGAGCAGCAATTCGGTCATGCCCAGCACGCCGTTCATCGGGGTGCGGATCTCGTGGCTGATCTTGGCCAGGAACTCGGCCTTGGCGTTGATCTCGGCATTGCTGGCGGCCAGTTCGCGGCTGGCGCTGAAGCGTTCTTCACTGATGCGGCGCAGGCGTTCGCTGACGGCCAGGTTGAGCAGCAGGCCGCTGAAGCTGGCCATGCCCAACAGAATGAACAGCAGCCATTGGGTGGGCGTGCGGGTCAGCCCGAGCAGCGCCGGCAGTACCACCAGGCAGCCGATATTGAACGCCAGCATCGACAGGGCGAACAGCCGCGCCGGCTCATAGCCCTTGTACCAGTGGTAGCCGGAGGTCAGCAGCATGGTGAGGCTGCCGATGGCGAACAGGGCGTAGGTCATCAGGTTGAGCGGCAAGGTGTCGACGAACAGCAGCAACAGGCCGCTGAGCCCGACCACGATCATTTCTATCTGCAGCACACGAGCGAGGCGTGGCTGGCCGCAGGGGCGGAAAAACCGCAGGGTGAAGGTCAGGCCGGCAAGGCTGGCGAGCAAGGCGGTCAGGTAGGCGGCAGGCGTCTGTGCCGAATGCCACATGCTCCACCACGGGCCACTGAGATTGAGCAGGATCAGCGCACTGAGCAGCATCAGCCCGTGATAGGCCGCCAGGCTCAGGCTGGTGGAGGAGCGCGAATAGGCGAAGCGGATCAGGTTGTGCAGCATCAGCATCAGCAGGCAACCGAACAGCAGGCCGAACAATATTGCCTGGCGCTGGTCGGCGGCGACGGTGACGGCCGGCTCAAGGCTGATGGCCGGGCGCAATTGATGCTCGGAGACCAGCCGCAGGTAAATATCCAGGGTGTGGGCGCTGTTGGGCAGGGCCAGGATGTGGTCGCTGCTGCGCACGCTGGGATGGCCGTTTTCAGAAGGGCGGCCGTTGTGCATCTGCTTGATCAGTTGGTCGCCATCGAGGGCGTACAGGTCAAGACGGGAGAGGTCGGGCGCGAAGATCCGTAGCAGTTGTTCGTGCTGGCCGGGTTCGAGGCGGTAATGCAGCCACAGCGCCTGGTCTGGCGTTGCAGCATTGAGCTGGTCCAGTTCGAGGGGGCTGAACTGGTTGCGGTAGCGTTCGGAACGTACGTCGCTAAGCTGCAGGTTGGCCTGTTCGTCGAGCAAAACTGCCCATCCACTGCCGTGTTCGGCCGAAACCGGGAACAGACAGAGCAGGGTTAGCAGGCTGACGATGAGGCCTATGGCGATCCTGAGCCAACGCACGACGAGATCCCTTCTTAGCAAAAGTGCCGAATGTTAACTATGCGCGGCGCGCCAAGGCGAAGGCAAGGCCCAGACGGGCCCTGTCGACGAGCCGGAGGCAGCGCGCCAATGGCGTCGCTGCTTCCGGGCGCTTCTTTACTCTTGATGCTCACCACGTTCACGGGCAATGGCGCGGTAGCCGATGTCCGTGCGGTAGAAGCTGCCTTCCCAGTTGATTTCGGCAGCCAGGCGATACGCCTGCTGTTGGGCGGCTTCGACGGTTTCACCCAGGGCGGTAGCGCAGAGCACTCGACCACCGGTGGCAACCACCTGGCCGTCCTTGAGGGCGGTACCGGCATGGAACACCTTGCCGGTCAGCTTGGCTGCAGCGTCCAGGCCGTTGATGGCCGCGCCCTTGCTGTAGTCGCCCGGGTAGCCGCCTGCTGCCAGGACCACGCCCAGGCTTGGTTGCGGGTTCCACTGGGCTTCGACTTTATCCAGGGCCTTGGCGAAGGCGGCTTCGATCAGCAGGACCAGGCTCGACTCCAGGCGCAGCATGACGGGCTGGGTTTCCGGGTCGCCGAAGCGGCAGTTGAACTCGATCACTTTCGGGTTGCCGGCCTTGTCGATCATCAGGCCCGCGTACAGGAAGCCGGTGTAGACGTTGCCTTCTTCGGCCATGCCGCGCACGGTCGGCCAGATCACCTGGTCCATGACGCGCTGGTGGACTTCGGCAGTGACCACTGGTGCCGGGGAGTAGGCGCCCATGCCGCCAGTGTTCGGGCCGGTGTCGCCGTCGCCGACGCGCTTGTGGTCCTGGCTGGTGGCCATTGGCAGCACGTTCTGGCCGTCGACCATGACGATGAAGCTGGCTTCTTCGCCGTCGAGGAACTCTTCGATGACTACACGCGAACCGGCTTCGCCAAAGGCATTGCCGGCGAGCATGTCGCGGACGGCCTCTTCGGCTTCACCCAGGGTCATGGCAACAATCACGCCCTTGCCCGCGGCCAGGCCGTCGGCCTTGATCACGATGGGGGCGCCTTTTTCGCGCAGGTAAGCCAGGGCTGGCTCGATCTCGGTGAAATTCTGGTAGTCGGCCGTCGGGATCTTGTGGCGAGCCAGGAAGTCCTTGGTGAAGGCCTTGGAGCCTTCCAGCTGGGCTGCGCCCTTGGTTGGACCGAAGCAGTCCAGGCCGCGGCTGCGGAACAGGTCGACAACACCGGCAACCAGCGGGCCTTCAGGGCCGACGATGGTCAGGGCAACGTTTTTCTCGGCGAAGTCAGCCAGTTGCTCCAGGGCAGTGACGTCGATGTCGACGTTCTCGCACTTGGCTTCGGTGGCAGTACCGGCGTTGCCCGGGGCAACGAAGACTTTCTCGACCCGCGGGTCCTGAGCGACTTTCCAGGCCAGGGCGTGTTCACGACCGCCACTACCGATAATCAAAACTTTCATGTCAAAACCTCGATGACGCTAATTCGGATGGAGCGGCTCTTTGTAGGCGCGGGCTTGGCCCGCGATGCGATGTGCCTGACAGATCGCTATCACGGGGCAAGCCCGCTCCTACAAGCCCGCACGTATCAGTGGCGGAAGTGGCGCATGCCGGTGAAGACCATGGCGATGCCAGCTTCGTCGGCCGCGGCGATCACTTCGGCGTCGCGCATCGAGCCGCCTGGCTGGATGACAGCAGTGATACCCACTTTAGCGGCGTTGTCGATGCCGTCACGGAACGGGAAGAATGCGTCCGATGCCATGACCGCACCCTGCACCTGCAGGCCAGCATGCTCGGCCTTGATTGCAGCAATGCGAGCGGAGTTCACGCGGCTCATCTGGCCGGCGCCGACACCGATGGTCTGGCGGTTCTTGGCGTAGACGATGGCGTTGGACTTGACGTACTTGGCCACTTTCCAGGCGAAGATCAGGTCGTGGATCTCTTGCTCGGTCGGCGCACGCTTGGTGACCACTTTCAGGTCGCCCTCGGTGATCATGCCGATGTCGCGGCTCTGTACCAGCAGGCCGCCGGTGACGCGCTTGTAGTCCCAGGCAGCGGCACGCTCGGCCGACCACTGGCCGCAGGCCAGCAGGCGCACGTTGGCCTTGGCGGCAACCACGGCGCGGGCTTCTTCGCTGACGCTCGGGGCGATGATCACTTCGACGAACTGGCGCTCGACGATGGCCTTGGCGGTTTCGGCATCCAGCTCGCGGTTGAAGGCGATGATGCCGCCGAAGGCCGACTCGGTGTCGGTGGCGTAGGCCAGCTCGTAGGCCTGGCGGATACCGCCTTCGGCATCCGGGCTTACCGCCACGCCGCACGGGTTGGCGTGCTTGACGATGACGCAGGCCGGCTTGACGAAGCTCTTGACGCATTCCAGCGCCGCGTCGGTGTCGGCCACGTTGTTGTACGACAGTTCCTTGCCCTGCAGCTGGACCGCAGTGGCGATACCGGCTTCGGCAGGCTTGGACTCGACATAGAACGCCGCGCTCTGGTGCGGGTTCTCGCCGTAGCGCATTTCCTGGGTCTTGACGAACTGGCTGTTGAAGGTGCGCGGGAACTCGCTGCGGCCTTCGGTGCTCAGGGTGTCGGCGGCCTGGTTCACGGTGCCCATGTAGTTGGCGATCATGCCGTCATAGGCAGCGGTGTGCTCGAACGCCTTGAGCATCAGGTCGAAGCGCTGGGCGTAGGTCAGGCCACCGGCCTTGAGGCTTTCCAGCACCTGGCCGTAGTCGCTGGCGTTGACCACGATAGCGACGTCTTTGTGGTTCTTGGCCGCCGAGCGGACCATGGTCGGGCCGCCGATGTCGATGTTCTCGATGGCGGTCGGCAGGTCGCAGCCCGGCTTGGAGATGGTCGCTTCAAAGGGGTAGAGGTTGACGGCAACCAGGTCGATCGGCTTGATGCCGTGCTCGGCCATGATGGCGTCGTCAGTGCCACGGCGGCCGAGGATGCCACCGTGGATCTTCGGGTGCAGGGTCTTGACCCGGCCATCCATCATTTCGGCGAAGCCGGTGTAATCGGCAACTTCCACCGCGGCAACGCCATTGTCCTGGAGCAACTTGAAGGTGCCGCCGGTGGACAGGATCTCGACGCCGAGCTGTTGCAGCTCACGGGCGAATTCAAGGATCCCGGTCTTGTCGGAGACGCTGATCAAGGCGCGGCGGATCGGCAGGCGGGTAGTCTGGTCGGTCATTTCAGATTCCATAACGCGGTGGAGTCAGCAAAAAAGGCGACCTCATCGAATGGGAGCCGCCTTTTCTGGTTTGGATGCTTGCTTACAACAAATCGTACTGCTTGAGTTTCTTGCGCAAGGTGCCGCGGTTGAGCCCGAGCAGCTCGCTGGCCTTGGTCTGGTTGCCCTTGACGTAGTTCATCACGCTTTCGAGCAACGGCGCTTCGACTTCCGAGAGCACCAGGTTGTACACGTCCGTGACGGCCGCGCCCTCCAGATGGGCGAAATAGTTGTGCAGCGCCTTTTCCACACTGCCGCGAAGGGTCTGACCTTCTTCGCTCGGTGTATTCAGGTGCTGTTTCAAGTTGACGTTGTCGCTCACGGGCGTTGTTCCACTCACTAAAGTCTCGGTCATCATCGTCATGCGGCCACCCCTTGTCCGTCCTCTGTCTCAAGGCTCTGTTCACGTTCGCGGAAAAAACCACGAACGTTGGCGCACTGCGCTTGCGTATCTTCCAAACGATTGAACTGGGCGCGAAACTCCCTGGCGCCCGGAAGCGTTGCCAAGTACCAGCCAACATGCTTGCGGGCAATGCGTACACCCATCACATCGCCATAGAAGGCGTGCAGGGCGGCCAGGTGCTCAAGCAGAATGCGTTCCACTTCGTCCAGCTGTGGCACCGGCAATTGTTCGCCGGTGCGCAGGTAATGCTCGATCTCGCGAAAGATCCACGGCCGCCCCTGGGCAGCCCGGCCGATCAACAAGCCGTCGGCTCCGGTCGCATCCAGCACGGCGCGGGCCTTTTCTGGCGAGGTGATGTCGCCGTTGGCAAATACCGGGATCGACACCGCCTGCTTGATCGCAGCGATGGTGTCGTACTCGGCGTCACCGGTGTACAGGTCGGCACGGGTTCGTCCATGGACCGCCAGCGCCTGGATGCCAGCCTGTTCGGCAATCTTTGCTACCGTCAGGCCATTCTTGTTCGCCCTGTCCCAACCCGTGCGGATCTTCAGCGTGACCGGTACGTCCACGGCGGCAACCACCGCGTGGAGGATCTCGCTGACCAAGGCTTCATCTTTCAATAAAGCAGAGCCTGCAGCCTTGTTGCAGACTTTTTTTGCCGGGCAGCCCATGTTGATGTCGATGATCTGCGCGCCGGCCTCGACGTTGGCCCGTGCCGCCGCTGCGAGCATCTGCGCGTCCCCACCGGCGATCTGTACCGAGCGTGGCTCGGGATCACCTTCGTGAATCATGCGCAGGCGCGACTTGCGGCTGTTCCACAGGCTCATGTCGCTGCTGACCATCTCCGACACCACCAGGCCTGCACCCATCCGTCGGCAGAGCTGACGGAATGGCTGGTCCGTGACCCCGGCCATTGGCGCGAGGATCAGGTTGTTCTGCAGTGTGTATGGGCCGATGCGTACCGCCGACATAGGAGTTCCCTGTTGTGGGGCCGGATCATTAGAGTTTGAAAAAGGGTGGGCATGATACCCGCTCTCGGTGACCGGATAAAGATGGATTTGGATAAAATCTGAACAGCTGCGGCGTTATGCCCGCCAGTTTGGTGGGGCGGGCAGGGGCGTGCGGGACTATTCGGGGGAGCGGAAGCTGAGGCTGTAGTTAACGGCCTTGGGCCCCGGGTCGAGGATGTCCAGGGCGATGTGAATCGGCACCTGGCTGGGCATTTCACCCTTGCCGGCCAGTTCACCGCTCAGGTATTCGGCGGGTTTGAAGCGACGGCTGGCGATCAGTTGGCCGTTGAGGTCGGCAAAGCGCAATTCCAGCAGCGGGAACGGCTGGGTGAACGGTGCCCGGTTGTAGATGATTGCATCGACAATCAGGGCGCCGTTGAAATCCGGATGGCTGCGTACCACCAGGTTGCTGCTTTTGATCCGGTCGATGTCGACCCGGGACGGCACCTTGCAGCCCACGTGCGGGCACAGCTGCTGGAACCACGGGCGGTACTGGTCCTGGCGGGCGAGCTCGTCGAAGTGGAACCAGATGTACTGGCCGGCCAGAGCGGCAGCGGCCAGCAGCACCAGGAAGATCCACAGCAGGCGCTTGCCCCAGTGGGCCTTGGGTTTCTGCCAGTCCAGCTGCAGCGGGTCGTCGACCAGATCCAGCAGCGGTTCCTTGCGCGCAGGGCGGCTGGAGGTCGGGCCCAGGCCGGGCTCGCGGCGCTCGTCGTCAACTTCCGGGGTGTCAAAGTCGTCTTCCGGCGCTTTGGCCGACAAGTGCTCGACCGGCGGTTCATCGAGCTCGGCGGCGAGCGGACGAATGGGTTGAGCGGGCTCATCCAGGTCGTCATCCAGCGCCTCCAGTGACAGCGAAGGCTCGGTTCGTTCGCCGGGGGCAGGGGCAAGGTCCAGCGGCTCCTGCTCGATCAGCGGCGGCAGGGGCTCATCGAGGACTTCGCTGGAGGCTTCGCGCTCGTTTGCCGGGGTGCTGAACAGGCTGTCGGGCCAATGCTGGTCGTCGGTTTCCGGTTCGTCGCGGTGAGCGCTGAGGCTGTCCTCGCGGGCGGTACCGGCCTTGAACTCGGTGGTTGGCTGGATTTCGCGCTGCTCGAGCCGCGCCAACTCCTGATCCAGGTCGAGCTGGTCGAGATCAAGCTCGGCCGCGCTCCACTCGCGCTGGCTGACAGGTGCCGGTTGTACCGGAGCCGGGGGTTCCACGACCGCAGGCTCGCTCACCGGCTTTTGCGCCGCACTCTGCTCCAGCAGCTGCTTGGCGGCGTTGAATACCTGCAGGCAAGCGCCGCATCGCACCACGCCGCGGGCCACGCTCAACTGATTGTGGTTGACGCGAAAGCTGGTCTGGCAATGCGGGCACTGGGTGACGAAACTGTCGGTCATGCGGCGGTCCGGGTTGTGCAGAAGGTTATTCTAGGCCCACTTAACGGCGGCGACCACTGATGCGTACCCAGCCGTCACGGACGGTGATCGGGTCCAGATCGAAGTCCTTGGCATAGGCTGCGGCCACTTCTTCGCCCTGTTCGGCGAGGATGCCCGACAGTGCCAGCAAGCCGCCCGGGCGAACCAGGGTGGACAGTTGCGGGGCGAGGGCCACCAGCGGGCCGGCCAGAATGTTGGCCACCAGCACATCGGCCTGCATCGCCGGCATGTGCTCGGGCAGGTACAGGGCAAAGCGCTCGTCGGCGATGCCGTTGCGTCCGGCGTTGTCGCGGGAGGCTTCCAGGGCTTGCACGTCGATGTCGGTGCCGACTGCTTCGCGGGCGCCGAGCAGCAGGGCAGCGATTGCCAGGATGCCCGAGCCGCAACCGAAATCGAGCACCTGGGCGCCGTTCAGGTCCTGGCCGTCCAGCCATTCCAGGCACAGGGCGGTGGTGGGGTGGGTGCCGGTGCCGAAGGCCAGGCCCGGGTCGAGCAGCAGGTTGACCGCCTCAGGCTCGGGCGCTGCGTGCCAGCTCGGCACGATCCACAGGCGCTGGCCGAAACGCATTGGCTGGAAATTGTCCATCCAGCTGCGTTCCCAGTCCTGGTCTTCGATGACCTCGGCCTGGTGCTCCGGCAGCTCGGCGCCGGTCAGCAGTTGCAGGTGGGCGAACACGGCCGCGGCATCGGTATCGGCCTCGAACAACGCCAGCAGGTGCGTGTGCGACCACAGCGGGGTGGTGTTGAGGTCCGGCTCGAAAATCGGTTGGTCTTCGGCGTCCATGAAGGTGACCGAAACCGCGCCTACTTCGAGCAGGGCATCTTCATAGGTTTCGGCTTGATCCGGGCTGATGGCCAGACGTACTTGCAGCCAAGGCATGGCGGGCACCTTTGGGAAAATCTACAGGGGCAGCCCAGGGCTGCGAGAAGCCCGCCAGTTTACTTGAGTGCGAGGGGTTTGTGGGAATGCTTCGTGAGCAGGTTTTACGGGGCAGGCCCGCTGCTACAGGCATAAAAAAAGACCCCGGCCATTGGCCGGGGTCTTTTCACATCACTGTGGAATCACTCCTGGTTGGCCAGTTTGTGTTCCAGATAGTGAATGTTGACGCCACCTTTGCAGAAACCTTCATCACGCACCAGGTCGCGGTGCAGCGGGATGTTGGTCTTGATGCCGTCGACGACGATTTCGTCCAGGGCATTGCGCATGCGCGCCATGGCTTCGTCACGGTCTTTGCCGTAGGTGATCAGCTTGCCGATCAGCGAGTCGTAGTTCGGTGGAACCGCGTAACCGCTGTACAGGTGCGAGTCGACGCGAACGCCGTTGCCGCCCGGGGCGTGGAAGTGCTTGACCGTGCCTGGGCTCGGAATGAACTTCTTCGGGTCTTCGGCGTTGATCCGGCACTCCAGCGAGTGACCGCGGATCACGACGTCATCCTGGGTGAACGACAGCTTGTTGCCAGCGGCGATGCTGAGCATCTCCTTGACGATGTCGATACCGGTGACCATCTCCGAAACCGGGTGCTCCACCTGAACACGGGTGTTCATTTCGATGAAGTAGAAGCGACCGTTTTCGTAGAGGAACTCGAAGGTGCCAGCGCCACGGTAGTTGATCTCGATGCAGGCATCGACGCAACGCTTGAAGACTTCCTGGCGGGCTTTTTCATCGATGCCAGGGGCCGGCGCTTCTTCCAGTACCTTCTGGTGGCGGCGCTGCAGCGAGCAGTCGCGGTCACCCAGGTGCACGGCGTTGCCCTGACCGTCGGACAGTACCTGGACTTCCACGTGACGTGGGTTGGTCAGGAACTTCTCGAGGTAGACCATCGGGTTGCCGAACGCAGCACCGGCTTCGGTACGGGTCAGCTTGGCCGAAGCGATCAGGTCTTCTTCCTTGTGCACCACGCGCATGCCGCGACCACCACCGCCACCGGCGGCCTTGATGATCACCGGGTAGCCGACTTCGCGAGCGATCGCCAGTGCGGTTTCTTCGTCTTCCGGCAGTGGGCCGTCAGAACCCGGTACGGTCGGTACGCCGGTCTTGATCATCGCGTCCTTGGCCGAAACCTTGTCGCCCATCAGGCGAATGGTGTCGGCTTTCGGGCCGATGAAGGCAAAACCGGAGTTCTCCACCTGTTCGGCGAAGTCGGCGTTTTCAGCGAGGAAGCCGTAGCCTGGGTGAATGGCGGTAGCGCCGGTCACCTCGGCAGCGGCGATGATCGCCGGGATGTGCAGGTAGGAATCCTTGGACGAAGCAGGACCAATGCAGACCGACTCGTCTGCCAGGCCCAGGTGCATCAGTTCGCGGTCTGCCGTGGAGTGCACGGCGACGGTCTTGATGCCCAGCTCTTTGCAGGCACGCAGGATCCGCAGGGCAATTTCCCCGCGGTTGGCGATCAGGACTTTTTCCAGCTTCGCAGACATCGTTGGTTCTCCGCGGTTCAAACGATGGTGAACAGCGGCTGGTCGAACTCAACCGGCTGGCCGTCTTCTACCAGGATGGATTCGATCACACCGCTGGCTTCAGCTTCGATGTGGTTCATCATCTTCATGGCTTCGACGATGCACAGGGTGTCGCCTTTCTTCACGGTCTGGCCGACTTCAACGAAGGCTGGCGAGGATGGCGAGGCCTTGCGGTAGAAGGTGCCGACCATTGGCGAACGGGCAACGGTGCCGTTCAGTTTCGGTGCGGCGGCTTCGGCAGCAGGAGCGGCTGCAGCGGCGGCAGGGGCCGGGGCTGCTACAGGAGCGGCGACTGGAGCCGGAGCGTAGTACTGCTGGGCTGGGGTCTTGCTGTGACGGCTGATCCGTACGGATTCCTCGCCTTCCTTGATCTCCAGCTCGTCGATGCCAGATTCTTCCAGCAGTTCGATCAGTTTCTTGACTTTACGGATATCCATTAATCATCAACTCCCAAGGTTCGGTCAGGGGCGTAAATATAAAAACGTGTTTTCTAACGTTTCTTGTGAGCCCAGGCCTTCAGGCCAGGTGCTCGGTATCAGGGTTTGGCGTTGGCAGCCAGGTGTTCCAGGGCAGACTCCAGGGCCAGGCGGTAGCCGGTGGCACCCAGGCCGCAAATCACCCCTACGGCGACATCGGAAAAGTAGGAGTGATGGCGAAACGGCTCACGCTTGTGCACGTTCGACAGGTGCACTTCGATGAATGGGATGCTCACTGCCAGCAATGCGTCACGTAATGCGACGGATGTGTGTGTGAAAGCAGCCGGATTGATCAGGATAAAATCGACGCCTTCGCTGCGCGCGGCGTGGATGCGGTCGATCAATTCGTACTCGGCATTGCTTTGCAGGTACTGCAGGTGATGGCCGGCGGCGCGGGCGCGCTGCTCCAGGTCCTGGTTGATCTGGGCCAGGGTGACGGCGCCATAGACGCCCGGTTCGCGGGTACCGAGCAGGTTCAGATTGGGGCCGTGCAGCACCAGTAGCGTTGCCATCTGTGGTTCCTTTTATCGTTAGGCACAAACGTTGCGCGGCGACTATGCCGTAAACCGGCGGGCAGTGTCCAGTTGCCGACAATAGCCAGCACGATGACCGAGATTCACGCCAAATATGTGACTAATTTATTAATTTTGGTCATCAGTAATGGCTTTTTGGCGGGCAGAAGAAGTTATAGACCCAGATCGGCGCGAATGCGCGTCAGATGTTCGGCAAATTCGACGGCGTTTGTCTCGCCAACCACACGAGCGCTGGTTTTTTCGCTGCCGTTCGCGGCAAAGAACAATAGCGCAGGTGGACCGAAAAGCTGATAGCGATCGAGCAGGGCACGCTGCTCTGCATTGCTTTGGGTGATGTCGAAGCGCAGCAGTTTGTAGCCGATGAGCTGGTTTTTGACCGCCGGTGCAGCCAGCACTTCGTGTTCGATGACCTTGCAGCTGATGCACCAGTCGGCGTACCAGTCCAGCACTACGGGCTGCCCGGCTTCCTTGGCCAGGGCCAGGGCGCTGTCGAGGGCGGCGGGGGTGGTGATGGTTTGCCAGTCGCTTTGTGCAGCGCTCAGGGGCTGGGCGCCTGCAGTGGGCGGCGGCAAGGGGCGCAGCGGATCGCTCTGGCCGCTCAGTGCGCCGTACCAGCAGGCCAGGGCATAGACCAGCAGGGCCAAGCCAAGCAGTTGCGCCAGACGCTGCAGCGTGGTTTTCGCCGTGAACTCCAGAGTACCGAGGAACAGCGCCACGCCCGCACTCAACAATCCGACCAACAGCAAGGTGACCTGTCCGGGCAGTACCCGGCTGAGCAGGCCGATGGCCAAGCCCAGCAACAGCACACCAATGGCATTCTTGACCGTGACCAGCCAGGGCCCGCTTTTTGGCAGCCAGGCCGCGCCGCCGGTGGCGACCAGCAGCAGTGGGGCGCCCATGCCCAGGCCCAGGGCAAACAGCTTCAAGGCACCGCCAACAGCATCACCGCTGGCGCTGATATACAGCAGCGCACCGGCCAGCGGTGCAGACACGCAAGGCGAGACCAGGAGGCTGGAGAACACCCCGAGGATCGCTGCGCCAATCAGCGAGCCGCCTTTGGTCTGGCCGACCAGCCGCTCCAGGCGATGACTGACGGCGTGGGGCAGTTTCAGCTCGAACAGGCCGAACATGGCCAGGGCGAAGACCACGAAGAACAATGAGAACGGCACCAGTACCCAGGCCGACTGCAGTCGCGCCTGCAGGTTCATGCCGGCGCCGAACAAGCCCATCAACGCACCCAGCAGGGCGAAACACGCGGCCATCGGCAGGACATAGGCCAGCGACAGGGCGAACCCGCGCAGGCCCCCGACCTGACCACGCAGCACCACCCCGGAAAGGATCGGCAGCATCGGCAGCACGCAAGGGGTAAAGGTCAGGCCGACACCCGCGAGGAAGAACAGCAGCAGTTGTTTCCAGGTCCACCCCTGGGGGGCTGCAGCGGTATCGGCATCGGGCGCCGCGCCGCTGCCGTCGATGCTCAGGCGCACGGTTTCCGGCGGGTAGCACAGGCCTTTGTCGGCGCAGCCCTGATAACCCACGACCAGGGTAAAGGCGCGGGTGTCGTTGGCCGGGCGCGGGATGTCGATATCCAGGATGCCGTGATAGACCTCGACGTCGCCGAAGAACTCATCATGCTTGGCTTCGCCCGGCGGAATCTGCGCGGCGCCCAGGGCGATGTCGGCAGGTTCGGCGCGGAACTGGAAGCGGTGGCGGTACAGGTAATAGCCGTCGGTGGCGACGAAGCGCAGCTTGAGGGTCTGGGCGTCGCTTTGCACCAGGCTCAGCTTGAAGGCTTCGTGTACGGGGAGGAAGTCGGCACTGTTGTTCAGTGACGGCGCACCCAGGGTGGCGCTTGGGCGGTTGTCGAGCAGGCCGGCGCCGACGGCGGGCAAGGCCAGAAGCAGGAAAAGAAGGCAAAGCAGGCGGCGCATGGCGGTCTCGCAGTACAGATGTGGCTGCATGATAGCGGACTTTATGCCTGTAGGAGCGGGCTTGCCCCGCGATAGCCATCCAACCGTCACATCCCATCGCGGGGCAAGCCCGCTCCTATCGAGGGATGTTGTTCACAGCCGAAACGCCCGTACCGCCGTGTTCAGTTCGCCTCCCAGCCTGAGCAACTGCTCCCCCTGCTCGCGGCCTTCGCCAATGCGTTGAAGGTTGTCCTCCCCCAGGTCATGAATCCGCTCGCTGTGATCGCGAATCTCACTCACTGCCCCGCTTTGCTGGGCCGTCACGTCGGCAATGCGCACGGCGGTGGCGGAGATGGTCTGGATTGCCGCAACGATCTCATCCAGTGCCCCATCGGCGGCCTGGGCCTTGTTGGCGGTGGCTTCGGCATGTTCAAGCTGGGCGCGCATGCCTTCCACCGATTCGCGCGCGGCCTGCTGCAGGCGCCCGATCAGGGTCTGGATCTCGCCGGTGGCGCCGGTGGTGCGCTGGGCCAGGGAACGCACCTCTTCGGCGACCACGG
Organism: Pseudomonas sp. JQ170C; assembly: GCF_035581345.1. Lineage (NCBI taxonomy): Bacteria > Pseudomonadati > Pseudomonadota > Gammaproteobacteria > Pseudomonadales > Pseudomonadaceae > Pseudomonas > Pseudomonas sp. JQ170C. Next base: position 628,594 of record NZ_CP141608.1, read on the forward strand.
CGAAGCCGCGGCCCATCTCGCCTGCGCGGGCGGCTTCGATCGCGGCATTGAGGGCCAGCAGGTTGGTCTGTTCGGCAATCGAGCGGATTACCGTGAGGACGCCGCCGATGGTGGCCGACTCTTCGGCCAGTTGCTCGATCATCTGGGCATTGCCCTGAACTTCATCGACCAGGGCGCGCAGGCCGGTCAGGCTCTGGCCTATCACCGCCTGCCCCTGTTCCACGGCGCGGCCAGCATCGTGACTGGCGTCGGCAGCCTGACTGGCATCGCCGGCCACTTGCAGGATGGTGGCTTCCAGTTCTCCCAGGGCATCGCGGATTTGAGCGGTGTCGCCCGCCTGGCGTTCGGCGCCGTCGTGCAGGGCGCTGCTCATGCCGGCCAGGGCATGGCTACTGCCAGCCACCTGCTCGGCATTGTTGCGAATGGTCCCCACCAGCTCCACCAGATAACAGCGCAGGCGATTGAGCGAATCCTGGATGTCGTGCATTTCACGGTTGCTCTTGCCCAGCGAGATGGCCTCGGCGAAATCGCCCTCGGCCCAGCGCGACAAGGCCGGTGCCAGGTTGGTCAGTACTCGGGCGAGGCGGCGCTGCAAGGTGTCGATGAGCAGGGCGATCAGCAGGATCAGGCCGATCATCAGGCCCTGGATGATCCGCACCTCACCCTGGATGGTCGCGTGCTGGCTGCGCACCGCCGGTTCCAGCGCGGCAATGGCTTGCTGCACGGCGTCGATCTGTTGGTGGGTGCTGTCGGCCAGTTCGCTGCGACGCTGGATCTGCTCGCGGGTGCGCTGCAACTCGGCGGGGTAGCGATTGAGCAGGCTGTTGAGCTCGCGCTTGAGGGCGATCCCCGTGTCTTCGACGTCCTGGCTGCCTTGGGTCTCCAGGCCCATGAGGGCAGCAAAGTCATCGGCATTGGATTCGCGGGCAGCCGTCACGCCGAGCAAGGGCAGGGCATCGAGCGCCTTGGCCTGGTCGACGATCAGTTGCAGTTCGCGCTCCACCTCATCGGCCAGCGCGCTGCGTCCGCTGCTGACCAGCTTGTCGCGGGCCAGGGAAAGCCGCGACAGGTGCAGCGCGGCCTTGAACAGTGTGAGGCTATAGCGCCCGGCGTCCGGGTTGCTGCTGGCCTGGGCGTAGCTGGCCAGTTGGTCCAGGCTTGCGCCCAGTTCACGTTCGGCCTGCAGCAACAGTGCCTGCGGGTCGCCGGCCAACTTGCCGGCGGCCAGCAGCTCATCGCCGGCAAAGCGTTGCAGGTTGTCCAGGCTGGGGCGCAGGGGCGCGGCCAGTTCATCGGGCAGTTGCTTGAGGGCATCCTGCAAAGCCGCCGTCGCCTGCACCGCCGTGGCATGGCGCAGGGCATCGCCGCTGCTGAGGTAGTCGCCGATGTTGCGTGCCGCCTGGTTCTGGAATTGCTGCGACAGCGACAGGTAACGCTCCATCATTTGATAGGGGCGTTCCAGCGCGCGCTGCGACCACCACAGGGTGGCGCCCAGGGCGATGCAGACGGTTACCAGTAACACGGTATTGAAATTGGTGAGCAGCTTCAGGCGCATGTGCAGGGTCTACCAACGGCCGAACGGTAAGCGCCTGAAGTTATTGCGTTTTTATGACCGGGTTATGACGAAGTAGACCGTCCGGCTAAAAAAGTGGCACTTTGCCTTGATCAGTCCGCCCGCAGCACGCAGTTGCGTCCGGCGCCCTTGGCCCGGTACAGCGCCATGTCGGCGGCGGTGGCCATGCTCAAGGCGTCGTGCCCGTCCTTGAGTTGCACAACGCCGGCACTGAAGGTGCACGACAAGTCCCGGGGCTGGGCCGGGTAGTGGATTTCAGCGAAGCGGCGTCGGATTTCATCCAGCACTTTTTGTGCGGCGGCAAGGTCAGTGTTGGGCATGACGATGGCGAACTCTTCGCCACCGTAGCGGCCGATGAAGTCGGTCTTGCGCAGGCGCTGTTTGAGGAACAGGGCCAGGCTCTTGATCACCCGGTCGCCCATGGGGTGACCGTGGCTGTCGTTGACTTTCTTGAAGTGGTCGATGTCGAGCATGGCAAAGCTCAGCGGCTGTTCTTCGCGCCGTGCGCGAAAGCTGCAGTCTTCGAGCAGTTGCAGGATGTGGGTGTGGTTGTACAGGCCGGTCAGGCTGTCGCGCACCATCCGCGCCTTGAGATTGCGGGCGCGGGCGGCGCGGTTGCGCACGGTGGTAATCAGGTGGCGCGAGCGGATCGGCTTGGTCAGGAAGTCATCGCCGCCTTCGCTCATGGCATCGAGCTGTTTGTCCAGGTCGTCTTCGGCCGACAGGTAAATGATCGGCACACTGACGTAGCGATCATTGTGGCGAATGACCTTGGCAAGCTCTGTGCCGGTGCAGTCAGGCATGTACATGTCGAGGATGATCAGGTCGGGCTGGAAGTCCGCAAGCTCGGCCATGGTGCGGATCGGGTCGGTGAGGGTCCGGGTGACGATGCCGGCACTGTTGAGCAGGCGCTCGGTGTGCATGGCCTGGGCCCGGGAGTCGTCGATGATCAGCACTTTGAACGGTTCGTACTGGGTGACGCTGGTCAGCAGCTCGACCTTTTCCAGCAGGCTGGAGGCTTCCAGGGTGCCGGTGAGGAATTCCTGGCCACCGGCGCGCACCGCGGCCAGGCGTGTTGGCGTGTCGGTTTCATCGAGGCTGAAGAACAACAGCGGGACCCGCTGCTCCAGGCCTTGCTGGGCCTGGGCCGCCAGTTGCAGGCCGATGCCCGTGCCGGTGAAGTCGACATCCATGACGATGGCCGACGGCAACCGCTCGCTCATTGAGGCGCGAAAGGCATCGGCGCTGTACAAGGCTTGTACACCCAGGCCGAAGAACTCCAGTTGCTGGGCCAGGCGCTCGGCCCGATCGTGATCCTGGAGCATGATGTAGACCGGCTTGCGCAGCGGCGGCAGGGGCACTTGCTCAAGCTGGTCGCCCTGGCGCAGGCCCGTGCGTGACAGGCGCTGCATCAGGCGGTTGAGTTCACTGATCAGCGGGCTGCTCAGGCGCGCGCTGTTGGCTTCGACGGCTGTCAGGGTCTGGCCGATGGCTTCAGCCAGCAGGCTGTGCTCCGGTTGCTCGAAACGCTCGGCGTAGCGCTGCAGGCGCAGGTTGGCCTCGCACAGTTCACCGAGGTCACTCGTCGACCACTCGCTGCGCTGCAGGCGTTGCCAGATCTCGAGTATTTGCCGAGCCTGATGAATGACCCGTTGGGCAAAGTGTTGCTTGAGGCGCTCACGACTGGGGTCTTCTGGCTCGGTCATGTCCTGACTACTTATAAGAGGGTGAGGCAGTTCGAGTGATGGCTCTATGCTAGCACCACTTACTGGACAATCGAGTGCCTTGTATCAATTTACTGTACAAGTCTGTTTATTCAGTTGCCGACCCGCTAGTCGCTTATGCGAACCGGCGCGCTTGATTTATAGTGCTGTGATACTTGCCCACCCCGGCAGGCGGTGCGCAGCACAAAGCTCGCACAGCGCTGGCACGAAGCCCGGGGGTTGCGGTCGAACCCCTTGAACCGACGTGACATAAAGGACAACGCCATGCTGGACTGGAAAAACCGTACAGGCAAAGCCGAGGCGCGCGAGCGGGTCGAACCCCGCGGTGCCGCTACCCGCAGTTACTTTGGCGGGTTGTTTTTCAGCCGCGCCCTGGGTTCGCTGATCGGCATTTACCTGCTGGTGTGCGCGGGCCTGGGCTGGTACTGGAGTGCAGAGCCCGACCTGTTCCCCGTCCAGCAAAACGCCCAGATCGCCGCCGAACAGACCGGCAAGCAGATGGTGGTGGGCTACACCACGGTCGAAACCCTCAAGACCGTTGCCGGCACCCTGTTGCACAAGCCGGGCGGCTACATCTCCAACGACCGCTTCCCGCCGGGCCTGTGGATGGACAACATGCCCAGCTGGGAGTACGGCGTGCTGGTTCAGGTGCGCGACCTGAGCCGCGCCCTGCGCAAGGACTTCGCCCGCTCGCAGTCGCAGTCCGCTGAAGACGCGGACCTGGCCAAGGCCGAGCCGCGCTTCAACTTCGACAACAAGAGCTGGATCCTGCCGTCGAGCGAGTCCGAGTTCCAGGAAGGCATCAACTCCCTGACCCGCTACCAGAACCGTCTGGCCGCACCCGACCAGCCGGGCGCGCTGTTCTACACCCGTGCCGACAACCTCAACAACTGGCTCGGCGATGTCGCCACCCGTCTGGGTTCGCTGTCGCAGCGTCTGTCGGCCAGTGTTGGCCGGGTCAAGCTCAACAGCACCCTGAAGACCGAAGTCGTGGTTGCAGGCCAGGCGCCGCAGCTGGACGAGGAAGTGGTCGAAACCCCATGGCTGCAGATCGACAACGTCTTCTATGAAGCCCGCGGCCAGGCCTGGGCCCTGTCGCATCTGCTGCGCGCTATCGAAGTCGACTTCGCCGATGTACTGGCCAAGAAGAACGCCACCGTGAGCGTGCGCCAGATCATTCGTGAACTGGAAGCATCCCAGGAGCCGCTGTGGAGCCCGATGGTGCTCAATGGCAGTGGCTTCGGCATGTGGGCCAACCACTCGCTGGTCATGGCCAACTACATTTCTCGCGCCAACGCTGCAGTGATCGACCTGCGCCAGCTGCTGTCCCAGGGCTGATCGATGGCCATCTCCAAGCAAGAGGCGGCGCATCGCGCTGCCTCCGACGCCGAACTGATCGCCTGGGTCGACGAACACGACCAGCCGCTGGGTGCCTTGCCCCGCGTCGAGCTGCGCGAGAAGGGCCTGATCGGTCGCGGTACCTACATCCTGTTGTTCAACTCGGCCGGTGAGCTGTGTGTGCACCGGCGCACGGAAAGCAAAGCGATCTATCCGAGTTACTGGGATGTAGCCGCCGGCGGCATGGTGCAGGCCGACGAGAGCTTTGCCGAATCCGCTGCCCGGGAGCTGGAAGAGGAACTGGGTGTGGCCGGGGTCGAACTGACCTTCCACGAACGTTTCTTCTTCGACCAGCCTGGCAACCGGCTCTGGTGCGCGGTGTTTTCGGCCGTCTGGGACGGGCCTTTGCGCCTGCAGCCGGAGGAGGTCAGCGAAGCGCGCTTTCTGCCCCTCGAACAGGCCCTGGCCGACAGCCGGCAGCAGCCGTATTGCCCCGATTCGCTGGCTGCCCTGCAGCGCTACATCGACCGTCAAGCCTGACGTCGCTAAACCTGTGCAAAATGGCGCAGTTTTGTACTTAGCAATCGCGGCATTTATCGTTACACTGCGCGGCCTTTTAAGGCTGCCGCACCCTGGTGTGGCAGTTGCGCTGCCCCTGCCAGAGTGGGGCTTCGCGGTCGGTACCCTGCCCGGGGCGTCGACCAGTTTTTGTCCTCACCTTACGAGGATCAAAAGTGGCCAAGAAAGCCGCATCATTCGCCGCCCTCGGTGGCCTGGTGTTCTCCACTGATGCAGGTCGGCATTGTCCGGACTGCAGCAAACCCATAGATGCCTGCATCTGCAAACAGACGCTCATCCCCGAAGGCGATGGCATTGCTCGCGTGCGCCGCGAAAGCAAAGGCCGTGGCGGCAAGACGGTGACGACCATCAGCGGTGTACCGCTGCCCCTGGAACAGCTCAAGGAACTGGCCGCCACGCTCAAGCGTCGCTGCGGTACCGGCGGCGCGTTGAAAGACGGGGTCATCGAAATCCAGGGCGATCACGTCGAGCTATTGTTGGCAGAGCTGATCAAGCAAGGCTTCAAAGCGAAAAAGTCCGGCGGCTAGAGACCGCATCGCGATTTTTTGCAGTTCGCTTTCTAAACTCGTTCCCGTAGGAAGGGTCTATCCCTGAACACGGAAAATCGTCATTTCCAGGTTTTACACTGCGCCCGCCGATTGCTGGCCGGTGTTATTCGACTTTTTATATAGGGGACTTCAATGTCCGTACGACGCACACGCAAAGACGATGGCAGCCAATGGACAGTTGCGGACAGCCGCAGTGTTTACGGGATTCGCCATTGGGGGGCCGGTTACTTCGCAATCAACGAGGCCGGCCGCGTCGAAGTTCGCCCCAACGGGCCAGGCAGTGCGCCGATTGACCTGTACGAGCAGGTCGACGAGCTGCGCAAGAGCGGCCTGTCGCTGCCGCTGCTGGTGCGTTTCCCGGACATCCTGCAAGACCGCGTGCGCCAACTGACCGGCGCCTTCGACGCCAACATCGCGCGCCTTGAGTACCAGAACGTGTACACCGCCCTGTACCCGATCAAGGTGAACCAGCAGGAAGCGGTGGTGGAAAACATCATCGCCACCCAGAACGTGTCGATCGGCCTTGAGGCCGGCTCCAAGCCCGAACTGCTGGCCGTACTGGCCCTGGCACCCAAGGGCGGCACCATCGTCTGCAACGGCTACAAGGACCGCGAGTTCATTCGCCTGGCGCTGATGGGCCAGAAGCTGGGCCACAACGTCTTCATCGTCATCGAGAAAGAGTCGGAAGTGGCGCTGGTGATCGAAGAAGCGGCTGAGCTGAAGGTCAAGCCGCAGGTCGGTCTGCGCGTACGCCTGTCGTCGCTGGCGTCGAGCAAGTGGGCTGACACCGGTGGCGAGAAGTCCAAGTTCGGCCTGTCGGCTGCGCAGCTTATCTCGGTGGTGCAGCGCTTCCGCGATGCCGGCCTGGACCAGGGCATTCGCCTGCTGCACTTCCACATGGGTTCGCAGATCGCCAACCTTGCCGACTATCAGCACGGCTTCAAGGAAGCGATCCGTTACTACGGTGAACTGCGCGCCCTCAACTTGCCGGTCGATCACATCGACGTCGGTGGCGGCCTGGGTGTGGACTACGACGGTACCCACTCGCGCAACGCCAGCTCCATCAACTACGACATGGACGACTACGCCGGTGTCGTGGTCGGCATGCTCAAGGAGTTCTGCGATGCCCAGGGCCTGCCGCATCCGCACATCTTCTCGGAAAGCGGCCGCTCGCTGACCGCCCACCACGCCATGCTGGTGGTGCAGGTGACCGACGTCGAGAAGCACAACGACGAAGTGCCGGTGATCGAAGACAAGCAAAGCCTGCCGGAAACCGTGCAATGGCTGGCTGACCTGCTGGGCCCGACCGACATCGAGATGGTCACCGAGACCTACTGGCGCGCCACCCACTACATGAGCGACGTGGCCGCCCAGTACGCCGACGGCAAGATCACCCTGGCCGAGAAAGCTTTGGCCGAGCAGTGCTACTTCGCGGTATGCCGTCGCCTGCACAACTCGCTCAAGGCCCGCCAGCGCTCGCACCGCCAGGTGCTGGACGAACTCAACGACAAACTGGCCGACAAGTACATCTGCAACTTCTCGGTGTTCCAGAGCCTGCCGGATACCTGGGCCATCGGCCAGGTGCTGCCGATCCTGCCGCTGCACCGCCTGGACGAAGAGCCGATGCGCCGCGCAGTACTGCAAGACCTGACCTGTGACTCCGACGGCAAGATCAACCAGTACGTCGACGAGCAGAGCATCGAGACCAGCCTGCCGGTCCACGGGATCAACGAGGGTGAGGACTATTTGCTGGGCATCTTCCTGGTGGGCGCCTACCAGGAAATTCTTGGCGACATGCACAACCTCTTTGGCGATACCGACTCGGTGAACATCTACCAGAACCCGAACGGTAGCGTGTACCACGCCGGCATCGAGACCCACGACACCATCGAGGACATGCTGCGTTACGTGCACCTGTCGCCGGAGGAGTTGATGACGCACTACCGTGACAAGTGCGCCAGCGCCAAGATCACGGCGCGCGAGAAGACTCAGTTCCTCGATGCATTGCGCCTGGGGCTGACACGCTCTTCGTACCTGTCGAGCTGATGTTGTAGGAGCGGGCTTGCCCCGCGATGGCGGTGTGTCAGTCACACCGCCATCGCGGGGCAAGCCCGCTCCTACAAGCGTCTGACGAACCACCCATCGATCCGCTGCAAGCGCCACCCCATCAGCGCCAGTGTCACTGCCCGCAGTGCCATGAACAGCAAGAACCCCATCCATAACCCATGGTTGCCCAGCCCCGTGGCCAGCCAGGCAAACGGCAAGGCAATGGCCACGCTGATCAGCATGGCGTTGCGCATCTCCCGCGCCCGTGTCGCGCCAATGAACAGTCCATCGAGCAAATAGCTCCATACCGCCACCAGGGGCAACAGCGCCAGGTACGGCAGGTACTGGTACGCCGTTTCGCGCACGCTGGCGATGTCGGTCTGCATGTTGATGAACAGGTGCCCGCCAAACAGGAACAGTACGGCGAACCCGCTGCTGGCCAGCAATGACCAGCCGCAGGCCACGGTAAGTGAGCGGCGCAGGGCCTGGCGATCGCCGGCGCCAATGGCGTGGCCGCACAAGGCCTCGACCGCATGGGCCAGGCCGTCGAGCGCATAGGCGGTGAGCAGCAGGCCATTGAGCAGCAGGGCATTGGCGGCAACCGTGGATTCGCCCAGGCGGGCACCTTGCACGGTGATCAGGAAGAACACCGCCTGCAGGGCCAGGCTGCGAATGAAGATGTCGCGGTTGACCGCCAGCAACGGCCGCCAGCTCTGCCAGCGGGCCAGCAGGGCCCAGGCGATGTGTCCGGGGTAGGTGCGCAGGGCCGGGCGGGTGAGTGCCAGGCCCAGCAGGGCCGCGCTCCATTCGGCGATCACCGAGGCACGGGCCGAGCCCAGCACGCCCCAGTCCAGGCCCAGCACGAACCACAGGTTCAGGGCGATGTTGAGCAGGTTGGTGGTCAGCAGAATGGCCAGGGGCGCGCGGGCGTTCTGGGTGCCGAGGAACCAGCCCACCAGGGCGAAGCTGGCAAGCGCTGCCGGCAAACCCAGAAGGCGGGTCTGGAAGAAATCCTGGGTGGACTGCTCCAGCGCCGCCGAGGGCTGCATCAATTGCAGCGCCAGGTGGCTGAAGGGCACGGCCAGCACACCCAGCAGCACGGCGAACAGCATCGCCAGGATCAAACCCTGTACCAGCACCTGACGCAACGCCGCACCATCGGAGCGTCCTGCCGCCTGGGCGGCGAAGCCGGTGGAGCCCATGCGCAAAAAGCCCATCACCCAGGCCAGGAAGGTATACAGGCTGGCGCCCACCGCCACAGCGCCCAGCTGATGCGCATGGGGCAGGTGGCCGATGACGGCGCTGTCGACCAACGCCACCAGCGGTACGGAAATATTCGAGAGAATCATCGGCGCGGCCAGGGCCCAGACCTTGGTGTGGGTCGGGCGGTCGCGCCAGTCGGTCAGCAATCGGGACATGTCGGCTCCAGGCAAGCCGGACATTGTAGCTGCTGCGGGCACCAAATCACTTCAATGGGGTCTGAGCTCGGCGTCGCCGCGCTCGGTTGTTGCGTGGGTGATATATAGTTCTCCCTTCAGAACCCGCTGCCAAAGAGTGATTTCCATGCTCAACAAAGGATTGTTGCTGGCCTGCGCGCTGGCCTTGCTCAGTGCCTGCGACTCGTCTGCCCCAGACAAGCCCGCCACCGCGCCAACGCCCGCGCCGACCCAGGAAGCCGCCCCGGCGCCCAAGCCTGCGCGCGAAAGTGCCGAGACCCTGGCCCAACGCTATGCCGGTCGTGAGTTGAGCGTGGTGGATGTTTCCGAAGTCCAGGTCGATGGCGCCAGTGCGCTGTCCCTGACGTTCTCGGTGCCGCTGGACGCCGAGCAGAACATCGCCGACCGGGTGCACCTGGTCGACACCGTCAAAGGCAAGGTCGACGGCGCCTGGGAGCTTTCCGACAACGGCATGGAGTTGCGCCTGCGCCACCTGGAGCCCCAGCGCAAGCTGGTGCTGACGGTCGATGCCGGGCTGCAGGCCGTCAATGGCAAGCGTCTGGCCGCAGAGTCGGTGAGCCGTCTGGAAACCCGCGACATGCAGGCCACCATCGGTTTTGCCAGCCGCGGCTCGCTGCTGCCGACCCGTCTGGCCGAAGGCCTGCCGGTGATTGCCCTGAACGTCGACAAGGTCGATGTCGAGTTCTTCCGCATCAAGCCTGAATCCCTCGCCACCTTCCTCAGTGCCTGGGGCCGCAACAGCAGCCTGTACTACTACCAGTCCAAGGAAACCCTGGACATGGCCGAGCTGGTCTACAGCGGCCGCTTCGATCTCAACCCCGCACGCAACACCCGCGAAACCGTGCTGCTGCCGATCGCCGGCATCAAGCCGCTGCAGGAGCCGGGGGTGTACCTGGCCGTGATGCGCGCCTCCGGCACCTATGACTATTCGCAACCGGCGACCCTGTTCACCTTGAGTGACATCGGCGTGTCGGCCCACCGCTACCACAACCGCATGGATGTGTTCACCCAAGGCCTGGAAGGTGGCAAGGCCCTGAGCGGCGTGGCCCTTGAGTTGCTCGATGCCGAAGGCCGCGTACTCGGCCAGGGCAAGACCCACAGCGACGGCCATGCGCAACTGCCGATGCCGCCCAAGGCCGAAGTATTGTTGGCCCATCAGGGCGTGCACACCACGATGCTGCGCCTGAACAACGCGGCACTGGACCTGGCCGAGTTCGACATCACCGGCCCCCAGGCCAACCCCCTGCAGTTCTTCGTGTTCGGCCCGCGCGACCTCTACCGTCCGGGTGAAACCGTGCTGCTCAATGGCTTGCTGCGCGACCAGGATGGTCGTCCGCTCAAGCCGCAGCCGGTGACCGTGGAAGTGCGCCGCCCGGATGAGCAGATCAGCCGCAAGTTCGTCTGGGAGCCGGGCAGCAATGGCCTGTACCAGTACTCGCTGCAACTGGCCAGCGAAGCCCCGACCGGGCGCTGGCAGTTGTTGTTCGACCTGGGCGGTGGCAAGAAGCAGATCTATGAGTTTCTCGTCGAAGACTTCTTGCCCGAGCGCCTGGCGCTGGAACTCAAGGGCAGCGATGCGCCCCTGAGCCCGGAGCAGACCGCTGAAATCGACGTGGATGGCCGCTACCTCTACGGCGCGCCGGCCTCGGGCAACCGCTTGAGCGGCCAGGCCTATCTTCGTCCGCTGCGTGAGGCGGTGCCGGCGCTGCCGGGCTATCAGTTCGGCTCGATCACCGAGCAGGAGCTGAGCCAGGACCTGGAGCTGGAGGAGGTCAACCTGGATGCCGAGGGTAAAGCCACGTTGAGCATCGAGAGCAAATGGGCCGAGGCCCGCTCGCCGCTGCAACTGACCGTGCAGGCCAGCCTGCAGGAGTCTGGCGGACGTCCCATTACCCGCCGCCTGGAGCAGCCGATCTGGCCAGCCGAGCGTCTGCCGGGATTGCGCGGGCTGTTCGACGGTGAAGAAACCGACAGCGATGGGCCGGTGGAATTCGAAGTGCTGGTCGCCGACCGCGACGGCAACAAACTGGCGGCCGACAACCTCAAGGTCCGCCTGATCCGTGAGCGCCGTGACTACTACTGGAACTACTCCCAGAGCGACGGCTGGAGCTACAACTTCAACGAGAAATTCCTGACCCAGAGCGAAGAGACGGTCAGCGTCAAGGCGGGCGGCACCGCGCGACTCAACTTCCAGGTCGAATGGGGCCCGTACCGCGTCGAGGTCGAAGACCCGCAGACAGGCCTGGTTTCCAGCGCCCGCTTCTGGGCCGGCTACCGCGCCCAGGACAATGCCGACGGGGGGGCGGTACGCCCGGACCAGGTCAAGCTGGCACTGGACAAACCCTCCTATGCCGATGGTGCTACGGCTTCTATCACCGTTACCCCGCCTGCGGCCGGTACCGGCTACTTGATGGTCGAGTCCAGCGATGGACCGCTGTGGTGGCAGGAAATCGACGTGCCGGCCGAGGGCAAGACCTTCGCCGTCAAGCTCGACCCCAAATGGGCCCGCCATGACTTGTATGTGAGTGCCCTGGTGATCCGTCCGGGCGAGCGCAAGGTCAATGCCACGCCCAAGCGTGCCGTGGGTGTCCTGCACCTGCCGCTGGACCGCGCCGAACGCAAGCTGGCCGTGACGCTCAGCGCACCGGAAAAGATGCGTCCTAAGCAGCCGCTGACCGTCAAGGTGCAGGCACGCAATGCCGACGGCAGCGTGCCCAAAGAGGTGCATGTGCTGCTGGCGGCGGTGGACGTGGGGATTCTCAATATCACCGACTACCCGACCCCGGACCCGTTCACCGGCCTGTTCGGGCGCAAGGCCTATGGCGCTGATCAGTTGGACATCTATGGCCAGTTGATCGAAGCCGGGCAGGGCCGTCTGGCCAGCCTGGCGTTCGGTGGCGATGCGGGCATGGCCAAGGGCGGCAAGCGTCCCAATACCAGCGTCACCATCGTTGCCCAACAGAGTGCGCCGGTGACGCTCAACGAACAGGGCGAGGGTGAGGCCACCGTCGACATTCCGGACTTCAACGGCGAGCTGCGGCTGATGGCCCAGGCCTGGACCGACGAGCGCTATGGCGTTGCCGAAGGCAAGACGGTGGTTGCCGCCCCACTGATTGCCGAACTCTCGGCGCCGCGCTTCCTGGCCGGTGGTGACCGCACCACGCTGGCGCTGGACCTGTCGAACCTGTCGGGGCAGGCACAGAAGCTCACGGTGCGGGTAAGCACCGAAGGCCAACTGAGCCTGTTGGGCGCGGCCGAACAGAGCCTCGACCTGACCCAGGGCAAGCGCGTCACGCTGCTGGTGCCGGTGCAGGCCAATGGCGGCCTGGGGCAAGGCAAGGTCAAGGTCGAAGTGCTGGGCCTGCAACTGCCGGGTGAACAGGCCGCTGCCTTTACCCGCGACTGGACCCTGGGCGTCCGCCCGGCCTATCCGGCCATGCTCAAGCACTATCGTGTGGCGCTCAAGGATCAACCCTGGAGCCTGCCCGAGGGCGATCTGGCCGCGTTCGAGCCGCAAGGTCTGGAAGCCACGCTGGCGTTGTCCAGCCGTCCGCCGCTGAACCTTGCCGAGCAGATTCGCGCCCTGGAAGCCTACCCGTATGGCTGCCTGGAGCAGACCGCCAGTGGCCTGTACCCCTCGCTCTACGCCGATGCTGCAACCCTCAAGCGCCTGGGCATCACCGGCGAGCCGGCCGAGGTGCGCAAGCGCAAGATCGAGATGGGCATCGAGCACTTGCTGGGCATGCAGCGCTACAACGGCAGCTTCGGCTTGTGGAGTGCGGATGACCAGGAAGAGTATTGGCTGACCGCCTATGTCACTGACTTTTTGCTACGCGCCCGTGAACAGGGTTATGCCGTACCGGCCGAAGCCCTGAAAAAATCCAGCGAGCGCCTGCTGCGTTACCTGCAGGAGCGCAACCTGATCGAAGTCAGCTACAGCAAGAACGCCGAGCACAGCCGCTTTGCCGTTCAGGCCTACGCGGCACTGGTGCTGGCGCGTACGCAACAGGCGCCACTGGGTGCGCTGCGCAGCCTGTTCGAGCGGCGCAGCGATGCCCGTTCCGGCTTGCCGCTGGTACAGCTGGCCATCGCCCTGGACAAGATGGGCGACAAACCGCGGGCCGAGCAGGCCTTGCAGGCGGGCCTGGCGGTCAGCCGCAGCAGCGACGACTGGCTGGGTGACTACGGCAGCCCCGTACGTGACCAGGCCTTGATCCTGGCCTTGCTTGAAGAGAACAACCTGGCCAGTAGCACCCTTGATGCGCGGTTGTTCGAGCTGTCGGATGAGCTGGCGGCCAGCCGCTGGTTGTCGACCCAGGAGCGTAACGCGCTGTTCCTCGCCGGCCGTGGCCTGCTGGGCAAGCCGGAAGGCAAATGGACGGCACGCCTGGACAGCGCCGGTGAAGTGCGCGAGCTGGATGCGGCGCAATCGGGATTGAAACTCGAGGGCCCGTTGCTGGCTTCACCGCTGACCGTGCAGAACCAGGGCAGCGACACGCTGTTCCAGCAACTGACCGTGTCTGGTTACCCGCGCCAGGCCCCGGCGGCCAGCAGCAACGGCATGACCATTCGCCGCGATTTCCTCGGCATGAATGGTCAGGCGCTGGACCTGGGTAATCTCAAGAGCGGTGACCTGGTGCTGGTGCACCTGGCATTGACGTCGACAACGCGGGTGCCGGATGCCCTGGTGGTCGACTTGTTGCCGGCGGGCCTGGAGCTTGAAAACCAGAACCTGGCGCAAAGCGCGGCCAGCCTTGAGAACGCCAGTAGCGCCGTGAAACAGTGGCGTGAGTCGATGCAGAACGCCAACGTGGTGCACCAGGAGTTTCGCGATGACCGCTACGTGGCGGCGCTGAACCTTGAAGGTTATGGCACCACCCACTTGCTATACCTGGCGCGCGCCGTGACGCCGGGCACCTACCGGGTGCCACCGCCGCAGGTGGAGTCGATGTACCGGCCGAATGTGCAGGCGGTGGGCGAGACAGCAGGAGAGTTGGTGGTGAAGGCCCGTTGATCGCGGGGCAAGCCCGCTCCTACCGGTAGGAGCGGGCTTGCCCGGCGATTGTTCAATGAATGATCCAGCTCAGCACCCACAACCCCAGCACCAGCCAGATGATGCCGAGGATGATCGAGGCACGCATGAAGGCACGGATGGCCGAGTACAGCAGCATCAGGCCGATGATCAGGGCGATGATGCTGACCAGCGAGGTGTCCATGCCCAGTGTGCGTGCCAGGCCATCGATGAAGTTGCCACCAGCGTTGGCCAGCAGGTTGAACAACCCGCTCAGGCCGTCGACGACAAAGCGGATCAGTGCGCCGAGTGCCTGGCCAAGCCACTCGAAAAAACCTTCTACATGCATAGTTGCTTCCTGATGATCGAATCGGCGAGTCTGCCGTTGCCAAGCCTTTGGCCATTTACTGGCCGAGTCAGTTCCCTGTTCTCCAGCCGTGACAAGGTTGCCCGATGCTCATCTTAGCTCGCCCGCGCAGTCCGATGGCGAAACGGCTGGGTGCCGCCGCAGGGGCTGTGTTGCTGCTGTGCGCCTTGCTGTGGGGTGCCGATCGCCTGTGGCCATTGCCCCTGCCGGCCGATGACCTGGCGCGGGTCGTGCTGGCCGAGGACGGTACGCCCCTCTGGCGTTTTGCCGATGCCGAGGGCGTGTGGCGCTACCCGGTGAGCAGCGATCAGGTGTCGCCGTATTACTTGCAGGCGTTGCTCACCTACGAAGATCGCTGGTTCTATCACCACCCCGGGGTCAATCCCCTTGCGCTGGGCCGGGCGGCCTGGCAGAACCTGCGCGGCGGGCGGGTGGTGTCGGGGGGCAGCACGCTGTCGATGCAGGTGGCCCGCTTGCTCGAACCGCATCCGCGTACCTTGCCCGGCAAGCTGCGCCAGTTGTGGCGCACCGCGCAGCTGGAGTGGCACCTGTCCAAGGCGCAGATCCTGGAGATCTACCTCAACCGCGCCCCCTTTGGCGGCACCTTGCAGGGCGTGGCCGCCGCCAGTTGGGCGTACCTGGGCAAATCGCCGCTGCACCTGACCCCTGCGGAGGCAGCGTTGCTGGCGGTGTTGCCCCAGGCACCGAGCCGCTTGCGTCCGGACCGCCACCCGGCGCGGGCGCAAGTGGCCCGCGACAAGGTGCTGCAACGCCTGCTCGACTACCAGGTGTGGCCGCAGCAACGGGTGAGCGAGGCGTTGGAGGAACCCCTGCTGCTGGCGCCCAGGCAGGAGCCGGCCCTGGCGCCCTTGCTGGCCCGGCGCCTGAACCGGCCACACAGCCCACCGCTGATTCGCACCACCCTCGACGCCTCGTTGCAACGTCGCCTTGAAGACCTGCTGCTGGGCTGGCGTGCACGCCTGCCAGAACGCACCTCGGCGGCGATCCTGGTGGTGGAGGCGCAGAACATGGCGGTGCGCGCCTACCTGGGGTCGGTGGACTTGAACGACGAGCGCCGCTTCGGCCACGTCGACATGATCAGCGCACTGCGCTCGCCGGGTTCCACGCTCAAGCCCTTCCTTTATGGCATGGCCATGGACGATGGCCTGATCCATTCCGAATCGCTTCTGCAAGATGTTCCCAGGCGTTATGGCGACTATCGGCCAGGGAATTTCTCCATGGGCTTCAGCGGGCCGGTGGCGGCCAGTTCCGCCTTGGCGCTGTCGCTGAACCTGCCGGCGGTGCAGTTGCTTGAGGCCTATGGGCCCAAGCGATTTGCCGCGCAGATGCGCAGCGGCGGCGTGCCCCTGACCCTGCCGCCCTTGGCCGAGCCGAACCTGTCGCTGATCCTGGGCGGTGCCGGCAGTCGCCTTGAAGAGCTGGTGGCTGGCTACGGCGCGTTGTCCCGTGGGGGGCTGAGTGCGCCGATCCGTTTGCAGCCGGATGCGCCGTTGGCCGAGCGCCGGCTGTTGTCGCCGGGTAGCGCCTGGATCATCCGGCGCATTCTCAGTGGCCAGGCCCGCCCGGATCGCGACCCCCATGCCGAGTTGGTGCAGCGCCCGCTGCTGGCGTGGAAGACCGGCACCAGTTATGGCTTCAGGGACGCCTGGTCGATTGGCGTCGGCCCGCGTTACCTGATCGGCATCTGGATTGGCCGGCCCGACGGTACCCCCGTGCCCGGGCAGTTCGGCCTGGCCTCCGCCGCGCCGCTGATGCTGCAGGTTCACGATGTATTGAGTAACCGCGACAGCCAGCGCCGCATTGCTGCTCCGGTGGCCGCGGTACCTGCCAATGTCGGCGTGGCGGCGATCTGCTGGCCGTTGGGGCAACCACTGGCCCGGCAGGACGTCAATTGCCGGCGCCAACGCTTTGCCTGGACCCTGGACGGCACCACGCCACCCACCTTGCAGGCGGCCGACCAGCCCTTGAGCGTGGGCTTGCGCGAAACCGTATGGGTGAACGGCCAGGGGTTGCGGGTCGATGCCAGCTGTAGCGGTGCCGAGCCCAGGGAAATTGTCTTGTGGCCCGCGCCCCTGGAGCCCTGGCTGCCGCGGGTCGAGCGGCGCGACGCGCGGCTGCCCAAGGTCGATCCGGCGTGCCCGCCCCAGGTGCCTGCCAGCTCGCCACCGCTGTCCATTGTCGGTGTGCGCCAGGGCGATGAGCTGCGCCGCCCGGCCGCCAGCAGCGAGCCGTTGCGTCTTGAGGTGTCGGCACTGGGAGGCAGCGGCAAGCGCTGGTGGTTCCTTAATGGCGCGCCGCTGGGCGAGTCGGTTGGCCAGGAGCGCCTGAGTGCGCGGTTCGAGCAAGCCGGGCAGTTTGAGTTGAGTGCGCTGGACGAGAGCGGGCACACCGCCCGGGTCGAGTTCCAGGTCAATGAGTAAGGCGCCTGGGCGCCTTCAATTGGATATAGCGCCAAAGTGGAGTGCGCCTCGACATCCCTTTGCCAGGCGCGTAAGCCGTTGAATCACAACCCCGTTTTTTATCCTGTTCAAAGGTATAGAAAGGGTTAATACCAAGTTCCGAATTGTCCGCCGTCGTTGCCCGCGTTCAGATGCCTGCAACAGAGATCGGCGCTGCGTGTGTCGCTCTCAAACAACGAGCTGCGGCAACGGAGTCGCCCATGAAAACGCAAGCGTGGAAAGCAAGTACGGCCCTGGCCCTGATCCTGGCGGTGAGCCTGGGTGGATGCAGCAGCGGAGGCGGCGGCTCCAAGAGCCATGTCGACAGTTCGACACCCACTGAGGCCGGTTCCGACACGGGGGCCGGTGGCAGCAGTGATGGAACCGCAGGGGGCGGCACTGGTGGCATCGGTGGAACAGGAGATGGCCTGGCCGGTGGTGGCGCGGGTACTGGCGGTACGGGCAGTGCAGGCGGTTCTGGTGGGACCGGAGGTACAGGTGGCACTGGTGGAACGGGCGGGGGTGATGGCGGCACTGGCCCCGGCGGTGAAAACCCCGGCACTGGTAATCCAGGCACCGGCAATCCAGGCGGTGGCGACCCGGGCGGCGGCACTACCACGCCCTTGGTTACTGGCCAGGTGGTTGATCAGGTGGGCAATGCCGTGGCCGGTGTCGGTACGGGAGTCGCTGGCGTAGGTGCGAGCGTGGATTCGTTGCCTGTCCTGGGAAGTACCGGCGCCGGCGGCCTGGTGACCTCCGCCGGCACCGCCGTGAACAGCATCGGTAGCGGGGTCAGTGACGGGCTCGGCCAACTGGGCGCCGGCGGCAATGCCATCGGCACCACAGTGGCCGGTGTCGGCCAGGGCGTATCGGACCTTGGCGGTGGTGTACAGCAACTGGGCGGCAGCGATCTGATCGAGCACATTCCCGTGGTGAACACCGTGGTCGGTCATGTCGGGCAGGCCGTGACCATGCTCGGCGATACCTTGAGTACCCAGAGCACCACCGGCCCCTTGGGCGGCCTCAATGAGGGTGTGAGTAATAAGGTGTTGGTCCCGGTGGTCTCGCTGGTGGAAACCACCACTAACAATCTCGGCAGCCAGACCAGGCTCGGTGGCCCGCTGGACTCGGTGGTCAGCAAGGTCGGCGGTACGCTCGAGGGGGTGGGTGACAAGATCGCCAGTGCCGGTGGCAGCAATCCGCTGACCACGGCCGTCGGCAACCTGGCCAGCACGGTCGGCGGTGCAACCAGTACGTCCGGCGAACTGGTGAACGGCCCTGGCGGCAAGCCAGGCCTGCTGGAAACGGTCGGCGGCGCGGTGGCCGGTGTCGGCACCGGTCTTGATGCCGGCAGTAATAACGCCTTGCTCAGCACCACCGGCACCGCTGCGGCAGCGGTAGGTAACAGCGTGGCTTCGCTGGGCACGGTCATGGGTGGCAATGGCGTGGCCAGCGCTAGCGCGGGTGTGCCGACTGCCGCGCTGACCGGCACTGTGGGCGCTGCGGTGACGCCCGTCGTGACGAGCGTCGCCAGCGTCACCTCACAAGTGGGGGCGGCAACCGGCATCGGTGCACCGGTCGACGGCCTGGTGAGCAAGGTGGGTGGGGCGGTCAGCAGTCTGGGCAACCAGGTGGATGCGGCCAGCAGCAACCCGGTGGTCAGTTCCGTGGGCGCTGCCGTCAACGAAGTGGGTAAAACAGTCGATCAGGTGGGCGGCTTGCTTGCCCCGGAAGGGCAGCAGGGCGGTGGCCTGGGCGGCGCACTCAGTGGACTGGCGGGCGGCCTCAAACATGGGCTGACGGGGGCGCAGCCTTGAGGCACTGCCTTCATTAGACGATTGTTCGGGCAACACCTACGCTTGAGTCTGACGAGGGAACCACGTGGGTTCCCTCGTATTTTCGGGAACATGGAGCGTCCAATGCGTCCATTGGTTGTTGCGATTCTGGGGTTGTCCTGGGCCAGTGTGCTAAGTGCAGAACCCCTGCCAAGTTTCCTCAACAGCAACGATGTCGAACGCAGCCTGCCGGCACCGAACCTGCCCGCCGATGCCTTCCGGCCCACGACGCCAGACCTGCAGACGCCCGCGCCCGCCCCCCAGCAGCAACCTCTGCTGATGAGTACCCGGGTGATGGTGCGCAAGGTGCGCATCGAGGGCGGCACGATCTACCCCTTGAGTGACCTGCGTGATAACTACCAGGACCTGGTCAACCGCGAAGTCACCCTGGCCGAACTGATCGAGGCGACCCGGCGCCTGACTCAGCGCTACCAGCACGATGGTTACCTGCTTTCGTACGCCTACCTGCCGCCTCAGGACTTTGCCGATGGGCGTGTGCGGGTGGTGCTGGTCGAAGGCTATATCCGTGACTTTGAACTGCATGGCGATGTTGGCCCGGCATCGGCGTACCTGGACAAACTGTTCAGCCGGCTCAAGGCCGAGCGCCCCCTTACGCGTCAGTCCTTCGAGCGCTACACCTCATTGATGAGCCGGGTGCCTGGCATAACCTTCCAGGCGCAGGTGCCGCCGCCGGGCACCACCGATGGCGCGACCAAACTGATTGCCCAGGCTTCACGCAAGCCGTTCACCTCGACCCTGAACCTGACCGACGGTAGCCGCGACGACATCCAGGCGCTGTTGGGGGTGAGCAGCAACGCCCAGACGTCATTGGCCGAGCAGGTGAGCTTCAGTGCCCTGTTCCCGCCGGGGGATGATGATGAACACTACTATCGCCTGGACTACGCCCAGTACCTGGACAGCGAGGGCAGCCAACTGACCCTGTCGGCCTCGCAGTACCGCAGCGACCCCAGCGCCCTGGTGCGCCTGAACAACGGCATCAATCTGAAGCAGCACCGCGAGAACGACCGCTATTCGATTGGCCTTGGCCAAACGCTGATCGCCTCGCCCAACGAATGGCTCAGCGTTGCTGCGCGCCTGTATGCCGTCAATGACAACACCGATTACCGGGTCGTCGGCTTCCCGCTCAAGATCAGCAGCCGCACCGACCTGAGGGCCCTGGCCTTCGAGGGAGACTGGCGTGTGGCGGATGCCCGGCAACTGCGCATCGTCAGTGTCGGGGCCTATCAGGGCCTGGATTACCTGGGGGCCAAGACCGACAGCGACATCGACCTGGATTTTCTGCGCCTGCGCCTGTCGGGCGTGCAGAGTGACCGGTTCTTTGACAATTGGCAGGGCGTGGCCTCGGCGGCGTTGTACTGGAGCGGCGACAGCCTGCCAGACAGCGAGCGGGCGGTGTTTGGTGGGCAGAGCTTCGGCCGTGGTTACCCCAGTGACCAGGCGTCTGGCGACAAGGGCTGGGGCGCAGCTTATGAGGTGAACTACAGCTTCAAGCGTGAGGGCGACTGGCTGAAGATCCTGCAGCCCTATGTGGTGCTGGATGCAGCGCGCAGCTGGTTCAACGAGCTGGAAGTGCGCGACTCGACGCTGTCGTCGGCGGCACTGGGGGTGCGCTTTGGCGATGCCCGTTACTACAACATCTCCCTGGAAGCGGCCAAGCCGATGTCGGACATCGCCCTGGACAGTTTCAATCGGCGGCCACGGTACACCTTGAGTTTCAGCTACCAGCTATAGCGACCGCTCCAAATCACCCCCCCGGGGTAGGAGCGGGCTTGCCCCGCGAAAGGCCGGTACAGCCAGAAAAATGGGTGTTGCCCGAACGATTGATCGCGGGGCAAGCCCGCTCCTACCGGTCGAATCGGGGGGGTGAACATTAGTCATCGCGGGGCAAACCCGCTCCTGCCGGGGATGGGGAAACCCGGTGGGGCGGGCCTGTCCCGCGATGAAGTCGCAGGTCAGTTCACCAGGTGCAGGCGTGGCTTGGGGAAGAGGTTGTCGAGGGTTTCCAGCAGGCGAGTGTGGTAGATGGGCTTGCGAAACAGGTCCAGCACCTGCAAGCGCAGCAGGTCACTGATGTCGTCCATGTCGGCGTGCCCGGAGGTGACGATCACCGGCAGGTGCTGGCGGGCGGTGTGCTCGCGCAGGCGCTTGATCAGTGAAATGCCACTCTCTTCGGGCATGCGCAGATCAGTGATCACCAGCGCCACGTCCGGGTGGCGAGTGAGCTGCTGCAGGGCGAGTTTCACCGAGGTAGCCGTGTAGCAGCAAAAACCCTCGTTCTCCAGCAGCTCGGCCAGTTCCAGCAAGGCATCTTCTTCGTCATCCACCAGGAGAATCTGTTGACGTGTAGTTGGCATGGGCATTCCTTTATCGGTGGTGGATGTCTTTACTTTTTTTTACTACTCCGCCTTAGGAGGCTCTAGGGATGTTTTGATTGTTTCAAATGTGGTTTTGACATGCTTGGAGATATCCCCAACGAACCCCGCCAATACCACCGCCACCATCGCTGCAATGATGGCGTATTCGATACCGGACGCCCCGTCCTTGCGATGGAAGAATTCTTTGCAGCTCTTGAGAATCCGGGATACACGCATGGCACTTCTCCTTGCGCACAACGGCGCAGATGACAGGGGCGGGTCGATGATTCCCCTTTGCCATCACAGCATCGTCAACCACTGAAAAACCAGCAAATGTAAGAAGGCATTAATACGAAAGTGATAGCGCGAAAACTGACGCCAGTAAGTCGTTGATTCAGGGGGCTGTCAGCATTACGGCGGAAAAATTTCTGGCGGGTAATGGCGTTTTGTCTTCACTGCGCTACCGTCAAATAGCGAAATCGTTGCTTTCTTGGCAACACAGTTGGCCGGTTCAAAGGCGGTTGCGAGGGACGGGCAGGGCAGTTGGAGGACCGGCATGGGCAGTCGCTTAACCATCATTCTTGCGGGATTTTTTTTGCTGGGGGCTTTGCTGGCAGGCTATTGGGGGCTGGAACTCAGCCGTCCTGCCCAGGCCCCTGTCGCAGCGCCTGTTGCCGCCCCTGTGGTGGAACAGGTGGTCACCAGCGCCACGGACGAAATGCGCCAGCCCGTGGTGGTCCTGCGCCGCGATGTGGCGCCCTATACCCCCCTCACTGCCGACGACCTGCTGCTGGAGCGCTTGCAGGTAGCCCCCGCGGGCAGCTTCCAGACCTTCGAGCAAGTGCTCGGGCGCAGTAGCTGGCGGGCCCTGTCCGCCGGCACCTGGCTGGAGCAGGGCAGTTTCGACGCCGGCGGGCCGCTGGCGCGGATGATCCATCCCCATGAGCGTGCTCTGGCCGTCGCTGTCGATGAAGTGATCGGTGCGGCCGGACAGTTGAGCCCAGGCGACTACGTCGATGTGCTGCTCTACCTGCGCGAGGCCAACCAGAACCCCCAGGCCACCGCCCAGGTGGTGCTGCCGGCGCTGCGCGTGCTCAGTGTCGGGGCCCAGATGGGGTTGGGCAACGACGGCAGGGCGGTCACTCCCCCGCAGGATGAAAAGGCTCGTCAGGACGCGCAACGCAATGCGGCGCGCACGGTGGTGCTGGCAGTCCCCGAGAAGCTGGCCAGCCGCTTGATGCTTGCCACCCAAACCGGCAGCTTGCGCCTGGCGGTGCGCAGCGCCGAAGAAAAACGCCTGGCGCAGTATTGGGCCAATCCCCAGGGCAGCACGGTGGAAGTGGACAACGCCAACCGCGAACTCTATCGCTTCAGTCAGTTGGCCCAGGCACCGGTGCCTCAGGCGGTGGCCAGCACCTCGCCGCGTCGCGGCATGGAAATCATTCGAGGCAACCAATCCCTCCAACCCACTCCCTGATCCAACCAGCCAGGATGCCCTTCAATGAGCAGTCGTTCCGTGCGGGTAACTCAACAAGTGCTGTGCGTTTGGCTGTGCGCCGCCGCACTGGCTTCCCAGGCCCAGGCGGCCTCTACCGGGTGCGCGGCGATGGAGCGGCTGCCCGCGGCTATCGAGATCGACCAGGGCCTGCAACAAGAGGTGCGGGTGCCGGTGAACATCACCCGGGTTGCAGTGGGCGACTCGAAAATCGCCGATGTGCAGGCCAGCGGCGATGACGCGGTATTGCTGACGGCACTGGCGCCCGGTGCCACCAGCCTGATGCTCTGGACTGCCTGCTCCAAGGCCCCCCGCCAGGCCATGGTGTTCGTCAAGGGCGCCGCCACTGTCGACATGGCCGAGAGCGCCCTGCCGCCGTCGCAAGACCCGGTACTGCCCAGCCAGGTACAAGCGGATATCCGCTTTGTCGAAGTCAACCGCACCAAGTTCAAGGAGGCGGGGGCGCGACTGTTTTTCAAAGGCTCCAACAATGCCCTGTTCGGCTCGCCGGGCACGGTGCCCAATACCTTCGTCAGGCCCGACCATGTACCGGGGGTAATGACCGCACCTGGGGTATACGCCGATGTACGCCCGGGCATCCCGCTGGACAACGACGTGTTCAACATTGTCTTTGGCGGCGGCAGCAGCCGGTTTCTCGCCGCCATCAATGCCCTGGAAAACAGCGGCTTTGCCTACACCCTGGCGCGTCCCAGCCTGGTGGTGCTCAGCGGTATGACCGCAAGCTTTCTGGCCGGCGGCGAGATCCCCATTCCGGTGCCCAGCAGTGGTAGCGACAGTGTGTCGATCGAGTACAAGGAATTTGGTATTCGCCTGGCCTTGTCGCCCACCGTGGTCAGCCGCGACCGTATCACCCTCAAGGTGGCGCCAGAGGTCAGCGAGCTGGATTACGGCAAGGCTGTCAACATTGCCGGGACCCTGGTGCCTGGGCTTACGGTACGACGCACCGACACTAGTATTTCCCTGGCCGATGGCGAGAGTTTTGTCATCAGCGGCCTGATCAGCAGCACCACCCGCTCGGCGGTGGACAAGTTCCCCGGGCTGGGCAACCTGCCGGTCATCGGGGCGCTGTTTCGCCAGTCGTCAGTGGCGCGCGATGAAACCGAACTGCTGATGATCGTCACCCCGCACCTGGTCCAGCCCCTGGCGGCCAATGCGCAATTGCCGTCGCTGCCGGGTGAAGGGCTGCGCACGTATGACCCGAGCTGGGGCCGGCTGTTCTTCCTGGAAAACGGCGACTTCGAGGGTCGCAGCGGGTTATCCCAATGAGCGAAAGCCTGAGTCAGACCTTTCTTGCCATCACCCGCAACGACGAGGACCTGCAATGGTTGCAAGGCGCCCTTGCCCCCTTGGGGCAAGTGGTCGGTACCGGGCGCGGCAGCCTTGACGAGTTGCTGGCGCTGATTGATGTCACCTTCGCCAACCTGATCTTCGTCGGCCTGGACCGCGAGCACGTGGTGAATCAGTGCGCCATGATCGAAGGGGTGCTCGAAGCCAAACCGATGCTGGCGATCGTTGCCCTGGGTGACGGCATGGACAACCAACTGGTGCTGAACGCCATGCGTGCGGGCGCCCGTGATTTCGTCGCTTACGGCTCGCGCGCAAGCGAGGTGGCCGGGCTGGTTCGGCGCCTGGGCAAGCGCTTGCCGGCGGTCACCAGCAACCCGAGCCTGGGTGGCCTGACGGTCCTTTACGGCAGCCAATGCGCCTCCGACGGTGCCTTGCTCACCACGCACCTGGCCCGTGTCGTCCAGGGCAGTGGCCAGCAGACCCTGTTGCTCGACCTGGGCTTGCCGCGTGGCGACAGCCTAGCCCTGCTGGGCCTCGAGGCGTCGTTTCATTTCGGTGATGCCCTGCGGCACCTTCGACGCCTGGACAACACCTTGATCGACAGTGCTTTCACCCGTGAGAGTTCCGGCCTGCGCCTGCTGGCCTATGCCGATGACGACGAGCCACTGGAGCGCACCAGCGCTGCCGAGCTGTACATGCTGCTCAGCGCCTTGCGCCAGCATTTCCAGCACATTGTGGTGAACCTCACCGGCCAGCCCGACTGCGAAGCCTTGCGCACCTTTGTCAGCCACTGCGACAAGCTGATCTGGTACACCGACCAGAATGTCCTGGAGTGCAGGCGCAACCTGGATGTGCTGACCTTGTGGCGGGAAAAGGGCATGAAGCTTGAGCATGCCAGCCTGCTGGTAGACCGCTACCTCAAGGGCGTCGCCCCGGACTCCGAAGCCCTGAGCAAGCGTTATGGCCTGCCGTTGCTGGTGGTGTTGCCCTACAGTCCCGAGGTGCGCCTGAATGCCAAGAACCAAGGGCTGACACTGTTTGAACTGGCCCCGCGAGAAAGCCTCACCCATCACCTCAAGGCCCTGGGCGAGCGCCTGGCCCGGCGCTCCGAGCACAACAAACAGCCGTCGGGCAACTGGCTCAATCGGCTCTGGGGGCAAAAATGAGCAGCACCGATGAGCTGTTTGGCGGCCTTCGGCACAACCTGGGCAGCGACCCGCAGGGGCTCAAGCGTGCCCTGCACCGGTTCATCATCGATGCCATCGAGGACAGCGGGCGCAATTTGCTGGAAGGCTCGCGGCCGGCCTTGGCGCAGTTCGTGGTCGAGCAGGTGGGTGACTACATTGCCCGCTTGCACCTGGCCTTGTCGCGCTACGAGATGGAGCGCCTGGCCGAGGAGATTGTCGATGAACTGACCGGCTTCGGTCCGCTGGAGGTGCTGCTGCGCGACGCCAGCGTCACCGAGATTCTGGTCAACGGCCCGCACCGGGTGTTTATCGAGCGGGCCGGCGTGCTGCAACAAACCGACTTGCGCTTTATCGACGCCCATCATGTGGAGCGGGTGATGCAACGCATCCTTGCACCGCTGGGGCGGCGCCTGGATGAGTCGTCGCCGATGGTCGATGCGCGCATGCCCGACGGTAGCCGGGTCAATGCGATCATCCCGCCGGTAGCGCTGGACGGGCCGTGCCTGTCGATCCGTAAATTCCGCAAGGACATGCTCAAGAGTGCCGACCTGCTGGCCACCGGCACCATCGACGTGGACATCCTGGCGTTTCTTCAGTTGGCGGTGGCCAAGCGTTGCAACATCCTGGTCAGCGGCGGTACCGGCACCGGCAAGACCACGTTGCTGAACATCCTCAGCCAATTGATCACGCCCCATGAACGTCTTGTGAGCATCGAGGATGTGGCCGAGCTGCAACTGGACCATCCCCATGTGGTGCGCCTGGAAACCCGCCCGCCCAATGCCGAGGGGCACGGTGAGATCAAGGCCAGCGAACTGATCCGCAACGCCTTGCGGATGCGCCCGGACCGCATCCTGCTTGGCGAGATTCGCGGCGTTGAAGTGCTGGATGTGCTGACGGCGATGAACACCGGCCACGACGGTTCCATGAGTACCGTCCATGCCAATACCGCCCAGGATGCCTTGCTGCGCCTGGAAACCCTGGTGGGCCTGACAGGGCGCCAGGTGGCTGAGAAAACCTTGCGGCAAATGATCTGCGCGGCGTTGGATGTGGTGATCCAGCTCACCCGGCTGGCCGATGGCCGACGCTGTGTCAGCGAAGTGCTGGAGGTGGTGGGCGTGCGTGATGATGTGTATGTCACCAACACCCTGTTCCGCCTCGACCGGCGCCCCGGCGAGGGCTTCACCCGTGAGGCGCCGAACCCGGCCGGGGCAAAACTGCGTCGGGAGTTCACGGAGCCACAGCCATGATCGCGCTGGTGCTCGGGCTGATGTGTCTGGCGATGCTGGGCGTATCGATTCGGTTGTTCTATGCCGGCATGCGCAAGTCGGCGACCGAGCGCATCCTGCAACGGCTCGGGCAGGCCCAGTCAACCTCATCGGCCGTGGCTGCTCCCCGGCGCGACTGGCTTGATCGCCTGTTGCTGCGTGCGGGTATGGAGCGGCACAACGAACGCCTGGTGTTGTGGCTGACGATCTGGGCGCTGTTGTCGCTGTTCATCGGACTGGGTCTGGGATGGCTGGCAGGCGTTGGCCTGATGCTGTCGGGCCCTTTGTTGTTTCGTCTGTACCTGGGCTGGCGCTATCACCGTCGGCGCCAGCGCATGATCGAGCAGTTGCCGCAGTTGCTCGACCACAGCGTGCGCAGCCTCAAGGCCGGGCGCACCCTGAGCGATGCCGTGTTGGGCGCAATCGACGCCGCCAGGCAGCCCTTGCAGGGCGCCATGCAGCGGGTGCGGCGCAACGTGCAAATGGGCGTGGCCCTGGACGATGCCCTGCAAGACCTGGCCGAGCTGTATGACCAGGACGAATTGCGCCTGTTCGCCCTGGGGCTGCGGATCAATCATCGCTATGGCGGTAATGCCAGCGAGCTGCTGGAAAACCTCATCAAGACCATCCGCGAGCGCGAGCAGGGCGCCCGCCAACTGCGTGCCATGACTGGCGAAACGCGCATGACCGCCGTGGTGCTCGGGTCGCTGCCCGTGAGCATGGCCGCCTACTTTCTGTTCAGTAACCCCAAGTACCTGTTGAGCATGTGGCAGGACAGCAGCGGCCAGATGATGTTGGTCACAGCCTTTGCCCTGCAGGTGTTCGGCTGTCTGGCGCTGTGGCGCATGTTGCGGAGTCAGTGAAATGGCCTTGATGCTCTGCGCCGCGCTGTTCTTTACCGCCTTCGTGCTGTTGTGTACGCAACTGCTGCGCCAGCAACGTCGGCAACGGCTGGTGGCGCAGCGCCTGCAGGGCCAGTTGGCACGGGACAATCGCCTGGACAACTGGCTCCATCGACTGGGTAGCAGTCACCTGGCCCAGCGCCTGCTGAGCCTGGACAGCGAAACCCGGCAATTGCTCGATCGCATCGGCTGGCGCCGTAGCCGCCAGCGTGCCGTGTTCGCTGCGTGCCAGGTCGGCATTCCCTTGCTGGCCCTGGGGATTGCCGTACTGCTTGAAGAAACCGTCTACCACGACAGTCCAACGGCCTGGCTGGTACTGCCGATGTGCGCATTGGGGATCGGCTACCTGTTACCGAAACGGCTATTGGTGCTGGCGGTGTCCCGGCGCCAGCAACAGATCGCCCGTGAGGTATCCACCTTCATTCCCTTGCTGCGCATCCTCTTCGAGTCGGGCCTTGCGGTGGAGCAAGGGTTGCGGGTGTTGAGCCAGGAAGGGCGGCAACTGCTGCCGGTCATCAGCGAAGAACTGCGCGGCATCTTGTTGCGGGTCGACTCGGGCCTGGCCCTGGTGCCGGAACTTGAGAAAACCGCGCAGTTACTGGCGGTGGACGAATTCAGCGACACCTGCGTGATTCTTCAACAGCTGCTGACCCAGGGCGGCGGGGCGATGAAGTCGCTGCTGGCGCTCAAGCAACTGCTCGATGATCGGCGCCTGACGGGGATGCAGGAACGTATCTCGAAGATGTCCGGGAAGATGTCGGTGGTGATGATGGTGTTTTTGTTTCCGGCCTTGCTGATCGTGCTGGCCGGTCCCGGTCTTACGGCATTGGCCAGGGCCTTGGCTTCGTCATGAAGGGAGATGCGTGCATGAAAGCAGTCGTGGTGATCATGAGCCTGATGATGCTCGGCGGTTGTGCCACGGACGGCCGCGCGCCCTGGTCGGCCCTGGCCGGGAGCACGGCCAGTTGCGCCAAGCTCGATTCGAGCCAGGAGCTGGCATTGAGCATGGCCGACGAAATGCTTGGCGAAGGCCGACCCCATGCCAGCCTGGCGCACCTCGAGGCATTGCCGGCGGACATGGCCCAGGTGCGTTTGCGCAAGGCCAAGGTGTGGCGCCTGCTCGGTCGTAGCGAGGCCGAGCCCCTGTACCGCAGCTTGCTGGGCAGTTGCCTGGCGGCCGAAGGCGAGCATGGCCTGGGCCAGTTGGCCTCGGCGCGCGGTGACAACGTACAGGCTGAGCGTCATTTGCTGCGGGCGGTACGCCTGGCACCCACCGACGAGAAAATGCGTAACGACCTGGGGGTGGTCTACCTCGACCTTGGCAATGTCGAGCAGGCCCGTTTCGAGTTCCTCACGGCCATCGAGCTCAAGGACAACAACCCCCTGGCAGCGGTCAACCTGGTCAGCCTGCTGCTGTACCAGGACAAATGGCAGCAGGCGGCCGACCTGGTCTCGCGCTTCAAGTTGAGCCCGGCTCAGTTCAGTGAAGCGAAGTACCGTGCCGAGCAGTTGAAAAAGCCAACCACGTCAGCGCCGGCCAGGGTCGATCAGGTCGCGGCGGTACAACAGTGAGGTGTTTATGAAATCGAGATGGGTACTACTGCTGGCCTTGGTCAGCCTGCCATCGGCTGTACAGGCCATCGAGGAAGGGCCTTCGTCCCCGGCGCAGAAGGGGACGGAAACCTGGCTGCAACTGCAGGCGCGCAACCAACAGGCGTCGAAAATACCGCAGACGGCTACCCCCGCGGAGCGCGATCGCAGCATGCAGCGCTGGCTCGACAGCTACAAATATGAGCTTCCGGAACACTTTGACTATGACAGCGTCGGCGCCGGCGACAAGTAGCGGCGCCCGCTAGTGCGTCGTTATTCGCTGGTGCTGCGGCGCATTGCCAGGCGAAAGGGCCAGTGCCAGTTGGGTGCGGTTGCGCATGTGGGTCAGGCGCAGTACCTGGGACACATAGAGCTTGACGGTGTTTTCGGTAATGCCCAGCTCACAGGCCACCTGGTAGTTGGTCTTGCCTTTGCCGACCAGGCGCGCCACGTCCTGCTGGCGCGGTGACAGCTGATCGAAAATCACCGAAATGGTGCTGTTGTCGAGTTCGCCGTCGGCGTCTGTGGCAGGCCGCAGGGCACCAGCAGGGCGGGCCTTGTCCAGGTCCTGGCAGAGGTCGTCGATGGACTCGGCCAGGTACTGCAGTTTCTGATTGAGGTGGCCCAGGTGCTGGTAGTTTTTCTGCCGCTCCTGCAGCGCCGCTTCCTGGCGTTGAATGCCTTCGAGCAGTTCGTAGAGGTCGACCGGCTTTTGATAGTAGTCGGCAAAGCCTTCGCGCAGTGCCCGGATTACGTCCTGCTTGTCGGCGCGACCGGTGAGCATGATGGCCTCGAAGGGCCGCTGCTGCCCGGCAATGATCTTCAGCGCCCTGACCAGCTCGATACCGTCACGCTCGGGCATGTGCAGGTCGCACAGCACCAGGCCGATGGCCGGGTCGGCGGCAAAGCGTTCGATCGCCTGGGTGCTGGAACGGCAAGGGACACAGCGGTAGCCGCTGCTTTCGAGAAATTCGCACAATTCTTCCACTATCGGTGGCTGGTCATCGACGACCAGCACCTTCACTTCGCTAACAGGCTTGTTCACGCGTGACTCCCTGCTTGACGTGCCCTTGCTTCCGGGGTTTGTACGGTCTGGGCATTGGCCGACAACACTGTAGAAAGTAGTCGGTCCTTACGGCGATGCACAAGGCTTGAAAGCCTGGAAAAGCTGCCCAGGCGACTAGTGGACCCATACTGCCGCAAGCAGAAAGCCGGCCAGTATGAAGGGCGCAAAGGGTTGTTTTTTTGACGATTCTTCCAGCACCTGCTTGAGTCGGCTCTTAACCTTTTGACTTAGAAGGGACCACAGCCAGCGTCGTGTCGTCAGCCACACCAGCACCGCAATGCCGGCGCCGATAAAGGTTCCCAATACGTACATCCGGTCGGTGGCCAGCGCCAGCGCGGCGAGCAGTTTGACGTCACCTGCACCGAAGCGTCCCAGCATGTAGCCGGGCAGGGTCAGCAGCATGACGATGGCCAGCGCCCAGCCGCCTTCACTGGCGTCGGCGCCGATCCAGGTGTGTCCGGTCATGAACAGGTAGACCAGCGCGCAGGCTGCGGCGCCGAGGGTCAGGGTATTGGCAATCTGGCGCTCACGCACATCTTGTTCAGCGCATAAGGCAAGCCACAACAACAGGACAATGCTTTGCATCGTGAAATGCATCCCTTTGTGGTGAATGATTCTATGCTGTCAGACAGGTGTCACTGTCAGGGTAGACGCGATCATGAAAGCAAGCCTGTGCAATCGGCAAAAAGGCGCTGCAGCGCTGGAGTTCGTGGCGGTATTCGTGATCTTCTTCGCAGTGTTCTATGGCGTGGTCAGCTATGCCCTGCCCATGCTCATGTTGCAGTCCTTCAACCAGGCCAGCAGCGAAGCGGTACGTCGTTGCGTGGCACTGGACCCCACCAGCAAGACCTACGGCGCCGATGTCGAGACACTGGCCAGGCAAGTGCTGACCCAGCAGCTGTCGTGGATGCCGGGCTCTCTCGACTTCAAGGCCAGCGACGCCAAGGTGACGCTGTCGCCCACCAAGGTGCTGACCGTGAAAATCGACTACGCCAGGGCCAAACTGACCGCGGTGATACCGGTGCTCGACCTGCCGGTGATCGGCCAGGTACCCCGATTGCCGCCCAGCCTCACGGCTGAAGCGAGCCTGCAACTGTGAGTGTGGGGCAGCGCTTGTTGGCGCTTTGGCGTGGACATCCCGCCACAACCCCGCCGGTGGAGCCGGAACCTGTGAGTGTGCCCGCCGCTGCGCTACAGGTGTGGCTGGATGACAACGCCCGTGTGTTGCGCCTGGCCGGGCCCTTGCGCTCGGCCCTGGCCTTGCCTGCGCAGGCCCAGGGGCGTCTGCAGGACTATGTGCAGCCCTGCAGCCTGCTGGTACTCGAAGGCGAGCCGATGGACTGGCAGGGCCAGCCCCTGGATCTGGATTTCAAGGCCGTCGGCGGCACCACCTTGCA
Organism: Pseudomonas sp. JQ170C; assembly: GCF_035581345.1. Lineage (NCBI taxonomy): Bacteria > Pseudomonadati > Pseudomonadota > Gammaproteobacteria > Pseudomonadales > Pseudomonadaceae > Pseudomonas > Pseudomonas sp. JQ170C. Next base: position 660,116 of record NZ_CP141608.1, read on the forward strand.
CACCCGTGGCTGGCTGCAACAACAGGCCGGGCAATGGCTGTTACAGGTGTTCGATGTCGGCGACTTGCTGCAGCATCGCCAGCAATCACTCATCGCCGAGCGCCAGCGTCACCTGACCAGCCACCTGGCCTGTGCGGTCCGCGACTGTAGCATCGAATGCCTGGAGGCCGTGGCGAAGGAGCAACTGCAATGGCTGGCGCGTCATTGGCAGGCTGCAGGCGTTCAGGTTGTGTTGCAGCGCGGTGAGGGGTGGCAAACCTATGTCGCCAGCGGCGATGTTTTGCATGCCCCCAGTGACGAAGCCCTGAGCCCGGTGCTGAGTATGCTGGCGCCGGGGCAAGTGTTTTCCAGTGCCACCCATGTGCATTTGCAGCCGTTGTTCCCGGGCATTGCGGCGTGTCTGGTGCCCTTCGCTTCAGGGCTGCAGGTCAAGGCCTGGCTGATCTGCTTCAGGCCAGGGCAGCCGCTGCTGGGGGGCGATGCGCTGAATCTGTTCGGTGCCTATGCCGAGCCGCTGCTGGGCCGTTTGCAGGCGTTCGAGCTGGAGCAGCAGAGCGAGCGACTGGACAGCCTGCAGGCCCAGTTGGGCGCCGGTTGGTGGCAGTGGCGATTGATCACGCCCACGTTGCAGTTGGACCCAGGGTTGGCCCAGCGTCTTGGCGTGCCTGCGCAATTGACCCTGAGCCAGTGGCTGAGCCGGGTGCACCCCGCTGACCGGGAGGCGGCGCAGCTGGCCCTTGGGCAATTGCAGTGCGAGGGCTGCGACCTGGAGCTGACCCTGCGCCTGCTCGACAACAAGCTGCAAGCCAACCCGCGTTGGTACCGGCTGTGCGGGCAAGTACGCGGCAACGGGCCACAGCGTCGTCTGCAAGGGTTGATGCTCGATATCAGCGACAGCAAGGCGCAGCAACTTCAGGCCGCTGCCGCCCAGGCCCGCCTGGAGAACCTGATCGCAAGCTCTCCCGCGGTGATCTACATCCAGCGCTACAGTGAGGGCGCGCTGCACGCCGAGTTCTTCAGTGCCAGCCTGCAACCGATGCTGGGCTGGGAGGCCCCGCAAGAAGGCGTATTGCAGCCCGGGCAGTGGGTTCATCCGCAGGATCAGTCGCTGTGGCTGGAGCGCACCCGCACCTTGTTGCGTGAGGGGCAGGTACGTAGCCGCTATCGCTTGCGTGACCGCCAGGGCGGCTATCACTGGGTACTCGACGAAGCACGATTGCTGCGCGATGACCTGGGCTTGCCGGTGGAAGTGGTGGGCATCTGGCTGGACGTCAGCGAGGCCACTGAAGCCGCTGAAAAAATGCGTGAGAGCGAGGAGCGCTACCGGGTGCTGGTGGAGGATTCCCCGGCGATGATCTGCCGCTACACCGCCGCACTTGAGCTGGTGTTCGGCAACCAACCACTGGCCGATTATCTGGAGTGCAGTCCTGCACAGTTGCCGGGCATCAACCTTGGCCAATGGATGTCGGCGTCGCAGCGAGAGATGTTTGTCCAACGGCTGGCCAGCCTTACACCAGAGCACCCGGTGAGTACGGCGGAGATCTGCCTGGAGCTGCCCGGACGCGAACATGCGTGGTGGGTATGGTCAGATCGCGGCTTGTTCGACGAGCGCGGCAAGCTGCTGGAAATCCAGGCGGTGGGGCGCGACAACACCCAGGTTCGGCGCACCCGCCAGCAACTGGTGCAAAGCGCGAAAATGGCCACCCTCGGCGAGATGGCCACCGGACTTGCCCATGAGATCAACCAGCCCCTGAACGTGATGCGCATGGCCGTGGTCAACGCCCTGAAGCGCCTGGAAAACGGCGAGGCCCAGGTGGACTATCTGCAGGACAAACTCAAGCGCATCGACGCCCAGGTGCAGCGTGCCTCACGGGTGGTCGAGCACATGCGCGTGTTTGGCCGACGCTCCGAGGTCGATCAACACCTGTTCGCACCGTGGCAGGCGGTGGAGGGCGCTTTGTCGCTGCTTGGGGACGGCTTGCGTGGCAAGGGCGTGGACCTGCGGATCGACACGCCGGAAGAGGGGTTACAGGTCAGCGGTCACCAGGACCAATTGGAACAGGTGCTGATCAACCTGCTGGTCAACGCCCGGGACGCTCTGCTGGCGCGGCGGGAGCACAGCGCACTGGCGCCCTGGATTGCCCTGCGCCTTGAACAGGACCCCGACCAGGTTCGCTTGCTGGTCGAAGACAACGGCGGCGGTATCGACCCGCGTCTGCTGGAGCGCATTTTCGAGCCGTTCTTCACCACCAAGCCGGTGGGCGTCGGCACCGGGCTTGGGTTGTCGGTGAGCTATGGGATCGTCGATGCCATGGGCGGCAGCCTCAGCGTCGAAAACGGCGACGAAGGGGCGCGCTTCTGCATCGAGCTACCGGTTCACAGCACCAGTTGAGCGCGGGTGCTGGAGCAACTGAGGTTGGCGCTGACTTCGGTGGTGTTGAGGTCGATGCCCAGGGCTTTGAGCAGGGAGTTGATCAGAGGGTCCACCAGGGGGCTGAGTACGTTTTTTATCATGGGTCTAAGAATGTTGGTGACCCCGGTCAACAGGCCATCGACACCCTCCAGAATTGAACCCAGCACATCGCCTTTTTCCTGGTATTTGTATATGTGCAGGGGAACGCTCCCTACAGTGGTATTCAGGCTTTCGATGATGTTGCTCGTTTGCATGGCCTGATAAGGGGAGGGCTTTCCGATCTCCAGCAAACTGTCGCCCTTGAATAGCATATCTTCGTGGTGGGGAAGCAACACCACGGGTTCTGGTTTGATCCCAATCCCCCCGCCAGCGAACGGCTTGCGGCCTTCGCAAACCTTGATAAGCCCCAGAAGACCGGTACAGACATTGGTGCCGATATCAATCAGCGGAATCGGGTTGATAGTGCCTTCGCCCTCTTCTAAAAAGGTGTCCGGATCATCGATCTTGCCGATGGAAATCTCCCCGGTTGCCCTGTCCGTGGCAGCGGTCAGTTGCCTCTGGGGCGCGCAGCTGAAATCACTGACCCGACTGGTGGCTTTGACCGCACTGACACTGATGTCGATACGAGCGGCTTTTTTCAATGCTTCTATATCGCTGACTTTGCAAGGTATGAGCAGGGCGCACCCCAGGGATTTGATGGTGCCCATGAGGTCCAGGCGCAGCAGGTCACTGAGCGGTTTGGTCAATGTTGTCGCCAGGTTGGCAACGGTGCTGACGATGTTGCCTACGGTTTCGATAACGGGTGTGTTGAGCGAAATCATGGTCCGGATCTGTGCCGTCTGCACATTGATGTTGTCGGTCTGAGGATTGCCAATGGCAGAAACTTTCGGTGGCTCAATCACCTTTACCTGAATTTTGGCGGTGACCAACCCCAATACGTTCACCGGCAGATTGACCACCGCCGCATTGTGCTTGTTCGACAGCAGAATCACCCCTTGCACCAGTTGCAGCAGTTGCAGGCTGGTATCCAGCCCGGCCTTGGGCGTTCCCGCACTCACCTGAAGGATATCGGCGAGCTTGAGCACTCGGTTGTTGTCGGTAGCAACGGTGAGTTTTGCAAGGTTGCTGGCGACATCCAGGGCTTTGTTGCTGCCGTTCTTCATGACTTCGACGGCAGCGTCGATCAGGTCGGTGGCCGAGACATTGGAGTTCAACAGCTCATCATAATTGCCGACCTGTGCGTTGACCTCGATCGCCAGTTGATCCAGGTATTCCAGCAGGTTGATGTCGGTATTGGCCAGGCCTTGCCAACCCAGCGCATCCAGATGTACCCGGGCTCCCAAGGGGTCGGCCAGTGCATTGAGCAAGGCGGATTTTTGCGTGTCGATCGTTGCCAGCGTGGTGCGAATCCGTAGCTGCGCCAGCGGCGGCTTGGGCGTGGCCGCCACGGCAGTGGCACTGAGGGAAATGGTGGTGGGCAAGTCGTTGCCTTTGACCAGGGCCAGGACGCCGGCAGCAACGCTGGTTGCCACTTCGCGGTGAACGATCACGCGGATCGCTTCATTGCGTGTGGCATCGGTATTGAAGCGGCGCAGGCTGTTGGTGCCGGTCTGCAAGGTACCGCAGGCGGTTTCAAGCCGCCCTGGCGCCTCGAGTCCGTTGCGTTTTGCACCGGCCTTGGCCAGGGCATCGGCCGACGGACCGATGCCGTTGCAGGTGCCCAACTGACCCGCAGCTTCCAGCGCCGACATATCGGCGATCCGTTGCAGCTTTCGTTGCTCCAGGTACAGCCTGCCGCTGTCGACCACCATCAACAGAAACAGCAGCGCCATGCCCAGGGTCAAGGCCGCCATCAGGCCGATTGCACCGCGTTGCCGTGCGGGAAAGCGTGAAGACACGAGCACTCCTTTGCTGCCCATGGTCACGCAGGGCAACAGCTGTAAGGAGTGTAGACAAGATAATGGCCAGTCGCCTCTATGACGACTGGCCGAGCAATGCTCAATGGGGTGGGTAGTTGGCCATCACCTTGGCCACGGTGTTGCGGATCGCGGTGTTGCGCTCTTCCGGGCTTGGCGGGTAGTTGTTCATGATCTGTTCGGCACTGCCGCGCCATACCAGCTTGCCGTCGCGGCTGTCGAACATGTCGACCTGGATGGTTGCCACCTTGTAGTCGACGCTGCGGGTCTCGTTGTACATCGGCCCACCCCAGTAGTTGCCCCAGTACCCGCCCCAGGCGCCGCCATAGTTGGTGGTGATCTGCTGCTGGCGGTTTTCGACAATCAGGTAGGTCTGTACTTTCAGGTCGCCCTGGGCGTTGCCCTGGGCCGGGCGCAGGCCACGTTGATCAAGCTGCCCGGCCACGGCCTGGCGAATGCGCTGTTCGGTCAGGTCGCTCTTGATCCGCGGATCATCCGGGCGGTACTGCAGCGCCGGTTCCTGCCACACCCAGCTGCGGTAACCGGCAAAGTCGCGGCTGGCATCGAAGTCCTGGGTCGCGTTGTTGCTTGAGCACGCACTCAGCAACACCACCATTGAGAGTAAAGCGATACGGCGCAACATGATGGATCTCCAATTGCCTTTAGCTGGGAGGATAGCCGTTGAGGGCCTTCTTAACGGATTCGCGCAGGGCATCTTCGCGCTCGCCCTGGGAACCCTGGCTGCTGGTCTCGGCGCTGGCACTCCACACCGGTTGGCCGTCGCGGGCGTCATACAGATCGACCCGAACCACCATCACCTCGACTTCATAGGTGCGTACCAACGGCACGCTGGCATACGCGCCGTAGCCGTTGAGGTAGCCGCCAACGCCACCGTAGGCGCCATAGCCCCCGTAGGGATAGCCGCCATAGGGGTAAGCGCCGTAGGGGTAGTAGTCGTCGCGCACCTGGCGCAAGCGGCGTTCCAGGCTCAGGTTGGCACTCACCAACAGATCGCCCTGGCCGTTGCGCGCCGGTCGCAGGCCGCGCTGGTCCAGGGCATTGCTGACCGCATCGGCCAGCTGTGCAGGTTCGGTCAGGGCGACACCCGACGGCAACTGACTGTCGCGCCAGGTCCAGCTACGGTAGCGGCCATAGTCGCGAGGCGGAGCCGGGTAGGCGCTGGCGTCGAACGTAGTGGCCGCCTGGGGCGGCGCCGGTGGCAGCGGGCGGGAGCTGGCGACATAAGGGTTTGTGCTTTGGCACGCTGCCAGGCTCAGGCACAGCAGGCCCAGGGTCAAACGGTACGGCATGTCACCCTCCAGGCAGGTGTCAGCGGGGTCGGCAGATCCAGTGCAGGTAGCGCCCAAGGCCGGCAAAGGCCGGATGACGCCGATGGGCCAGTTCCATTTCCAGCAGATCGAGCAACTCGGCCTTGGCTTGGAACTCACTGGGCATGTAGTCGTGGAAAACGCGCACGCCACTCTCTGTTTCGACCTGCCACAGATCTTCAAGTTGCGCCCTGAGCGTGCGCGGATCAAGTGGTTTTTGCGGGGTCAGGCTCTGCTTTTCGCCGGCCATGTCATTGCGCCGCAGTTTGCGGAAATGGCCCTTGAGCAGGTTGCGGTAAACCAGTGCATCGCGGTTGTAGAAGGCCAGTGACAACAGGCCGTCGCTGCGGGTCAATTGGTGCAGCACTGGCAGGATGGTTTCCGGTTCGGCCAGCCATTCCAGCACGGCGTGGCACAACACCAGGTCATAGGGTTCGGTCAGTTGCCCGAGCAGTTCCTGCCAGGGCGCCTGGATAAAGGTGGCCTGCTGACCGGCCTGGGCGAAGCGTTCGCGGGCGCCGGCGAGCATGGGCTCGGCAGGTTCGGCCAACGTCACCTGATGCCCGCGTTCGGCCAGCCACAGGGCCATGTGCCCCAGGCCTGCGCCGATATCCAGGACCCGCAAGGGGCGATCGGGGAGGGCTTCGGCGAGGTCCGCCTGCAGGACCGCGAGGCGGATGGCACCCTTGGCGCCGCCGTAGATCTTTTCTGCGAAGCGGGTGGCCAGGGCGTCGAAGTGACGGTCGTTCATCGGGCAAACCGCCGTTCATTGTCGGCCAGCTTGCTGCGCACCACCTGCTCCATGTCCAGGCCCAGCTCACTGCAGAGCAGCACCAGGTACAGCACCACGTCACCGACTTCCTGGCCGGCGTGCGCCAGTTTTTCGGGGGACAGTTGGCGCGATTGGTCTTCGCTCAGCCACTGGAAAATCTCCACCAGCTCGGCCATTTCCACACTGGCGGCCATGGCCAGGTTCTTGGGGCTGTGATAGCCACGCCAGTCGTTGTTGTCGCGGATGCGGTGCATGCGTTGGGTCAGTTCGTGCAGGTTCATCAAAGCTCTCCTCAAGCCGCATAGCTTCAGGCGGGCGCCGTCGCAACGCAAGAGGGCCTTTCAGTCCAGCGGCCGCCAGGTTCCGCGCATGTGCTGCAAGTCGCCATGGCCTTGCAGCTGCAACTGGCCTTCGGCGGCGGTCGGGCTTGCGTTGAGGATGACTTCACTGGGCAGGCGCACCGGCTTGAGGAAGTCCACGGCGATCTCGTAGCCGCTGACCGGCAGGTGGCCGCGCAGTGCGGCCAGGGTCATGGCTTTGCTCCACATGCCATGGGCGATGGCGGTGGGGAAACCGAACAGTTTTGCACTGGTGGCACTCAGGTGGATGGGGTTGTAGTCGCCGCAGACCCTGGCGTAGTGCCGGCCGATATCGGTATCGGCATACCAGCGGGTCAGTTCGCTCAAGGGTGGGGTGGCAGGCTCGACATCTGCATCGGGCTCGCCCGCCAGTTTCAGCCCGCGGCACAGCATGCGGCTGGTCTCGGACCAGATCAGCCCCAGGCCATCGGACGCCTCGGTGAGCAGATCGAACGTGCCGCCCTTTTCATGGGGTTGCAGATTCTGCACCTGCACGCTGAAGCGCAAGTGGCTGATGCCGCCCAGCGGCCGCACCACGCGGATGCTGTTGTGCAGGTGCACCAGGCCCAGCAGCGGGAAGGGAAAGTCCTTGCCGGTCAGCAACTGCAGTTGCAAGGCGAACGCCATGACATGAGGAAAGGTCGGCGGCAGGCGCCCGTCGTCACTGAAGTGGCAGAGTTTGCGGTAGTCATCGAGTTGCTTGGGATTGACCTCCAGGTAACAGCGCAAGCCCGTCTCGGGCAGCGTATCGCCGGTGATCTTGCGTTTGCGCGCCGCGCGCAGGTACAGGCCGGACAACGCGGCGGTGCTGCTCAGGTCGTGCCACTGTCGCGTCATGTTCAAGCCCCCATCACGGCCTGGCCGCATACCCGCAGCACCTGGCCATTGACCGCGCCGGTCCCGGGCTGGGCAAGCCACGCCACCGCTTCGGCGACATCCTGGGGCAAACCACCTTGCCCCAGGGAGCTCATGCGCCGCCCGGCTTCGCGCAGGGCGAAGGGGATGGCGGCGGTCATGCGCGTTTCGATAAAGCCGGGGGCCACGGCGTTGATGCTGCCGCCGCGTTCGGCCAGCTTCGGCGCCCAGGCCTGGGCCAGGCCAATCAGCCCGGCCTTGCTGGCGGCATAGTTGGACTGCCCGCGGTTGCCGGCGATGCCGCTGATCGAGGCCAGCAATACGATGCGCGCGTTGTCGTGCAGGGTGCCGCTGTCGAACAGGGCCTGGGTCAGGAGCAGCGGGGCCTTGAGGTTGACTGCCAATACCGAGTCCCAGTATTCCGGGGTCATGTTGGCCAGGGTCTTGTCGCGGGTGATGCCCGCGTTGTGCACCACGATGTCGATGCCGTCGGGCAGCCCTTCGATCAGTTGCGCGGGGGCGTCGGCGGCGCAGATGTCCAGGGCCAGGCTTTTACCGCCCAGGCGCGCGGCCAGGGCTTCGAGGTCGGCCTTGGCCTGGGGCACATCGAGCAGCACCACCTCGGCGCCATCGCGGGTCAGGGTTTCGGCGATGGCCGCGCCAATGCCGCGGGCCGCCCCCGTGACCAGGGCCTTGCGTCCGGCCAGGGGCCGGGTCCAGTCCTGCACGGCACTGGTACAGGTGCCCAGGCGCAGCACTTGCCCGGAAACAAAGGCACTCTTGGGCGAGAGGAAAAACCGCAGGGCGCCTTCGAGCTGGTCTTCGCCCGTGTCGCTGACATACAGCAGCTGCAAGGTCCCGCCGGCACGCAGTTCCTTGGCCAGGGAGCGGCTGAAGCCTTCGAGGGCGCGTTGGGTCACCTGGGCCAGTGGATCATCGAGCTGTTCCGGCGCCCGGCCCAGTATCAGCACATGGGCACTGGGGGCGAGGCTGCGCAGGATAGGTTGGAAGAATTCACGCAGTTGCTTGAGCTGGTCAGTGTCGTCCAGTTCGCTGGCATCGAAGACCACGGCCTTGAGTTTGGGGCCGAGCCCGGCGACCCATTCGGTAGCGCTCAGGTCGGGGCTGGCGAAGCTGTAGACGTCGTCGGTGAGGCGCTGCGCGAATGCCTCGACCTTGTTCGCCAACGGCCCACCGCCCAGCAGCAGGGCACCGTCCACAGGCCTCAGGCGACCTGCCTCCCAGCGTTCCAGGCGAGCCGGGCTGGGCAGGCCGACGGCCCCCACCAGGCGCCGGCCAAGGTCGGAGTTGGCGAAGTCGATATAGCGGTCGCTCATGTGCGCGTCTCCCTGAAATAAGCTTCAAAGTGTGGACCATGATTGGCCGTTGGTCGTTCGCCTGCGTAAAAAACACCTACGCTGTAGCGGACTGTTTGCTGACTAAAGAGGACATTACGCATGCGCTCACTGCGCCGGGTCGCGATCATTGGCGGCAACCGAATTCCCTTCGCCCGCTCCAACGGAGCCTATGCCACGGCCAGTAACCAGGCGATGCTCACCGCCGCCCTCGAAGGGCTGATCGAGCGCTACGGCCTGCATGGCCTGCAGTTGGGGGAGGTGGCCGCCGGGGCGGTACTCAAGCATTCACGGGACATGAACCTGACCCGCGAATGCGTGCTCGGCTCGCGCCTGTCGGCGCAGACCCCGGCCTACGACTTGCAACAGGCCTGCGGCACGGGGCTTGAGACGGCGATACAGGTGGCCAACAAGATCGCCCTTGGGCAGATCGACAGCGGGATTGCCGGTGGCGTCGACACCACATCCGATGCGCCCATCGCCGTCAACGAAGGCTTGCGCCGGATTCTGCTCCAGGCCAATCGCGGCAAGACCACGGCCGACAAGCTCAAGGCCTTTCTCAAACTGCGCCCGGGCCACCTTAAACCCGAACTGCCCCGCAACGGCGAGCCGCGCACAGGGCTTTCCATGGGGCAGCATTGCGAGCTGATGGCGCAGACCTGGCAGATTCCCCGCCAGGATCAGGACGCGCTGGCCCTGCTCAGTCACCAGCACATGGCGGCCGCCTATGCCGAAGGCTGGCATGACGACCTGCTTACCCCGTTCCTGGGCCTGACCCGTGACAACAACCTGCGCGCTGACCTGACCCTGGAGAAGCTCGCCAGCCTCAAGCCTGCGTTCGAGCGCAGCGAAAAAGGCACCCTGACCGCGGGCAATTCCACGCCGCTGACGGACGGCGCCTCGGTAGTGCTGCTTGGCAGCGAGGACTGGGCCCGTGAACACAACCTTGAGGTGCTGGCCTACCTGGTCGATGGTGAAACCGCCGCGGTGGACTTTGTCAAAGGTCAGGAAGGTCTGCTGATGGCGCCGGCCTACGCCGTGCCACGCTTGCTGGCACGCAATGGCCTGAGCCTGCAGGATTTTGACTACTACGAAATTCACGAAGCCTTCGCTGCCCAGGTGCTGTGCACCCTGAAGGCCTGGGAAGACCCCGACTACTGCCAGCGCAAGCTGGGCCTGAGTGAGCCGCTGGGGGCCATCGACCGCAGCAAGCTCAACGTCAAGGGCAGTTCACTGGCGGCCGGGCATCCGTTTGCCGCCACCGGGGGGCGCATTCTGGCCAGCATGGCCAAGCTGCTGGCCACGGCAGGCAAGGGCCGTGGCCTGATTTCGATCTGCGCCGCCGGTGGTCAGGGCGTAACCGCGATCATCGAGCGCTGACCAGCGCTGGCGTTACGACCGGGGCCGGGCGATTGGCATAGTGCTCGGCCATGATCGAGCAGACGATCAGCTGCAGTGGGTGGTAGATCATGATCGGCAGCAGGATCAGGCCCAGTCCCGGGTGGGCGCCGAAGATCAGCGCCGCCATCGGCGCCCCGGCTGCCAGGGATTTCTTGCTGGCGCAGAACACCGCCGCCACTTCGTCGGCCGGGCTCAGGCGCAGGGCCCGTGCGGTGCGGGTGGTCATCCACAGAATCAAGGCCAGCAGCATGGCGCTGCCCACCAGCGCCGTGAGCAGGACTGCGCTGCCTTGTTGTTGCCACATACCCGACACCATCGAGTTGCAGAACGCGGCATAGACCAGCAGCAGGATCACCAGCTTGTCCATGATGTTGGTGTAGCGCTTGTGCCGGGCGAAGAAGCGGCCCAGCCATGGGCGCAGCAGTTGCCCGAGCAGTAGCGGCAACAGCAGCAGGACGCAGAGGTCGAGCAGGGTGGCGCCCAGGTCGATGCCGCCGCTGCCGGTGCCCACCACCAGGCTGACCAGCCATGGGGTGATGAAGATGCCGAGTACGCTGGACAGGCTGGCATTGAGAATGGCCGCCGGCACATTGCCGCCTGCGCTGCCGGTCAGGGCCACCGAGGACGAGATGGTCGAGGGCAGGGCGCACAGGTAGAAAAAGCCCAGCATCAACAGCGCCGGCACCTGGCTGCCGAGCACGCTGTCGGCCAGCCACCAGATCAACGGAAAGACCACGAAGGTGAACCCCTGCACCATCAGGTGCAAGCGCCCGTTCCTCAGGCCATGGCGAATCTGTTCACTGGAGAGGTTGATACCGTGCAGGAAGAACACCAGGAATACGCCGACGTTGATGACGTACTCGGCATGCATCGCGCCGCCGCTGCTGCCGAAACCCGGAAACAGCCAGGCCAGGAAGGTGGCGAGGAACATGCCGCAGAGGAACCAGTCGGTCACGACGCGTTTGAGGTGCTTGAGCGCTTGCATGGGCGGGCCTTTGAATCATTTTGTAATCAATGAGGCGAAAGGCTACGCTGCCCGGAACACTGCCGTCTTGCGATATAAGGCCAAGCGATGCCGACAAACGGACAAAAACAAAGCCCTCGTCCGATCCCCACCCTGGCGCAGCTACCGAGGCCTGTGTACGCACGCGCCGAAAGCTTGAGCGCCGGTTCCTGGACCACCCGCCACCAGCATGACTGGGTGCAGTTTTCCTATGCGATCAGCGGGGTGCTTGGGGTGCGCACCGCCGAAGGCAGCTATTTCGCCCCGCCACAGTGGGGGGTCTGGATACCGGCGGGGGTCGAGCATGAGGTGGAAACCTCGATGCGGGCCGAGATGCGCAGCCTGTATGTTCACCGCGACGCCTGCCCCTGGGCGCCGGAGCAATGCCGGGTATTGGAAGTCACCCCGCTGGCTCGCGAGCTGATCAAGCAGTTTTGCCTGTTGCCGGTGGACTATCCCGAAGGCGACAGCGCCGAGGCGCGGCTGGTCGGCGTATTGCTCGATCAGCTGCAGGCGTTGCCGCAAGTGGGCTTTTCCTTGCCACTGCCGCAAAACCCGCGCCTGCTGGGGTTGTGCAACGAATTGCTCGCGCACCCGGAGGAGGGGCAAACCCTCGGCCAATGGGCGCAACGGCTGAACACCTCGGAAAAGACGCTGATGCGCTTGTTCCAGCGTGAGACCGGCCTGAGCTTTCGCGGCTGGCGCCAACGCATGCGCCTGTTGTCGTCGCTCACCGCCTTGGAAGCGGGGCAAAGCGTTACCGACGCCGCGCTGGGCTGTGGCTATGACTCGACATCGGCCTATATCGCCGCCTTCAAGGGCCTGTTCGGCATGACCCCGGGGGGCCTGCGGCTGTGACTGGCAACGAATTTTGATGATTTTTGTGAACGTTTGTGCACCGAGAGATACAAAAACAATGGCAAGTCTGACGGTTTGTCGATACAACGCAGAGCGGTCTTGATACAGCGACAATCCGGTGCAGCACCGGTGACCTACAAAAATCCATGTGTCTGGCAGAACAGGACCCCCGACAAAAGCCGATGAAGACTCCAAAACGCATTGAACCACTGGTTGAAGATGGACTGGTCGACGAAGTACTGCGACCACTGATGAGTGGCAAGGAGGCCGCTGTGTACGTGGTGCGCTGCGGTCGGGAACTGCGTTGCGCCAAGGTCTACAAAGAGGCCAACAAACGCAGCTTCCGCCAGGCCGCCGAGTACCAGGAAGGGCGCAAGGTGCGCAACAGCCGTCAGGCCCGGGCCATGGCCAAGGGTTCCAAGTACGGGAAAAAAGAAGCCGAAGACGCCTGGCAGAACGCCGAGGTGGCCGCCCTGTTCCGCCTGGCCAATGCCGGCGTACGGGTGCCGCGGCCCTACGACTTCCTCGACGGCGTGCTGCTGATGGAACTGGTGGCCGACGAATATGGCGATGCCGCGCCACGGCTCAACGATGTACACCTGGAGCCCGAGCAGGCGCGCGAGTACCACGCCTTTGTGATCCGCCAGATCGTGCTGATGCTCTGCACCGGCCTGGTGCATGGTGACCTGTCGGAATTCAACGTACTGCTGGGGCCCGATGGCCCGGTGATCATCGACCTGCCACAGGCGGTGGATGCAGCGGGCAACAACCACGCCTTCAGCATGCTTGAGCGCGATGTCGGCAACATGGCGGCCTATTTCGGCCGCTTTGCCCCGGAACTCAAGCAGACCCGCTACGCCCGGGAAATGTGGGCCCTGTACCAGGCTGGTGATCTGCTGCCGGAAACTGAGCTCAGCGGCCAGTACCAGGACGATGAGCACACCGCCGATGTCGACGGGGTCATGCGCGAGATTGATGCCGCCCGTCTGGACGAAGCCCGCCGGCGTGCCGCCAGGGACGACGCCGAACGGGGTCCGAGCAAGGACGAAGAACCCGCGCCGCCCTGGCTGCAGTAATGCGTCAGTGACAGCAACTGCTGCCGGCTGCCAGGTCCTTGAGGATCGGGCAGTCCGGGCGGTCGTCGCCCTGGCAGTGGGCGACCAGTTCGCTCAAGGTGTCGCGCAGGCTCACCAACTCTTCGATACGCCGGTTCAGGTCGTCAATGTGCTGGCTGGCCAGGGCCTTGACGTCGGCACTGGCGCGCTGGCGGTCTTGCCACAGGGTCAGCAGCTTGGCGACCTCTTCCAGAGAAAAACCCAAATCACGCGAGCGCTTGATGAACGCCAGGCTGTGCAGATCGTCCTGGGAGTACAGGCGATAGCCGCTGTCGCTGCGCAGGGCCGGCTTGAGCAGGCCGATGGACTCGTAGTAGCGGATCATCTTGGCACTCAACCCGGAACGGCGAGCGGCTTGTCCGATGTTCATGGGGCGTCGTCCTGTGGCGGAGTTTCGGGTTTCCAGGTCTTGAGCAGCAGGGCGTTGCTGACCACGCTGACACTCGACAGGGCCATCGCCGCCCCAGCCAGTACCGGGCTGAGCAGGCCGAAGGCGGCCAGAGGAATGCCGATCAGGTTGTAGATGAACGCCCAGAACAGGTTCTGGCGGATCTTCGCATAAGTCTTGCGGCTGATCTCGAGGGCGGCCGGCACCAGGCGGGGATCACCGCGCATCAGGGTGATGCCGGCAGCCTGCATGGCCACGTCGGTACCTCCGCCCATGGCGATACCGATGTCGGCGGCGGCCAGGGCCGGGGCGTCGTTGATACCGTCGCCAACCATCGCGACCACACCCGATTGCTTGAGCTCGGCGACTTTCGCCGATTTGTCACCGGGCAACACCTCGGCATGCACGTCGGTAATACCCAGGGCCTGGGCCACTACCTTGGCGCTGCCGCGGTTGTCGCCGGTCAGCAGGTGACTGCTGATGCCCCGCTCGGCCAGCTGGCGCACGGCCTGGCCGGCGCCCGGCTTGAGGCTGTCGCCGAAGGCGAACAGACCCAGCACACGCGGTTGCGGGCTGCGCTCGATCAGCCAGGACAAGGTCCGGCCTTCGGCTTCCCAGGCATTGGCATCGGCTGCCAGCCCGCCCGGTTGCAGGCCGCTCTCGTCGAGCATGCGGCGGTTGCCCAGGGCCAGGTCGCGACCGTCCAGGGTGCCGGCGATGCCGCGACCGGTAAGCGATTGGCTGTTGCTGATATCGGCGACAGGCAGGCCCTGTTCTTCACAGGCATCCAGCACCGCCTTTGCCAGCGGGTGCTCGCTGCCGCGCTGCAGGGCACCGGCCTGCTGCAGCAGCTGCGCCTGTTCGCCGACCGCGGCCTTGCTGTGGACAATGCGCGGGCTGCCGGAGGTCAGGGTGCCGGTTTTGTCGAACACCACGCGGTTGACGGCGTGGGCACGTTCCAGGGCTTCGGCGTCCTTGATCAGGATGCCGTGCCGGGCGGCGACGCCGGTACCGGCCATGATCGCCGTCGGCGTGGCCAGGCCGAGTGCGCAAGGGCAGGCGATGACCAGTACGGCGACCGCGTTGATCAGGGCGGTTTCGATCGGGGCGCCGGCCCACCACCAGCCCACCAGGGTGATCAGCGCGATGACCAGCACCGCGGGGACGAACACCTGGCTGACCCGGTCCACCAGCTTCTGGATCGGCGCCTTGGCGGCCTGGGCGTCTTCGACCAGGCGGATGATGCGTGCCAGCACGGTTTCAGTCCCCAGTGCCAGGGTGCGTACCAGCAGGCGGCCTTCGCCGTTGATGGCGCCGCCAGTGACCTTGTCGCCCGGCTGCTTTGGCACCGGCAGGCTTTCGCCGCTGATCAAGGCCTCGTCGGCATGGCTCTGGCCTTCCATGACTTCGCCGTCGACCGGGAAGCGTTCACCGGGCTTGACCACCACCAGGTCGTGCAGGCGCAGTTCGCTGATGGCCACGTCGCGCTCCTGGCCATCGACCAGCAGCAGGGCGCGTTCAGGGCGCAGGGCTTCGAGGGCGCGGATGGCGCTGGCGGTCTGGCGCTTGGCGCGGCTTTCGAGGTATTTGCCCAGCAGCACCAGGGCGATCACCACGGCAGACGCTTCAAAGTACAGGTGCGGTGTAACGCCGGGCCCCGCCTGGGCCCATTCATAGAGGCTCAGGCCGTAGCCGGCGCTGGTGCCGATGGCCACCAGCAGGTCCATGTTGCCGGCACCGGCACGCACGGCTTTCCAGGCCGCCACATAAAAGCGTGCACCGAGGATGAACTGCACCGGTGTGGCCAGCACGAACTGGGCCCAGGCCGGGAGCATCCAGTGAATACCGAAGGGCTGTAGCACCATCGGCAGTACCAATGGCAAGGCCAGCAGTACCGCCAGTGCCACCGACCAGCGCTCTTTGCGCAGGCGGCGTTCGGCATCGTCCTGATTGACCTGGGTGCTTTGTGGCAGGCTGGCGCTGTAACCGGCGCGGGTGACGGCGTCGATCAGCACGCTGCTGTCGACCTGGCCGAGCAGTTGCACATGGGCGCGCTCATTGGCCAGGTTGACGCTGACCGATTGCACGCCGGGCACTTTGGCCAGGGCGCGCTCGACCCGACCTGCGCACGATGCGCAGGTCATGTCGCCGATCTGCAGTTCCAGAGATTGGCTGGGCACGTGGTAGCCGGCTTGCTCGACCGCCTCGACCAAGGCGGGAAGACTATCGGCCGGGGCCTGGATGCGGGCTTGTTCGGTGGCCAGGTTGACGCTGACCTGCTCGGCGCCGCTGACCTTGCGCAGGGCGCGTTCGACTCGGCCAGCACAGCTGGCGCAGGTCATCCCGGCAATCGGCAGATCGAAAGTGGTAGATGCAGACATGGGCACTCCTCCTTGGACAGGCCACCAGCATCAACCTTGCCATGCAGGGAAGGTCAATAGCCCAGGCCGGCTCTGATCAATGTGAGGCCATTCTGATCGACTGCAATGCGGTATTTGTTGATCTGGCCGGCCGCAAGCTTCAAACGGGTGCTGCGCTGGTTCTCGATCCCCGGCTGGCAGCCCGGCACTTGCCCGGGCAAATAGCGCAGGCGTACATCGAGCTCGCCCGCTGGCAGGTTGAAGGAGGTGGATTGTTCCTGGAACAGCCGGCCCGCCAACTGATCGTTGATGTACACGCCGATCTCGCACGACGTCGCCACTTCCAGGCGCTCGCGAGAGATGATCAGAATGCTGTAGTCGCTCGGCCCTGCGGCGCCGGCCTGGGGAAGCAGACCGACCATACCCAACAAGCCAAAAAGGCCGAAAGCTGCCCTGCGCATGAAATGAAACTCCTGCATCGTCAATCGTCAGGCTCGCAGCTTGGCCGACACGGTGAATGATTTCCAGCCCGGCAGCGTGAGGAAAGTCTTGACCTTGTCCCGATGGCAAGCTTGAAGCTGTGCTCAAACCCACAGGAGGCAATCACCATGCAAGTGTTCAACGTTCAAGGAATGACCTGCGGCCATTGCGTAAAGGCCGTGACCCGCGCGGTACAGGCGCAGGATCAAGACGCCATTGTCGAAGTCGATCTGGCCCAGAAGCAGGTGAAGGTACAGAGCTCGCTGCAAGCCCCGCAGATTCTTGAGCTGATTCGCGAAGGGGGCTATCAGGCCGAAGCGGTCTGACCCCGATGGCCCGTGGCAGGAATGAAGTTTCGTGCGCGGGCCAACTCTTCGCAGCGCAACCCCGGCAGGGCGGTTAGACTAGCGGACTTGCTTAGCCTGCTATGGATTTCCCATGAACCTGCGAACCATCCTGATTCTGGGCGCCCTCAGTGCGTTCGGGCCCCTGGCAATCGACTTCTACTTGCCCGGCTTCCCGGCCATGGCGCTGGCGTTCGGCACCGACGAAAAACACATCCAGACCACCTTGGCGGCCTACTTTCTGGGCCTGTCGATCGGCCAGCTGGCGTATGGGCCGGTGGCGGACCGTTTCGGTCGCAGGGTGCCGCTGTTGGTCGGGGTGATGCTGTTTACCCTGGCGTCGGTGGCCTGTGCCTTTGCCCCCACCCTTGATGCGCTGATCGTGGCACGGTTTGTCCAGGCCCTTGGCGGCTGCGCCGGCATGGTGCTGTCGCGGGCGATCGTCAGCGACAAATGCGATGCGGTGGCCTCGGCCAAAGTGTTTTCCCAGTTGATGCTGGTGATGGGGCTGGCCCCTATCCTGGCGCCGATGCTGGGCGGGGTGATGGTCAATCTGTACGGCTGGCAGTCGATCTTCCTGGCCCTGACCGTGTTCAGTGCGCTGTGCACCCTGGCGGTTGCCCTGGGCCTGCCGGAAAGCCTGCCGGCCAACCAGCCACGCCAGCCACTGTCCGGTGCCCTGCACCAGTACGGGCGCCTGCTCAAGGATCGGGTGTTCCTCGGGCATGCCTTGACCGGAGGCATCGCCATTGCCGGGATGTTTGCCTATATCGCCGGTTCACCCTTTGTCTTCATCAAGCTGTATGGCGTGCCGGCCGAGCATTACGGCTGGCTGTTCGGCAGCAATGCGGCGGGGTTCATCCTGGTGGCGCAGGTCAATGCGCGGCTGCTGGCCAAGCGCGGGCCGGCGTTCCTGCTGGCGCGCACGGTCTGGGTCTACCTGGGGGCGGGGCTGACGCTACTGGCGGTCAGTGCGCTGCATCCGGCCATGCTGTGGCCATTGCTGATTCCACTGTTCATCTGTGTGGCGAGCCTGGGTTGCATCATTCCCAATGCCTCGGCCTGCGCCATGAGTGGTCAAGGCGCGCGAGCCGGGAGCGCCTCGGCGCTGCTCGGCTGCATACAGTTCAGCATTGCCGCCGGAGCGGCGGCGTTGGTGGGCGTGCTGCACGACGGCAGCGCGGTGCCGATGGCACTGGTCATCAGCCTCTGTGGCCTGGCAGCGACGGCGGTGGCCATGGGCACGCGTCGCTTGCAGCTCAGCCGGCCCGTTTGAGTGGGTGCGGCGCCTGCAGGCGGGTTTGCAGGGTGTTGACGAAGGCGCGGGCTTCAGCCTCGCTACGGAAGCTCACCACATGCTGGTCCAGTCGAACCTGCCACGGGCAGCCTGGTTTTTGGCCTGATGCACTGACTTGAATAATCATCGCTGCATACCTGCGGTTGGCGTTGGCTGAAGAATTGTAGCGCTGCCTGTCAACAGGGAAATGGCCTGAGTCACTTGTCGGACTGACGGTCACGCCCACCCCGAAAACGGGGTGGGCGTTTTGTTTCAAAAGCCTTCAAGCACGATTTTTCCCTTGGCCGCACCGCTTTCCAGGAGGGCATGGGCGCGGCGCAGGTTGGCCGCGTTGATGGTGCCGAAGTGCTCGCCCAGGGTGGTCTTGAGGGTCCCGGCGTCGATCAGCTCGGCGACCCGATTGAGCAGCTTGTGCTGCTCGATCATGTCGGCGGTTTCAAACAGCGAGCGGGTGTACATGAACTCCCAGTGCAGCGACAGGCTCTTGCGCTTGAGCAGGCCGACGTCCAATTGCTTGGGGTCGTCGATCAGGGCCAGCTTGCCCTGAGGGGCCAGCGCCTCGACCAGCTGCGCGAGGTGCTGGTCGGTCTGGGTCAGGCTGGCCACGTGGGTGACCTGATCGATGCCTTGCGCTTTGAGCGCCTCGGCCAGCGGCTGGCTGTGGTCGACGACCAGGTCAGCACCCAGTTGGCGGACCCAGTCCTGGGTCTGTGGACGGGAGGCCGTGCCGATGACGGTCAGGCCGGTCAGTTGGCTGGCCAGTTGAGTCAGGATCGAACCCACGCCACCGGCGGCGCCGACGATCAACAGGCGCTGGCCCAGGTCGTCTCGGCCTTCAGCAACTTGCAGGCGTTCAAACAGCAACTCCCAGGCGGTGATTGCGGTCAGCGGCAGCGCGGCGGCTTCGGCAAAACCCAGGCTCTTGGGCATATGGCCGACGATGCGCTCATCGACGACATGCAGTTCGCTGTTGCCCCCGGCACGGGCAATGGAACCGGCGTAGAACACCTTGTCACCTGGCTGGAACAGGGTGACATCACTGCCCACCGCCTTGACCACACCGGCCACATCCCAGCCCAGCACCTTGGCGGTACCCGCGTCCGGCTGCACGTTCTGGCGCACCTTGGTATCCACCGGGTTCACCGAGATGGCGCGGACCTCTACCAACAGGTCCCGCGCACCTGGCTCGGGGGCAGGCAGCTCGATGTCTTGCAGGGCGGCCGGGTCGGTGATGGGCAGGGAGTGGTAGTAGGCAATGGCTTTCATGACTGTCGTCCTCAGGGGGAATGGATGGACGCCATGATTGGTGCTTTCACTCCTGGTTAAAAGCCGATAAAACCACAGATACTTTCAATATTTTTTTGTTAATGGAGGGCCTGCGGTGCGACTCGATGACCTGCTGTTGTTTGTCCGTGCTGCGGAGCTGGGCAGTTTGTCGGCTGCGGCACGCTTGCTCGACCTCTCTCCTGCGGTGGCCAGTGCAGCGCTCAAGCGCCTGGAGGGGCAATTGGGCGCACGCCTGCTGGCGCGCTCCACCCGCAACCTGCGCCTGACGGCCGAGGGTGAAGGCTTTCTGGGGCACGCACGTACCGCCCTGGCAAGCCTGGAGGAGGGGCAGCGCCTGCTTGCCCAGGGCCAGGACCAGGTGAGCGGGGTGCTGCAGTTGTCTGCGCCGTCGGATTTCGGTCGCAATGTGCTGTTGCCCTGGCTCGACGAATTGCAGCGTGAGCACCCGAAGCTGTCGGTCCGCCTGCTGTTGGGGGATCGCAATGCCGACCTGTTTCGCCAGGCCGCCGATGTTGCCCTGCGCTATGGCGCGCCGGAGGACTCCAGCCTGGTGGCACTGCCGGTCTGCCCTGACAACCGCCGCGTTCTTTGCGCGTCACCGGCGTACCTGGCGCGTCATGGCGAACCAAGGGAGGTGGCGCACCTGGCGCAGCACAATTGCCTGCTCTATCAACTGGGTTCCCGGGTGCATGACCATTGGTGCTTTGGTCAGGGCTCGAACGAAGTGGGCCTGACCGTTCGCGGCGACCGCTTTTGCGACGATGCAGACGTGGTTCGCCGTTGGGCCCTGGCCGGCCAGGGCATCGCTTACAAGTCGTGGCTGGATGTGGCGATGGATATCCAGGAGGGGCGGTTGAAACTTTTGCTGGGGCATTTGCCGGGTGAGCCGGCGCCCTTCAACCTGATGTGCACGCACCGGGCTCAGTTGGGTAAACCGGTTCAGTTACTGCTTGGCATGCTTCGGGTGCGCTGCCAGGCCCTGCTTGACCTGCGTGCGCGGGCACAGTGATTGAGGCTACGGAACTTGCTATTTAGTGTGTGGCTTGTAGTTAAGTTCGTTGTAGGTTTTATCGCTTGTTTTTTGATGTCGATTATTGAATGCGCGAAGAACAGATATAGCCCGCGCGGCTCGACACAGTTTTTTCAAATTAAACATTTTGTAGCCTCGAAGATCAGAGTGTCCGAGGTTTGCAAGAGCAGGCGTTGCCTGACGCATTCGGCGCCGCCTGGCTCGGCAATCGTGCACGTAAAGCGGCTTATAATCGCTGCACCAGTCATTTCCAGCGAGAGACACTTCCATGCCAAAGGTCGGTAAGTAACGCTTCTCACTCGAATACTGTCTGAGGCACGCAGCCGGGGTCTATCACTTCAACTTCCTGCTTTTCTGGCATTGGGTACCTCGCAGTAAGTGCTGCTGGCATGGTTATTCAATCGACATCCGTCGTGATCTCTCAGGGAGTTGAGAAATGAAACCTGTAACAAGTATCAGCCAGATCGCCAGCCTGCTCGCCGACCCTAAACGCAGCGCAATGCTCTGGGCCTTGATCGACGGCATGGCGCGGCCGTCCGATGAACTGGCGAACCTGGCCGGACTGACCCCTTCTTCGGCGTGCGCTCACCTGGCCCGGCTGTCAGCCAGTGGCCTGCTCAAGCTGGAACCCCGGGGGCGCAAGCGTTACTTCAGGCTGGCCGGCCCGGAAGTCGGCGCTGCGGTGGAGGCCCTGGCCAGTGTTCAAGTCACTTCACGCGAGGCCAGCCTGGAGCAGGGCGTGGCCGGCATACCGCTGTCCATGCGCAGGGCACGGCTATGCGGCGATCACTTGGGGGGAGAGCTGGCGGCGGACCTGTATTTGCGGTTGTTCGAGGCCGGGTGGCTGGAGGGACTGGAACAGCAGATCGAAGTGACGCTGGAGGGACGGGCCCAGTTTGCCCGCTACGGCATCTTCATCGAGGCGCTGGCCCAGCATCAACGCCGAAGCTTCAGCAGTTGCCGTTGTTGTAGCGAATGGAACGATCACCGTCCGCACCTGGGTGGTGCGCTGGGCAGCAGCTTGTTGAAGCTGTTCATGCAATCGAGCTGGATTCGCGAGAGCGAGACTTCGCGCATGCTGCACATTACTGCGATCGGCTTGCACCAGATCAACCGGATCGCTGAACCGAGGGTGCTCAAGACCGCCGGCTGAACCTGTAGGAGCGGGCTTGCCCCGCGCGATGCGATGTAACGGTTGGATCGCTATCGCGGGGCAAGCCCGCTCCTACAGGTGTTTATGGTTTGATCAGCCGCGCATCGAGGCTGTTCTGGGCCAGGCGTCGGGCCTGGTCCTGGGTCATGCCCAGATGGGTATGCAGGGCATGGAAGTTCTCGGTGACGTAGCCACCGAAGTACGCCGGGTCATCGGAGTTCACCGTCACCTTCACGCCGCGCTCGAGCATGTCGAGGATGTTGTGCTGGCTCATGTGGTCGAACACGCAGAGCTTGGTGTTGGACAACGGGCACACGGTCAATGGAATTTGCTCGTCGATGATGCGCTGCATCAGGCGCTCATCTTCGATGGCGCGTACGCCGTGGTCGATGCGCTGGATCTTTAGCAGGTCGATGGCTTCCCAGATGTACTCGGGCGGGCCTTCTTCACCGGCATGGGCAACGGTCAGGAAGCCTTCGCTGCGGGCGCGGTCGAACACGCGCTGGAATTTGCTCGGCGGGTGTCCCATCTCCGAGCTGTCCAGGCCGACGGCGATGAAGGCATCGCGAAACGGCAGGGCCTGGTCGAGGGTCTTGTGCGCTTCGTCTTCGCTCAGGTGACGCAGGAAGCTCAGGATCAGGCCGCTGCTGATGCCCAGTTGCTGCTGGCCATCCTTGAGCGCGCCGTTGATGCCGTTGAGCACCACCTCGAAGGGGATGCCGCGGTCGGTGTGGGTCTGCGGGTCGAAGAACGGCTCGGTATGAATCACGTTCTGCGCCTTGCAGCGTTGCAGGTAGGCCCAGGTCAGGTCGTAGAAGTCCTGCTCGGTGCGCAGCACGTCGGCGCCCTGGTAATACAGGTCGAGAAACTCCTGCAGATTGTTGAACGCATACGCCGCGCGCAGGGCTTCGACGTCGTTCCAGGGCAGGGCGATCTTGTTGCGTTCAGCCAGGGCAAACAGCAACTCGGGCTCCAGCGATCCTTCCAGGTGCAGGTGCAATTCTGCCTTGGGCAGCGCGTTCAGCCAGTCGTACATAAAGTCTGTGTCTCATCAGGTGCGGTTGGCGCCATTCTACAGGGTTGCCCGGTACTGGCGCACAAAGCTGACCAGACGGACCAGCACCGAAACCTTCTACAGTGACTACAGTCTCCTTGCCTCTAGCCAATGGATGCGGCCTGCCGATGCTTGCCCTGATCAACCAGGAAAAACCCCTGTTGCTGGCATTGTTGCTGGCGGTCGTGGCCTGGCCGTTGCAGGCGCAATTGCTCGGCCATGGGCACGCGCTGGCATTGCTGTCGGGCCTGGTGCTGGTGGCGGCGATCATCTGTGCGTCGATGCGGGTGGCCCAGCATGCCGAGCAACTGGCGGAAAAGGTCGGCGATCCCTACGGCACCATGATCCTGACCCTGTCTGCGGTGATGGTCGAGGTGCTGGTGCTGGCCATCATGATGAGCAACCAGCCGTCGCCGACGCTGGTGCGTGACACCATCTATTCGGCGGTGATGCTCGATATTAACGGAATTCTCGGGCTGGCTGCCTTGATGGGCGGGCTCAAGCACGGTGAGCAACCCTATAACGATGATTCGGCGCGTACGTATAGCGTGATGATCATGACCGCCATGGGGGTGTCGATGGTGGTGCCTGAGTTCATTCCGCGCGCCGATTGGAAGCTGTATTCGGCCTTCACCATCGCCGCGATGTTGCTGCTGTATGCCTTGTTCCTGCGCATGCAGGTCGGTCCTCACAGCTACTTTTTCAGCTACAGCTATCCGCAGAAAAAACGCCGTAATCCCCTGCCGGTGCCGGTGAACAAGTTCCGCTCGATCTTCATCCTGGTGACCGGGGTGGTGGTGATCGGTGCGCTGGCCGAAACCATGTCGCATCCATTGGGCTACGGGCTCGAGGGCAGCGGTGCGCCACCGGTATTGATGGCGATTGTGGTGGCGGCGATTTCCGCCGCGCCGGAGATTCTCACCGCGTTGCGTGCAGCGTTGGCCAACCGCATGCAGTCGGTGGTCAATATCGCCCTGGGCGCGTCGCTGTCGACGGTGATATTGACCGTTCCGCTGATGGAGGCGATGGCGCTGTACACCGGCCAGCCATTCCAGATGGCCATGACGCCGGTGCAGACGGTGATGATCTTCATCACCCTGATTGTCAGCGCCATCAACCTCAACGATGGCGAAACCAACGCCATCGAGGGGATGACTCACTTCGTGCTGTTCGCCACTTTCATCATGCTGGCGGTGCTCGGCCTGTGAGGGCGTTACCAGATCAGCGTTTCACCCTTGTAGTTGATGAACGCCAGGCCGCCGTTGCCGGCCTGGGCCTTGACCTGTTCGAGCATGCCGCGGGTGCTGGTGGGCACATCGATGTCGGCGCCGTCGCCGCCCATGTCGGTTTTCACCCAGCCCGGGTGCATGGCCAACACGGTGAGATTGGTCTCACCCAGTTGCACAACGAAGCTGTTGATCATGGAGTTGAGCGCCGCCTTGCTGGCCTTGTACAGGGCCATCTCCGGCGCATCGGGGATGGTGATGCTGCCCAGCACCGAACTCATGAAGGCGATCACGCCGTCCGCTGGATTCACCTGCGAAGTAAAGCGCTGGGCAACACGAATCGGCGCCACGCTGTTGGTCATGAACAAGTCGCCGACATCGGCCAGCTGTGCGTTTTCCGGGTTTTGATCATCTGGGCCCTTGACCCCGGCGTTGACGAACAGCAGGTCGAACGTACGGCCTGCGAGTTGCTGTTGCAGGGCGTCGAGTTGTTCGGTGCTGTTCATTTCCAGCGTCTTGACCTCGACCCCGGGCACTGCCGCCAGCGCCGGCGCTTTTGCCGGATCACGAACCGTCGCAACGACATCCCACCCGTCTTCGCGCAGGCGTTGCACCAGTCCAAGTCCGAGGCCGCGTGAGGCGCCGATGATCAGGGCGGTTTTGTTCGAGGGCATGGGGAACTCCTTTCAGTGGGTGACTCATTGATCAAAGAATAACCAGTCTAGCCAAGCCGTGGCCGGATGGGGCGCTGGCACAGGGGTGCACGGCTTATCCACAGCTTGCTCCACAGTTATTGTGAGCAAGCGTTGGGTGTGGATATAAACACCGGAAGGTTACTTTCCAAGGGCTATAAATGGGGATAACTGACTGATTTTCAGGCGGTTCGAGCACTGTCATCAAATCTTGATCAAAATATGATCGTTTGCCTGAAAGCCACGGATTTAAAGGCGTTCAAGCGAATGCCCAGAGCTTATCCACAGCCGGGCCCACAGTAGATGTGGGCAATTGATCAGCGCCGCTCCAGCAAAATGCGACCCCGGCTCAAGTCGGCCAGCTGCCGTTGCAGCGGTTCGATGTGTTCTTCGCCCAGGGCGAGGAGCAAGTCGACGCCATTGGCGGTGAAATCCTCCTCCAGTACCAGGCCGTCGGCGTCGGCGACTCGCAGTTTGAGCAAGGCCAGCTCGCTGAAGCTGCAACTGCAACTGACCTCGGTACGGCTGACCAGCAGGCGCTTCTCGGCCTGCTGCAGGCACTTGTTGGCACCGCCCCCATAGGCGCGGGCCAGCCCACCGGTACCCAGTTGAATACCGCCGTACCAGCGAATCACCAACACCACGACCTGATCGCAATCCTGGGCCTCGATAGCGGCCAGGATCGGCCGTCCGGCGGTGCCGCCAGGCTCGCCATCGTCACTGCTGCGGTATTGCGCGCCAATCTTCCAGGCCCAGCAGTTGTGGGTGGCCGCCAGGTCGCTGTGCCGTTCAATGAAGTCCATGGCTTCGGCGGGGCTGTTGATCGGTGCCGCCAGGGTGATGAAGCGGCTCTTGCGAATCTCTTCGCGAAACTCGCAGGTGTCGAGCAGGGTAAAAGGCATAAACCGGATTCAGTCAGGAAGTTTCAGGCCACAGCCTTTGAGAATGATGTGGATAAGATTGTTGCTGGCATCTTCCATGTCCTGCTTGGTCAGGCGGCTGCGGCCGGTGACCTGGCAGATCTGGGTGGCGAAGTCGGCGTAGTGCTGGGTGCTGCCCCAGAGCAGGAAGATCAGGTGCACAGGGTCGACCGGGTCCATCTTGCCAGCGTCGATCCAGGCCTGGAAAACCGCGGCGCGGCCCTTGAACCAGTCGCGATAGTCCTGGCTGAAGTAGTCGCTCAGGCACTGGCCACCGCTGATGACCTCCATGGCGAAGATCCGCGAGGCCTGGGGATTGCGCCGGGAGAATTCCATCTTGGTGCGGATGTAGCTGCTCAAGGCCAGGGCCGGGTCGTCCTCGACGCTCAAGGCGTTGAACGTGCTGTCCCATAGCTCGATGATGTTGCTCAGTACCGCCACATACAAGCCAAGCTTGTTGGTGAAGTAGTAGTGCAGGTTGGCTTTGGGCAGGCCGGCCTTGAGGGCGATGGTGTTCATGCTGGTGCCCTTGAAGCCGTGCCGGGCGAATTCGTCCTCGGCAGCCTGGATGATGGCTTGTTCGTTCTTCTGACGAATGCGGCCGGCGGGCTTGCCCGGGGCGTTGAGGCGATGCGCAGGGACTTCGAGGGACATGGACGATTCCAGACAAGGCAATGGGTATCACTTGTGACTGGCTAACCTACCAGCATTAATGCTCAGCGAGTAGCCGCCAGGGCCTCGAGAAAACTCTCCAGCACCAGATGCGGGCGCCGGCCCTTGCGGGTTACCCAGCACAGGCTCAAGTCATAAAAGCGCTGCGCAGGCTTAAGGGCGCGCAATCTGCCCTGTTGCACCCAGAAACTGGCGTAGTGATCGGGCAGGTAACCGATGTAGCGCCCGGTCAGGATCAAAAAGGCCATGCCCTCGCGGTCCGAGGCGCTGGCGGTGCAGTTCAGGGGTTGATAGTGCGCCTGGACATCGGCTGGCAAGCGGAAGGTAGGGGCGATGGCGTCCTGGGTGTTGAGGCGTTCGTCGTTCAGCTGCCGGTCGTCGGCATAGAACAAGGGGTGGCCGACAGCGCAATAAAGCAGCGAGCGTTCGCTGTACAGCGGTTGGTATTCCAGCCCCGACAGCGGGCTGGTCTGTGGTACCACGCCAACGTGCAGGCTGCCGTCGAGCACGCCTTGCTCGACCTGGCTGGGGGCGATCATGCGGATCTGGATGCGCACATCCGGGCCACGGTCCTTGAGCTGGGCCAGGGCGTGGGTGATGCGCATGTGCGGGAGGGTCACCAGGTTGTCGGTCAGGCCGATGTTCAACTCGCCTCGCAGATGCTGGTGCAGGCCGTTGACCTCGGTGCGAAAGCTCTCGATGGCGCTCAGCAGCTGCAAGGCCGAGTGGTACACCTCGCGGCCTTCCTCGGTGAGCGAGAACCCGGCGCGCCCCCGTTGGCACAGGCGCAAGCCCAGGCGTTGCTCCAGGTCGCTCATCTGCTGGCTGATGGCCGAACGGCCGATACCCAGGACGTTTTCCGCCGCCGAGAAGCCGCCACACTCCACCACGCTGCGGTAAATCTTCAACAGGCGGATGTCAAAGTCGCTGACTTGGGCCAGGGGATCGGGACGACGGCTCATAGTTTAGTGATCGCCTATCTGAAGATTAGAAAAGTTGAGTTTTTCAGACTTTATCGCCGTGACAACGTAAGCACAACAACAACGGTTGCTGCTCATTTGCCACGCGAGGACTTGTCCGATGAATCTGCCTGAAAACGCTCCTGTCGGTCTGGCCAGCCAGCTCAAGCTGGACGCCCACTGGATGCCCTACACCGCCAACCGCAATTTTCAGCGCGATCCACGGCTGATCGTCGCCGCCGAAGGCAGCTACCTGACCGATGACAAAGGTCGCAAGATCTATGACGCGCTGTCTGGCCTGTGGACCTGCGGCGCTGGCCACACCCGCAAGCAGATCCAGGAAGCGGTATCGCGTCAGCTTGGCGTGCTCGATTATTCGCCAGCCTTCCAGTTCGGTCACCCGCTGTCGTTCCAGCTGGCCGAGAAGATCACCGACATGACGCCGGGCAACCTGAATCACGTCTTCTATACCAACTCCGGTTCCGAGTGCGCCGACACCGCAGTGAAGATGGTGCGCGCCTACTGGCGCCTGAAGGGTCAGGCCACCAAGACCAAGCTGATCGGTCGTGCCCGTGGTTACCACGGCGTGAACATTGCCGGTACCAGCCTGGGCGGCGTCAACGGCAACCGTAAACTGTTTGGCCAACTGCTCGACGTCGACCATATTCCGCACACCCTGCTGGCGAGCAATGCATTCACCAAGGGCATGCCGGAGGAGGGCGGTATCGCCCTGGCCGATGAAATGCTCAAGCTGATCGAGCTGCACGATGCCTCGAACATCGCTGCGCTGATCGTTGAGCCGTTGGCCGGTTCGGCAGGTGTACTGCCACCACCGAAGGGTTACCTGAAGCGTCTGCGCGAAATTTGCGACCAGCACAACATTCTGCTGATCTTTGACGAAGTGATCACCGGTTTCGGCCGCATGGGCTCGATGTTCGGCGCCGACGCGTTCGGCGTTACCCCGGACCTGATGTGCATCGCCAAGCAGGTTACCAACGGCGCCATCCCGATGGGGGCAGTGATTGCCAGCAGCGAGATCTACCAGACCTTCATGAACCAACCGACGCCTGAGTACGCCGTGGAATTCCCGCACGGCTACACCTACTCGGCTCACCCGGTTGCGTGCGCTGCCGGTATCGCCGCGCTGGACCTGCTGGAGAAGGAAAGCCTGGTGCAGGCCGCCGCCGAACTGTCGCCGCACTTCGAGAAAGTGCTGCACGGGGTCAAGGGTGCGAAGAACATCATCGACATTCGTAACTACGGCCTGGCCGGTGCGATCCAGATTGCCGCCCGTGACGGCGACGCCATCGTGCGTCCGTACGAGATCGCCATGAAGCTGTGGCAAGCGGGTTTCTACGTGCGCTTTGGTGGCGACACCCTGCAGTTTGGCCCGACGTTCAACAGCCAGCCGCAGGAACTGGACCGCCTGTTCGACGCGGTCGGCGAAGCCATCAACCAGGTCGCTTGATTCCTACCTATATATAAGAAGCGGACGCGAGGGCTCTCGCGTCCGTGCACAACCTCTTACTGGAGTTCTGCATGAGCACTGTTCAACACCTGATCAACGGCGAGCTGATAGCTGCCGACGCGCGCACCGCCGATGTCTTCAACCCGTCCACCGGGCAAGCTATCCACAAGGTTGCCCTGGCCAGCAAGCAAACCGTGCAACAGGCCATCGACTCGGCCAAGGCCGCCTTCCCGGCCTGGCGCAATACACCACCGGCCAAGCGTGCCCAGGTGATGTTCCGCTTCAAGCAACTGCTGGAGCAGAACGAAGCACGTATCTCCCAGCTGATCAGCGAAGAGCACGGCAAGACCCTTGAAGACGCCGCCGGTGAGCTCAAGCGCGGTATCGAGAACGTCGAATTCGCCTGTGCCGCTCCAGAAGTGCTCAAGGGCGAGTACAGCCGCAACGTCGGCCCGAATATCGATGCGTGGTCCGACTTCCAGCCGCTGGGCGTGGTTGCCGGTATCACCCCGTTCAACTTCCCGGCCATGGTGCCGCTGTGGATGTACCCACTGGCCATCGCTTGCGGCAACTGCTTCATCCTCAAGCCATCGGAGCGTGACCCGAGCTCCACCTTGCTGATTGCCCAGCTGTTGCACGAAGCCGGCCTGCCCAAGGGCGTGCTGAACGTGGTTCACGGTGACAAGGAAGCCGTGGACGCGCTGATCGAGGCGCCAGAGGTGAAAGCGCTGAGCTTCGTGGGTTCGACCCCGATTGCCGAATACATCTATAGCGAAGGCACCAAGCGCGGCAAGCGCGTCCAGGCTCTGGGCGGCGCCAAGAACCACGCGGTGCTGATGCCGGACGCCGACCTGGACAACGCCGTGAGCGCACTGATGGGCGCGGCCTATGGTTCGTGCGGCGAGCGCTGCATGGCCATCTCGGTTGCTGTGTGCGTGGGTGACCAGGTTGCCGACGCGATGATTGCCAAGATCGAACCTCAGATCAAAGCGCTGAAAATCGGTGCCGGCACTTCCTGCGGCCTGGACATGGGCCCGCTGGTTACCGCTGCTGCGCGTGACAAAGTGGTCGGCTACATCGACGACGGCGTTGCCGCTGGCGCGAAGCTGGTGGTGGACGGTCGTGGCTACCGTGTTGCCGGTAACGAGGATGGCTACTTTGTCGGCGGCACCCTGTTCGA